>NZ_CP014608.1:3758847-4385321 GCF_001586165.1 Obesumbacterium proteus | reverse complement strand
AAACGCGTATTGGCGCCCGCTGAATGGGAGCAATACTGCGCTCATCAGCAGAAAATTCGTTATTTAGCCAAGCGTTTTGCGGTGAAAGAGGCGGCGGCTAAGGCATTTGGCACCGGTATTCGTAACGGGCTGGCCTTTGCTCAGTTTGAAGTTTACAACGATTCGTTGGGCAAGCCGGTGCTGCGTTTACACGGCCGTGCCGCTGAGCTGGCGCAAGAAATGGGGATTACGTCTATTCACGTTTCTTTGGCTGATGAACGTCGCTATGCCTGCGCAACCGTGATTGTTGAAGGTTAATTGCTGTAGAAAATAGCTATCTAGCTCGCGCTCAATCATCGTTTTACCCGTGATTGAGCGCCCAACAACGCTAGCCGTTCAGTTTCTCCTGTGCGGCTTTTTCTACGTTTTCAATTTCGTCGAGTAACTCCATCCACTCCGGCTCTAAATCGCTCACCGCAATTTCGTGGCGTAGCTGCTGCTCGATATAACGACAAAGACGTTTCAAGCGAGGAAGGCCGCTATAACTACAGCTACCGTGTAGCTTGTGAATAATGTCCACTATCGCCGGTTCCTGATTACCTTCGAGAGCCGCTTCCACCTGCGTTTTGACCTGCGGAAGGAACTCCAACAGCATCTGGAGTAAATCTCGTGCCAGCTCTTCTTTGTTAGCCGCTTGCCGCAGTGCCATTTCCCAATCGAGCGTCAGATCGCTATCGGCTTCGAGTGATGCCGCTGCGGTATGTGATTCTTGCTGGTTAGGATCGCGATAGTAGCGTGCCAGAAGCTGACGCAGCATATTTTCGTCGATGGGTTTTGCCAGATAGTCATCCATCCCTGCGCGAAGTAGGCGCTCACGTTCACCGTTAATAGCATGAGCCGTTACGGCGATAATTGGTGTATCAACATAGCGTGGTATTTTGCGGATTAATTCACTGGTACGAATGCCATCCATTTCTGGCATTTGAATATCCATGAGGATGATGTCTAAGCGGTGCTCTTTCACTTGGGCAATCGCTTCTTCACCGCTATGGCACAGAATAATTTGTTCGACCAGCTCACCTAATAGCGCACCAATAAGCTTAAGGTTAGCTGGATTATCATCAACCGCCATAACGTTCAGCGGCAGGCGTTCAACCTTATGCTCAATCACCACCGGTGCACGTTTCGGTAGGCTATTATCCAGTAAAATAGGCAGCAAGCGGTTGCTGGTCAGCGGTTTGGCTAAACAGCTGCGTACTCCTTGTTCTTTCAATTCATCGCTATAGAGCAGTTTGTGGCTCGGCATAGCAAGAATTACGCGGTTGGCTAAGGACAACGCGGTTTTCAGCTTATCTCGGCCCTGTGCATCGTCATAGGTGAAGTTAACAGGTAGTCCCACCAGTAGAATATCGTAGTGGGAATCAGGAATAACCTGCGCTAGAAGTGGGCTGTAGCTCACCTCCAACGGCGTCGCCTGAAGCAAGTCCAGCGTACACTGTGCCGCAACTGGGTTTGACTCGACATAAAGCAGTTTTTGCCCAGCTAAACGCTGCATCGGGAAGTGACTTGCCGGTGCGTTATGGTTGAGCTCGAGCTGAATATGGAACCAGAATGTAGAGCCTTTGTTCGGCTGGCTATGGAAGCTAATATCGCCACCCATTTCATTCACCAGTTTCTGGGTGATGACCAAGCCCAGTCCGGTACCGCCATGACGACGAGAAATACTGGCATCTGCCTGACGGAATGCTTGGAACAGCTGTGATTGCTGGCGTTCTGAGATACCAATACCGGTATCGTGCACCAAGACTTCCAGCTCAACCTGATGTGGGGTGGCGCTACGTAGCTCAATGCGAATATCAATATTCCCTTTCTCGGTAAACTTGATCGCATTGCCTAACAGGTTAGTGAGGACTTGCTGTATTCGCATCGGGTCGCCGATCACATGTTCGGGAACGTCGTTACGAATATTCAGCGTGAGCTCAATGCCTTTTTCGTGTGCGCTAGGAGCCAGTAGGACGGTGACTTCATCGATGGTTTCACGCAACAGGAAAGGAATATGTTCCAGTACCAGTTTACCGGCTTCAAGCTTCGAGAAATCAAGCACATCGTTAATGATGGTGAGCAGGTTATTGGCCGAGCGCTCAATGGTCTGTAAGTAGTCACTTTGGGTCGCGTTAAGCGGTGTTTTCAGCACCTGTCGAGTAAAACCGATGACGCCGTTGAGCGGCGTGCGCAGCTCATGCGACATATTGGCTAAAAACTCAGATTTAATTCGTGCGGCTTCCTGAGCGCGTTTTTTAGCTAAGTCTAGCTCGACGTTTTGGATCTCCATCTGCTCAAGCGTTTCTCGCAGATCAGAAGTGGCCTGATCGATATTTTGCTGCATCTCTTCGTGGTAGGCCGTTAGAGACATTGCCATCGAATTAATACCGTTTTTGAGCATATCCAGCTCACCCAGCATATGGCCTTCTACACGACTGTCGAGCTGCCCGCGACGAATACGGTCAACGGTGTTAACCATGTTACGGATAGGTCCTGTGACATCGCGCATCAGCCGGTAGGCAAGCAGTAACGCAATACACATACAGATAATCAGCAGCAACGTAGCAACAAATACTTCTTTGTATTGCTGTAAGCGCACCGAGCGCAGATCCAATTCAACCGCGATATAGCCAAGATGCGGGTTTTCGGCGCTGGTGGCATCGATAAATCGGTCTTCTGAGATGATCGGCGTGCGCAGGATTAACGAATCCCCATGCTTGGAAAGCATCAGGTCGTTAGGCATCGGCACCCCTTTGGGGAGCTGTAGCAACGAATAGTTATGGTGATAGTTCGAGGTGACGAATAGATCGTTATTATCGTCAAAAACGGCGATGGAACGCACGATATCGGAATGACGGCGATGCAGAAGACCAATCAGCTGTCGTACCGCTTCACGACTGCGGAAGGTCATACCGTATTCGCTTGCCACGGCAAGCGGTTCAATGATACTGGCTCCGGAATCCACCAATTGTGCTTGTAACTCATTGTATCTATGAACAACGAAGAAAGTACTGAGCAGCAAACCAATCAATAAAGTGGGGGCTAAAATCAGTACCATCATGCGCGCACGCAGGCTGTATTTGGTCATGTGGGTCCAATGTGGGAGAATTGGTGGCAGATATCATTATTAGCGAAAGCTAAAACCAACAACAAATCGATAAAACATGGCTCAATTTTACTCTCCGGGACGCCGTGTGGCGACCCGACAAACCATAACTGTGACGGCAACCGACCTTGATCCTTTTGGCCAGGGCGTTGCGCGCCACAATGGTAAAGCTATCTTTATTTCTGGCCTATTGCCAGATGAGCAAGCCGAAGTCACTTTAACCGAAGATAAAAAGCAGTTCGCTCGCGCCAAAGTAAAACGTTTACTGACTCGCAGCCCAGAGCGCGTAGCGCCACGTTGCCCACATTTTGGTATCTGTGGCGGGTGCCAGCAACAACATGCCAGTGAGCCCCTGCAGCAGCGCAGCAAATCGGCTTCCCTTCAGCGCCTGATTAGCCGCGAAACGGGTTTGGATATCATACCAGAATCCGTTATCAGCGGGCCAGAATACGGCTACCGTCGGCGTGCGCGCCTAGGATTGCAATTCCAGCCGAAGCAACAGCAGTTGGTGATGGGCTTTCGCAAGTCAGGATCTAATGATTTAGTGCCTGTTAAAGCATGCCCTGTATTAGCGCCTGCGCTGGCATCGCTTTTGCAACCGCTGCATGAATGTCTGGCCGGAATGAAGGCGGTTCGCCGTCTTGGCCATGCCGAACTGGTATTAGCCGACAATGGCCCCGTATTGGTATTGCGCCACCTTGATCCGTTGAAGGAGCAAGATTTGGCCCGATTGCACACTTTTAGTGCGCAGCATCGCGTTATGCTCTACCTGCAGGGTAATGAAGACGAACTGGTTAAGCTGTGCGATGACGTACCGTTTTATCAGGTTGATGGGCTGCGCCTATTTTTTAGTCCAAGAGATTTTATTCAGGTCAACGACGCGGTGAATCAACGAATGGTTGCGCAGGCGTTGGAGTGGCTAGAGGTAGAATCCACGGATCGCGTGTTAGACCTGTTCTGTGGCATGGGCAACTTCACATTACCGTTAGCAAAACGCGCAAAACAGGTCGTTGGCGTTGAAGGTGTTGCTACGCTGGTCGCAAATGGTCTGTATAATGCCCAGATTAATGCATTGAATAACGTCGAGTTCTTCCAGCATAACTTGGAGGATGATGTGACTCGGCAGCCATGGGCTAAACTTGGGTTTGACAAAGTATTGTTGGATCCAGCGCGAGCTGGTGCCGCAGGCGTCATGGACCACATTGTTAAACTGGCACCGCAGAAGGTGGTTTATGTTTCCTGTAATCCCACCACGCTTGCGCGTGACAGTCAGATTTTAATCGCAGCGGGTTACCGAATGGAGCGCGTGCGAATGCTAGATATGTTTCCCCACACGGGGCATTTAGAGTCGATGGCGTTGTTTGTTGCGTCGTAGTACGGCTCAAGTTGATGAGTAAAAGGGAGAGGATATGGTTGCGGTAAGAAGTGCCCATTTAAATACGGCTGGTGAATTTGCCCTTGATGAGTGGGTGAAGAGCCTGAATCTGTCGAACCAGCAGTCGTGTGAGCGTCTCTCTGCAACTTGGCGTTATTGTCAGCAAAAAACACTTAACCATCCTGACGCGGCATTATTACTGTGGCGCGGCGTTGAGATGGTGGAAATTCTCTCCACGCTCAGTATGGACAACGACAGTATGCGCACCGCGCTGCTGTTTCCTCTGGTGGAAGCCAAGGTTATCGACCGTGAAACCGTCGAAGAAGATTTTGGTAAAGAGATTACCAATCTGGTGCATGGTGTGCTGGAAATGGATGCTATCCGCGCGTTAAAAGCCACCCAAAGTGACTCCGGCGCCTCCGAGCAGGTGGATAATATCCGCCGTATGCTGCTGGCGATGGTGGAAGATTTCCGCTGCGTGGTGATAAAGCTCGCTGAGCGAATTGCTCATCTGCGCGAAGTCAAAGATGCGCCGGAAGAAGAACGCGTATTAGCAGCCAAAGAGTGTTTCAACATCTATGCGCCATTGGCAAATCGTCTGGGGATTGGGCAGCTAAAATGGGAGCTAGAAGATTTCTGCTTCCGCTACCTGCATCCTGATGAATATAAAAAGATTGCCAAACTGCTGCATGAACGCCGTATCGATCGTGAACAGTTCATTGACGATTTTGTTGAAGCGCTGCGCAAGGAAATGGCCAAAGAAGGTGTCAAAGCCGAAATTTATGGTCGACCAAAACACATTTACAGCATCTGGCGCAAAATGCAGAAAAAGGCATTGGCGTTTGATGAGCTATTTGATGTACGTGCAGTACGCATCGTGGTTGAGCGCTTGCAGGATTGTTACGCGGCGCTGGGGATAGTGCACACTCACTATCGTCATTTGCCGAATGAATTTGACGACTATGTGGCTAACCCTAAACCTAATGGTTATCAGTCGATTCATACCGTCGTTTTAGGCCCGCGTGGTAAAACGCTAGAGATTCAGATCCGTACTCGCCAGATGCATGAAGATGCGGAGCTGGGCGTTGCGGCGCACTGGAAATATAAAGAAGGGCCGCAGGCTGCGGGACGCTCTGGCTATGAAGGCCGAATTGCATGGCTGCGTAAGCTGATTGCATGGCAAGAAGAGATGGCCGATTCCGGGGAGATGCTGGATGAGGTACGCAGTCAGGTATTTGACGATCGCGTTTATGTGTTTACGCCAAAAGGCGACGTCGTCGATCTCCCTGCGGGCTCAACGCCGCTCGACTTTGCTTACCATATTCACAGCGACGTAGGTCATCGCTGCATCGGTGCCAAAATTGGTGGCCGCATCGTGCCGTTCACTTATCAGCTACAGATGGGCGATCAGGTTGAAATTATCACCCAGAAGCAGCCGAACCCAAGCCGCGACTGGCTGAACCCGAACCTTGGTTATGTGACAACCAGCCGTGGACGCGCCAAAATCCATAACTGGTTCCGCAAACAAGATCGAGACAAAAACATTCTTGCCGGTCGCCAAATTCTGGATGATGAGCTTGAGCGCTTGGATATCAGCCTGAAAGAAGCGGAGAAGCTTCTGATCCCTCGCTATAACGTCAACTCGATGGATGAGGTTTTGGCGGCGATAGGCGGCGGCGATATCCGCGTTAACCAAATGGTCAACTTCCTGCAAGGCAAGACTAACAAGCCAAGTGCGGAAGAAGCGGATCGGGAAGCGCTAAAACAGCTTACGCAAAAAGGCCAATCTCAATCACGCAGTGATAAGAGCAGCGGCCGCGTGGTGGTGGAAGGTGTGGGTAATTTAATGCACCACATTGCACGCTGCTGCCAGCCGATTCCTGGGGATGAAATCATCGGCTTTATCACTCAGGGGCGCGGTATTTCAATCCACCGCTCTGATTGCGATCAGCTGAATGAACTGCGCTCCCATGCGCCTGAACGTATCATTGACGCAGTATGGGGCGAAAGCTATTCCAGTGGCTATTCGCTGGTGGTGCGCGTGATGGCTAACGATCGCAGTGGCCTGCTACGTGATATCACCACCATTCTTGCCAATGAGAAGGTTAACGTGCTGGGTGTTGCTAGCCGTAGTGATACTAAAAAGCAGCTGGCAACGATTGATATGGATATCGAAATTTATAACCTGCAGGTGCTTGGACGTGTGCTGGCGAAATTAAATCAGTTACCGGACGTAATCGATGCGCGTCGTTTACATGGTGGAAAAACAGAGAAATAACTAACTGCAAATAGAGGTGGCGTTATTCGCCGCCTCTATTTTGATTAAGATAATTCTATATTTAATAAAAATCTTATTAAATTAGATTTAACTATTAATACATCATTTAATTTCAAAATTAATTTTTAGCCTTTACTTATCAGCTATTTACTACCTTCCATCTAGTTATCAAGCGTGATTTTCATTTCATAATAATGCGCAATTTCTCAGTCTCATGATGCATCTCTGGATAATTATTTACATCTGACTTATTATCAAAGAAATATTCACTGAGTATGTGCCCTCAGTTGTGCCTTTTAGACAATAATCCTAAAGAGAATAATCTACTCATGAGAAAATTCTGGTTTGGCTTATGAGCTCAAATAATCTTTTTTTCCGGTTGTTAAGCCAACGTCAGGATGTAATAACGGTCATCTTGTTCGTTATCAGCGCCGCCTGTTTTACACTTTTCTATTACAAAACTGAAACAACCGTTAAGCAGATGGAATTTCTACTTAAACTTTCCAGCGCCCGCAGTGATTTTCTCTCACTCTCCGCATCTACGTTTTATAATGTAGATAATCGAAAAAAGAATGAGAAACTCAAAGATAGCCAATTGCAAGCCTTGTATCTGAGTTATTCAAACTATATTAATTTACTGCACAGTTTTTCAATTCCTGAACGCTTAAAAGATAATGAAGAAACAGCGTCAAACGAACTATTTAATCGGGTTATCAATGCGAGGCATGGCGATTCTGACATCATGATTCTGTCGCAGAATACGCCAAACTTTAAAGCTATCATTGAAGAGTCATTAGAGAAGATAAAATATACGTTTCATTGGCAGCTAATATTGCTGATCTTGATCCCTTTTCTTATTGCTGTTATCCGCACGTTACATGGACTTTACTATATAGATATCTTTGACAAGATGAACAAAGATTACTATATGGATTTTTTGACCAAAGCCTATAACCGCCGTTATATTCCTAAGATTAAAAAGCGAGCAGGTCTAGACTATATTCTTGCCATCGATATCGACCATTTTAAACAAATCAACGACAGCTATGGTCATGATATTGGTGATGAAGCTTTGTACAAGTGCACAAAGATTATGCAGGGCAACATCAAGGCAAGTGATATTATTGTGCGAATGGGAGGCGACGAGTTTGTGGTCTTTTTGTTTAATGCCTCCCTACAGGATGCCAAACATGTTACTGAGCAAATTTTGCATGATATTAATGATGAGAAACTCTATATTTCTGAGAGCGTAACGGCAAAAATGACCGTTTCAATTGGTGTTGCGAAGTTTGATAACGATATTTCCACGACAATGAAACTGGCAGATGTTAACTTATACGAGTCGAAGAGTCGCGGTAAGAAACAGTTCACCTTCTGAGCACTAGTTTGTATGAAAAAAAATAAATTGGCGTTTATAGAGAGCTACTCTCTCAAGACTATTGTCCTCTCGGTATTCGTGTTTTTTACCACGTTTATTGTCATCTTTATTCTTTATCTCCAGTTTCAGCAAGAGAACCATGCGCTGAATCGGATGAGCGAAAAGGTCATCACGTCTAAAGGTGAAACGGTAAAAAGTATGTTGGAGCACTATATCAATGTGCCCAAGCAGTCGAATGCCGCCGTCGCTACGTCACTGAAAGCCATGGATTTCAGCGAAACCAGCGATCAAATGCCGTTTATAAAAGAAATTCTGCTTCAAACCATGGGGCGAATTTTTTCGGGTGACAAATATTTAAGCATGGTGGCGCTTGGCACGAGGGATGGCCACTATATCGGCGTCGGTAGGAATAATATTACGGATAAAGAATATCTTATCCTGAAGTCGCGAGTCACACAGGGCAGGCTGAATTACTACAATGGCCTGTCTCAGGATGAAAAACCGAGAGAAAGCATTGAACACTATGACGTTAGCCAACGACCTTGGTTTCGTTATGTTGATGAAAGTAAACAATCCTCATGGACCAGAGCCTATCGAGACTTCAACTCAGATAGCGGCATCAGCATCTCTTTTAGCTCTCCGGTGTATGACAAAAAAAATCGCTACATTGGCGTTATCTCAAGCGATCTGCGCTTAAGCCGATTTAGTCGCTATCTGATGGAACTGACAAAAAATGAAAACAACGTCATTTTTATTGTTAACGGTTCTAACCAGATTATTGCCTCTTCTAAAGATGATTATCTCATTTCCGATCTCTCATTTGGCATTGCCGATCAGGACGGTGGCGGGCTGGTTTCGGTCATGGACAGTACCGATCCGTTAATAAAATCAACGGTAAAGATCCTGCAAAATAACCCTAGCGAAGTGGAGCGAATTCAATCCGGTAGCTCCATGTATTTTGGCAAAGTGATGCCGGTAGGAAACGATCTTAATTTGCCTGGATGGCGGATTGTTGTGCTGTCGGCTCAGGATGATTTAACCGGCGACTTACTGAGCAACCGTATTATTACTATTATTCTGTCGGTCATTATATTTGCAGTGGGTTCATTGATCGCGGTGAAATTACTCTCGATGGTAACGAATCCGATATTAGACATTGCACGGCAAGCGCCGATGATTGCCCGCCGAAAATGGAAGCCAAGCCTTAATCATCAGGCTCAATTTTCTGAAATTAGGGTGCTGAATACCGCCTTTGCACAAATGTCGGATGAGCTGGAAGGCATGTTCCTAAAGCTTGAAAATCAGCTCAATATTGATGAAGACACTAAGCTGCTGACGCGCAGGGGATTGCTGGGCAAGTTTCGAGAATGTCATGAAGAGCAGGGTGGTTATACGATTGGATTGCTCGCGATTGTTGCTTTAAGTAATTTCAATGCTATTACCAGCAGTTTAGGCCGCAGCTACGGCAGAGACTTTGTATCGCGCTTTATTCAAGACTTACAGGCAATTTTGCCCGTAGGAACATGGCTTGCGCGAGATGCCGAAGAGCGGTTTATTATTTGCTATCCAGGCGTTAAGACGCAGGAATTCTGCTTAGCAGAGCAACATAAATTTGAGCGTTTCTTCAGGGGATTAGATGCAGAGCATGATGCCGATGGGCAAGTGTATGCGGGAAATACCGGCTTTGTGCATGACGTTATCAATCCGAGCACGCTCAATGACAGTATTATGGATGCCTATATCGCGCTCAAATTTGCCTGTAGCAAAGGCAACGGTTACAGCATGCTGTATCACTCGGATATTCGCGCTGAAGAAATCCTCAATATCAATATGCTGCGTCATCTAAAGAGTGCGTTAGCGCTAAACGAGTTCTTCTTGGTCTTCCAGCCGATTGTGAATCTGACTACGCGTAATATTACCGGCGCTGAATGCTTAATTCGCTGGCGTAATGCAGAACTCGGCATGGTGGGGCCCGATCACTTTATTCCTCTCGCGGAAGACACCGGCTTTATTGTTCCTCTCGGTGCGTGGGTGTTAGATAACGCCTGTATGCAACTGAGTGAAAAACTCTCCAGCGGCGAATGGCCAAGCGACTTTAAACTGCATGTGAATATTTCGCTGGTACAGCTCATGCAGCAAGATTTTTCGCATAGTCTTTTTGCCACGCTGACACGGCATAATATTGCGCCGCACAACATCTCGATAGAAATTACCGAAACGAGCATGATGAAAGAAACCGAGATCTTGATGGAAACTATTAGCACTATCCGTCGCGGGGGTGTTTCTGTTGCCATTGATGATTTTGGTTCAGGCTTCTCAAGCCTCTCTTATCTGCATAAGCTTGAGTTTGATACCTTAAAAATCGATAAAGACTTCGTTAGCGATGTCCTCACCGATAGCCGCAACGAATCGATTGTGTCGGCGGTGATCCGGCTATCCCACGGTTTTAATGTTCCATTGGTGGCCGAAGGGGTTGAAACGGCGGAAGTGGCCGACAAACTACAGGCAATGGGCTGCCAAAAAGCACAGGGGTATTACTTTGCCCGGCCAATGCCGCTCAGCGAGTGGCCAGATATAGAGAAGGTCTTGCCATAATTCTTACCATAGGATGTGCCAACGTCGTGAGGTGAAATGTTTTTTTGGCTCTGGCGGCTGGTTTCGTAAGCTAAGGACTCCGATGGAGATAGGCGAACGAAACCTTACACCGTCATTGTGCTGTGACTGAGGAAATCTCAAATCAGCCCCTTCGGCACAATATCCTCATTGAAACTCAGCCGCTTGCGGTCGGCTTCCTCTTCTCGCAGAGGCTCAACTTCACGCAGTGTTTCTTTGCAGCGGATAACCAACTCTTGATATTCGCGGGTGCCCGCACGCTTCCAACTCAATTCTTGCTCACTTAGCTCGCGTACTACGCGGGCGGGGCTGCCAACCACCAGCTTATTTGCGTCAAATTTTGCGGCCGCTTTCACAAAAGCCGCTGCGCCAACAATGGTGTTTTCACCGATATCTGCGCCATCCATCACTACGGCATTCATGCCAACGAGCGCATTACGACGAATGCGGCAGCCGTGCAGAATTGCGCCATGGCCGATATGCCCATCGATTTCCACCACGGTATCCTGCTGCGGAAATCCATGCATAACGCAGTTATCCTGAATGTTCGCCCCATCTTGCACCACGATACGGCCAAAGTCGCCGCGCAAGCTGGCATTGGGCCCGATGTATACGCGTTTGCCGATAATCACATCGCCAATTAAAACCGCGGTAGGATGAACGAAACTACTGCTGTCGACTACGGGGGTTAAGCCATCAATCTGATACACAGGCATCGTTAAGTCTCCTTAAAGTGTAAGGCTTTCTCGAGGTAATCCACCAAAGCGGCGATAGTAAGCGACCGCAGGCTGGGGCAGTTCACCAATGGTGGTTTCTGTTTTTTCACTCACATAGCGCGTGGCGGCATGATCGATGCGTTGGTAAATATTGATACACAGGTTACGGGCGATCTGTCCTTCCCACTGGTTCGGCAAAAGCGCATCGGGCAACAGCGGATCTTTCAAAACCACGCGGCGATAGTAGTGGATCAACAGCAAACGCAGCTGAAAGCAGCGTTCGGGAGTGAGTTCTTCTTCTGGGGTATCACGCAGTAGCGTCATGAGCGGGCGAAACGATGCGATAAACTCATGATAATACTCTGCAACTTCATTCAGGGACCAACTGGTGGAAACCAGCTCTTTCAAGCTCTGTTCCGAGCGGTTATAAGGGTAGTCAGCGCGGAAATAGATCACTGATTCACTGGCGTTCAGCTCGCTTAGCATGGCGGGAACATCGTTCTGTTCCCGTGCGGGGGCTGCCATCAGCGAACTGTTCATTTGACCAAAACCAAGCCAGCTGAGCGCCTTTTTCAGCCGAACTCGCTCTGCTTTACTTGCCATTTCGAGCAACAACAAATCCCACAGCCCATCCCATTCCGGCTGTTCGCTGAGATAGATTTTGCTTTCTGCATGACGAAACTGATTCATACCGCGCTCGGTGACGCGATAGAAGCTGCGACGACCTAATTTTATAACGTCCAGCCATCCCTCTTTTTGTAGCCGAAAAATGGAGGTACGCACAAAACGATCGCCAAACCCAAGGGGCTCAAGCAGCGCACTCAGGCTACCTAACCAAACCTCACCGCCACGATGGCTGAGCGCATCGCCATATAACGAGATAATCAGTGACGTACCGCTGATCGGCTGGGCATCCAGCGCATGACGAATAAAGTCGTCAATTTTATGTTCCATTATTCTTCACCGGTCAGTTTTTAGTGTGTCATCACAGTAGCATAACCGGATGAAAAGTTGTGGGATCTTCCAAACAGCGCAGAACGGTTCCCTCCCCTAATAAGAGGAGGGTTAGGGTGGGGATTGCTTACCGCCCCCGAGAATCGACCACGCGAACGGCTTTACCTTCTGAGCGTGGAATATCACCGCAGTTGACGATGCTGACCTGAGTACTCACGCCGACCATCGATTTAATATGGTGGCGCAGCTGATGGCAGATATCACAGCGCTGGTCGTGGTTGAGAACGTTAGGTTCTTTCAGTTCAACTTTGACCGAAAGGTTATCTAAATTACCTTTGCGTGTGACTTCCAACTGGTAGTGCGGCGACAGCTCGCGGAACTTCATAATTTGTTCTTCAAGCTGAGAAGGGAACACGTTTACGCCGCGAATAATTAACATATCGTCGGATCGGCCGGTGATCTTATCCATGCGACGCATATTGCGCGCCGATCCCGGCAGCAAGCGGGTAAGATCGCGGGTGCGATAGCGGATCACCGGCATCGCCTCTTTGGTTAGGGTGGTGAAAACCAACTCTCCCGCTTCACCGTCTGGCAGCACTTGGCAGCTATCGGGGTGAATGATCTCAGGGTAGAAATGATCTTCCCAGATAGTTGGGCCGTCGGCATATTCGGCGCACTCCATCGCTACACCCGGGCCCATCACTTCAGACAGCCCATAAATATCTAGCGCTTTGATCCCCATACGGGTTTCGATTTCGCTGCGCAGAGAATCGGTCCAAGGCTCAGCGCCGAATACGCCCAAGCGCAGTGAACAACCGCGGGCATCGCCGCCCATTTTGCGCTCGAGCTCGTCAATCAACGTCAGGCAATAAGAAGGCGTGACCATGATGACATCGGGTTTGAAGTCGAGAATTAGCTGCGCCTGTTTTTCCGTTTGCCCGCCGGACATCGGGATGACGGTTGCGCCGAGCCGCTCAGCACCGTAATGCGCGCCTAAACCCCCGGTGAATAACCCGTAGCCGTAGGCCACATGAATTTTGTCTTTGGCCGTCGCTCCCGCGGAGCGCAAACAGCGGGCCACAATATCCGCCCAGTTATCGATATCCTGCTGGGTATAGCCGACCACCGTCGGACGACCGGTCGTTCCTGACGACGCATGCACGCGAACCACTTGCTCCATCGGCACAGCGAAGGTGTCGAAAGGGTAGTTGTCGCGCAGATCTTGCTTGGTGGTATAGGGGAATTTCGCAATGTCGCTCAGTTGCTTAAAGTCATCAGGATGAACGCCAGCCGCATCGAATTTGCGTTTATACATCGGCACGTTGTTATAGGCGTGATGCAGCGTCCACTTCATACGTTCTAGCTGCAATGCCTGAATTTCATCACATGAGGCGAATTCAATCGGGTCAATGTGCGGTAATGTCTTAGTCATGTTTGCCATTCCTGATAATATTTTTCTTAGTATTTGAATCGCGCTCACAGGCTCTGGTTTGTAGGGACAGAGGCGGAGGGATCAGACACGCTCGATAATCATGGCGATGCCTTGCCCTACGCCGATGCACATGGTGCAAAGTGCGTAGCGCCCGCCGCGCCGTTCCAGTTCAAAAGTGGCTGCCAATGCCAAACGTGCACCGCTCATGCCGAGTGGATGACCGAGCGCAATGGCACCGCCGTTTGGGTTCACGTGTTCGGCATCGTCAGGAAGGCCAAGCTGACGCATCACGGCCAGAGACTGCGCCGCAAAGGCTTCGTTCAGCTCAATGACGTCCATTTGGTTCAGGCTTAAACCGGCCAGTTCCAACACTTTGCGCGTTGCCGGAAGCGGGCCGATCCCCATAATGCGTGGTTCAACGCCGCAGGTGGCGGTGGCGACAATACGCGCTCTTGGTGTCAGTCCCTGCGCGATAGCCAGTGCTTCGGATGCCACGATCAGTGCGGCAGCGCCGTCGTTAACGCCCGAGGCATTTCCGGCCGTTACGCTGCCCGGCATACGGAAAGGCGTTTTCAGGTTTTGCAATTGCTCCAACGTGGTTTCTGGACGAGGATGCTCATCCTGCGTCACGCGGATCTCCGCCCCTTTTTTCCCTTTTAAAACGACCGGCACAATTTCTTGCCCTAGCACGCCTGAAGCCTGCGCTTTCGCGGTACGCTGCTGGCTGCGTAGTGCAAAGGCATCCTGATCGGCGCGGCTGATATTGAACTGGGCGGCTACGTTTTCGGCGGTTTCCGGCATGGAGTCGGTGCCAAAAGCCCCCTGCATGAGCGGATTAACAAAGCGCCAGCCGATAGTGGTATCGAATATTTGTGCCTGACGGCTGAAAGCGCTGTCGGCTTTGCCCATCACCAGCGGAGCACGCGTCATGGATTCCGCGCCACCGGCCAACATCAGCTGAGCGTCACCGGCTTTAATGCTGCGAGCAGCAAAGGCCAGCGCATCTAAACCAGAGCCGCACAGGCGATTGATGGTGGTGCCCGAAACGGTTTGTGGTAATCCCGCCAATAACGCCGCCATACGGGCTACGTTACGGTTGTCTTCTCCCGCCTGATTGGCGCAGCCGAGGATCACATCATCAACGCGTTCCCAGTCCAGCGCTGGATAACGAGCCATTAAGGCTTGCAATGGAATAGCGGCCAAATCATCGGCGCGCAGGCTGGCTAATGCACCGGCATAGCGGCCAATGGGGGTGCGAACGCCGTCGCAGATAAAAGCGTGATTCATGGCTGCTCTCCTTGCTGTTCTAAAAGGGAATGACCAAGACGGTGCGCACGGCCGCGGAACCATGCGACGGTTTTGCCATCTTGGTTAGTGATCTCAACGTCGTATAGACCGGTTTTCTTGCCCTGATGGCGCACTTCTGCACTGGCAGTGAGACGATCGCCGCTAAATCCGGGGCGGATAAAATCAATGGAACAGCCAGAAGCCACGGCGGCTAATCCTTGGCTGTTGCAGGCATAGGCAAACGCAGTATCGGCGAGGCTAAAAAGTTGCCCGCCGTGACAGGTTTGGTGCCCGTTAAGCATATTGGGGGCGATAGTCATGCTGACCTGAGCGAAACCGCTATCAACGCGGTCGATGGTCATTCCCATGGACTGCGCGCAGGTATCTTGAGCAAACATCTGCTCGGCGCAGCGTTGTGCTAGATGAGTAGGCGATGAAGCGTTCATCAATGAGGCTCCTGAGTGGCAAGCGAAACATAGCCAGCCGCCAGTTGGCGCAATAGCGGCGCTGGGCGATAGCGGGTGTCGGCATAGAAGTGATTAAGGTTTTCGAGCGTGGTGAGAATATGCTGCCAGCCGAGCTGGTTGCCCCAAGCTAACGGGCCTGCGGGATAATTCACGCCCAGACGCATCGCTAAATCGGTGTCTTTGGCACTGGCGATCCCTTTGTTCACCACGTCGAGCGCTTCGTTGCACAACATGGCAACCGTGCGCAGGGTTAACAGCGCAGGATAATCAGGAAGAACAATGACGTTTTTGCCTAAGGATTGCAGGAAGCGAATGACTAACGCCGTTTGCGCTGCGCTATTACAGCTAGCCGCGCTAATAGCGATGGCCGAAGCCTGTTGATGATTCACTGAAAGATCGAACTGAACCACGGGCGTTCTCGTTTCTGCGGCGACTTGTGATGATAATTTACCATTCGTTAACATAAGTGTAACTTCATCGAGGCGTAAAAACGGAGACGATTCGGTGCTCTCTTTGAGTTCTTCAATCGCGATCCCATTTTGTTGCAACAGCGCAGCAAATTCAGGCAGCGCTGACCAACGCCCATGGGCGCTAATTCGTTGCGGCATTGCGCCAGTTTCAGTCGGTGCAAACTCAGGGGGAACCGGTTGAATATCGCTCCGGTAGCGATAAAAACCACGGCCACTTTTGCGACCTAAATGCCCCGCCTCCACCAGCTCTTTCTGCACTAACGAGGGTTGAAAGCGAGGATCAGAGCCAAAGGCATAAAACACCGATTCCGTTACCGCATAGTTCACGTCGTGGCCAATTAAATCGGTTAGCTGCAACGGCCCCATCGCAAAGCCGCCCGCATCGCGCAACACGGCATCCAGCGTGGCCGGTGTCGCTATCTGCTCTTCTAACGCCCTCAGGGTTTCGGCGTAGAAAGGACGCGCAACGCGGTTAACGATAAAGCCAGGCGTCGAACGACAAACGACAGGCTGTTTTTTCCATGCCACGGCCAGTTCTCGTAGCGCATTGAGCGTATCGGCATCGGTTTCTAAACCACGTACAATTTCGACCAGCTTCATCACCGGCGCGGGATTGAAAAAATGTAATCCAGCCATACGCTGCGGGTGTTTCAGCGCGCTGGCAATGGCGGTAATCGATAGCGAAGAGGTATTGCTGGCAAACAACGTTTGTGGCGAACAAATGGCTTCCAGATCGCGAAACAGGCTCTGTTTGATCTCTAAACGCTCGGCGATCGCTTCGATCACCAAAGTACAAGAAGCCAGCTCGGTGAGCGCAGTGGCAATTTGAATACGCGCTAAAAGCTGTTGCGTGAAATCCGCATCTGCTTTACCTGCGTCCACACGCTGTTGCAGGCGTTGATGTAAAGCGCTTAACGCACGCGACGAAGCTTCGGCGTTAACGTCAAACAGCATCACATCATGTCCTGCGCTGGCGGCAACCTGCGCAATACCAATACCCATTGTTCCTGCGCCAATCACGCCAACAGAGCCTTGTAGCAAAGGAGAAGGCATGATTATTTCCCCTTAAATTCAGGCTGACGTTTCTGGAAGAACGCACTCACGCCTTCGCGGTAGTCTTCGCTACGGCCGCCGAGGCGTTGTAGATCGCGTTCAAGATCCAGCTGTTGGTCGAGCGTGTTGGTTGCAGCGCTGTACATCGCTTTTTTAATTAAGCCCAAGCCATAGGTCGGCTGGGTCGCGAGGTGCTGAGCGAGTTCTTGTGTGCGTGCTGCGAGTATTTCTGGCTCAACAACTTGCCAAATCATGCCCCATTCCAACGCCTGCTGAGCGCTGATCTTATCGCCCAACAACGCCATTCCCATGGCGCGTGCATGACCGGCTAAGCGGGGCAAGAACCAGCTGCCGCCGGAGTCTGGTACCAGACCTAAACGACAAAATGACTGAATAAAACTGGCGTTAGCGCTGGCGATCACAATGTCACAGGCTAAAGCAATGGCGGCACCGGCACCGGCGGCAACGCCGTTCACTGCGCAAACGATCGGTTTTGGTAGGGCGGTCATACGGCGGATCAGCGGGTTATAGAAACGCTCTACGGACAGCCCAAGATCGGGAGCCGCTTGCTCAACGCTGACGTTACGATCGTTCAGATCTTGTCCGGCACAGAAGCCGCGACCTGCGCCGGTGAACAAAACACAGCGCACGGCCTCATCGCGTTCGGCAATTTTTAATGCTTCGCTAAGCTGGCGGTGCATTTCGTCATTGAAGCTGTTTAAGCGGTCGGGGCGATTGAGCGTGATAGTCAGAACGCCAGCCTCAATGTGGGTAAGTACCATGTTTTCATCAGAGGAAGTCATAGGATTAGCGTCCTTTAAATTCAGGTGAACGTTTTTCAAAAAAGGCGGCAATGCCTTCTGCGCGATCGTCAGTCCCCGCTAATGAGACAAAATGCTGGCGCTCCAGATTTAATCCCTGTGAAAGCGTGGTTTCCTGCGCGGCCTTAAGCGCCGATTTCGCCGCACGCAGCGCGAGCGGTGATTGCTGGCTAATGCGCGTGGCAATTTGCTGGGCGCGTTCCAGCGTCAGTTCGGTAACGCAGATTTCACTGATGAGCTGGGCATCTCGCGCCTGCTGCGCGTTAATCGGCTCGCCGGTCAGCACCATCTGCGAGGCGAGAGATTTCCCGACGTTGCGCAGTAAACGTTGGGTGCCTCCAGCGCCGGGTATCAACCCTAGGGTGATTTCAGGCAGCCCGAAGCGCGCATTTTCGCCGCTCACCACGATGTCGCAGGCCAGCGCTAGCTCGCAGCCCGCACCAAGCGCGTAGCCATTGACGGCGGCGATAATCGGTTTGCTGATGGCATTGAAGCGCTGCCATACCTGTGGGCGGCGGTCGACAATGGCGTCTGCCACCTTTTGCTGCTGGAGCTCGCGTAAATCGGCACCGGCGGCAAAGCAGCGCGAGGAACCGGTGATCACCACGGCACCAATGCTGTCATCGCTATCGGCATTTTCTAAATGACTGACTAACAGCTCTAAACAGGCGGTGCTTAGGGCGTTACGTGCATCAGGGCGATTCAGCGTTAGGGTTAAAACCCGCTGTTGCTGGTGGCGTAAAATCCAGTCGTTGCTCATGGGATTTCCTTAGACGTCGAAGTCGAGCACTACGCCGTCGCCTTTCGGCCACGACTGGCAACTGAGGATATAACCGGCTGCGAGCTGATCGGGTTCTAGGCTGTAATTGACCCCCATTTCCACTTCGCCAGATTTGAGTTTGCATTTGCAGGTAGCGCATACGCCGCCTTTGCAGGCATAGGGTAAATCGGCACCTTGGCGCAGCGCCGCGTCCAGAATGCTGTCATCCTGTGCGCTCATGGCGATATTCACGCGGCGGCCATCCAATTGGATTTCCACCATGGTTTGCTCTCGCTCGGTCATATTCGCAGGGCGCACGCTGATACCGGCGGTGTTAAAGCGTTCACTATGAATATTTTCCGCGGCCATTCCCGCGGCCTCGAGCGTGGTGTGGGCATCGTCCATCATGCTTTCAGGGCCGCAGATAAACGCTTGATCGAACGTGGTGAAATCCAACAGTGATTTGCCCATCAGGCTTAAACGTTCGCTGTCGATACGGCCATTAAGCAGCGGACTGTCCAAGCTTTCTTGGCTAAACAGATAGAGAATTTGCAAACGCTGTGGGAAGCGATTTTTGAGATCGCACAGCGCTTCTTTAAACATGATGGAGCGACTGGTGCGATTGCCGTAGATCAGGGTGAATTCGCTTTTCGGCTCCAGAAGCAGCGTGGTTTTAATGATCGAGAGCATCGGGGTGATGCCCGAACCTGCCGCGATAGCCAGATAGTTGCCTTGGCGTTCGGCAGTAGGCTGATAGCCAAAGCGCCCCTGTGGCAACATCACTTCTAGCGCATCGCCCACGTTGAGCTGCTGATTGACGAAGGAAGAAAAGCGCCCTTGATGGATAGCTTTCACGCCAATCTGTAGCACGCCATCCTGTGGCGAGCTGCAAATGGAGTAACAGCGACGCAGTTCTTCGCCGTTAACGTTTGCCTTGAGCGTGAGATGCTGCCCCGGCTTATAACGATAATGCGTTTTTAACTCGTCGGGCACTCTCAGCGTAATCGCTACGGCCTCTGGGGTTTCCCGCTCAATGGCGGCAATACTTAAACGGTGAAATACGGTCATTTTTCTCGCGGCCTCTTAAATGCATTTGAAGTAATCGAAAGGCTCAAGACACTGCTTGCAGCGGTACAACGCTTTACAGGCGGTGGAGCCAAATTCGCTGATCTTCTGAGTTTCATGGCTGCCGCATTGCGGGCACTGCACCGCGCCGGAGGAAAGCGGTTTTTCACAGGCCAGCCCTTGCGGAGGCGCAACGCCGTATTCACGCAGACGCTTTTTGGCTTCGGCATTCATCCAGTCGGTTGTCCATGCCGGACTGAGCCGGATTTCGACTTTGATCGGGGAAAAGCCAGCGGCGGTTAGCGTGGTTTGAATCGCGTCGATGAGAAACTCCGTTGCAGGGCAGCCGGAGTAGGTGGGGGTAAACGTGACCAGCCAGCCGTTTTTCAGAGGGGAAACGCCGCGCACCATGCCAAGATCGGTGATCGAGAGCACTGGCAATTCAGGATCGCTAATCTCATGCAGGCATTGCCAGATCTGATGGATCTCTGGCGTTAACAGGCTATTGAGTGGTTGACGTTGTTCCATGATCTTCTCCTGTTCCCCGTTGCAGCGTTACCAGCGACAGCCCGGATAAGCGCGCTGTAGAAACTGCATTTCTGCCAGCATGAATCCAAGATGTTCCGTGTGTTTGCCCTGTTTTCCGCCGTGGCGGTAAGCCTCTTCTTCAGGAAGCTGTAAGGTGGCTTCTTGCAGAACCTGCTGCACGATTTGCAGCCACGGAGCCTGAAGGCTTTCAGGATTGACGGCGATACCTTGCTCCGCAAGACAACGTTCAACGTCATCGCTGTGGAACAGTTCGCCGGTGAAACGCCACAGATCGTTGATCGCCTGCTGCATTTTTTTCTGGCTTAGTTCGGTGCCGTCACCGAGGCGGATCATCCAGCCACGGCTGAAACGTAGGTGGTATTCAGCCTCTTTCAGTGATTTGGCACCGATAGCGGCTAGCTGTGGATCGCTGCTTTGGCTTAAGCCTTGGTGCAGCAGAAAATGATAGGTATCGAGGAAAAACTGACGCACCAAGGTGTCGTTGAAACCGCCGTTCGGCTGTTCAGCCAAAAGCAGATTGCAGAACGCCAGATCGTCACGCCCAAATGCCAAGCTATCTTCGTCGACGTTCTCACCGGATAGCTCACCAGATAATTCGGCGGCGTAGCTGTAGAAGTTGCGTGCCTGCCCGAGCAGATCCAGCCCGATGTTTGAGAGCGCGAGGTCGATTTCTAGCTCAGGCGCATGGCTGCACCAGGCACACAGGCGCTGGGCTAAAATGAGCGGCGTATCGGCTTGGCGCAGTACGTATTGGATGAGGTCTTGATTTAACGTTGTCATCAGTTGCCTCACATGTTCTTGATGCCGTCAGGAATGGTGTAAAACGTCGGGTGGCGGTAGACCTTATCGTCTGACGGATCAAAGAATGCGGCGCGATCTTCCGGCTGCGATGCCACTAAATATTCCGATTTCACCACCCAGATTGAACAGCCTTCGTTGCGGCGAGTGTAAGCATCGCGCGCGTTTTCCAATGCCATTTGATCGTCTGCGGCATGAAGGCTGCCAACGTGGCGGTGGGCTAATCCTTGTTTGCTACGAACAAAAACTTCGTAAAGTGGCCAGTGTGCTTGAGTCATTTGGATTTCCTTGTTTATGCCGCGGTGGCGTTGGTGGCAGATTTTTCTGCGTGGGCCATTGCGGCATCACGTACCCAACTGCCTTCTTCCCAAGCGCGGCGTTTAGCACTCAGGCGCTCGTGGTTGCAGAGGCCTTGGCCTTTGAGAACTTGATAAAACTCGCTCCAGTCGATTTCGCCAAAGCGGTAATGTCCGGTGGCTTCGTCCCATACCAAATCTTTGTCAGGCGCAGTCATGCCAAGCGCTTCTAACTGCGGCACCGTGTTATCAACAAACTTCTGGCGCAGCTCGTCATTGCTATGGCGTTTGATTTTCCAAGCCATGCTTTGTGCGCTGTGTGGGGAATCGCTGTCGTTAGGGCCGAACATCATCAGCACCGGCCACCAGAAACGGTTGATGGAATCTTGCAGCATGGCGCGTTGCTCCGCGGTGCCGTTAGCCAGCACCGTAACGGCCTCATAGCCTTGACGCTGATGGAAACTTTCTTCCTTACAGACTTTGATCATGGCGCGAGCGTAGGGGCCATAGGAGGCACGGCACAAAGCCACTTGGTTAACGATAGCGGCACCGTCAACCAACCAGCCGATGACGCCAACGTCAGCCCAGCTCGGTGTTGGGTAATTGAAGATCGAGGAGTATTTCATTTTGCCGTCGAGCATCTTTTGGTAGATGTCTTGGCGTGAACAGCCCAGCGTTTCCGCAGCGCTGTACAGATACAAACCATGTCCTGCTTCATCCTGCACTTTCGCTAGCAGCACGGCTTTGCGGCGCAGGCTGGGTGCTCGAGTGATCCAGTTGGCTTCTGGTAGCATCCCGATGACTTCTGAATGCGCATGCTGACCAATTTGACGGATGAGGTTTTGCCGGTAGGCATCTGGCATCCAGTCTTTGGCTTCTATCGACGTATCTGCGGCAATTTTTGCCTCGAAGAGCGCCTGATGTTGAGCGTTTTGGGTCATTGCTTCCTCACTTAATGATTCGAATGTTTTAAGTTTTAATTTAAATTGTGAATCACTTTCAATAACTAAAAAGCTACATTCTGATAACAAAAAGATCAAACACTTATTGTGCGCATTTGTCGTACAGGTCACAGGATTTTATTTTTAACTGTTTAAAAACAGTAAGTTGATTTGTTGTAAAGATTTGCCAAGCTTGATGGATGCTTTTTTAAAATGCGATGTGTTTCTATTTTGTTAAATTAATGAGTGGCGAATACCTAAAATAATGTGATACACCTTGGCTAAATATTTAGTCATAAAGTGAAGCTTGGAGGGTAGGATGCAGCAGTTAACTAGTTATATTTCAGGTGTCTGGGCATATGGGCAGGGCAAAGAGCGAGCGATCCACCACGCTGTGAGCGGCGAAGCGCTGTATCAGGTGTGTTCAGATGGTTTACCGCTGGCTGAAAGCTTGGACTATGCGCGTCAGCACGGCGGCAAAGCGTTGGCCGCGATGACGTTCCAACAGCGAGCGCAAATGATGAAAGCGGTAGCCAAGCACCTGCTGGCTCACAAAGAATCGCTGTATCAGATTTCGGCTGAAACCGGAGCCACGCGCGGTGATGGTTGGGTGGATATTGAAGGCGGTATTGCGACGCTGTTTGCCTATGCAGGCTTGGCTGGGCGTGAGCTTCCCGACGATACCCTTTGGCCTGAAGACGAATTAATTCCTCTCTCCAAGCAATCACAGTTTGCCGCTCGTCATGTCATAACGTCTCGTCCCGGCGTTGCGCTGCACATCAACGCGTTTAACTTCCCTTGCTGGGGAATGCTGGAAAAACTGGCACCAACATGGTTGGCGGGGATGCCTGCGATCATCAAGCCGGCAACAGCGTCGGCGCAGCTCACTCAGGCTATGGTTAAACTGATTATTGAGAGTGGATTGGTGCCCGAAGGGGCGTTGCAGCTTATCTGCGGCGGCGTCGGCGATATCTTTGAGCACTTGGACTATCAGGACGCGGTGACTTTCACCGGTTCTGCCCAAACTGGCCAGAAGCTGCGTTCACATCCCCGTTTATTACAAAAATCCATCGCTTTTACTATGGAGGCCGACTCGCTCAACTGCTGCATTTTAGGCGAAGATGTTACGCCTGAGATGCCTGAGTTCGCGATTTTCATCAAAGAAGTGGTGCGAGAAATGACCACAAAAGCGGGGCAAAAGTGTACCGCTATTCGTCGTGTCATTGTGCCCGCAGCGCAAATGGACGCCGTTCAACAAGCGTTGCTTAAACGTCTGGGCGGTGTCACGGTGGGCGACCCAGCGCATCCCGATGTGCGTATGGGCGCATTGGTCAATCTTGAGCAGCGTGATGACGTACAGCAAAAAGTTGATTATCTGCTGCGCAACGGCTGTGAACCTTTGTGCGGTGGCTCGCTTTCGGCGCTGCAATTAACCGGAAACGGTGCTGAAAACGGCGCATTTTATCCTCCGACGCTGCTTTACTGTGCCGATCCTTTCACGCATCAGGCCGTGCATGGCACTGAAGCATTCGGGCCCGTTGCGACGCTGATGCCGTATCAAAATGCAGAGCAAGCGGTTGAATTAGCGTTGCTGGGGCAGGGGAGTTTAGCAGGGTCGCTGGTGACTGCGGATGAGCAGATTGCGGCAAAAATTATCCGCGCAACGGCGTGTGCTCATGGGCGCATGCTGATTTTGGATCGCCATGCGGCCGTAGAATCAACCGGCCATGGTTCGCCGTTGCCCATGTTGGTACATGGTGGCCCAGGGCGAGCCGGTGGTGGTGAAGAGCTGGGGGGCTTACGTGCGGTAAAACACTACATGCAGCGCACCGCGATTCAAGGAAGCCCAACGATGCTGGCGGCGATTGGTCGCGAATGGGTACGCGGTGCTGATGTGGTGGAAGAACAGGTTCATCCATTCCGAAAATATTTCGAACAGTTGGCGATTGGTGAAAGCCTGCTGACCGCACGTCGCACGATCACCGAAGCGGATATTGTGAATTTTGGCTGCCTGAGCGGTGACCATTTCTATGCCCATATGGATAAAATTGGCGCGGCGGAATCCTTGTTTGGTGAGCGCGTGGCGCATGGTTATTTTGTGGTGTCAGCGGCGGCAGGCCTGTTTGTCGATCCGGGTGTAGGGCCGGTGATCGCCAACTATGGCATGGAAAATCTGCGCTTTATCGAACCGGTGAAAATCGGCGATACCATTCAGGTTCGCTTAACCTGTAAGAAAAAAATCAAAAAAGCTCAGAAAACCGCCGAGGATAAACCGCATGGCGTAGTGGTGTGGGATGTGCAGGTGCTCAATCAGCATCAGCAGCCGGTGGCGCTGTACAGCATTCTGACGCTGGTGACGCGCCAAAACGGTGACTTTATCCCTGCGGCTTAAATCCGTAAGATAGTCAGCACAGAAACCGCCGCATTCTGCGGCGGTTATTTTTTATCTCTGAGAGCTGCACTATGACTTCCTCCCCAATGCAACGCCTGCTGAACATCATGCAAACCCTGCGCGACCCGGAACGCGGCTGCCCGTGGGATCAGAAGCAGACTTTCTCCACGATTGCGCCCTATACGCTGGAAGAAACTTATGAGGTGCTTGACGCGATTCAGCGTGAAGATTTCAGTGACTTACGCGAAGAGCTAGGCGACCTGTTATTTCAAGTGGTGTTTTATGCGCAGATGGGGCAGGAACAAGGGTTGTTTAACTTTGACGATGTGTGTAATGCCATCAGCGATAAGTTAGAACGCCGTCATCCGCATGTTTTTGCCGCTGAGCACACGGAAAGTGCCGAAGCATCGCTAGCACGCTGGGAGCAGCGTAAGGCGCAGGAACGTGCTGAAAAAGATCTCAGTTCATCAATGGACGATATTCCGAATGCGCTGCCTGCGCTGATGAAGGCTTATAAAATCCAGAAACGCTGCGCGGCAGTAGGATTCGATTGGGATACGCTTGGTCCGGTGTTAGGCAAGGTGTATGAGGAGATCGATGAAGTGATGGATGAGGCGCAGCAGGCCGTGGTGGATGAGGAGAAGCTAGGCGAAGAAATTGGCGATCTGCTGTTTGCAACGGTGAATTTATCGCGTCACTTAGGCCATAAAGCCGAAAACGCTCTACAAGCAGCCAACCGCAAATTCGAACGTCGCTTCCGTGCAGTTGAAGATGCGGTGCGCGCCTCCGGAAAAACCATGGAAGAGGCCACGCTTGATGAAATGGAAGCGCATTGGCAGCAGGTGAAAAAGGCTGAAGGGCAATAAAGCCGGCATTTTTAAACTAAATCCTGACACCAATTAACTGGGTTTGGCGGTATTGCGCCAGACCCTTTTGTCTCGAGTTATCATCCGTTTTAACAAATTTCACCACCTATCGTTGGTTTATAGGTTTTTTTTACCAATGAAATTTTTATCTAATTGTAATTTAAAGATTAAATGAATTTAGTCATACCTTTTACCCTAAACAAATGTGACTTAGGCACTGAGATCGTTTGTGGCAAATGAAAGGTTCGGGTATACTACTGTCCCGTCTTGGTTCTTCCATCGTCTTTAAACCTAACTCTCAGGTTCAGCATGACAACTAATTATATTTTTGTGACCGGCGGGGTTGTATCCTCTCTGGGTAAAGGCATTGCCGCAGCCTCCCTGGCGGCTATTCTTGAAGCCCGTGGCCTCAACGTAAGCATGATGAAACTGGATCCGTACATCAACGTCGATCCGGGCACGATGAGCCCTATCCAGCACGGAGAAGTTTTCGTCACCGAAGACGGCGCAGAAACCGATCTGGATTTAGGTCATTACGAGCGTTTCATCCGTACCAAAATGTCCCGCCGCAATAACTTTACCACTGGCCGCATCTATTCCGATGTGCTGCGTAAAGAGCGTCGTGGCGATTATCTGGGCGCTACCGTTCAGGTTATTCCTCATATCACTAATGCAATCAAAGAGCGCATCCTTGAAGGTGGCGAAGGTCACGATGTGGTTCTGGTTGAAATCGGCGGTACCGTCGGTGATATCGAATCCTTGCCATTCCTCGAAGCTATTCGCCAAATGGCGGTAGAAGTGGGTCGCGAGCACACCATGTATATGCACCTGACTTTGGTGCCGTATCTGGCGGCGGCTGGCGAAGTGAAAACTAAGCCTACTCAGCACTCTGTAAAAGAGCTTCTGTCTATCGGTATTCAGCCTGATGTGCTGATCTGCCGTTCAGATCGCGCTGTTCCTGCGAATGAGCGCGCAAAAATTGCGCTATTCTGTAATGTTCCTGAGAAAGCTGTTATTTCTCTGAAGGACGTTGATTCTATTTATAAAATTCCAGGCCTCTTGAAATCTCAGGGACTTGATGATTACATTTGTAAACGATTCAGCTTAAACTGTCCTGAAGCAAATCTGGCAGAATGGGAACAGGTGATTTACGAAGAAGCCAATCCTGGTGGTGAAGTGACCATCGGTATGGTCGGTAAATACATCGAATTACCGGATGCTTATAAGTCTGTAATCGAAGCGTTGAAGCACGGCGGCCTGAAAAATCGTGTCACTGTGAACATCAAGCTTATCGATTCACAAGACGTAGAGACTAAAGGCGTTGAACTGCTGAAAGGTCTGGATGCGATTTTGGTACCGGGCGGCTTTGGCTACCGTGGTATCGAAGGCAAAATCGCTACCGCACGCTATGCGCGTGAAAATAATATTCCATATCTGGGCATTTGCTTGGGTATGCAGGTTGCTCTGATGGAGTTTGCCCGTAACGTGGCAGGCATGGCTGATGCGAACTCAACCGAGTTTGTACCAGACTGCAAATATCCAGTGGTTGCGCTGATTTCAGAATGGCGTGACGAAGAAGGCAACGTAGAAGTACGTACAGAAGAAAGCGACCTAGGTGGCACGATGCGTTTAGGTGGACAACAATGTAATCTGGCCGACGGAAGTTTGGTTCGTCAGATGTACGGTTCACCAACTATCGTTGAACGTCATCGCCATCGCTATGAAGTAAACAACATGCTGTTGAAGCAGATTGAAGCCGCGGGTCTACGTGTGACCGGCCGTTCTGCGGATAACAAGCTGGTGGAAATCATTGAGTTGCCAAACCACCCATGGTTTGTAGCCTCTCAGTTCCACCCAGAGTTTACTTCTACGCCGCGTGATGGACATCCGTTGTTCGCTGGTTTTGTGAAAGCGGCCGGTGAGTACCAGAAGCGTCAGGCAAAATAAGTGAATATACTGGTAGGCGCGAAGCATTGGTTTCGCGCCTGTCGTCTGGAGTTTTTAGTTTAACTTGTATCGAGGAAAACCTAATGTCCAAAATCGTTAAAGTCATTGGTCGCGAAATCATCGACTCACGCGGAAACCCAACTGTAGAAGCTGAAGTTCATCTGGAAGGCGGCTTTGTAGGTATGGCTGCTGCACCATCAGGTGCTTCAACTGGTTCCCGTGAAGCGCTGGAACTGCGTGACGGTGACAAATCCCGTTTCATGGGTAAAGGCGTACTGAAAGCCGTTGCCGCTGTAAACGGCCCAATCGCTCAGGCGGTTATGGGTAAAGATGCGAAAGACCAGGCTAACATCGATAAGATCATGATCGATCTTGATGGTACAGAAAACAAATCCAAGTTTGGCGCTAACGCTATTCTGGCTGTTTCTCTGGCTGCTGCTAAAGCTGCTGCTGCCTCTAAAGGCCTGCCGCTGTATGCGCACATCGCTGAACTGAACGGCACTCCAGGCAAATATTCTATGCCTCTGCCTATGATGAACATCATCAACGGCGGCGAACATGCCGACAACAACGTTGATATCCAAGAGTTCATGATCCAGCCTGTTGGCGCTAAAACTCTGAAAGAAGCGGTTCGCATCGGTTCTGAAGTGTTCCACAACCTGGCTAAAGTTCTGAAGTCTAAAGGTATGAACACTGCTGTTGGTGACGAAGGTGGCTACGCGCCAAACCTGGGTTCTAACGCAGAAGCGCTGGCTGTTATTGCTGAAGCGGTTAAAGCAGCAGGCTACGAGCTGGGTAAAGACGTTACTCTGGCTATGGACTGTGCAGCATCTGAATTCTACAAAGACGGTAAATACGTTCTGGCTGGCGAAGGCAACAAAGCTTTCACCTCTGAAGAATTCACCCACTTCCTGGAAAACCTGACCAAAGATTACCCAATCGTTTCTATCGAAGACGGTCTGGACGAATCTGACTGGGATGGCTTCGCATACCAGACTAAAGTACTGGGCGACAAAATCCAGCTGGTTGGTGACGATCTGTTCGTAACCAATACCAAGATCCTGAAAGAAGGTATCGAAAAAGGTATCGTTAACTCCATCCTGATTAAATTCAACCAGATCGGTTCTCTGACCGAAACTCTGGCTGCAATCAAAATGGCTAAAGACGCTGGTTACACTGCAGTTATCTCTCACCGTTCAGGTGAAACTGAAGATGCTACCATCGCTGACCTGGCTGTTGGTACCGCTGCAGGCCAAATCAAAACTGGTTCTATGAGCCGTTCTGACCGTGTTGCTAAGTACAACCAGCTGATTCGTATCGAAGAAGCTCTGGCTGCACAAGGCACTCCAGCACCATTCAACGGTCTGAAAGAAGTTAAAGGTCAGTAATTCGTTACTGAGCACGTTTTTTTAATTAAAAACGACTTCATTAAAAAACCCGCTCATGAGCGGGTTTTTTTTATTCGGTGTTCTGTATTCAGAAGAAAACAACGTAGCAAACTATCAAGTTGACCAACTATCAGGTTGTTGCTTCATCTTCATACGAACGGAGGATTTGATAAAGCTCGTCTTTCAGTCTGAGCTTTTCTCGTTTCAATCCTGCAATTTGTTCATCAAATGGGGCTCCTGGCCGGTTTTCAGCCCTTCGGATCGTGTGATCCAACTGGTTGTGCTCATGAAAGAGCGTGGCAAAACGGACGTCTTCTGTTTTCAGTCTTGAGATAAGATCTCGATACTCTGGGAACATATGCACTCCTTTTTGTCAAAACCTAGAAGTACTATGCCATAAAAAATCTGTTTATTTTGTAATCGATATCTCAACATGTTCGATAAAGCGTAAAGTTATGTCTTTCTCTTCATCGCTTCTCCTCTCTCTCATGCTATTTAATTCCGTATAAAAAATAGTCTTTTCGTGTCTTTGTAAGATCTCTCACTGGAATACTGAATTCCTGCAACAACTGATGCTTAATTGTGATGCCAGATTGAATTTTTATGCTGATAGTAAGATTTTATTCGCAATGGTATTGAGTTGGTATGCTTTGTTGTGTATTTTTATGCATTAAAACTGCATAAATAAAATATCTAACGTCAGGGGAAAAGACATGTTGAAGAAAATGGTATTGGCTGGCTGCTTTATGGCAGCAATGATGGGGAGCAGCTTCGCGGCGCAACAAACTTACGTCGTAGGCTCTGGTGGAACCTATCGTCCATTTGAGTTTGAAAATAGCCAGAAACAGTTAGAAGGTTTTGATATTGATATCATCAAAGCGGTCGCCAAGGCCGAAGGGTTTGATATCAAACTGGTTAATACGCCGTGGGAAGGCATTTTCGCCACGCTGAATTCAGGCGATCGTGACATCATTATTTCTGGCATCACCATTACCGAAAAACGCCAGCAGATGGTGGACTTCTCCGCGCCTTATTTCCCCGCTGAACAGTCTATCGTGGTGCCGAATGGTTCAAAAGTAGACTCAGTTAATGCGCTGAAAGGGCAGAAGGTTGGGGTGGTGAATTCGAGCACCGGCGACATCGTGGTGTCTGAGGTATTAGGCAAAAACAGCACTGATATTAAACGCTTCGATAATACGCCGCTGATGCTGCAAGAGCTGTATGAGGATGGTTTAGGCGCGGCTGTTGGTGATGTGGGCGTGGTGAAGTACTACATCAAAAATCACCCAGAGAAAGAATTCAAACTGGTTCCCGATAGCAAATTTGAACGCCAGTATTTTGGTATCGCCGTGGCAAAAGGCAACCAAGAATTACTCGAAAAAATTAATACAGGCCTGAAGAAAATTGTGGCCGACGGGACCTATGCCAAGATTTATACCCAATGGTTTGACGCGAACGTTCCAACGCTGCCTGAAAAGTAAACGCTTTGGGTTGCGCTCATGGACTGGGCGCAACCGGTATAGCTGTTATAACTTGCTGTCATAAATAGAAAAATGCAATAAACAGGAAAGTTGTATGACCGGATTCCGTTGGGAAATCATTCAGGAATATGCCCCGCTGTTTGCTGAAGGCGCGTGGATGACCATCAAATGCACCATTATCTGTGTGATTTTAGGTACGCTTTGGGGCCTAACCTTAGGCCTAGGAAGAATGGCTAAGGCTGAAAATGGCCCGTGGCGCTTCGTGCTGCGTTATTTTGTACAATGGCCTGTACGTGTCTACGTAAGTGCTTTCCGTGGCACACCGTTGTTTGTACAGATTATGGTGGTGCATTTTGCTCTCGTTCCTCTGTTAATAAACCCGCGTGATGGTGTTTTGGTGACGAGCGGGCTGATGTCCGTGGATTTTGCGCGCATGCTGCGTTCAGACTATGGCGCGTTCCTCTCGTGTATCGTGGCGATTACGCTAAATGCCGGCGCTTATGTGTCGGAGATCTTCCGTGCGGGTATTCAATCTATCGATCACGGCCAAATGGAGGCCTCGCGGGCACTCGGTATGAGCTGGGGTAAAACCATGCGCAAAGTGATTTTGCCGCAGGCGTTTCGCCGGATCCTCCCGCCGTTAGGAAATAACGCGATTGCTATCGTTAAAGACTCTTCATTGGCTTCTGCCATTGGTTTGGCCGATCTTGCGTATGCCGCACGTACCGTGTCTGGTGCATATGCGACCTATTGGGAACCCTACCTAACGATTTCAGTGATTTACTGGATGCTAACGTTCATCCTGTCGCTGCTGGTGCAACATATGGAAAAGAGGTTGAGCAAAAGTGATTCACGTTGATAATTTGCAGAAGCAATTTGGTGAAACGCACGTCCTGCGTGGGATCTCTTGCGATATCAAGCCGCAGGAGGTGGTTTGCATTATTGGCCCGTCGGGATCGGGGAAAAGCACGTTTTTACGCTGCCTCAACGCATTAGAAAAACCCGACGGCGGCGAAGTGTCGGTTAATGGTTTTGACGTTCATAATCCCAAAACAAATTTAAACAAAATGCGCGAAAGCGTTGGCATGGTGTTTCAGCGTTTTAACCTGTTCCCGCATATGACGGTGTTAGACAATCTGATTATGGCGCCGATGTCGATAAAAGGGATGTCGCGTGCCGATGCGCTCAAGCGCGCTGAGGTTTTGTTGGATAAGGTGGGACTACTCGACAAAATTGATGCATGGCCTGCTAGCTTATCTGGCGGGCAGCAGCAGCGCGTAGCAATTGCACGTTCTATGGCGATGGATCCTTCGATTATTCTTTTTGATGAGCCGACGTCTGCGCTTGATCCTGAGCTGGTTGGCGAAGTGTTGGAAGTGATGAAGAAGCTGGCGCTTGAAGGAATGACGATGGTGATCGTGACTCATGAAATGGGTTTTGCCCGTGAAGTCGCTGACCGCGTGGTATTTATCGACCAAGGCATCATTCAGGAAGAGGGCACGCCGGAGCAGATTTTCACCGCGCCACAGAATCCACGCACGGCAGCATTTTTGAGTAAGGTTCTTTAGACAGACCCCACCCTAACTCTCCCCTTGGCAGGGGAGGGAACCGATTAGTGATGCCTGACATAAACTCGATCGGCTCCTCCCCCTGTGAAGGGGGAGGCTGGTAATGTTGAGCAGAATCTCGATCTGCTCCTCCCCCTGCGAAGGGGGAGGCTGGGAGGGGGATTAGCTGAGCTACACATCCGCTTCAGTTTCAGCATTAAAATCACTCACAGATTGACCTTTCGGTTTTCTCACCCAAATCCACCATGCCAACGTTAGCAGCGCCATCCACACCACACCTACGGCGAGCGCGACTCGGCTGTCTTCAAAATAGCCGAGCAGCGCGATAACGAAGGCCATGAAGATGATGGTTAACGCTGGCGCTAACGGCCAGAACGGCACTGGGAATTTCAGCGTAGCGACTTCTTCCTTGCTCATCTGGCGGCGCATAGCCACCTGAGAAAGTAGGATCATCAGCCATACCCATACCGTGGCAAAGGTGGCGATAGAGGCGATGATCAGGAAGACTTTTTCTGGGATCAGATAGTTCAATACCACGCCCGTGAGCAGCGCAATCGCCATCACCAAAACGGTCATCCACGGCACACCGCCCGCGGTTAATTTGGTAAAGCACTGAGGCGCTTGACCATCTTTTGCCATGCCATACATCATGCGGCCTGCACCAAAAATATCGCTGTTGATGGCTGATATTGCCGCGGTGATCACTACCACGTTGAGGACGTGAGCGGCAGAGCTAATCCCAAGGCTTTTAAAAATTTCAACGAACGGGCTACCGTGCTGGCCAATGCTATTCCATGGGTAAATCGCCATTAATACCATCAGCGTGAGGACATAAAACAGCAAAATACGAACTGGAACCGTGTTGATGGCTTTAGGGATTACCTTGGCCGGATCGCGGGCTTCGCTCGCCGTTACGCCGATAATTTCTATCCCACCAAAGGCAAACATCACCACCGCTAGCGAAGCGATGACGCCGGTAATGCCATTTGGCATAAATCCGCCGTGCTGCCACAGATTACTAAAACCCGTTGCCTGTTCATGCTGGCCGAAGCCAAACATCATAATGGCACCGCCGCCGACGATCATGGCGATAATCGCAACCACTTTAATCAGCGAGAGCCAAAACTCCATTTCGCCAAATACTTTAACGCTGCACAGGTTCAACGCACCGATAAAGCACACGATGCTGAGCATCCAAATCCATTGGGAAACATCGGGGAACCAGAGCCCCATGTAGATGCCGAAGGCGGTGACGTCAGCCATGCCGACAATCACCATTTCAAAAGTATATGTCCAACCGGTGATAAAACCGGCTAACGGGCCAAGATAGCGGCTGGCATAGTGACCGAAGGAGCCGGATACCGGCTGATGCACCGCCATTTCCCCCAGCGCGCGCATCACCATGAAAACAGCGAGTCCGCCCACTAAGTAGGCTAATAAAACCGCGGGGCCAGCGAGTTGTATTGCGCCCGCAGAACCGTAAAACAGACCGGTGCCGATGGCTGAGCCTAAGGCCAGAAAACGAATGTGGCGTGCGTTCAGACCACGTTTGAGGTGCGAAGTGTTGTGAGGTTGCAGGGGCGATGTTTCATTATTATTTTGCATGTTTTATCCCGTCATATTGGTCGGCAGGTACAGATTACCGACGCAGGGTATAGAATATATACCCTGCGTGCTCTTACTTTTTGCAGATAATGAGAGAGGACTTAGGCTTGGCTAGGCAGTAGCGCGCTAGGAATCAGCGCTTTAAGCTGACCGGAACCTAATAGCTGGCTGGCGGCTTCAATGTCGGGGGCGAAGAAACGATCCTTGTCGTAATAAGCCACGCTTTCGCGTAACAGCTGACGTGCTTGTTCTAACCGTGGGCTGGTTTTTAAACCATTGCGGAAATCCAGCCCTTGGCAGGCAGAAAGCCATTCAATAGCCAAAATCCCACGCACGTTTTCTGCCATTTCCCAGAGCCGACGACCGGCTGCCGGTGCCATCGAAACGTGGTCTTCCTGATTAGCGGAAGTCGGTAAACTATCGACGCTAGAAGGATGCGCGAGGGCTTTGTTTTCACTGGCTAGCGCGGCCGCTGTGACCTGAGCAATCATAAAGCCAGAGTTAACGCCGCCGTTGTTCACCAAGAATGGCGGCAGCTGCGACATATGCTTATCCATCATCAACGAAGTTCGGCGTTCAGACAGCGCGCCGATTTCTGCCAACGCCAGCGCCAGATTATCTGCCGCCATGGCCACCGGTTCTGCGTGGAAGTTGCCGCCAGAAACCACGTCATTTTGCTCGGCAAAGACCAACGGGTTATCGGAAACGGCGTTGGCCTCAATTTCAAGCACCGCAGAGGCCTGACGAATTTGTGTTAGGCAAGCGCCCATCACCTGTGGCTGGCAGCGCAGGGAATAGGGGTCTTGCACTTTTCCGCAGTTGTGATGGGAATCCGAGACTTCGCTGCGTTCACCCAGCAGATGGCGGTAGGCTGCGGCGCTGTCGATTTGGCCAATTTGTCCACGCACGTCGTGAATACGGGCGTCAAACGGACTGCGTGAGCCTAGCACGGCTTCAACGGTTAAACCGCCGCACACTAACGCAGAGGCATACATATCTTCTGCGTCGAAAAGGCCACGAAGCGCATAGGCGGTCGAAACCTGTGTGCCATTAAGTAATGCTAACCCTTCTTTGGCTGCCAGTTGAATAGGTTTCAAACCGGCTTTCTCCAGCGCCTGTGTGGCGGGTAGCCATTCACCTTGATAGCGCGCCTGACCTTCACCCAGCAGCACCAGACACATGTGTGCCAGCGGGGCTAAATCCCCAGAGGCGCCGACTGAGCCTTTTACCGGAATATGTGGATACACTTCGGCATTCACCAAGGCAATCAAAGCGTCCAGCACTTCTTCACGAATCCCCGAGAAGCCACGCGCTAGGCTGTTGATTTTCATCACCATGATTAAACGCACGATCGCGTCATCGTTAGCACTGCCTACACCCGCCGCATGTGAAAGTACGATGGAGCGCTGAAGGTTTTCTAAATCGCAGGTTTCAATACGTGTTGAAGCCAGCAGGCCAAAACCGGTGTTGATGCCGTAGGCGGTACGGCCTTCGGCCACGATACGTTCGACGCAGGCCACGCTTTGACGAATTGGCTCACGCGCGCTGCTGTGCAGCTGAATATGCACCGGATGATGGTAGATTTCACGCAGTTGGCTAAGGGTGATTTTTCCTGGCTGGAGCATTAATTCGTACATTATTTTTTCCCCTGAGCTGAGGTAATCATTGGCAGGTTTAATCCCTGCTCGTGTGCGCATTCAATGGCGATCTCATAGCCAGCATCCGCATGACGCATTACGCCGGTGGCGGGATCGTTGTGCAGGACGCGGGCGATGCGTTCAGCGGCTTCATCGGTGCCATCGCACACGATAACCATGCCGGAGTGCTGAGAGAAGCCCATCCCCACGCCGCCGCCGTGATGCAGTGAAACCCACGTTGCTCCGCTGGCGGTGTTTAATAATGCGTTCAGCAGTGGCCAGTCGGATACGGCGTCAGAACCATCTTGCATGGATTCTGTTTCGCGGTTTGGACTCGCAACCGAGCCTGAGTCTAAGTGGTCGCGACCTATCACAATAGGGGCGGAAAGCGCGCCGCTGCGTACCATTTCATTGAAAGCTAAACCTAACTTAGCGCGCTGGCCTAAGCCAACCCAGCAAATACGCGCTGGCAGTCCTTGGAAGTGAATGCGCTCACGCGCCATATCCAGCCAGTGATGCAGATGTTCATCGTCAGGAATAAGTTCTTTGACCATGGCATCGGTTTTGAAGATATCTTCAGGATCGCCTGACAATGCCGCCCAGCGGAACGGGCCTACGCCACGGCAGAACAGTGGGCGAATGTAAGCTGGGACAAAACCGGGGAAGTCGAAAGCGTTAGTCACGCCCATCTCTTTGGCCATCTGGCGGATGTTGTTGCCATAGTCAAAGGTTGGAATGCCCATCTTTTGGAAAGCCAGCATGGCTTCAACGTGCTCAGCCATGGACTCTTTAGCGGCGTTCACCACGAATGCGGGCTCGGCCTGTGCTCGCTCGCGATACGCTTCCCACGTCCAGCCTTTCGGCAAATAGCCATTGAGCGGGTCGTGTGCGCTGGTTTGGTCAGTCACCATGTCTGGGCGTACACCGCGACGAACTAATTCAGGCAGAATTTCTGCCGCATTCCCGCAAAGGGCAATAGAGATAGCTTTGCCAGCGTCGGTATAACGTTTGATGCGTGCCAGCGCGTCATCCAGATCGGTTGCCTGTTCGTCGACGTAGCCCGTTTTCAAACGGAAGTCGATACGGCTTTGCTGGCATTCGATGTTCAATGACGTCAGCCCTGCCATGGTTGCGGCTAGCGGCTGAGCGCCACCCATGCCGCCTAAGCCTGCGGTCAGAACCCAACGACCGGTCAGATCGCCGTTGTAATGCTGGCGGCCTGCTTCCACAAACGTTTCATAGGTGCCCTGAACGATGCCTTGGCTACCGATGTAAATCCAGCTGCCAGCGGTCATTTGGCCATACATTGCCAAGCCCTTGGCATCGAGCTCATTGAAGTGTTCCCACGTTGCCCAGTGAGGTACCAGATTGGAGTTAGCAATCAATACGCGCGGTGCATTGCTGTGGGTTTTGAATACGCCAACGGGTTTGCCAGATTGCACCAGCAGAGTTTCGTCGTCGTTTAATTTTTTTAGTGTTTCAACGATTTTATCGTAGCACTCCCAGTTGCGTGCTGCGCGCCCGATGCCGCCATAAACCACTAATTCATGAGGATTTTCGGCAACTTCAGGATCGAGATTATTCATTAGCATGCGCAATGGTGCTTCGGTCTGCCAGCTTTTGGCATTGAGTTGAGTACCACGCGGGGCGCGGATGTCGATTTCACGCAGTCGGTTTGGAAGAGTCACTTTTATTTTCCTTTCGCGTTATCAGTTCAGATATCAGGATTTACTAGTTAACTAGTGTTTAACAAAAGCCGTTATTGATTAACATATACTTGTATAGACAAGTATATGCAAATAGATTTTATGCGAGCGACTTAAAGGAATAAGGACGTGAAGAAGAAAAGTATTTACAGATAAAACAACGAATTAATTTCTTAATTGAGCATCTTTTTGGGGCGTTGCTACGGGAGAGTTTGTATAGAAATTGGGAAGGGGATCACAGGTGATGACCCTATCCTAATCCTTTCCTTCACAAGGGGGATTAGGACAGGCGAGATAGATTGTATGGAAACGCGATCTGCTTCTCCCCCAGAGATGGGGGAGGCCGAGAGAAAGATTAATACAACAATGAATACAGCTGTTTCCGGTACTTAGACGCCAGTGCATCACCGTTTCCTAACGCGGCAAGAATGTCCATCAGGGTTTTACGCGCAGCACCGTCGGCGGCGGTGAGATCTTTGCGTAGATGAACCATCAGCAGCTCAAGAGCCTCTTCGTTGCGTCCGACCTGATGCAGCTGTAAAGCCAGCTGAGAGGCAATGACCGCATTTTCAGGTTCTGCTTCTACTTGTTTTTGCAGCAGCTGAATCTCAGGGGTATCGGCGGCTTGTTTCAGTAATTCGATTTGCGCCACGAGGCCTTGATAGCGAGAGTCCTGATCCTGCATTGGGATAGTTGCTAGCACGGCTTCTGCTTCATCGCTGCGGTTAAGCGCGATCTGCACTTCGGCCAGCATCAGCGCGATGTCGCTGTGTTTTGAATCCAACGCACGCGCTTCTTTCAGCAGTGGTAAGGCTTCCGCCATTTTGCCTTCGGCGATAAATTCTGCTGCCTGTGCGGCTTTCAACTCTTCTTCTTTCGGTAAGAAGCGGCCTAACAGCTCGCGGATGAACTCTTCAGACTGTGGCCCTTGGAAGCCATCCACAGGCTGGCCATCTTTAAAGAGATAAACTGTTGGGATGGCACGCAGGCCAAACTGTGAGGCCACCATTTGCTCTGCGTCGCAGTCAACTTTAGCCAGCACGAACTGGCCTGCGTATTCTGACGCGAGTTTGTCGAGAATCGGGTTGAGCTGCAGGCAATGCTGGCTGCGTTCAGACCAGAAGTAGAACAGCACCGGAATAGACGCAGACTGCTCTAGCGTCTGATGTAGGTTGGCTTCGGTAACGGTGATCACGGAATTATTTAGCATTCTTTTGTTCTCTCAGACGCTTAAACATATAAAAACGATATGGGGCTTATCTGGCCGTTTGCAATGCCAAGCCGTTAATTACCACGCAGAACCTTGTCGAGTAATCTTCCTGGCAAGATACGGCGCAGTAAGGTCAGTGCGTGCGCGACCAGCGTGACCGGATAACGAAGTTTTGGTCTTTTGCTTTCTAAGGCATGATGCAGCTTAGGCAGAATGGCATCAGGCGTGAGCGTAAAACGTGCCGCAATGCCTGGATTGGTCACTGGTTTATCTTTTTCCATCTGATGCACATTGCTGGTGAAGCGGGTATTTATCGGGCCCGGCTCAATCAGAGAAACATGGATGCCGCTGCCGTGCAGCTCCATTCGCAATGCATCAGACCAGCCTTCAAGCGCAAATTTGCTTGCGGCATAAGCGCCACGTCCAGGCGTGGAGACGAGTCCCATCACCGAACTGGTTTGAATAATTCGGCCTTCACCGTGTGGCAGCATAATGGGCAATAAAAGCTGGGTGAGCTGGTGGGTGCCAAAAAGGTTAGTGGCAAACTGCCGTTCTAGTTCGGCTCGGCTGATGGTGTTAAGTGGGCCGTAAAGGCCAAAGCCGCCGTTATTAAACAGCGCATAAAGGCGTCCTTCAGTGATACGAATCACTTCGGCCGCGGCGCGCTCTACGCTCGCGCTGTCGTCCAAATCCAGCTCAATACCTTCCATGCCTAAATCTCGCATCACCTCAACGTCCTGCGGTTTGCGACAAGCGGCTAACACGCGATATCCCCGGTTGCGGAGATCCTGTGCTGCGGTAAGTCCAATTCCGCTGGAGCAGCCGGTGATAAGGATGGCTTTTTGCATAACTTTACCTATGTAAACCTGTTGGCACGGCGTTAAAGATGTTTAATTAAAACATTACTGATGGGGATTCGTCAGCAAGGGGTGAAGCTGTTCGCTCATCCATTGCGCAATAAACGGCTGTGCTTCGCCGTTTGGGTGTAATCCGTCCTGCTGCATCCACTCGGGTTTTAACGCGACTTGCTCCATATAGAATGGAATAAGCGGTATTTGATGCTGTTTTGCGAGTTTAGGATAAACGGCTGCAAAGGCTTCGGTGTAGCGGCGGCCATAGTTAGGCGGTAGCCGAATTTGCATCAGCAGTGGCTGCGCTTTGGCCTGTTGTACCTGAGTAATGATTTTGTCTAAGGCCGTTTCGATATCGGCAGGAGCAAAGCCTCTTAGCCCATCGTTAGCGCCGAGTTCGATCAATACCCAGCGCGGCTGATGTTGTTTCAACAACGCGGGGAGCCGAGCAAGACCTTGATCGGCTGTATCACCGCTGATGCTACCATTGACCACGGAAACCGGCGGCGTTGTTTTTTGCCATTGCTGCGCAAGACGCGTGGCCCATGAATCTGCAATCGGCAACCGATAGCCTGCGCTCAGGCTGTCGCCTAATATTAACAATGTATCAGCGGCCATTGCCCGCCCACATAACAGGCTGAATAGAAGAAGGAAAGGGATATGCCAACGGAAAATGTTCTTGAAGTTCATCATTTAGCCAAAGAGGTTGGTCAAGGTGATAGTCAGCTTTCCATCCTTACCGGAGTTGAGCTGGTTGTCAAACCGGCGCAGACATTAGCGTTAATTGGCGAGTCGGGCTCGGGTAAATCAACGCTGCTGGGGATTTTAGCCGGTTTAGATGATGGAACGCGTGGGGAGGTTTCCCTTTTAGGCCAGCGTTTAGATCAAATGGACGAGGAACAACGGGCGGCGCTGCGTGCACGTGACGTTGGCTTTGTGTTTCAGTCTTTCATGCTGGTGCCCACGCTCACGGCATTGGAAAACGTTCAGCTCCCGGCGCTGCTGCGCGGCGATAGCGATCGTCAAAGCCGTCAACAGGCGGTGCAGCTGTTAGAGCAGCTCGGACTGGGCAAGCGTTTGAATCATCTACCCGCACAGCTTTCTGGAGGAGAACAGCAGCGCGTGGCGTTGGCGCGTGCGTTTAGCGGACGTCCCAAAGTACTATTTGCCGATGAGCCAACCGGCAATCTCGATCGCCACACCGGCGATCGTATCGCCGATCTCCTGTTTTCCCTGAATACCGATTTTGATACCACGTTGATTCTGGTGACTCACGATCCTCAGTTGGCCGCAAGATGCCAGCGGCGTATGCGCTTGGTTGAAGGCGTGTTGCAGGAGGAAGCATGATTCTGCGTTGGTTTTGGCGCGAGTGGAAATCGCCTTCGCTATTGATTGTGTGGATGGCTTTAACGTTGGCGGTGGCCTGCGTTTTGGCGCTAGGAAGTATCAGTGATCGAATGGAGCGCGGGCTGAGTCAACAAAGCCGTGATTTTCTGGCCGGTGATAAAGTATTGCGCAGCGCACATCCTGCCGATGAACAGTGGCTAACGCAGGCTAAGCACGATGGGTTAAACGTAAGCCGCCAGCTTTCGTTTACCACCATGACGTTTGCCGGAGATAGACCGCAGCTGGCGGATGTAAAGGCAACCGACACGCTTTATCCGCTGTACGGTGAGCTAATTACGCAACCTGCCGGATTACGCCCTGAGCCGGGCGAAGTGCTGGTCGCCTCACGTTTGCTCTCGCTGCTAAATTTAAAGGTGGGGGATAGCTTAGATGTGGGGGACGCAACGCTAAAAGTGGCTGGTGTGGTAGTGCAAGAGCCTGATAACGGGTTTAATCCGTTTCAAACTGCGCCAAGAATTCTTATCAATCTCGCCGATGTTGATAAAACGGGCGCGGTGCAGCCGGGCAGTCGCCTGAGCTATCGCTATATGTTTGCCGGCCCTGCTGATGCTATCGAACGGTTTACGCAGTATCTGACACCAAAGCTGAAGCCTGACCAAAAACTGTTTGGGCTGGAGGAATCGGGCGGGACGCTGGGTAAATCATTGCAGCGCTCGCAGCAATTTTTGCTGTTATCCGCGTTACTCACGCTTTTACTTGCGGTGGCGGCTGTCACCGTTGCGATGAACCATTATTGCCGCAGTCGCTATGAACTGGTGGCGATCCTAAAAACGCTCGGTGCCGGGCGTAAAACGCTGCTGCGTTTAATTGCGGGACAATGGTTGGCCTTGCTGCTGGTATCTGGTGTTGCGGGAAGCGCGCTAGGACTCTTGTTTGAAGCGCTATTGATCCGCTTGTTGGCTCCTGTGTTACCGGCCGAACTGCCTGCTGCGGGAGGCTGGCCTTGGGTTTGGGCGCTAGGGGGCATGGTTCTGATTTCGCTGGTGGTTGGGTTAAGACCTTATCGCCAGCTGATAGCCACTCAGCCGTTGCGCGTGCTGCGTAGCGATGCGTTTCGCGTGGTGTGGCCGCTGCGTTATTACCTTCCGATCACGGCACTGATTTTAGTTGCGGGGTTGATATCGTTAGTTGGGCTGAGCACGCTGCTGTGGTCACTGCTGTTGGGCATGGTGGCACTGGCGTTTCTGCTTAGCGTGGTGGGCTGGGGAGGGTTAGTTGTTCTGCGTAGGCTCACGCTTAAGAATTTGGCGTTACGTTTAGCGGTTAACCGTTTATTGCGCCAACCAGCGGCGACAATCAGTCAACTGGCGGCGTTCTCACTGTCGTTCATGCTTTTGGCTTTGCTGCTCGTATTGCGCGGTGATTTACTTGATCGTTGGCAGCAGCAATTGCCGCCGGACAGCCCGAACTATTTTCTGATGAATATGACGGAGCAGCAGGTTCCGCTGGTAAAAAATTTCCTTGAGCAACATCAGGTTGAGGCGCGTACATTTTATCCCGTGGTGCGTGTGCGTTTAACTGAAATTAACGGGCATGAAGCGACTAAATTAATTGCTGAAGATGCGCCGGGCGGTGAAGCGGTTAACCGTGAGCTGAATCTGACGTGGCAAGATAAGTTACCGGATCATAATCCGTTAACGGCGGGGTATTGGCCACCGAAGACCGGCGAGGTTTCCATCGAGCAGGGAATTGCCGAACGCCTTGGCTTGGGAATCGGTGATGAGGTGACGTTTAGTGGCGATACGCAAAATTTTAGCGCCAAAATCACTAGCCTACGCAAGGTTGATTGGGAAAGCCTGCGGCCAAACTTCTACTTCATTTTCCCTCCGCACGCCTTGGATGGCCAGCCGCAAACGTGGCTAACCAGTTTCCGCTATGTGGGCAACGAACAGCTGTTGACTCAGCTTAATCGGCAATTTCCAACGCTGAGCCTGCTTGATATTGGTGCGATATTGCAACAGGCGAGTCAGGTGTTACAGCAGGTAAGCCGTGCATTAGAAGTGATGGTGATTCTGGTAATTATCTGCGGCGTATTGCTATTAATGGCGCAGGTGCAGGTGGGTATGCAGCAACGCCGACAGGAGCTCAGGGTTTATCGTACTCTGGGGGCGGGAATGCGTTTGCTGCGCCGCACGCTGTGGAGCGAATTTGCCTTATTAGGATTGGTGTCTGGTATTGCGGCGGCGGCTGGTGCCGAAGTGGCATTGTGGTTGCTGCAACGACAGGTATTTGATTTTCCGTGGCAGCCGAATTACTTAATGTGGGCTTTAGTTCCTATTAGCGGAGCGCTGTTGCTTTCATTGTGTGGTGGTTTCTTAGGTGCTCGTTTGCTTAAGCGATAACGAATATGAGCACGCCGTTATTGGCGTGCTCATTGATATATAATTCAATTAATTACTTTATTAATACCCACTTTATGGGCTTATAGCCATATAAATTCCGAGGTGTTAGCTCGTTTATTCGGTAAAAGTATATGTTTTTGGTGCGAATAATTGCATGTGATGCAGTTCATAAGTAACATCAGGTTATGAGATTTTTATAGGATATATGGACGAGTAGTTAATATTTAAAAGGAATTTAAATATGAAACGATCTGAGGTTAACACTGGATCTATTAAGATAAATAAGTTTGTAATTTTTTCAATCATATTATTGGTTGTGCTTTTTGTTCTATTTCGAATGTTTGGCTATATCCGACTTCCCGCATTAGAGGCATTATTCCCTGTTTCCACATCAGTAACGCTTATTCTGAATGTTTTGTTAGCGTTGTTTATGCTGATGAAGTTTAGTGTTGATAGAAAACACCTTTATTTGGTTGTGCTTGCATTTGCTTATGGTATCTCTTCTCTTTACCTCATGAGTAAACTGCTTAGTTATCCGGGAGTTATTTTCACCGAGGGTGGAATTGGTACTAACGCTAATGATTTGGCCATCTATTTTATCTTTCGTAGTGCCAGCATGGCGATATTTTTCCTTTTATCTTTAGTTGTTTATCGTTTATGGAATAACCGATTTATTAATATGGTTTCGGTTACGGCTCTCTGCACGTGCTTGACGATTATTCTGCTGTCTACCGCCTATTTTGTTTCTAGCCATAGCTTAGTTTTAAGCCTGCCGATTGTTGATGAGGGAAGCCTTTCTTATCAGCAGTTTTGGAACTCATCCGTTGGGCTCTATCTGGTTTTACTCTGGGGCGGTACAACCTGTGCAGTAATGTGGTTTGCCGGTGTGAAGAATAACTTTTGGGCAAGTCTAAGTCTTAGCTGTATGGCTTTCTTAGGGAGCACGATGCTGCTTAGCGGCAGCGAATATTTGACCTCTCTAGCATGGTATGGCGCTCATCTTTTTGAAGTGCTTGCCACGTTTGTTGTCATGCTGGCTTTCTTATTTGATATTTTTAAACTCTATCAAAAAGCACGTATCGACTATAAGATTTCCTATAATAATTCTATTCGCGATCCGATGACGCGTTTATATAATCGCAGCTACTACTATGATTCTTTAGTTAATCGAATGCAGAGTGCATCAACAAATGCGCCAATTACCTTGCTGGTGGCCGATATTGATCATTTCAAACGTATTAATGATATTTACGGGCATGTTACCGGTGACCGTGTGATTCAGTATGTGGCTAAAACTTTGCAGAATTCGATACGCAAGACAGATATTGCGGCGCGGATTGGTGGCGAGGAGTTTTCGGTGATGCTCGATGGTGTTAGCCGAGATGATGCGTTAGAAATTGCAGAGAAAATACGTGCTAAAATTTGCCATCATCAGGACTCGCCATACGGTCAGGATGTTCCTGAGAAAATTACTATCAGCATTGGTATTTATACCGTGGTGGGAAATGAGCTTACCGCTGAACAATGCGTTGCCCGCGCTGACGAGGCCATGTATCAAGCCAAGCAAGAAGGGCGCGATCGTGTGGTTATCTATTCGGCGCGTACCGCAGAAATAATGGGGCGTGAAAATTCAGCGCCATTGAGGCCAATATATACGTAGTTTATCTTTGTGAAGTAAAAACGGAGCCTTTGGGCTCCGTTTTTGATGGCTAAAATCAGGCGAGAAGTTTTTGCTGTGCCCAACGCAGCCCGCTGTGATATTCCGCCGGTAGCTGTGACGTAAGCTCACTTAACGCAGTGGCCAGAAGCGAAGCGTTAGCGTCATTTAAATTGAGATGGCCAACCTTACGCCCTGAGCGTACTTCTTTATCGTACCAATGAAGATGCACTAACGGCTGTGACATCCACTCATAGTTCAGCTCGGTACCAATCAAATTAACCATGACCGAAGGCGTACTGACCACGGGAGTTGGGAGTGGCAGATCCAGAATAGCGCGCAGATGCAATTCAAACTGGCTTATCGATGCACCATTCTGAGTCCAGTGGCCGCTGTTATGGACGCGTGGTGCAAGTTCGTTAATCAGTAAGCTGTCCCCTACCACAAAGCACTCCATCGCCATCACGCCGACGTAACCCAGTTCATTCATGATAGCGCTAAGCATCTGCTCTGCCTGTTGCTGAAGCTGAGCATTTGGCTGTGGAAGGGCGACGCTAGTTCGCAGAATACCATCTTCATGCAGGTTGTGCGTCAAAGGATAAAACACACAATGGCCATCATGGGCGCGGGCGCCGACTAATGACACCTCGCCAGAAAAGTTGATGCCTTGCTCAACGATACATTCACCGTAAGCATCTGTCGGTAATTCAGCCTCATCACCGGGGCGAATTCGCCATTGACCACGTCCATCGTAACCGCCGGTGCGGCGCTTCACTATCGCGAATTGGCCGATATTGGCGAAGACTTCTGGCCATTCGCTTGCTGAAGCTAGTAGCTGCCATGGCGAGGTGGCTAAGTTCAGCTCATCCAACAGCTGCTTTTGCGTTAAACGATCGGCTAGACGTGGAAAAATATCACGGTTAACAAAACCATTGTGGCGAGCTAATTCGCGGGTTAACGGGGTTTCTGGCCAGCGTTCAATTTCAGCCGTAATAACGCCTTGTTGCCAAGGAACGGCTTCGGGATCAACGTCGAGCCCGACGGGGAAAACAGTGATCCCCAGCGGTTCACCCGCCTGACGTAGCATGCGGCCAAGCTGGCCATTTCCTAAAACACAAACGGGCTTCATGCTTCCTCCCGTGGATCGGGATGCGCCAGCACTTCATCTGTTTGTGCCTGACGCCATGCCGCTATACGACGTGCGAGCATCGGATCATGCAGTGCTAAAATTTGAGCCGCCAATAATCCCGCGTTTGCTGCGCCAGCTTTGCCAATAGCCAGTGTGCCAACAGGGATACCGCGCGGCATTTGCACAATGGAATAGAGGCTGTCTACGCCGCTAAGCGCAGCGCTTTGCACGGGCACGCCGAGTACAGGAACTAATGTTTTTGCCGCCAGCATGCCTGGCAAATGTGCTGCGCCACCGGCACCGGCGATAATGACGTCAAAACCTCGTTCGCTGGCCTGTTCGGCAAAGCTAAAGAGTTTGTCAGGAGTTCGGTGAGCGGAAACCACTTCGACATGGAACTTAACATCAAGCTGGGTCAAAACTTCGGCGGCAAACTGCATGGTAGCCCAATCGCTTTTGGAACCCATAACGATGGCAATTTTTGCCTCGGATGGGTTAGCCGGAACAACATTGGCTGACATTGATGGCAAGCTCCTGTTTAACGAACTAACTTTGGTAACCCAGCTGCGCTGAGCAAGTAAAGAGGCGCGAAGTATATCACGTGTTTATAGTGACGAAAACGGTTGCGTAGCATCGCCGTCGTTGAGTTTTGATGCTGAAAGTGACCCTTTTGATACCAACGTTATGTACATCGTGCAGTCGTTTTTTGCAGGGCTATGTTTCTGAGATATATTGTAATAATAGCCTGAAAAATTTTGGCTATAATAATATTGAGTTATTTGATTAATTTTCCATCATGCTTTAATGAACGACTAACTGAATAAACTTCCTACTTATTTATTAACTTTAAAATATATAATAATTCGATCTATTGCAGTTGTACTATAAATTTAATTAATGACGTGGATTTAATTTGTAATGATTGATTTAATCTATTGAATGCCAGTTTATATAATGGTATACAGCAGTTATTAAATTAATAACACGAAAATATAACTTAACCTTAATGGCGGTTAGAGAACAGGATGTTCGCTATGTTAGAAAACGGAAAATCATCATTTCTGGCAAAAGGCCATTTTCTTAGTTTTGTTTCTTTCCTATTACTATTTTGTCTATTTGCATTTTTTATCCGCTTTGGCGCCCATCGCTTTGACGTTTTACGCTCGTTCTTCCCTGTATCTACCGCTATTGTCTTTGTTTTACATATGTTTTTAACGATTATTATTTTGATTCGTTTTCACTTCAATAACACACATTTACACCTGATCGCTATAGCCAGTGCCTATGGACTATCGAGCTTATTCCTCGCGAATAGTCTGTTTATATATCCTGGTGTTTTAATTTCCGAGTCTAATATTAAAGAAAGTGCAAATGCTTTAGCCGTGGATTTTGTTATTCGCAGTTTTTCAATGGCCGTGTTGTTTTTACTCTCGGTGCTATTTTATATAAAAAATAAATATAATTATGTTAATAAAAGCACCGTAACGGCGAGTTGTACTTTAGTTATATTGATAGCAGTGGGTTTTGCTGTCGTTATTATCAGCAATAATAACATATTACAATTGCCGATAATTGAACCGGACGAACTGAACTATCGCCGTTTGTGGAGTTCACATATTGGCAATGCCTTAATCATTATTTGGGTAATAACGACATTTACGGTCGTTTTCTTTACTAAGTTGGTTAATGGGTTTTGGTTTAGCCTTAGTCTCAGCTGCGTAGCGTTTCTTGGCAGTATCTTGCTGATGTGGCGTAGCGCATACGTGACTTCACTGGCATGGTATGGTTCTCATTTATTTGAGGTATTGGCTACGCTGTTCGTTGTTTTGGCGTTTATTTACGACATCTACAAGCTTTATCAAAAGGGGTTAGAGGATTACCTCGAATCTTATGAGAAGTCGATCCGTGACTCCCTCACTCATCTGTATGATCGGCGTTACTTTGACAACAGGTTGGCTAGCCGAATCAAAGGCGCTTCGGAAGTATCACCGATTTCTCTGTTTTTCATTGATATCGACCATTTTAAAAGTATCAATGACGGCTACGGTCATCCTGTTGGCGACAAAGTGATTCGTCGTGTTGCTGATACGATGGTGGCATCGGTGCGTAAAACGGATGTGGTTGCGCGTTATGGTGGCGAAGAGTTTGCCATTATTCTTAAAGGATTAAATACAAAGTCAGCGTCTAGAATTGCTGAAAATATTCGCAATCGTGTGTCAGAAGAGGTCCATGTGCACGGTGGCCCAGAAAAAGTCACCGTTAGCATCGGTGTGTACACCATCACCGATCAGCATCTCAGCGCAGATGAGAGCGTATCTCGAGCTGATGCTGCGATGTATCAAGCCAAAAAAGGTGGGCGAAATCGTGTTGTGGTGTACTCGCATCCTATCTCCGATTTTGAGCACACAGTGGCTTAGTTTTTCGCTGAATTATCAGGAATTCCGCGCTTTCTCATTCGTGTGGTCATTTCATTCCTTCTCTCGTTCGAGATAAGACTGATTTATACTGTATGGACTGGTAATATACCGCCAGATAGCTCAGGGCTAAAAACCCCTCGGGCGCGTGGTATTTGGACGGTATACACCGTTGTTCGTTTTATCAGTTCACACTTCATCAGAGTAAAAAGAAAACATGTCTGTCAAAATTTTGGCCTCTTCTATTACGAGCTTAGATTCATTTAGCCGCGATCCGGCGACGGCGTTAAAATCCGGCGATCGTGGAATAATGACTGTGCTCGATAACAACATGCCAATTTTTTACGCAGTGACACCAGAGAGAATGGCTGAGCTGTTGGCTATTGAAGAAGCGGCTGGCCGCGCAAATTCAGATGTTACTCTTGAAGAGTCTCTGTTTAATGATGATTTTAGCCACGATGCCGCTGTTCCTGCCGCACAGAATATTCCAACACCGCTAGGTAAGTTTGTGATGTACGCAGGATGGCAGCCCGACGCTGACTTTTTGCGTATGGCGGCAATGTGGGGATGCATTTTGACCTCACCGGTGACCCCAACTGAATTGGCCTCCTTTGTTGCTTATTGGCAGGCGGAGGGGAAGGCCTTCCATCATGTGCAATGGCAGCAGAAACTCGCACGCAGCGTGCAGCAAAATCGCATGAGTAACGGTGGTCAGCCAAAACGTGATATCAATGACATAGGCGAACAAGATTATTCCATCCCTAAAGGTTTCAGAGGTTAATGATGAAAGATGCCGCTAGCATGAACCTGATGCAGAGATTGAAGAAAATGATGCCTGCTCACGTTGAGCCAAAGTTTACTAACGCCGAGGAATGGCGCATTTGGCAGGAAGAAGAAGGGCGTAAACGTTCAGAAGCCATTTCGCGTGAGAATCAGGCAATGAAAATGCAGCGCGTTTTCAAGCGCTCAGGGATTCGCCCTCTGCATATGAACTGCTCGTTTGATAATTATCGTGTTGAGTGCGAAGGGCAGCGCATCGCGCTGGAACGTGCTCGCCAATATGCTGCTGAATTTGACGGCAATATCGCAAGCTTTGTGTTTTCCGGTAAGCCTGGTACAGGTAAAAATCATCTGGCTGCGGCTATTGGCAACGATCTGATTTTACGCAATAAGTCAGTGCTTATCGTCACCGTAGCGGATTTGATGTCGAGCATGAAGGGGACGTTTAGCGGTAACAGCGATACTACCGAAGAGCGCCTGTTAGAGGATCTCAGCGCGGTGGATTTGCTGGTTATTGATGAAATTGGTGTGCAGACCGAATCTCGCTATGAAAAAGTGATCATCAATCAAATTGTCGACCGTCGCTCATCGTCTAAACGACCAACCGGTATGCTGTCTAACCTAAACGTGCAGAGCATGAATACGTTGCTCGGCGAACGCGTGATGGATCGTATGAGCTTAGGTAACAGTTTATGGGTTAATTTTGATTGGGAAAGCTATCGTAGCCGCGTCGTGGGCAACGAATACTAGCGCCAGTTTAAGGCGCTTTTAGAAAGGGAACTCAATCAGTTCAATACCTGCGGGCGTAACGCTTATCATCGATCCTTGATAGTGCCATGCGCCCAGTACGGCCCGTTTTGCAAGCTTACCGTTCGGCATGGAGATATCATGAATCGCTGGGCGGTGAGTATGCCCATGAATCAGCCACTCGGCCTGATTTCTCTCTAACGCTTCTATAACCGCATGTTGATTGACGTCCATGATGGCGTCAGATTTATCACCGTTGGTCATCTGACTGCGATCGCGCATTTTGGCCGCGATATTTAAGCGTGTACGCAGAGGTAGCCATAAGAACAACGTTTGAATAAGCGGGTTGTGCACTTTACGGCGGTAGCGCTGGTAGTCTTCATCGTCGATACACAGTGTATCACCGTGCATGATGAGAATGCGGTGTCCATACAGCGTTAACAACGTTTCTTGCGGAAGTAACGTCATACCGCATTCCTGCGCGAAACGTTTACCTATCAAGAAATCACGGTTGCCGTGAATGAAATAGCACGGTACGCCAGAAGCCGTTAGATCGCGTAATGCTGTGGCAATTTCACGGTGCAGCGGCTGTGGATCGTCGTCGCCAATCCAGTATTCAAAAAAGTCACCGAGAATATACAAAGCATCTGCCTGATAGGCATCGCGCTGTAAAAAACGCAGAAAACCGGCGGTAATCGCCGGTTCCTGTTCGCTAAGATGCAAATCTGCAATAAATAGCGTGCGCATCAAGAAGCGATTATTCGCTTACGGTGACGCTTTTGATGATCACGTCTTCACGTGGAACATCTTGGTGCATGCCGCTACGGCCAGTAGAGACTGCTTTGATTTTGTCTACTACGTCTAAGCCTTCAACGACTTCGGCAAAGACGGCATAGCCCCAACCGTCTGGACGTTCTGAACGGAAGTTCAGGAAATCGTTATCAACCACGTTAATGAAGAACTGCGCAGTTGCTGAATGTGGGTCGTTGGTACGCGCCATTGCCAGCGTGCCACGGGTGTTTTTCAAACCGTTGTTCGCTTCGTTTTGATCGGAGCTTTGGTTTCTTTTTGTTTCATGCCAGGTTCGAAGCCGCCGCCCTGAATCATGAAGCTGTTGATAACACGGTGGAAGATAGTGTTGTCGTAGAAACCTTCACGGCAATATTCCAGGAAGTTGGCAACGGTAGCCGGTGCTTTGTCGTCAAAAGTTTTGATGACGATGTCACCGTGGTTGGTGTGGAAAGTAACCATATCAATAATCCTGTTTTTTTGATGTAGAGGACGAAAGAATGCGATTGTAGCCGATGCGCAGGGCGCTGACACCCTTTTGTCGCAGTTAGCGTATCGCCTTTCTTAACGGTACATCACTACGATAACGGAAATACCCCGTGGGCTGCAAAACTCTGTGAAAACTGAAAACGTGAAATAGCACAAAGAAGAACACAAGAAATCGGCACCCAAACGGGTGAAAATAGGGGTTATTCTTGCAAACGGCCTTTCTTCGCGGTTCAATACACCTAATATTATGTCAAACATCACGGATGCCCCGATGCTAAAGATTTTTAACACACTCAGTCGTCAAAAAGAGGAATTCAAACCTATTCACGCCGGTGAAGTCGGTATGTATGTGTGCGGGGTAACCATTTACGATCTGTGTCATATCGGCCATGGTCGTACATTCGTTTCTTTTGATGTGGTGGCGCGCTATCTACGCTATTTAGGTTACAACCTTAGATATGTGCGTAACGTGACGGACGTAGATGACAAAATCATCAAACGAGCGGTGGAGAATGGCGAAACCTGCGAGCAGCTGACCGAGCGTATGCTGGCAGAAATGCACAAAGATTTCGACTCGTTGAATATCGCGCGTCCCGATCTTGAGCCACGTGCGACGCACCATATTCCTGAGATTATTGAAATCGTCGAATTGCTGATTGCACGCGGCCACGCTTACGTTGCCAGCAACGGTGATGTGATGTTCGCTGTGGATACCGATCCGGACTATGGCTTGCTGTCTCGACAGGATCTGGATCAACTTCAGGCAGGCGCTCGCGTTGAAGTTGCTGATGTGAAACGCAACCCGATGGACTTCGTACTGTGGAAAATGTCTAAACTGGGTGAGCCAAGCTGGGAATCGCCTTGGGGTCCTGGTCGCCCTGGATGGCATATTGAATGTTCAGCCATGAACTGCAAACAGTTAGGCGCACATTTCGATATTCACGGCGGTGGCTCTGACCTGATGTTCCCGCATCACGAGAATGAAATTGCACAATCAAGCTGTGCGCATGACGGCCCTTATGTGAACTACTGGATGCATTCCGGTATGGTGATGATTGACCGCGAGAAAATGTCTAAATCGCTGGGCAACTTCTTCACTATTCGTGATGTGTTGCAGCACTATGATGCTGAAACCGTGCGTTACTTCCTGATGTCAGGCCACTATCGTAGCCAACTGAACTACAGCGAAGAGAACCTTAAGCAAGCACGAGCTGCATTGGAGCGTCTGTATACTGCGCTGCGTGGCACCGATCCTCACGCAGAACCAGCCGGTGGCAATGTCTTTGAAGCGCGTTTCCGCGAAGCGATGGACGACGATTTCAACACGCCGGAAGCTTATTCTGCGTTGTTTGATTTGGCGCGTGAAGTTAACCGCCTGAAATCAGAAGATATGGCGCTGGCTAATGCTATGGCAGCAGAGCTCCGCAAGCTGGCGAAAATCCTTGGCCTGCTGGAGCAGGACCCTGAGGTATTCTTGCAAAGCGGCGCGCAGGTTGACGATGGCGAAGTGGCTAAGATTGAAGCGTTGATCAAACAGCGTAACGACGCTCGTGCGGCGAAGGATTGGGCGATGGCCGATTCGGCGCGTGATCAATTGAATGAGCTCGGTATTGTGCTCGAAGACGGCCCGCAGGGGACGACTTGGCGTCGTAAGTAAGGCGTTAGATTTATCCAATAAAAAAGCCGGCTTACCCGCCGGCTTTTTCACATCAAGCGTATCAATTACGCTTTGACCTGCACGCTTTGACCGTTATAAGTCACCGTCTGACCGTCAAGAATTTTGCAACGTTTACGTGTTTCGATCTTCCCATCAACTTTCACATAGCCGTCAGCAATGGCGTTTTTTGCCGCTGCGCCGCTATCATTCCAGCCTTGTAGTTTCAGTAGATCGCACAGTTCAACGTGCGGATGGTTTTCCAGATGGAAGATTTCCATGGTGTTATCTCTTTATTCTTTGGGAGTGATTCGTTCGAGATGCCGTAGCCATCGTATAGCCAATGTATGACTATCAATATACGGCGGGCAATGCGCTATTATGCCAGTTTGCGCGCGGTGGCGTATAGCTAATCTACGAATGCGGGTGCGTTACCACACCCGCAGAGAATTAATCCCAAGAATAAGTTAAGCCACAACGACCAGTTTTTGGTTCGTGAACTCTTTAATCCCAAGATCGGCCAATTCATGGCCATAGCCTGAACGTTTTACACCACCAAACGGCAGTTCTGGCGCAGTACCGCTCAAGGTATTGATAAATACCATGCCGGTTTCAATGCGTGAGGCCATTTTTTTGCCGCGTTCAATGTTACCAGTGAAGATGGCACCCCCCAGCCCATAGTGTGAGTCGTTCGCCAAGCTGATGGCTTCATCGTCACTCTTCACAACAAATACCATGGCGACTGGGCCGAAGAACTCTTCGAAATAGGCTGGATTATCGCGCTTGATATCTGTGAGGATTGTTGGCGGATAGAAATAGCCTTGTTGATTTACAGCCTTACCGCCTAATGTCGCTTTGGCGCCGTTTTTGACAGCTTTATCAACCTGCTTAATCAAGTTCTGCAATGCGCCTTTAGACGATAAAGGCCCCAGTGTGGTGCTCGGATCGAGCGGATCGCCCATTTTTACGGATTCCAACGCCTTGGTAAAACCGGCAAGAAACTTATCGGCAATCTTTTCATGAATAATAAAGCGTTTGGCAGCGGTACACACCTGACCCGCATTTTGTAGGCGGGCCTGAGCACCCACTTTGATTGCCTTGTCGAGGTCGCAATCATCAAGAACCACAAATACGTCATTCCCGCCGAGTTCCATGGTGGATTTTTTAAGGTTTTTAGCCGCCTGTGCTGCTACTACGCTACCTGCCTGTTCGGAACCGGTAAGGGCAACGCCGCTGACACGATCGTCATCGATGATGCTGGCGACCTGATCCTGTGAGATGAACAGATTGGTATAGGCGCCTTTAGGGGCTCCTGCCTGAGAGACCATCCGTTCGAAGGTTTCGGCACAGTGGGGGACGATGCTGGCGTGTTTTACCATCACGCTGTTACCAACGGCCATATTCGGGGCTAATACGCGCATGAGCTGGTAGAACGGGAAATTCCACGGTTCTACCGCCATGATGATGCCAATGGGATGATGTTCAACCCAGGCTTCACCGAGTGATGAAGGGTATTTGACCGGTTTGAGAAACGCTTTGGCGTTGTCTGCATAATATTTGGCAATCGCAGCACAAATCTTAACTTCGCCACGGCTCTGCTCGATAAGTTTGCCCATTTCTTGGCTGATCGTTTTCGCCAGTTCTTCTTCGTGTTGGGTAAATAGCTCAGACAGCTTGCTCAGAACGTTAAGGCGTTGAGATATATCACCTTGTGCCCAGTCTGACTTATAGAGTTTGTGTGCGGTTGTTAAGGCTGATTCGACATATTTATCGTCGTGCTGTGGATATTCTTTGATGAGTTTGTCGGTGTAAGGATTGATTGTCTGGTATGGCATGATGGCTCCTTATCGGTATAGATCATGTTGACGAAGACGAGTTGGATATTCTCCGAGCTAGGTAATTGAATGACATGAGGTTTATGAACGTGAATGGAGCAACTGAGGTTAACGAATTCGCGACTCAATCGCTGATGTGTAATAAATAACTATAGGTCGGAATCATATATCCACAAGGAAATGACGTAAGACTAGGAATTATCTTGCTGTGTGGACAACCGCTATAAATGAATAAAGCCAGTCAATGACTGGCTTATATAGAGAGTAGTTTGCTGCTTAAATGTCGTGGAACTCTTCGCAGGCTTGCAGGGTATTTTGAATCAGCGTTGCTACGGTCATTGGCCCAACGCCACCCGGTACGGGGGTGATCCAACCCGCGCGCTCAACGGCTACATCAAACTCAACGTCACCAACGACTTTCCCACTGGCTAAACGGTTGATCCCAACATCGATCACCACGGCGCCTGGTTTGATCCATGCACCGGGAATAAAGCCTGGTTTACCCACGGCGACCACAACCAGATCGGCATTTTCAACGTGCTTTTGCAGATCCTTGGTAAAGCGATGGGTGATGGTGGTGGTGCAACCGGCTAACAGCAGCTCAAGTCCCATAGGGCGACCCACAATATTCGATGCGCCAACGACCACGGCATTCAAGCCATAGGTGTTGATTTCGCAGCGTTCTAACATCGTGATAATGCCGCGAGGAGTGCATGGGCGGAGCTTTGGCGAACGCTGGCATAAACGACCAACGTTATATGGATGGAAGCCATCGACGTCTTTATCTGGGCTGATTCTTTCCAGCACTTTCACGTTGTCGATACCGTCAGGCAGCGGAAGCTGAACCAAAATGCCGTCGATAGTGTTATCGGCGTTGAGGTCATCAATCAAACTTAATAGCTGCTCTTCGCTGGTGGAAATCGGCAGATCGTAAGATTTTGATATGATACCGACTTCTTCACATGCGCGGCGTTTGCTGCCGACGTAAATCTGCGAGGCAGGGTTTTCGCCTACTAATATTACTGCCAGCCCAGGGGCGCGTTTCCCCTCAGCCAAACGTTGTTCTACGCGCACAGCCATCTCGCTTCTAACCTGCTGCGCAATCGTTTTACCATCAATAATCTTTGCTGCCATCAGTGACGAAATCCATCAATATTGTTCAAGCGGGGGAGGGCTTCTATTGTGTCAGATGCAAAGCGTGCTGTCAGGCAAAGAATAACCATAAAATAACCAAGTGGATGATCAAACGGACAAAAGGCATTGACTCAAACTGTGCTGACCGTATAATCCAAATCCGCTGCACGACCCGACAGAGAGCAACTGCTCAACCGTCTCAGTGCGCCCTTAGCTCAGTTGGATAGAGCAACGGCCTTCTAAGCCGTAGGTCACAGGTTCGAATCCTGTAGGGCGTACCATTAAAATCAATCACTTATCAAATCCTATCACCTCCAAATTTTCCAACTGGGACATATTTGGGACATCATCGCTAAAAATGACGTCTATTTGCTTCGCATGCTCGGTTAAATGATTCGGGGCTAGATGAGCGTAGCGTCTCACCATTTCTATACTCTCCCAACCACCCATCTCCTGTAATATAGATAGCGGCACTCCAGACTGAACCAGCCAACTTGCCCACGTATGGCGCAGGTCGTGAAAACGAAAATTCCCTATCCCAGCCCGCTTAAGTGCTAGTCGCCAAGCAGAGTTGGAATCAACCCTCATTTTCCTCACTGCTGGCGTTAATGTCCCATCTGATCGCTTTTTGGCTTCGGTGTGAACAAATACCCATTTCTGGTGCTGTCCAAGTTGATTCCGTAGTACCTTACATGCAGTATTGTTTAAGGCTATACCAATGGCCTTGCCAGACTTGCTATCTTCAGGATTTATCCAAGCTACCTTTCTTTGCATATCTATCTGTTGCCATTCCAAGTTGATAATATTGGATCGGCGAAGACCAGTAGCGAGAGCAAAAATCACCGTAGACTTTAACGGCTCCGGGCATTCATTAACTAGCCGTTGCGCCTCAGCCGGTTCCAGCCAGCGGACGCGCTTATTTCTAACCTGCGGTACTTTTATAATTGGAGCTTTTTCTATCCACTTCCAATCGCGCTCAGCCGCTCTAAGCAAAGACTTCATCAAGGCAAGGTGCTTGGCCTTTGTTGATGTAGACACCTGTTTATCACAAAACGCTGGAACTTCTTTCCCTCTTTTTTCCAGCGCCGTGGATTGAGCCAGCCAGTTTGCCATATATCTCCGGTTGGTCATCTTGCTTATCGCCGTATATATTTTGGCCTCTGTAATATCTTTTAACCTGACCCCATCAAAATGCATTAGCCAGAATCCCATCCGGCTTTTGTCATCATCAAGAGACTTTTTATCGGCTTTCTCTTCTATCCATCTGAGGCAAGCCTCATCAAAGGTCACATCAGGAAAGTCGCCTAACCGCTCTATCCTCCAGAGCTCTGCCTTCCTTCTATCGTGCAACTCCTGCGCTTGGCGCTTGTCCTTCGTGCCAAGTGATTCCTTAATTCGCTTGCCGCTTGGCGTCGAGTAGCTGCCGTACCATATTTCACCTCTGCGGAAGAGTGACATAATGATTCTCCTGTCGCACCAACCGCGCTCACCGGCACAGTTTGGATCGGATTGTTTAGCGCCGCAATGCATGCAGTGCGAGTGAACATGTAGGGGGAATTGGGTTTCGTAGGGTTTTTCTTCGTGTAAGCAATGCGCCCAGACCGGCACCACTGAGTTAGCGTGTCTTTATCTATCCCAATGAAGGCGGCGGCCTCGTGGCGGTTTAGACTGAATTTCTCCATCATTTATCCTCAAACTGCCCATTCAAAACGCCAATAGTCCAAAGGAACCTAACGAATGGAATTCCGAGAGGTTTAATGGTTTCGTAGTGGCTGAGAAGAATGGGGCGGGTGATTGTGTCGATGTTGGTTTTTTTTGGCGCGGACTTTATTGCAGATTTCATTGCTTCGTTGCATCGCCGCGCCACATTGCGGATCGCGTTGTCTTGTTCTGCTGTCATGTCATGCCGCTTTCACTCCTTGCTGGAACTCGATATTGCAACCGACCTCGTTGCCCCACGAATGCCAACATTCAGCCTGCTGACGCGCAAATAGCTCAATGCGAGGCACGTCGCCTAGCAAGCTAACAAGCAGATCGCGAAACTCTGGGGGCTTGGCGCTATGTTCAGCGCGGTGGAAAGTTTGATGCTGGCATATTGCTGCGTTAAATCGCTCTGGCAGCCGACCACGAACCGCAAACAAACAATCTTCGCTATTAGCTCTTGTCATGTGGCCCATGCCGATCGCACTGTTCCCTTTACGTCGATTTGTCTTGTGCCATGTGAATCCCTTCATAGTCATCAATCTAAATCCCCAAGCATCGACCACCTTCAACGCTTCGGCCGGCATAGTTGGCACCCACCACATTGCCAGCAGACAAGATTCATCAGCTAAGTCCCATACCGGTAAACGGCATATATCCAATATGCTCATCGTGGGATATTTGAATGATGCTCCCCGCTCGCCATCGGCTGCCTTGTCGCGATATGTCCACGGTGGGTCTGCATAAATCAGTTTGTATTTATTCACGCTGCACTCCCCCACACTTTGGATAAATCCCTAGGCCGCATCATCGATGTAGCCACATATGATTTCTCTCGGTTGATAATCTCGATGAAGAATTTCTCTTCGCTAACTTTGATTGTGTACGTGACGCCTTTCTTGGTTGGCCCATAGTCGCCGTACTTGGATTGATGTATATCGAGAGCAGCTTTCATCGCCGCTCTTTCTTTACGCTCTGGATTACCCTTGATGATGTGTCGCATTGTTAAAGTCCTTGAAAGCCTTTTCACACTGCAATGAAACTCGCTCTATTAATTGCTGCATTGCCTGCAATGACTGGGCGTCAGAGAGCAGAACCTCGCGCTGAATTAATGCAGAGATAAGCGTGGAGATTTTTGAGTAGAACCCGATGGACTGAAGCCTCTCTTCACCTGCAGATTTACCTTCCTTTGCTACCTTTTTCTCGTTAAGAATCAGGTTGTATGTGTCACTCGTAATGACGTATTCGCCGATTTCGATTTGCATGTTTTCTCCAAACTTAGGCAATAAAAAAGCCGCTGGTTAGCGGCTATTAATCTTTGTTAACTGGTAAGCACATTAGAACGTGGTTAGGCCGCTTCTCATGAATCAGCTTTATCCATTGTTCACAGGTTTCTTTTGGCATGACTTCAGGTGTAACGGGGAGGGCGTCGCAAGCATCTAATCCACAGGCGCTGACTAGAAGGATATAACCAGCTATCAGCATCTATTTCTGCTCCTGTGCTGACATAGAAAAAACAGGCAATCTCACACGGTTGCGCTTGCGACTAAAACCACACGCTAAGAAAATAATACTTAGTTCGGACAAGGCCGCTTTTGCCTTTCTTGTAGATCTGCGCTTACTCATTATTCGCTCTCCTGTGCTGGGGCTGCGCGGTCTAAACGTTCAATTTCAGCGAGAATGAGAGCACCGGCTTTAACTAAATCCCTGCGCTGGCCAGCCTGCTTCCACCGCTCTTTACCCCACGGCCAATGTGCCGGAGTTGAGAAGCCCTGATCGTTAGCAAATAACGCATAGCACGCAGCCGCTGAAGCTATTTCTCCCTCTGCATGCTCGTCGTCGTGTTCTGCCGTCCATCCTTCCTCTATGATTTGACGCTGACGTTCTGCAATAATGTCGTTTCCTGCTTTGCAAGACTCGCTTACCCTTTGTGATTTTGGTTTCTGCGAATCGATGTACCGCAATACTTGCATGAGTAAGTGCTCAAGACCTTCTGCCGGCATCGTTACAGACGAAGCCATCTGACAGCGCTCTAAATGATCGATAACTTTGTCGCGTGACCAGTCAGTACTGCCTGTGAATTTGATGATATTGTTCATTGCTTATCTCCATTGGCTGGTTGTGCTGGTAGCGTGCGGCGGCGCTGTAACTCTTTGAGCCACATAATTAGCTGAGTGTTGTTTAATTCCCCGTCCTGATCGTCGCTATCGCTATTTTCGAGCATGTCTATATAGAGTTCTAAATCTTGAGCGTCTGGCTGTTCTGGTATTACAGGTTGTGCGGGTGCTGCTTGATACATTTTCCACAGCGCAGCGGTTACGCGGTGGGTATAGTTAGAACCATTCCATTCAAGACGCGGTTCTTCATCTTGATCGATTTCGTCTAACTCAGCCCAATTCCAAAACTGATTGCATAGGCTTTCAAAGTGCTGGCGTGAGTGTTCAGGCTGTTTAGGTAATACCGGTGCCAGATAGACAGCAGTGCCACCGTATAAAAAATCTTCGCTTACATTACTCACGCTGAACTCAGACCCGTCCCATGTGATCCGCGCTGCCGGATGCTCAGCAGCTTGTTCGTATGCCAGAAGCTGTCGAGCCATTAAGACAATCTCAGAGCTGCCAACTGATTGATATGCATCTTTCGCAATATCCATTCCATTGCTAAATTCAGTTATTTCCAGTTTTGCTATTTCTTCTAACCGCTCAGTCGTTAGCTTAGTCATTACTCTGCTCCACGGCTTCTAGTCGAGATTTAATTAGCGAAATCACAATTTTGTATTGCTCTGCATATTTGCTATCGCCATGAGTAGCATTTATTGCCTTTTCAAATTCCTCGATAGATCCAGAGAAGCAACCACGACTAACAACGATAGAGTTATCTTTCTGACGGAAAGCCGTTAAATAACCACCTTCTGATCCGATTGGCGAGACAGTAATATGATGCGCATCGCCGGACACCCGCGCATCGCCGGACACCAGTGCATTTCCGTACACCCGCGCATCGCCGTACACCCACGCATCGCCGGACACCCGCGCATCGCCGTACACCCACGCATTTCCGTACACCCGCGCATTTCCGTACACCCGCGCATCGCCGGACACCCGCGCATCGCCGGACACCCACGCATTGCCGGACTGATCCACACACTCTTCTTTTTCAACCCAGCCGCCTAAGTCACCCTTGCAAATATCGCCAAATGAAATCAGCGCACGAATGCGGAATAATTTGCGACCAAAAAACTCTTTAGATAACTCTGCAACCAATTCAAACTTTTTCATTTTATTTTCCTGTGAATTTGTATTTAGCTCTTTGCTGTTACTGTGCATCATTAATCCCCTTGCGAAGCTGGGCGGCGAATTTATTAGCCTCTTTGATTACCGACTCAAACTCTTGCTTTAATGCACCGTATGCGATGGTATCTGGATGCATGGTTTCAATCATGTTTCTGTATTTCACAGCTAAAGCATCAACACCTTTTGCCATCAGCTCACGGGTGAATGCGTCGGTGGCTGGAACCCTTGTTTTAATCGCTTCCTCTGCTTGTTTGTGGCTAAGGAAACCGTTATTCCCGTCATTGCTCACCATCTGGCTATCGAACCATTCTTGAAGCTCAGGAATGGTCATTCCGTCAGGAATCTCTGCTCCTGCTTCGTCAGTTGTTCCCTCCAACCAATCACGCGCTGATTGAAAGTCTCCATTGACTACATAGAAAAGGGCGACTTGAGCCCCAAGCATTGTTTTATGCAGCATCCATGACGTATTAAGCTCACTAGCAGCACTTGGTAGTAGATAGGCATTCTCTTTGCCTAATTCAGCCAGCTTCTTCTCCAGCGCATCACGCTGCTGAACTACTGATTCGTAGGTCTGAATTGGTAGGTTGTTCATGAATATCTCCTATGCGGCCATACTTAGCGCAGAAATAGCCGCGTCGATATCAACGTCAGGCTTTAGTCGGTAGATAGTTCCACCAAGATTCACATTCCCCCATGGCTCTGCGTCCAGATATGCTCTAATGCGGCCAATGTGGTTGTATTTGATGTGAGTGGATTCAAGAAAATTTCGCCATGTGTAATATGGCTCGTGATAATTCAGCGTCACCCCGCCAGTAGCACCGCCGCCCAATAGCTTGCCGCCCACTGAGTTAAGCGCTCTGTGGAATTCGGTGATGTTATTGTCGGGGTGCTGGCTGAGGACGCGCAGGATGCTCTGCGGCGTCATGATTGTTACCTGCTAGAAAGGAATGTCGTCATCGAAGTCCATTGGAGGTTCATTGCTTTGTGGCTGAGCTGCTGGAGTGCTCTGAGGGCGAGCCGCTGGCAGTAAGCCGCCGCTGAACTGATTACCCTGTGCCTGACCGCCGCCCATAGGCGCACCGCCACCTTGACGTCCACCCAGCATCTGCATGGTGCCGCCAACGTTTACAACAATCTCAGTGGTGTATTTTTCAACACCAGCCTGATCTGTCCACTTACGAGTCTGCAAAGCACCTTCGATATAAACCTGATAACCTTTACGCAGATATTCACCAGCAACCTCAGCCAGCTTTCCGAATAGCACTACGCGATGCCACTCAGTTTTTTCCTTCTGCTCGCCAGTCTGTTTGTCACGCCAGCTCTCTGATGTGGCTAGCGTGATGTTTGCGACTGCGCCTCCGTTAGGCATGTATCGAACTTCTGGATCATTTCCCAAATTCCCGACAAGGATTACTTTATTTACGCCTCTGCTCGCCATTTATTCAGCTTCCTCAGTTGGTAATAGTTCTGATTTTCTTGCTTCGTATATTTCTTGTGCCTTGGCTTGTTCTGGCGTATCTCTCAATGAACGGTAAGCCTCAGCCCATGCAGACTTCAGGGAATCAAATGATTGGGACTTCTCAGCAACAAGAACGAAGTGGGCTAAGTCTATTTCAGCTTTAGTTCTTCCATCGTTAAGCCAATCGACAAGCTTTTTCCCTACCGAATCGTCAATTACCGTGTAATCCACATTGGAAAAAAGACCTGTCCTATCTTTGGATGCTGTGGCTGTGTGAGTTTCGTGGTTAATATCAAGAACGGTTGTGAACTCGTATTCAACACCATCGCGTTGCTCAGATTTCATGCCAAGTTTTACGACCTTTTTGCTACCTTCCTGTTGCGCTGTTTCAGTCTTGCTTCGCATAGTCGCTACGACATGGCAATTCACTCGTAGTATTGAATCAAGGAACTTGCGATGTCGCGGGGTTAATGCACTCCATGCCGCGTGTGTGTTTCCTTTGAATTTTGTTTTTGCGATCGTATCCAGATCATCAAGACAACCACCAACGCCACCCCACTCGTGAGAGATAGAATCAATAACAAGGTTGTCATACCCAGCAGCTTCGGCGGCTGCTATAGCCTCAATAAATCTCTCGGGGCTAAATGGCGGGTCTAATTCAAGAACATCGAAATCGAACTCATTTGAGTAAAGTGACGCGCTCCCTTTCTCTGTATCTATAACTGCCGTTTTTCCCCCCATACTTTTACAGATAACAAGGGCGCTATACGTTTTCCCAGCCCCGCTTGGCCCAGTAAGTGCCAGCCGTAGCTTGGCTTTCTTTCTCATGGCTTTTTCAAATTTCATTAAATTAATCTCTTAGGTAGTGTTGTATCGTAAATCGCATGTCATCTGACATGTCGCTGATGGTGCTTAAAGCCCACTTGAGCCAGCTAGGATCCTCTTTTGCTACCTCAGCGAACGTCTTACCTTTGTGCTTCCCAATTCTCAGTGTTTTTAGTAGGACTGGCTGAGAGCTGATCTCTAGCATTTCTTCAACTGACCAAGACGAATCACGTGAGATGCGAATAAAAAGTGCAGCAGTTACATAGCAATCATATAGCGCACGGTGGGCGTGTAGGTTTTCAGGAACCCACGCATCAAGCCCAAGCGCGTAACGTAGGAACTGGTTGGCGTGGCTATCAAGGTCTGGATAAAGACGCGCCGCTAACTTTCTTGTGCATATCCATTCTCCGCCCATTTCTGGAAGTACGCCTTTATCAAAGTTTGCGTTGTGGGCTATGTAGAAATCAGCACCTTGATAGCGACCAACCACATCATCAATCAATGGCTTATCAGCAACGATATCCTCTGTGATGTGATGAATGGCCATTGCGCTGAATTCGATAGGGCGGTCTGGTTTAACGAAATCACTCATTGGATTAATGATGGATAAGGAGTTCTCAATATCCACACTTGCCACCTCAACAACACCGCCATTCAACCCGCATGTCTCTGTATCAATAACTCTGAGCACACTCATTAATTCCCATCCTTTTCTCTTGCATGTTTGTACGGTGATCTGCCACTGCTTCTAGTTGAGCAATCTGGTCGTTCATCACCGGAATCATCTCTGGTGATCGCATCCACTGGAGTAACTGCTGTTCCAGTGGGTCTATTGTTTGGTTCATGCTGACGCCTGCTTATTGGTTACCGTGAATCCCATGTCATTCAGGTATTCACAAATAGTCTGAATATCCATACCCGCCAGAAGCTCTCTAAGCTCTTTCTCGCTGTTTGGCTGCTCAGCTATGGAAACGCCTTGCAACTCCATTACGAACTCGCCTTGACGCACTCCATGCTTGCTAGCGAGCGATGTGCATGTGATGTTCATAGCGGATCACCTTTGATAAATAAGTGCTTAACTACGGGAAGTCGTTTAACCCAGCGCAGAAATCGACAAGCTCTCACCGCTTGGATTCGGCGTGGTTCTCTCATGAAATCAGTCATAGTTATTTGCTCCAGAGTGGTGAGAAGAATTGAGTGACGATACGAACGATACGATCTAGTTGTGATTCGCGAAGAGTGCCCATGCGAGGGCACCCTGCAAAGCTGAGTTCTTGCATGGGGTTACTCCTGTTTGATTGATTAGTAGTTGATGCTGATTGCGGTGATGTTGCCTTTGGCTATAGCCGTGATGCACAGCTTGGCGCATTCTTCCGGCACACCTGCGGAGATAAGGTCTTGTAGTGCTTTGTTGTTTACTATTTTGCGGTGTTCTTTATCTGCGGCGCGGCGAGCTTCTTCATCCTTGATGCGCTTTTCTTCAGCTAATCGAGCCTGTTCCTTCTGCTCGTTTTCACGCTTAATTCGCTCGGCTTCTTCGTGAGCTTTTCGTTGCTCTTCGGCAATGGCTTCCTGCTTTTCACGTTCAGCACGCTCAGCGGCTTCCTGCTTCTCGCGTTCGGCTCGCTGCTCCGCCTCTATGCGGTCGCGCTCCGCCTTCTCCGCCAGCTCCTTGGCTTCACGTTCGGCGCGTTCCTTCGCCAATGTCGCTTCACGTTCTCTGGCTGCTGCCGCTTCGATTTCACGCTTTGCCGCTTCATCTGCTTCGCGCCGTGCTTTCTCTTCGGCCTCACGCTTAATACGTTCTTCATGCTCGCGTTTGGCTTGCTCGGCTTTCTGTCGTGCTTCTTCGCGCTCACGGTCAATCTTCTCGTTCATGAGTAAAGCCATTTCATGATCGGCTTCAATCTTGGCTGCGCGTTGGCGGTCGAACTCTGAATTCATTACCAGCGCTTCTTCATGCATGGCATTCATGGCTTCCTCGGCCTTGATACGCTCCTGCTCAGCTTCCCACTCAGTAAGTGGTCGTCGAACCTCATCCTTCAGCGCATCCAGCCGCTCACGCACTAATCGGCGGCTTTCATCAATCTGCTTTGGCAGCGCCTTTAGTTCGGCTACGAGGTCTTTACCAGCGTTGTCGATATAAGTTTTCGAACGGGCAACTTTATGTGCCATAGATGCGATAGCGTCTCGGCCTTTCTTTGTCGATAAATCCGGCACCAGACTGCGAGCCTCTTTCTCGATAGCCTCAATAAGTGGGTCTAGCTGCTCTTGGCTGGTGAAGACCGCTAGAGCATTGGTCTTCTCAATGACGACTAAATCTGTAATCTCGCTCACTGGCGATCTCCTTTGTTGGTTTCATTGCAAAACGCCTACGCTTTGCGATGAAGCGGGTATAAAAAAGCCCCTAACGAGAGGGGCAAAACGTGTCAGCTAACCAGAGCAGTCATTCTCCAGTTATGAGCGGGATTGCTCACAGCAGATACTCAGTGAATACCTGCTAGGTGCATTACTCGTCACGGGCTTTTAACATTGCGTCGGCCATTAGATAAGCATCCTTCGCTACGCCATCTCTCCAGCCTTCTTGAACACCATTCTCAGCGGCGTAGTTAAGGTAGTCCGCATAACACAGGCCGAGCGCCTTCGATGCGAAGTAATCGCGAGCAGTTAATTCATCTACAGAATTTGATTTTTCCTCTGGGTATGGCTCATCGTCGAAACGATAAAGCAGGTCGTAATTGCCAGAATCATCGAATGTACTATGCTCATACGCCCATCGGTGACCATTAAACAGGAATGATTTACCTATGCTTGTTTTATCAAAACGGACTTTCATGTAATCAGGGTATTCTTTGGAATCTTTATAAACTTTTAGTGTGTGCTTCATATCTATCTCCATTCTGGGTATAAAAAAGACCGCTAGGCGGCCTCAGTTTCTTCACTTGGCTCTTTAAGCCAATTTGGACGCTCACCCTTACCAAGATAAAAATCTATGATATCTAGCAGCTCAGGGTAGAAGCGCAGTGCTGAACGTCCATTCATATCAGCAATTTCCTGTTTGCTGTACTTGCGCCACTCTGCAACTGTATGGTTCTGGCATCCTGCTCGAACATATTCACCATTGGTGATGGTGATTGGATATTTATGCCCCATGATTACGAACGTGTGATCTGGCAGGTCGGCACTGCACAGGTCGGCACCGCACAGGTTGGCACCGCGCAGGTCGGCATCGCGCAGGTCGGCACCGCACAGGTCGGCACCGCTCAGGTTGGCATCGCGCAGGTTGGCATCGCGCAGGTTGGCACCGCACAGGTTGGCACGTGATCCGTTTTCTCCAAACGACTCAATCCAAATTTTGTGTTCATCAAGAATCTTGCGTAAATCTGCGGTATTCATCTCACACCCCTTGTTCACCCAATAAAAAAGGCCGCCTAAGCGACCTGTGATTGTTTGTTGCCTGCTTTTATCCACATCAGGCGAGGTGGTTCCTAACTTTCCACAGTCAAGGAAAACTGATATTTTGGTTATTCCACAGTCAAAGTAAGGAATTGGAAAATGTCGGATATTGTCGACCCAAAATCAAACCCAGAGCAGGCAGCTCTTCAATTGGTTATTGAGCTTATAAGAGCAGGAAAGACAGGGCCTATATCAGGAGTAGGTACTGGTGTTTTTGATGTTAAAAAAGCTTACTCTGCATTTCTTGAACACTTGAAGAAGGAAGGCTAATTCGTAAAAATCTTCACGAATGCCACTTGAACCGCATGAGCCAGTTTTTCGGCTGGCTCTTTTTCGTGAACAGGACCCTGAACGATTAAATCTTTTAAGGCCTCTAAAGCAATAACCTGTGCATATTCTGGCAATTCTTTAAATTCCATACCTACCTCTCTAAATTAAGGGAATGCTCTTCCCGCGAATCTTCTGGCGCCCGTTTATCTACGCCAATAATTAATGCCTGTACTGTCTTAACCACCTCAGGCGGCAGTGGTTCTTGCCATTCCCCAACAGCAAAAAAACGTGTAATCTTTCATCACCCCAACAGTACAAAGGATTTTAACGATGAAAGACTTTAAACAAGACCATATGCCACCACGTATGCAGCCGAAGCCTCAACCGAAGCCTCAGCCAAAACCAGAAGGTGGCAAATAGCTGAATCAGAGGAAAAATGGACAGAGAAGAACTGCTTTACAGAATTGAGTATTCATACAACTTCGAACACCTATTTAGTTCACTAACTTGGCGAATTGATAAGCTTATTTCGCTAATTCTTCTCATCCTCGGTTCGGCTGTTTTTTCAGGAGTCCAAGGTGCGTTTTGGTATGGCTTGGCTGTCGCTGTTCTGACCGCAATTCAGATGACATATCAGTTTGCTAAATCATCAGAACATTCATCTCGCCAGAGTAGAGAGTATTTGAAGCTCTTAACACTGGAGAGCAGATATTCAGATGATGAGTTACTAGATAAGCTTGTAGAGTTAGAAGACAACGACCTAAGGCCGTGGCTGATCCTTTCAGATATTGCATTGGTTAGAACAAATATCAGAAAGGGTTACGATGAAGACCAAGACCAGAACTTATCTCGGACGAAACGTTTTATTGCATGGTTTGCCGGAGATAACCCTCACCGGTAAATTGTTTAAGTGAACACAATGACCTGTAGAGATATAGTCCCCAATCACGCTATTCCCCGCCCAACACCCAAACCACCTAAGCCTAAAGGTTAGTAAAACGAGGTAGGAAACTACCTCGCTGTCACACTCTCGCTCTTACGGTGACCCGCTGCGTATAATGAGGCAGGCAATGAAGTCCGGTAGTTGCAACCTGTAGCTGCTGCAATCATCCGTTCTTTTTCTCGTATCGCATGGCGCTTAGCCCTGCATCGTTCTCTTGCATTCATAAGAACCTCCATTTGTCCGGCACAGGCCGCTATATAAACGACCTGTAACTGACATTTTTCACACTAAACACCTTCTCGGCATAAAGTGGTAAAGCATCAGATTGTTAAAGAGCTGGCAGCTTCCGGTGATCTGGTGTGCTGCCGTGTTGGTGTGGTTATTTAAAACCATAGTTGTTATTGTGTCAACAACGATGGTTGTTTTATTTTTCGGTTTAATCCTTTTTTGTTTTATTTGGTTGTTTTTGTTGTTTTTTATTTTCAATCAAAACTGAGAAATATTTGGTTTATGGTGATAAAGTGAGCAAAACAGGAGGTCATATGGATAAGAACGCGATCGGCTATAACGACCTATGCGAAGCGGTGGGAAAGGCAACGCTGAATCTGGTGTCTTACAAGCAAGAGGTGACGAAGGAGTACATCATTTCGATGTTGGAATCTTTCGCGCAGATTGAGTATGACGAAAAGAGAAGGGCGACGTACATAATGGCAGCGGAGGCGATGAAGGAGTGAGGGCAATAAAAACCCCGCTCGGCGGCGGGGTTATTTCGAGTCTTTAGATAGTCTTCCGTTCAATTCAGCCATGCTGTTTGATATGGCTTGAAGTTGTGCATTAATAGCAGAGTTATCAGTTTTTGCTTCTAGTCTAGATGACTCGAAGTGCGCTCTAGTGTCAGCGCCAAGAGCTTCTATTTTAGCTTCTGTATTAATACGTGAAGACTCAATTTTAGAATCGAGATAAGTAAAGGCAGTCCATGCAGATGCGATTACGATAGTGATAACGCCAAGTGACAACCATAATGCTGATTTGAAAGTCAGAGGAACTTTCAAATGTGGTGATTGATTACTCATCTGTTCCTCCTCGTATTTAATGGTTACGAACTCAGCAACAAACATACTGCTGCCATCTTGATTTTCTAGTTTAGCACGTTTGGCCTTTTTCCCTGATGACTTTTTCTTCTCATCGGTAGCCCAGATAAACTCATCAAAGCAACCGGAATTCATATTTTACCTTTTTCTTTTAATAATGAGCAGATTTTACCTGTATTGAAATACATTGAATGAGCGCAGATGTTGCACATAATTTGGAAGTTCCATATTCCTCTACCTTCTGAGTGAGGAAGCGGCATTGTAACAATCATCGGTTTTGTTGGGTCTTTTGATGATACTGGAACTGTAAAAGATGACTTGTGACAAACTGGGCAAACGAACTCAGGATCCTTTGATTGTGACTCTTCAAGGTGTTCCATCAGCATTTCCATTGTTACCTTTAGAGCTAGCTGTTCCGGCGTTATATTCTTAACATCAGACATAATACTTCCCTTTTTAAGCTTTAAATTTTTTCGTGGTTTGTTGTCATGTTAGCTACGACTAGAACGTATCCTCAGGCCACTGGGCTAAACCAGCATCACGGAAGGTTGGCTATCTACGATAACGAATCACGGAGTACCAGAATACGAACCCTATAATCTCCAGTTCATTCTCCATTGCAGATTCATCAGGGTGCTCGTCACGATTAAAGCTCCTAATCTCAACAATGCCACCCGGCCTACGATAAAGTTGTTTTATGCGCTTTAGTCCATCTTGGTTTATGGCGTATAACTCACCATCAACTATGCGCTTATTATCAGTATCAACAGCTACGGTTGCGCCATTTGGTATCACTGGCTCCATGCTATTGCCGCGCGCAGGGAAACATAGAACTCCTGACCCATCCGTGTTAGCCCCTACCCTACGGAGAGTAGCTTTTGAAAATCGTAACTTAAAGCCGTTGTAGTCCTCGTCACAGAAGCTTCCATTACCACATGCAAATTCTATATCCTTTAAAAATGGCACCTCTACCTCATCATCGGGTAATGGGGTTTTGCTATCCCATGCATCAACGGTTCCCCACTCGCTTTCAGGTGGTATGGATGATTCCCTACTATCAATGATCGCAACATCTCCCCGCATTGGTTCTATCCCCTCCGCCAACCACTCAGGGCGAACCTTTAATGCGCGAGAAAGCTCAACAAGCTTTGTTGATTTCAAAGCCTTCCCAGATTCTATTTTTTGGATTGCAGCCTGAGATATACCAACCATTTCTCCCAATTTACCTTGGGATAACTCGGATTGCTTTCTCGCAAGCTTCAATCTTTCAGCAAGTGTCATTTTCATGCGGTAATAGTACAACCTCGGTTGTTTACAATCAAAAGCACTGTAGTTGTTGACTAATAACAACCTTGGTTTTATTATTTGTTTTGATAAACAATGGAGGTTGTTATGAATAATGTAATTAAAACCGCCATTGCCTTAGTTGGTTCTCAGAAAAAACTTGGCGCTGCTTGCGGTCTCAGTCAGCAGGCGGTTTATAAGTGGCTTCACAATAAGGCGAAGGTGTCACCAGAGCATGTAGATCATGTCGTGAATGCTACTGGTGGAGAAATTCAGGCTTACGAAATTCGACCTGATTTACCGCACTTGTTCCCTCATCCGGATCAAGCAGCTTAAGCAACACCGCTCTTTAAACAATCTGATCTCTCACCCTATGCCGAAAAGGCGTTTGGTGAAAAACCCAACCACCAACCGGTGGTGTAACTATTTATTCAACACGGAAATTTTAATCAATGGAACATGCAAGTTATAGCAAGCGCATCAACGAAGTGGAGACAGAACTCCGCTGCCGGATGATGCAGAAGACTAACCGAGAGTTAGCAAAGCAAGCAGGGTGGCACGAATCGAAAGTAAGCCGCCTAAATATCCGCGACATGGCAACGATGTTCGTACTGCTAGAGAAGGTATGGGAAACCAGTTTGATTCGTGAGGTAGCGCGTCAGGCTGTGGAATCGGTATTGCCACAAAAGAAAAAGTCGCCAACTGCGGGAACAGCTGACGACTCTCAGATCACTATGAATTTTTGAGCTCATTCACAGGAGGTTAGTATGCAAAAAGACTGGAGATATGTCCAGCAAAGTACTCATAAAAGCATCATAAGAGATCAGTTTTTACGCTCGGTTAACTTGGGATTTATTCAGAAGTTAAAGGCTTTGCTACCAGAGAAGAAAGCCAGTGAGGGTAAGAACGATGGGTAACGTTGCTTATGCGAACTTTGTTGATAAAACGGTCGTCAGGAGTATCAGGATGGAGAACCAGAAGATGGGGCACTTTGCCCTATTCAGAAGTCTCCTCTCCGCTGATTGGGCGCTTGATGTTGGTAAGTTGGCCTTATGGGTCAGGCTGATCGGTCAAGCCACTCACAAACCCCGTACAGTTAGCTTTAACGGTGTCGAATGGTCATTGGCGGCGGGGCAGTTGGTCACCAAATATGACCTATTGTGTCGAAAATTACGCGATGCAGAAGGTAAAGAGAAAAGCCCTCAGCAGGTTCGCCGAATGTTGGACTTTTTTGTATCACAGGGCATGTTGAGTTATTCAGGTAACCGCCATGGGACAGTGATATCAATCACAAACTATAGCGATTACCAGCTCATAGCTGATCAAGAAAATGGGAATAACCACAAAAATGGTGCCGAAGGTAACAAACCCAGTGCTGGCGCGGCTTTAAGCGGTATAGCCGGAGGTAATGATGCCGGAGGTAAATCCGGAGGTAATAGCGAGGGTAACAAACCCAGTGCTGGCGCGGCTTTAAGCCATTCACCAGAAGGTAACTCCGAAGGTAAGTGCGGAGTACATGAACAAGAAGTTATTAAACAAGAATTAAAACATACCCAAACCCACGATGTGGGCTTGCTGGATGTGAGCAAAAAAACACCCCGTCAAGCAGGAACTAACCCTCGAGCTAAGGGAGCAAATCCAAGAGCCGCCATGCCACCATTTGACCGTGATCGGCTGAAAGAAACTTGGAACACCAAGGCTGAGAAGTACGGCCTACCAAAAATCATTAGCGTATCGGCGACGGTCGAGAAAGGCCTAAAGCGCCTATGGCAATCTTATCTGAAGCAGTGCAAAGACCTAGAAGCTCAACCTACGGAGATAAACACGTTCCTGAACGGTTATCTAGCCCATGGGTACACACCAACAAAATGGGCTTGCGGTGAGAATCCTGATGGCAAGAAGTACGGGATCGAGACAGCGCTGAGGCAAGAAAAAATTGATGAAATTTTGACGAGGGAGGATTGATGGACAGTTACGATTTTGAAGAGCAGCTGATTGGCTCAATGATTATCAAGGGTGACCACGTTGATTGCCTTGAAATCGCAGGGAAGCTGCCTGCCGAGGCTTTTGCGAACTTCCACTTGCAGAACATGTACCGCGTTATCGTTGCGCTGCTGAACAAGTGCGAACCGATTGACCCGTTTACGGTTCAGGAGGGGGTGGCTGGTGAAACTCGGGATCTGGTTTTGTCGGTATCTGCCCGCTGCAAGTCTGCTGCAAACATCAAGGCGTGGGCTAAGCGTGTTCGCCAGTGCTGGATGTTGCGAAAGGGGGAGGCTGAGTTAACCAAGGCGGCTTCGTTGCTTCGTGAAGCTGGCACTCATGACCTAAACGAGCGGATCGCCGAAGTCAGCGGTATTTTATCGAACCTGCAATTCGAAACCAATGACCGGCTGCCGCGCAAGATTGGTGACCTACTGCCGGACTACATGGATGTTCTGGAGAAACGCATGAAAGGCGCTGAGTCAGGCTTGTATCTCAAAACCGGTATTGAGCCGATGGATAACGAGTACGGGGGATTCGATCGCACTGACCTGATAATCATCGCTGGGCGACCGGGTATGGGTAAAACGGAACTGGCGATCAACATCGGCAACTCAATTGGTCACCAGAAAGGACGCGGCCTAATGATTTCCATGGAGATGTCAGAGATGCAGGTCGTCGAACGCCATGTTGCGGATCGCTCTGGTCTAGCTATCGGCGCACTGCGTAACCCTCTGGATATGATCCCCGAGCAGTTCACTCGACTAACAGCCGCCACCGGCATGCTTCAGGGCGAAGAGAACTATGTGCTTGATGAGGCGATGAGCGTTGATGAAATAATCTCACATGCCGAACGGTTGAACATGGACGGCGGCCTCAGCTTTGTTTCTATCGACTACCTCGGCCTGATGAAAAAGCCAAAGGCAGAGCGTAACGACATAGCGATCGGAGAGATTACACGGAAGCTCAAGCAGTTCAGCCTGCGCAGCAAAGTACCCGTTATCTTGCTCTCACAGCTTAATCGTGGTGTTGAGACTCGACCTGACAAGCGCCCAACTCTGGCAGACCTGAAGGACTCAGGGGCGATCGAGCAGGATGCAGACGTGATTATCTTCCCGTACCGCGATGAGGTTTATCACGACAACAGCAACATGAAGGGGATCGCCGAAATCATCGTTGGGAAATATCGTTCTGGCCAGCCAAAGACGTTTTACATGGGATGGAAGAATGGACACTTCGTCAACATTGAACAGGATGAGGCCGCGCGCCGGTACGCTGCCAATCAGAATGACAACAAGCAAGCATCGGAGTGGAGATAATCATGACAGGTCGTGAACAGTTTGAAGCGGCATGGGAAAAAAATAACGAATGCGAGCCTATGGATGGCTGGGAATGTCTGCGTTGTGATGATGGTTACACGGACGAGATAATTGATGGTCAGTGGTGGGCATGGCAAGCAAGCCGCGAGGCGGTGGAGGTGGAGCTGCCAAGCCTGAAGCAAATCGATAGCGGTGAGAGATATGTTTGGTCAGATGGTGTATTCAATTTTAAGGAAGATGCAATTAAAGCGATCCGCGCAGCTGGCATCAAGGTTAAGGGGGAGTGATGAATAAACAGGCCTATTTTCTGATAGACCGACACCGACAGCAAAACGCCATCCAGTTCATCCAGTCACTCCCAGTCAATCCAGATTCACCCCTCGTAGTAACCATCCAAGAGCGAACCAGAACCCTAGACCAGAACGCGCGCCTATGGGCAATGCTTAACGATATCAGTGAGCAAGTCATTTGGCATGGGTTAACGCTCAGCAGTGAAGACTGGAAGCACATATTCACCGCATCACTCAAAGGCCAACGGTCAGCACCGGGTATTGAGGGCGGCTTTGTTGTGCTTGGGCAATCAACTAGTCGAATGACTGTGGGTGAAATGCGTGACCTGATAGAGCTGATACAGGCATTTGGTGCAGAGCATAACGTTAAGTTCGGTGATGATGCCATAGCCGCGATGCGCTGGGCTCAACAACACAACAGGAGTTCAGCAGCATGAAGCGACAGCGAAGTCCGACACGAATAACGATAGACAACTTAATCTTCAACAAATCCACTCCACGCAGTAAACCCCAACCCATATCAACAGTGACTTTCAACTACAGCGCCCACCTTCACGATGTGCGTTGGCTGAGAGTGCGAGCAAGGAATAGACATGACTGATTACAGCAAGATAAGCGACGATGAAATAAACCGACTGATAGCAACCTCACGTAACTACAGCAAGATGAGTGACTTTGAGATTAATAAATTAGTAGCAATCTCACGTCACCCCGAACTCAAAGATTGGATTTGTTTCGATATCTCTGGTCGCGCCGTATTTGTGATTAACGACGGCAAGTTGAGCAGGGCGCAGCATGGTTTCAGTTTTACTAGCTGCCCATCAGATGCATGGCCGATTCTGAAAGAATACTGCATCGACATCAATTGGGATAGTGACAGTGATAGCGAGCCTCTTCGAGATGCCATGATCGTCTACCTGATGATGAAGGAGAGTGAGAATGGCTAACCTTCGGAAAGAAGCCCAAGGCCGAGAATGCCAAGTGCGGTTGCCCGGCATATGTAACGGCAATAGTGAGACGGTAGTACTAGCTCATTATCGAATGGCTGGATTGTGCGGCGTAGGGATGAAGCCTAACGACTTATTCGGCGCTTGGGCATGCTCTGCATGTCACGATGAAATAGACCGCAGGACAAGGCGTACAGACGCCGGTGAAGCGCATATGGCACACCTTGAGGGAGTAATACGAACTCAGGCCGCGCTGATTGCAGAGGGAAAGCTGAAACTATGAGGGAATACCGGCTAACGCTGCCGTACCCGCCGAGCCTAAACACATATTGGCGACACGCAAGGCAACGGCACTACATCAGCGAGAAAGGCACAAAGTACCGACAAAGCATTATCACCATCATCCAGCAACAAAACCTCGATATTCACACCACCTCCAGACTCAAATTCTCAATCACTGCCCACGTACCAGACAAACGCCGCCGAGACTTAGACAACTTGCAAAAGGCCGTCTTTGATTCGCTTGTGCATGCTGGATTCATGGAAGACGACGAGCAGATTGATGATTTCCGAGTGCGGCGCGGGGAGTTAGTGAAGGGCGGCAAGCTGGAAGTGGTCATTACCGAACTGGAGGGGATATGAATGCCGAAATCCGAACCATACCCGACATGCTAGTCGATACATACGGCAATCAGAGCGAGCTAGCACGACGCCTACACATCAACAGAGAAACCATATCAAAATATCTCAACGACAAAGAGGCCAAGCACCACGCAATAGTGAATGGCGTATTCATGACAGCTCGCGGTGATATTGGGAAGAACAGGTGGGGTAAGCGATGAACATAAGGCAGTTAGAACTCACCAAAGAGCAGCATGATTGGATTAATGGCTGGCTGGAACTGTGGGGAGCATGGGTTTACTCAGGTCGATTAGAGAAACGCATGAGCAGCGTTATAGCTCAGTACATGGCAACCGTAGAGCCAAGCGGAACACCGACGCGCCCAATGTGCAATGATGATGATGGAATGTTGATTTCTCAGGTCGTAGATTCCGCTCTCAAAATTGACAAAAAAGCCTTCGGCATTCTGCTTAGCTATTACGCGCATGGTTCTTCTAAGCGAGCCATTGCATCTTACTATCACGCCACTGCAAAACCCCGCAAAATCGACCGAGGGCGTCTTGGTGAAGGTTGGAGAAAACCATCACTAGGAACCTGTCGAAATGAAATCGATGAAATACTAAAGGCAACGCTATGGATTTTGCATGCTCCACTCGATATTGCATTTAAAAACCGTAAACGTGTGGCTAAGATTCAAAAAATAGCGTGATACATGCTTGACTTTGTATTATCCATTTAGCCATAATAAGAGGGTAAGGTGTCGATAGTGTGTCTTAAGCATGCTTCGGCACTTTTTCTATTCAGCACATCACTCAGCGAAGAAGGGTAAACCGGAGCGTTTGGTGTGCTGCACAACTGCATGAGTATTGATTCGATAACCTCCAAGGCTCAACGATGTGGTGCTTGGCAGTGCTCATGACAGTTGTGGTGAATGCGCAGGCTGATGCGCGAGAGCATACGGTGCCGCCGTCTGCCAAGTAGGCACCCAAGCCGGTACATACTACGCCTGATGAAGCTTATAGCAGAAACCAATAGGTCGCGTAGTCTCCCACGTACCGGTATGGTGGGAGAGTGAGGTAGACATTACAGCCGGAGATCAGCACCGGCCACCATAATTCCAATTTCAAGCCCTGAGTTAATAGCTCGGGGCTTTTTGCATTTAGCGTCATCCAAAACCAACCAACCGCACTCACACATTCCTTGTCATGGCATGGATACGGATGACGCTATTCCCTAATTAATTACTCAGCGCCTAACCTACGGGGAGGTGGATATGCGTATGCCATGGAAAAATGAACCAAACATCATTTCCATGCTTATTGCCTTTGGTATGACTCTCATCGGAGCCGTGGCCAGTTACTCATTCAAGGTTTTGAACGGTGAGGCATTTAGCTGGAGAACATTAGTACTACAGATAATTGTCTCCATTTTCTCAGGGATGATCATGATGATGGCTGCTTTGCATTATGGCTGGTCTGCTGAGGTGATTGGTGCGGCATGTGGCATGGCCGGTTGGTCTGGGGCATCGCTAATAAAAGCCATTGAGCGTCGAATGTTAAACAAAGCATCTGGAGGCATTGATGCGAGCAAGTGAGAACGGCATCAACCTAATCAAACAATTTGAAGGCTGTCGATTAACTGCATATCAGGATAGCGTCGGCGTCTGGACCATTGGCTATGGCTGGACACAACCGGTAGATGGAAAACCTGTTGGCAATGGCATGACCATCACCCAGCAGAAAGCGGATGACCTATTAAAGCAAGGCGTCGTCCAGTACGAGGCAGGCGTGCATGGTCTGGTTACTGTGCAGCTCAATCAGAATCAGTACGATGCGCTCGTCGATTTCGCTTACAACCTCGGCGTTAACGCGCTGAAAGGCTCAACCCTGTTGAAGAAACTCAACGCTGGCGATTATGCCGGTGCAGCTAACGAGTTTACAAAGTGGAATAAGGCAGGCGGTAAAGAGTTGGCCGGTCTAACGCGGCGTCGTGAGGCAGAGAAGTCTCTGTTTCTGTCATGAGTAGAATCACTACCGCGCTAATCGCTATCATCATCGCTCTACTAGTTGGCATGTGGTACGCGACAAGCCAGATGCAGTCTCTAAGCACTCAGCTGAAAGAAATCACTCAGGTATCCAATCAGCAGAAAGCAGACCTCGAAAACATCCAGCGGCAACGAGTACAGGCCGCCGAGCTCGATATCAAAGTCACTCAGGAATTAGCTAATGCAAAAAGTGAAATTGAAACTCTTCGTGTTGGCCTTAACACTGGCACTAAGCGGCTGCGCATCGCGGCCAGTTGTCCAAAGCTGCCCGAAACCACCGCCGCCACCGGCAAGCCTGATGCAACCAGCCCCCGATATGATGCAGAGTTTGAACGCAATTATCTCAGTCTCGTCGAACGAATCAAACAATCCGAAACAATGATTAACGGGTTACAGAGTTATATCCGCACTCAGTGCCAATAGAGCAATTCTCTACGAAAAAAAGGAAATGAAATGAGTTTCAAACATGAATTAGGGCAAGTGGTTCAGGTAACAATCAGTGGCGAAGAGGGTCACATCAAAGCACGTGCTGAATATACGAACATGTGCAACCAGTACCTGATCCATTATCTAGCCGCCGATGGTCGAGCTGTAGACGCTTGGTTTGAAGAGGGCGAGTTGTCACCAGCCAAGTTAGATTAATAGCAACAAACACCCAATAGAGCCTCACTTCGGTGGGGCTTTTTACATTCAGAGGAAATAAAATGGCTGCACCAATCATGAAGTATTTCGCATATGAACATCTTCCAGCTCATCTACAGGAAGTTAGCAAGCCAATCGGCGAGCCAGCAAAACTGATGGATGAGTCATTGGCTGATGGTGCTGAAAAATCAGCAGGTCTGCGCAAATTACTTGAAGCTAAAGATGCTCTGGTTCGCGCTAAGCTCGGCTAGGAATTACAGATCTATACCCACGCCCAGTACTTAAAATAATAGGAGGTGACCATGCGGGAAGAAGAGCTAAAAAGGCTTGAACCCTTAAATCTCCTGATTTATCAGGGTAAAGCATCCGTTACCACTTTATAGCCTCACTTCGGTGGGGCTTTTTTACAACTGAAGTAAACCATCAGCGCCACGCTCGGCGCAATTCTACCGTAGAACCTTTCAGGATAAGCCTTGAGGAGATCAGCAGTGGTCTGATGAACCCTCTACGGGCTGGTTCTTCCTGAGCGCAAGGTTTATCACTAAAAGGAAGTCATCATGCAATATCCAACGAATATTGTTATCGAAAATATGCCAGTTCGAAATACAGAATTTGGTACTTACAATCTTAATGATTTACACAAGGCGGCAGTGGCGGCTAAGAAGGCCAAGCTTTGGCAAAAGCCAAGTAAGTTCCTTAAAGCAGATGGTATCAAGGGTTATGTCGATGAAGTGACCAAGGAGCTAAAAAGCACCTTGGAACAAAATCAAATACTTAGAACCATTCATGGAGGCTCCGAGCGAGGTACGTGGGCGCATGAGCTTATTGCTCTCAGATACGCAGCTTGGTTATCTCCAGCATTTGAATTGAAGGTATATCAAACATTCAGAAGCGTGATATTAGGGCAGGTTAGTAAGTTTGCTCAGGCAAACCTGCTAGAGCTTAAATATCAGTCTAAAAAGCGTCGCGTGAGTACTGCCGCCAGAATAATGAACAAATGGGGTGTTGGTGGTGAGAAAAACCAATTGGAGTCTCAGCGTAAATTACTAGCTGAAGAGATTCAGGTTACGATCCCCGGTCTGCCGGAGGGAAAACCATGATGAATAATGAAACCTCATGTGATTTCTTCTGCTCTCGCGTGGCAGAGGCTTATTTACTTCACCTAGTGGCTATATGGCGTCGTCCAATCTACCGATATGCAACTGGGGATATTGAAGTAAGCCACTCATTCTTATGGGGTCTCCTCGACGGATATCCAAAAGACCGAATGACAAGTAGCTATAGAGCAAAGTTTTACTCAAAGCTTCTGAAAAAATTTGATCCCACTCCAGCCAAAGGCGCAGTGATATGCGGCGGTAAAGTTCCAGAGCTAAGCAAGCGCGGCATAAAATATATGAACGCCTTAGTTCATGGATTTGGCGACATGCTAGAAGACATTGGCGACAGGGATGAATATGGGCTGCTAACGATACCGAAAGGTGAGCTCAATGACCAAATCTGAATACAATCGTATTGATTACATAGAAGAAGTCATGGGAAACGCATTTAAGCTTCTCGATACGGGAAGAGTGGCAGCGGCTAAGGAAATTATTCGCGCAGTAAATCTTCAATTACGAGTGCTAAAGCGCACAGGCGAAAAGCGATACGGTAATCCAAGTAAAGCGGAAGAATGAAGTCAGTTAGCACCTCTGCGAAGCGGGGCGAGTCTGGCTAACCAAATTCATTTACCGAACCAAAAGAAGCAGCAGGAGAGTATGCAAAAGAGGCTGACCGCGCTTATAGCGCCGGACGAACCTGTGAACGCATCTATGATTCCGCCGCAACAGTGAATCCTTAGATACCAACGTAATACCTTTGCAATACCGATCGTTTTGAACGATCGATAAACGATAATTGATCTATACAACCAATTTTAACCATAATCTTCATGCTGTTATCTTCGCTTTTATTTGGGGAAGGAACTCAGCGTGAAGTTTTCCAATGGTGTAAAAGCGGTATTTATATCGTTAGGTATTGGGTTGGTATGCATTATTGGTGCTTTAAACTGGGCTATAAACGGAACTACTTCTCGTGGTGGCAAGTTAGAAATGCCAAAGCCCCAAGGAAAAGAATTCAGATGCGGCGACCAAGCAACGGTGGTAACTCAAAGCCGGTTGTCTGAGATGTTGAATAGAGCGCCCCTCGGTATGTGTGTAAGTCGCATTAATGATGGTACGTTCGTCGTCAGAGAGATGGCGGTGATACAGAGATGATAAAGCCCGCCTCAAGTAGGCATAACAACATAGGTCACCGCTGGTGGCCTTTTTTATTGGAGAGCCGCCATGAATAACAAGAGCAATGGACGGACTGTAAAGCCCAAGCACCTCTTCTTACGCCCTGATACCCAAATCATTACTGATAGAAAAGGAAAGATAGTTGCGGTTATAGGCTGCCTCAAAGACATAAAACTAAATACCGGGATGCAGTCATCATTTAAAAAAGCGTTGTCCCAAAATTTTTAAGTTGGTGGCTTTGCTGACGTTATTTTATTTTCTGCTGATTTATAGATTTGACCATTCGTGCAAGGCTATTCAAAAACAATCAATGCAGGGAGTTTTATACCTTTTTACCCACGTTTTCGGAAAACGTCAGCCCGAGCAGGCAAAACGGCGTGACAGCTGCGAGAGCGCAGTTTTTACGATTTGCGCAAAAGCGCATTTACCTTTGGAGAAGTCGCCATGGCTAAACAAGATTGGGCAGCCAGGCAAAAGGAATATTTAGCCGCATTCATCAGCACTGGCGTATCACCGAAAGAATGGTGTGAAGCAAAAGAAATTAATTACACATCAGCCCGCCGGTATATCAAGAAGCCCACAAAGACTTCCGCAAAAACTGCGCAGAATAAAACTGCGCAATCTGCGCAAACACGAATGCGCAAAGCGCAGGCATCGAAAAGCGCAGCCATATTAATCAATGATGAAGACCTAAACGATCAGCAAAAACAATTTGTCATTGAATATCTAAAGGATAAACACGCCACGCAAGCCGCTTTACGCGCGGGCTATAGTCCTAAAAGCGCCTCTACACTCGGTTATCAGTTGCTACAAAAACCGCATGTTAGAGCCGCAATTGATAAGCAGCTGCGCGCCGCGGCCGAGTTATCGCTGGTTTCCGCGGCCGATGTTATCGCGCAGATGTGGCAATTAGCAACGCTCGATGCCAATGAAATTTCAGAGTTGCGCCGCGGGTGTTGCCGCCATTGCTGGGGCATTGGTCACGCTTACGAATGGACGGCCGACGAATACCGGTTGGCATGCGAGAAGGCGGAGCGTGCCGAGAAAGACGCGCCCGACTGCGCTGGCGGCCTTGATTACTTAAAGACGCGTGAACCTAATCCCGATTGCCCCGAATGCGGTGGTGAAGGTATTAGCCGCGTACACATACACGACACGCGCGAATTATCCCCGCTAGCCCGTTTGGCTTATGCCGGCGTGAAGCAAACCAAGAACGGGATCGAAGTCTTAACAATCAGCAAAGAAAAGATGCTGGAGAATATCGCCCGCGCATTAGGGGCGCTTGAATCACCGGAAGATAAGGCCATTAAACGCGCCCGCCTTGAGCGTGAAAATCTGGAAACTCAGAAGATACGCAACGAGCTTAGCCGGCCGGATGATCGATCAGGCTTCGAGGAAGATTACCAACTGCAAACGGTGAGCCCTGATGAACCAATCCCCGACGAGCCGATCCTCTAACTTAGCGCCTGTTTTAACGCCAAAGCAGGCCAATATTTATGCCTGGGGATGGCAGCCTAAAGCCCGTTTCCGCGATGCTGTTTGCGGCCGCCGCTTCGGGAAAACATTCTTAGGCAAAGCTGAAATGCGCAGAGCGGCGCGGCTGGCCGTGAAATGGGGCGTTAGTGTTGAGGATGAAATCTGGTACTGCGCGCCCACGTTTAAACAGGCTAAGCGCGTTTTCTGGCGCCGTTTAAAGCAATCAATCCCGCCGCACTGGCGCGCTGGCAAGCCGAACGAAACCGAATGCGTTATTACGCTGAAAAGCGGACATATAATGCGATGTGTTGGCCTGAACAACTACGACGACTTGCGCGGATCCGGTCTTTTCTTTGCGCTGGTCGATGAGTGGGCCGATTGTCCGTATGAAGCGTGGGAAGAAGTATTGCGCCCCATGCTTTCATCCTGTCGCTATTACGTGAACGGTGAAGAACGTCGCGGCGGCCATGCGCTACGCATCGGAACGCCGAAAGGGTTTAACCATTGTTACGATACTTGGCAAGACGGCAAAGACGGTGGTGAGCCCGATCATAAAAGCTGGCTTTATACGTCATTGGATGGCGGAAACGTACCGCCGGAAGAAATCGAAGCGGCCCGTCGCAAGATGGATCCGCGAACATTCCGGCAAGAATACGAAGCCAGTTTCGAGAACTACAAAGGCGTTGTTTATTATTGCTTCAATCGCGCGCTGAATCATACAGACGACACGATAAAGCCTGATGATGAGCTGCATATCGGGATGGACTTCAACGTCGAACATATGGCCGCCGTTGTGTACGTTCGGAAAGGCAAGAACGCGATCAGCGCCTTGGCCGAGCATATGGAGATATTCGACACGCCGGCGATGATCATAGAGCTGAAGAAGCATTATCCGAATCATAAGATTTATGTATATCCCGATGCTTCAGGTCAAAACCGAAAATCAAACAACGCCAGCCAGTCAGACTTGTCTTTGCTTGAAGACGCCGGCTTTATTGTGCGCGTTAACGATTCAAACCCTGCCGTAAAAGACCGCATCAACGCGGTTAACTCGATGTTATGTAATACCTACGATGAACGGCGCATGAAAGTTAATACCAAAAAATGCCCAATCTATACCAAGTGTTTAGAGCGCCAAATCTATAACGACGCAGGCGAGCCGGATAAAAAAGGCGGCTTCGATCATGCGGTCGATGCTGGTGGCTATACGATCATTAAACTCTTCCCACTTGGGCCTAAGAATATTTACGAAAATGATTTCATGGGGTCTGCGTACTGATGAGCAACAACAACGATGTAACCTTTACGCGGCCCGAATATCAAGCCGCATCAGAGCAATGGAAGAAAAACCGCGATGTATGCAGCGGGCCGATCGCTGTTAAAGCTGCCGGTAATGTTTATCTACCGATGTTGAGCCCGAACGATAAAACAGCGTTAAATCAACAGCGAAACGCGGACTATTTAAAGCGCGCCGTGTTTTACGGCATCGTGGGGCATACTCGGATCGGGCTTCAGGGTTTGGCATTCCGCAAGCCGCCGGCGTTAGAAATTCCCGACAAAATGGATAAGCTGAAAACTAACGCTGATGGATCTAACACTAGCATTATTCAGCAATCCCAATTCGCGCTCGAATCCGTTTTGGAAGTCGGCCGCCATGGTCTCTACGTCGATTATGCAGCCTCGGGAGAGCAGAGCATTATCGTAGCTTATCGGGCCGAGGATGTGCCGAACTGGCGCGTTGAAAATATTGGCGGCATGAATAAATATACGTTAATTGTTCTGCGCGAATGTATCGAAAAACCGGATGGATTCGGCTTCAAAGACGAAATTCAATATCGCGTTTTGTACCTTAAAGACTCCCGTTTTTTTGTCGATATTTGGACAAAAAGCAGTGAAGCTGCCGGCGCGTATTCTATTAGTTCAAAAATTGAACCTAAGCCGAAAGGAAAAACGCATTGGGACGAGATCCCGTTTACTTTTATTGGCGCTCAGAATAACGACGCCGTGATCGACGACGCGCCTTTATCGTCGTTGGTCGAAATCAACCTGGGCCATTACCGCAACTCAGCCGATTATGAAGATAGCGTTTTCTTTTGTGGGCAGGCCCAGCCTTGGGTAAGTGGCGCGGATACAGATTGGCGCGAATACATTAAGAAAAACGGCATCGCCTTTGGTTCACGTAATCCAATTATGCTACCCAAGGAAGGCTCTTGCGGCATCATGCAGGGCCAGCCGAATATGATTGTTCGCGAAGCCATGAACGATAAAGTTGATTACATGATTAAGCTTGGAGCCCGTTTGCTTGAGCAGAACGCCACGGCGAAGACTGCGACGCAATCTAGCGGCGAGCAAGCCGCGGCTACGTCAATTCTTGGCCTTTGCTGCGCTAACGTATCAGCGGCTTACACGCAGGCGCTTAAATGGTGCGCGCGTTACATGGGCCAGTCTGAAGAGAATATCAAGTATGAGCTGAATCAAGACTTCATCGCCAAGTTAGTAGATCCGCAGACCATCACGGCACTGGTTTCTGCCTGGATGAATAAAGCGCTTCCTATCGCTGATCTTATTCGACAACTGCAAAAGATGGACGTTATCGATCCTGGTAAGGATTTCAATGCAATCATGGACGAGTTAAACAGCGAAGGCCCGAACTTCATGGCCGGCGGTAGCAACGGCGCACAATAGCCAGCAAGGGTGAAACATGGCAACGGTAAACGAAAGACTTAGCGAGGAAGCAATCGCCCATACGTTGTTTGTAAGCCGTTATTCAACCGGCGTAGCGAAAAAGATGATTAAGATCCTTAATCAAAGCGATGCGGAGTTATCCGCCAAGCTTTTCGCCGCGCTGGATGAATTAGAGCCAGACAGTTTCACGGTGAAACGCCTTGAAAGCCTCTTAGGCGACGTTCGAAAGGTGAACGAAATAGCGACACAAAGCATGCTTGCTGGCTTGCAAACCGAAATCAAAGATTTTGCCAAGCATGAAGCCGGCTATCAGTTAGATTTGTTTTCATCTCTTCTGCCTGCGGAAGTGTTAGAGCGTTTCCCGTTGGCTGGCATATCGTTTGAACAGGTATACGCGGCGGCAATGTCTAAGCCGTTCCAAGGCCGCTTGCTGAAGGATTGGGCCAGTAACCTTGAGTCAGACCGCCTGAAGCGCATCACCACTGCCGTAAGTAATGGCTTTCTTCAAGGCGAAACCGTTGAAACAATTATTCGACGGGTGCGTGGTACCAAAGGGGCCGATTATAAAGACGGTGCCTTGCAGGTTAGCCGCGCCAACGCGGCAAGCATTATCAAAACAGCGGTTAACCATACGGCCGCGGAAGCGCGCGAGAAATTCGCTAAAAACAATAGCGATATTATTAAGGCGAAGCAGTGGAGCAGCACGTTAGACACGAAGACTTCGGCGCAGTGCCGGATCCGCGATCGTCTAATGTATTCACTCAAAAACAAGCCGCTCGGCCATAAAATTCCGTATCTACAAGGCCCTGGCAAAATTCATTTTTGCTGCCGCAGCAGCGAAAAGTTTGTTACTAAATCATGGCGGGAACTTGGTTTCAAAAAGGGCGAGCTAAGCGGTGCCACGCGCGCAACGATGGACGGACAGATCCCCGCCGAAACATCATATTTAGAATGGTTATCTAAGCAATCAGCATACCGGCAAGATCAGGTTCTAGGCGCTGAGCGTGGGCGGATGTATCGTGCAGGCGAAATTAAGCTTAGTGATATGTATACAGATAACGGCGAATGGCTAACGCTAGCGCAGTTAAAAGAGATAGAAACAGCCGGACGTAAGTCCGGTTTTTCTTTGGCTGATGCTAAAACGCTGCGTGATATTGAAAATGGCATGCAAGGTGTTATCGCTAACCAGTTGCATTTTCCCGATGGAACGCCAATTGAATCTGCTAAAGAAGCAGCGCAAGCGATGAGCGATGTGTTAACTAAGTTCAACCTTGCGCCGCTTTCTTCATTCAGCGAGCGAGAAGGGATGAAGGCATCTGCCGCAGGGGCTTACTTCAAGGAAAATCAGTCTATTCATATTTCAGCTTGGGCGTTAGAGCAACAACGATGGGACGAAATTCGTAAGAATGGATCTGATGTTGATTTTCTTTCTATGCTACCTATCAAACAGCTAGATATGGTTAATGTCGCAGCAGAGAAAGCCGCTAAGGGATTTGCTTTTGAATATGCAGCAAAGCAATCTGTAGCGGGTACTGTTACCCATGAAATGGGACATCACCTTTATTATTCTAATCTTGATGAGCTGGAATATCTTTCCACAAAAGCTTATCAGGCGGGCTGGTGGCGCCCCGTAAGCTACTATGCTGCAAGTAATGAGCGAGAGCTATTTGCTGAGGCCGTCGCGCTTTATATGTTGGGCGATGAGAGTGAGCATAAACGAATAAACCCGGAGCTTTTAGAATGGCTGAAGAAAAATTCCCGTACTTAAAACAGGCAACAGAGCCATACCACGCCAACCCAAGGCCAGATAACCTACTGGATGCCTTAGAAGCATTGAGCGATAAGGCAGGCGGAAATACGCCAGAAGCGCACATGATCGGGGGGTTGATTAGCGCGGCTGTGATGGATGATGTCAATAAAGACAGTTAATTAATCGAGGTTACATTATGACAGCATGCGAAATCAAAGAACGTATTGAGGCTGAAATAGGCGAGTTTATCGGTCTGAAATGCCGTGAATTGAAAGAGCAAACTGGTTTGAACGTGGTTTCAATGGAAGTTTTACCGCGCCCGATGCGCAATGACGCTGAATGGAAAGGCCCCTATGTAAGAATTACGCTAACCTAATAACAAATAATAGCGCTACGCGGGCTGCATTAGGCGAGCGCCGCTAAAGTAATGCAACTGCATAGCTTAAAATTACGCTTTGCCATAAAGCGCACAGCGAATAATAGAGTAGGTTAAAAATGGCTAAAATTGATATTTTCGTTAAAAACCTAACGCGCAATCCCGGCGGCATGGTGCGAGGTGCCGAACTTCATTACCGGATCATGAGCGGCGAAATGGTTATTCATGAAAATGTGGTATTCGGTAAAGCCGATGAGTATCACGCGATTTACATCATTGAAGGCGTTCCCATCGATAGCCTGAAGCTTTTTTACGGAAGCAATGCAGATTATGTAACGCTATCCGCAAACGAAGTTAAGGAAAGTGCAACCCGCATAAATGAATATGTAGCCGCAATGGCCGCGCCGATTTATACGCCGATCCCATGTGAGCGCGAAGAATACCAGCCGCACTAGTTAGCGGCATTACATCGAATCTTTTAAATGGCTGCCTAGGGCGGCTTTTTTTATATCTGAAGCACGGCCCCGCCTAAAAACGGGGCTTTTTTTATGGGCGAGGCCCGCAACAACTCCCGAGGGGAATGATCATGCTTTATCGCAATTTGTTTATTAAATACTACGCAGCAGCAGGAGAAGGCGAAGGCGCCGCGGGCGGCGAAGGTGGTGGCGTTGAAATTACGCCAGAAATCCAAGCGCTAATCGATCAACAGGTGGCTACTCACGTAACCGGCTTGAAATCGAAAAATAGTGAATTACTCGGCAAGCTTAAAGAGCAAGGCGATAACTTGAAGCGTTTCGACGGCATTGATCCCGATGCGGTGCGCACTATCTTGCAGCGATTTTCCGACGACGAAGAAGCCAAGCTAATCGCCAACGGACAGATCGACGAAGTATTAAATAAACGTACAGAGCGCATGCGCACTGATTCCGATAAGCAAATCAAAGCCGCAAATGACCGCGCAGATAAAGCGGAAGCGTTTTCAAACAAATTCCGTGATCGCGTTTTAGGCGATTCAATCCGCGCAGCTGCGCTGAAGGCTGGCGCAATCCCTGATGCCGTAGACGATTTAATCCTACGCGCTAAAGGGCTTTTCCAAGTTAACGAGGAAGGCGAGGCCGTAGCCGTTGATAAGGATGGTAACCAGTTATTAGGCAAGGACGGCAAAACGCCGCTTTCGCCTTTTGAATGGGCCGAATCAATGAAAGACACGGCGCCGCATTTGTGGCCGCGCGCTGAAGGTAGCGGAGCTGGCGCACACAAAAATGGCGGTGGCAATCTGAAACGCTCTGAAATGAGCCAATCGCAGAAAAACGAATTTATTCGAACTAACGGCCAGCAGGCCTATTTACGACTTCCGAAATAAGGATTTAAAGATATGACCACTACAGTAAACAGTGATCTGATTATTTATAACGATTTGGCGCAGACTTCCTATTTAGAGCGTCGCCAAGATAACTTGGATGTTTTCAATGCGTCTTCTAATGGCGCCATCGTTTTAGATAACGAAATGATTGAGGGCGATTTCAAAAAGCGCGCTTTCTACGTTCTCGGCGGCACTATCGAACATCGTGATGTTAATTCCGTTGATAAAGTAACCAACAAGAAGATCGGAGCGGGCGAAGCCGTAGGCGTGAAGGCACCATGGAAATATGGCCCTTACGCGACGACTGAAGAAGCATTCAAGCGCCGCGGGCGTGCGCTAGATGAATTCTCTTCCGTAGTTGGCACCGATGTTGCCGATGCGACGCTGGAAGGCTTTGTGAAATATGCCATTAGCGCCGCCGTTGCAGCCATTGGCGCTAATACCGATATGGTTGTTACTGCCGACATCGCAACCGATGGTAAAAAAACGCTGACCAAAGGCATGCGTAAGTACGGCGATAAATTCGGCCGTATTAGTCTTTTTGTTATGCATTCCGCTTCCTACTTTGACATTGTTGATGAGGCGATCACTAACAAGCTTTATGAAGAAGCCGGCGTGGTAGTTTATGGCGGCCCGCCTGGTACGCTGGGTAAACCGGTTCTAGTGACCGATACCGCGCCAGTCGATGTCATCTTGGGCTTGTTGCCTAACGCTATCGCGATTACCGAGTCGCAAGCACCGGGTTTCCGCTCTTTCGACATCAACGATGAAGAGAACCTGAGCGTTGGTTACCGCGCGGAAGGCACCGTGAACATTGATATGCTTGGTTATAGCTGGAATGAAACTACCGGCGGCGCTAACCCTGATTTAACCAAGATCGGCACCGCGGATAACTGGAAGAAATACGCCAAAGACAACAAAGTAACCGCAGGCGTGATGATCAAGCTGAAGGCGGCCAGCGCGGGGGAGTAACACTATCGGCGGATAAAACATCCGTCACCGCCGATGGAACTGATAGCGCTACAATTTCCCTAACGTTTACCAAAAACGGCCAGCCAGTAAGCGGGGCGGCCGTTACTTGGAAGACGACTGCGGGAACTTTGAGCACTGAATCAGGTAAGACGGGCGCAGCAGGTGGCGCTACGACTAAATTGTCGTCTAATGCCGCCGGCGCCGCAGTAGTAACGGCAACCGTTAACGGCGTTGAAGCCACGACGGAAAGCATCACCTTTAATGCGGCTAACGTTGCAGTAACTGGTGTAACGATTGATCCGGCTACTGCTGATGTGGCGATCGGTGCGAAAGTGAAATTAGCAGCAACAGTGGCGCCTACAAACGCAACCAATAAGGCCGTTAAATTCACCACGTCTGATGCGGCTATCGCTACCGTAGATGAAGCAACCGGCGAGGTTACCGGCGTTGCAGCTGGCGCGGCCGATATTACTGTTACAACTATGGATGGCAATAAAACCGCCGTCAGTAAAGTAACGGTACCGACAGCATAACTGATGCGTTTATAAACAAGGGGCTTCGGCCCCTTTTTCTTTGCAGGGGGATTAATGCTAGTCACCGATCCAACATCACCGGATTTTAATAGCTATGCATCAGCGGATGATTTGTCCAAGTACGCCGAAGGGCGCGATCTAGAGCTGCCGGAAAAAACAGAGCCGCTACTCATTAAGGCGATGGATTATCTAACCGGCTTAAACTGGCAGGGGCAGCGCACCAAAGACGATCAGCCGTTGGCGTGGCCGCGTTCTAACGTTGTCTTTGATGGTCGTTTATATCCTAAAGACAAGATCCCGCGCGAATTGGTCACCGCACAATGCATGCTCGCAATCGAAGCCAAAGAAGGTGATTTACTGGCTTCTAACCGTGAAGCCGCTATCAAGCGCGAACGCATTGAAGGCGCTATCGATACCACTTACGCGATCGCGGATGGCGAATCTTTCAAGCCGTCTTATCCGGCCGTTGATTCGATGCTGCGCGAATTCACCACTAGCACTTTTGAGGCTAACGCCATCGCGAGGCGCGCGTAATGACTACTATCGCTTTTGACGGTAAGACGCTTGCGACTGATTCGCTCGTCACATACGACGATATGCGAGCCGGCACCATAAATAAGATTGCCAATGTTGTTGGCGGGGTACTTGCCACCGCAGGGAATCAAGAAGATGGATTATTGGTCGTGCAATGGTTCAATGCAGGGCGCAAAGAAACCCGGCCGGTTTTAACAAGTTTTGTCGGTCTATTCATTCCTAATGACGGCAGCGCACCGCAGGAATTCGGTGAAAAGCTAATCCCAATGGCTATTCCTAAATTCCCTTGGGTAGCTGGTACCGGTAAAAGCTTTGCGTTAGCTGCCATGCTGGCCGGCAAGGATGCGGTAGAAGCGGTAAGAATCGCCATTCAATTAGATATTTATTCCGGCGGGGATGTGAATTGCTATGAAATGGATAAACAGCATCACTATAGCGTGGCTACATCTTTGGATTTGGATTCATGGGCTCGCAGCGCGGCGGCTGAGTCTGGAAAAATTAACTAGCTTGCTAAGGAGTTGCGGCCATGAACTACCTGAAAGCGCAGTTAAGAGCGGCCAAGTCAATCGCGAAGAATGGGAAGAAGTTTGCCCTTTGGCGTGGTGGCGGGGTCGAAAACATAGGCGGCATCGAGGTTGAAACGCCGGAAGTAAGCCTGGCGATCACCGGAATTGTGGTGCAGTACAAATTAAACGAAATCGACGGAACGCTAATTGAATCTGGCGATTTTCAAATTATAGCCACGGCCGAAACTGAAATTAAGATAGACGATTGGATCGATGTAGACGGCCGCCGCTATCGAGTTATAGCACCTAACCCCATCAAGCCGGCTGGCGTTCTCATTTTATATAAACCACAGCTAAGGGCCTAGTCATGGCAAATAGCGATCAGTTTATGGCATCTATCAATCTATTCGTTGATGGCTCGAAAAATAAGATGGACGAAGTAGTAAGGCGAACGGGGATAAAAATTCTTGCGCGCCTTGTAGATATGTCACCCGTTGGTAATCCTGAAATATGGGCCATTAATCAGACTGCGGCCCAATATAACCGCGCGGTATACGAGGCCAACGAGGCCGCTAAGCAGGATCCGGCTAATCTGACCAAAACGGGGCGACTGAAGAAGAAAGCCCGCGTTTCGGACAGTATGGATATTAAAGCGCCGGCAGGATATACCGGCGGCCGCTTCAAGGGTAATTGGCAAATAGGAATAGATCACGAACCTAGCGGAGAAACAAACCGCGTAGACGCGGGCGGATCTACAACTATGGCAACGGGGAACATGGTTTTAGAGCAATTCAAAGTAGGCATGCGTACCATTTATTTTGTGAACAACGTTCCCTATGCCTACCGGTTAGAAGTCGAAGGCCATTCACAGCAGGCACCGGAAGGAATGATCCGCGTAACCGTGAAGGATTTTCCAAGCATTTTTCGCGAAGTTATGCAGGAGGTTAACGGCTAAATGTCAACGACACTAATCACGCAGCTTTTAGAATCAAAGTTGGCCGGCGTGGCCGCGACGCTAGGCTTAGAAATCGCGATGGAAAATATCAGTTTCAAGCCTAAAGACAGCAAAGCAATTTATCTGCGCTCGCATATCTTGCCTGCTAAAACGCTTGGCATTGATATTGCCGGCGCGCTGCAAGTCTTCCGCGGCGTGTTTCAAGTGGATGTGGTAGCGCCTGCGGGCTCAGGCAAGACGAAAGCGGGAGAGGTGGCAGATAGTATCCTGAAAGCCTTTCCGGCCGGCTTGGAGCTAACCAGCGGCGAATTTACCGCATACATTGAATCGGTACCGTATCGAATGCGGCCGCTTCCTAGTGATACCCGTTATTTAATCCCCGTTAATATCGATTATCGGGCCGACACCGTTACAGGATGAAATAATCATGGCAGAAATTAAAATCAAAATTGATAGCAGCGATATTGACGCGGCGATCGCTAAGGTTTCGCATCTTCTCGAACTGGTTGAACGCCTGCCAGCTGGCTTGCTGGGTACTGGTACCGAATCGAAAGAGGTGCAATCCGAATCAGTGAAGGTTTTCATTAATGAAGCGTTTATCAATAAGAAGGCTGTTACAGCTGCCAACGTTAGCGAAGTTATCGAAAACGCGATCGCCAATAGTAAGGAATTTGAAAAGCCGAAAAATGGCGAGCCCGTCTACTATGCCCCCGCTTTCACTATTGAACAGGCGCCTTATGCTGAGGACTTGCCATTAGGGCAAAAGCAATTATCCAACGGAGATATCAATGCATTAATTCGCACTGGTATTTCAACGGCCTTACGCCCCGGCGGTTCTATCTGGCAAGCATTAAACGGTAGATAACATTCCGCACCAAGCAAAACCAAACACACCGCCATTAGGGCGGTTTTTTTATACCTAAAATTGGAGTATTCCCTATGGGCTTTGCATTGCCTAACGGCTCGCATGTTTATCTTGCTAAAACATATGCGGAAGCCGAAACCGTCACCGCAGCAACCAACGCGGCCGAAACTGTTTTCACTACTGCCGAAGCAACCAAGGCAAAAGCCGGCGATATTATTCACATCCGCTCGGCGTGGCCTGGTCTTGATGAGGTTATCGCGCGAGTTAAAGAAGCCTCTGAATCCTCTGTAACGCTCGAAGATATTAATACGTTGAACACCGGCGATTTTGCCGCTGGTGGCGGCGCAGGTAGCTTCCGAGTCATTAAGTCATGGGAGGAAATGTCTCAAATTACTGAAGTGGCTAGCTCAGGTGGTGAACAGCAGAGCATACAGCTTCAGTTCTTATCCGATACAACGCAGCGCAACGTAAACACGTTCAAAACTGCCCGCGTCCAAACATACACAATTGCCCATGATTCAAGCCTTCCGTTTTATGACCTATTGCGACAAGCGGATAGCTCGCAAGACACCTTAGCCGCTTACATGTTTGTACCGAAGGCAAAAGAGAATCGCTACTGGTCTGCTAAGGCATCCTTTAACGATATTCCTAATACTGCGGTGAACACGGTTGAAACGGTCACGGCAACGCTAAACCTTCAATCTGGTTTGACTGCCTATAAACAGGCTAGCGCTACTGCGCCAGCGAGCGCCGCCGCACCAAAAAAATAACAATGTTTATTTAATGCCAATAGCCCGCACTGACGGGCTATTCCTTCCGATATCCGAAATAATTTAATTCAATAGGAAACAATTTTCATGGCTAAAAAAGTCTGCTTCAACCCTAACCCTACCTTCTCCATTCCAGTGATGATTCCCCGTGCTGGAGATGATGATGGCGAACTGATCATTACATTCAAGAATAAACAACGCGCAGAGCTTGAATCCTTAGAAAAAGCGCTAAGCGAAAAGCTCGCCGTGCAACGTGAAGAGAATAAATTTACCAATGAGCCCACCGCGGATTATTTGATGGAAATTTGCCAAGGCTGGGAACTGCCGGAAGAGTTCAATCGCGATAATGTGATCACCCTTTTGGAAAACTACGCGCGCGCGTTTGATTCTATTTCCAGTGCCTACACCCGCGAAATGATGGCGATCCGCGAAAAAAACTAATAGCGCTTGCCGAGGCATTCTATACGCCTGAAATCCCCATAAATAACGCCTTTGGCTTTAGCCCCGATGATTACGATGATGAAATCGTGGAAATCTGGCCGGATATTGCACCCGCCTTTAACGTGTTCATATGCATGGCTACGCAATGGCGAACCGGCATGAATGGCGTTAGCGGCTTGGATTATAACTGCCTGCCGTGGCTTATGAAGGTGAAAGGCGTAGAGGATGAGGCAAGCGCGTTTAGTGATCTTAGAGTTATGGAAGCCGCCGCACTTCGGTTACTTCATAAAAACACCTGATTTAGCCCTGAAGAAACCAGACAAAAAACAATAAGGCCTCACTTCAGTGAGGTTTTTTATATGCATTTCCTGCGCATTCGCGTGCGCATATCCCAATGAGAGCTTTCCGTAGTGTGAGTCTGAGATAGGGCGGTGGATTTCATCGTTCCGCTCTCGGCCGCCCATATCTACGCGAACAGGCTCGCACCACAGAAAGGTAAATACGATGAGCGATGTTATCCCTTTAAATTATGACGGTCTCCGCATTCGCTTCAATGATGAGGGCTGGATTAACGCTACTGATGTGGCGGAAAAATTTAATAAAGAGCCAACCGCATGGCTTAGGCAGATCGACGCACTTGAATACATGTCTGCATTGAGTAAGAAGTTATTTGGTAAATCTGGCTTTCTGACAGAAATTAATGAAATCAGAGAGTTAGATACATCTTCTGCTTCGGCAAGGGCAAAGGTTCTGAGGCTAGTAAAGAGTAGTGGTCTAGTAAGTACCAAGACTGGACCTCAGGGTGGAACATGGATTCATCCAAAGTTAGCGATACGGTTCGCACGGTGGCTTTCAGTAGATTTTGAAATTTGGTGTGACGAGCAAATTGACTTAATCATTCGTGGGCAGGTAATTAGCTACACCGACAAGCAAATTATTGAACTCCTTACCCATCAAGAGGCAACTACATGGGAGAAGAGGTTTAAAGCTCCATTCTATTCAGCACTATCCAAATTAACGCGGCTTCCATATAACGGTCACATTGGCGGATGCCCTGCATTATTTGGGAAAATTACCGCTGATTGGGTGTATGGGGTAGCGCTCCCAGATGTTGTTTACGACTCTGTGAAAGGTAAAACAAACGGCCGAGAGAAAATTCACCAATTCCTTAAGCCTGAATTATTGGCCGCAGTAGAGTATCAACTGATGTCGGTGACGGCTCTTGCAAGTGGCTGTGTAGACTACAAAGATTTTGAGGCCAGATGTACCGCAGCATATGGGGTGAAAGGGCAACTTAAGCTTATTTATCCATCGTCAGCGGCATGACTCATTTAAATCTAAAAATCCAAGATGGAACGCTAATTTCACCATGGCGCTTAACCTGTTTACAAAATTAACAAGGCCTCACCTAAGTGAGGTCTTTTTTATAGGATAAATAAATTGTGAGGGCTATATGGCCGATGAAATTGGCAAGATTTCACTAGTAGCAGATACCAGTAGCCTAGAACGTGCTACCAACGAATTAGATAAATTCGCAGCTTCCGGCAATAAAGCGGCAACGGCAGCCGATAGCCTGAATGATTCAAACGCGCAAACATCGGCAAAAATAAAAGATGTAAACGCCGCGTTTGCAGCCGGTGCCGCAGTGAGAGAGCAAACCCGCCGATCTTACGAAGGAACAACGAAAGAGCTTCAAGGTTTACAGCGCGAGTTAGTCGCTATTCGTGGGCGGGTTGATCCGGTTGGCGTGGCATTCGACAACTTGGCGGCAATGTCAGACAAACTACGCGAAGGCTTGCGACAAAAGCTTATCGACCCGTCAGATTACGCCGCCAGTGTTAAAGGTATCGATAACCTAACATCAGCTTTAGAGCGATCAGTTTATGAGAGCTCAGCCGCAGGGAAAGCCGCCAAGGAAGCTGCGCAGGCTGATAAAGTCGCCACCGTGGCGAAAGAATCTTTTATTAGTCGATTGCGTGAACAAGCCGAAACGCAAGGAAAAACCAATTCCGAAATTATGGCCTATCGTGCCGCGCAGCTGGGCGCCACGAAAGAAGCCGCACCATTCATTGCAAGCCTTAAGCAGCAAGAGGACGCTTGGAAGAAAGGCACCATCTCGGCAGGACAATACCGCCAAGCAATGCGCCAACTCCCTATGCAGATAACCGACGTTGTAACGTCACTCGCATCTGGTATGCCTATCTATATGGTAGCTATACAGCAGGGTGGGCAGATTAAAGATTCTTTCGGCGGTATGGGTAATGCAGCCAAGGCTCTTATCTCTCAGTTAACACCAATGCGATTATTGGTGGGTGGGCTTGCAACTGGCGCCGTAGCATTGGCTACAGCCTACTACCAAGGCTCACAAGAAAGCCAAGAGTTCAATAAACAGCTAATCCTAACCGGAAACTATGCTGGCGTGACAACTGATCGCCTTAATGAAATGGCTAAAACGATAGCCAAATCAGGCGGAACGCAGGGCGCAGCAGCGGCGGCACTGGCTAAGGTTGCTGGTTCAGGTGCTTTCAGTTCGTCCCAGCTCGAGAGCGTTACGCGTGCAGCGCTGGCGATGGAGAAAGCCACTGGCCAATCAGTAGATGCCACGATAGAGAACTTCAAGCGATTGAAAGAAGATCCACTGCGTGCCGCTCAGGATTTAGATAAGCAATTGCACTTCCTGACCGCTACGCAGTTAGAGCAAATATCTTCACTTTCTGAACAAGGCAGAGCAACTGAAGCCGCAAGCGTGGCTATGGATGCATATTCCAATACCTTAAGAGTTAGATCGGCGGAAATAAAACATAATCTTGGGACAATAGAAACAGCATGGAATTCTATAAAAGGCGCAGCTTCCGACGCTTGGGATTCAATGTTAAATATTGGTAGAGAATCATCATTAAATGAACGAGTTGAATCAACAAGACGACAGTTAGAAATAGCAGAGAAAAATCTCAGGGATGCAGAAAGGCAAAAGCCAGTTGATACAACTGGTTATGGATTTGGGCGCGAAAGTTCGGCGCTTGGAAGTCAGCAAGCAGGTCGGCAATTATCAGAGCAAAAAAATAGAGTTGAAGCTTTACGAAAATCACTTAAGGAACTTAGTGAGCAATCATATTCAGAAGCTTATGCCGCAGGGATAAAAAAACAAAATCAAGATGAAGAGGAGGCGCAAAAACAAAGATTTGATGCAGATCAGAAATGGAAGCGTGAATATGAAAACGCACAGGAAAAGCATCAAAGAACTATTCTTCAAATAAAGAATAGTAGCGCATCAGAAGCGACAAAAAGTGAAGCGCTAATCAGGGAAAATGCAAGGTTTAAAGAAGAGCAGGATCGAAAAACCAAAAAGCCAAAGGCCGTCAAGGCGATCACGGATGATGCCGCTACGAAGGAATTAGCGGCCAGCCAACAGCGGCTAGCTGTTTTACGTGGGCAATCTTCAATCACTGACAAAATGACGCAGCAAGAAAGCCGCTTGCTTGAATTTAATCAGCAGATTGCAGACCTGAAAAACAAATCCATTCTAACCGCCGATCAAAAGTCTTTGCTTTCGCGTGAAAGCGAAATCCGCGCAAGCCTTCAGCTTGAAGCAAATATCGCCAAGGAGAACGCGCAGCGCGATAAAGCCGTAAAGGCTATGAAGACGATGAGCGATTACGCTAAAGAGATTGAAGAGCGTAATAAGCAAGCGGAGAAGAGTTTCGGGAAAACCACGAAGGGAACGCAGCGTGAAGCGCAAGAATCGCAGCTAAATAAGACCTACAACAAATCACTAGATGGTATTACCGATGCGGCTCAGCTAGAAAAAATCGCCGCAGAGTATGTAAGGGCGCGTGACAAGTTGCATGAAGGTTTTAGGGATGAAGACGCGCGCGAATCGGATTGGATTTCTGGCTTAAATCTTGGCATCAATCAGTTTGCCGAAAACTCGCTAAATGTCTTTCAGGCAACGGCTCAAATCGGCCAAACCACAATGCAAAGCCTTTCAGATATGGCAACGGATTTAGCGAGTACCGGCAAAGCAAACATTAAGGAATTTGGAACTTCAATCCTAAAAATGATTTTGCAGGTTATTAATCAGTTGCTTGTGGCTTATGCGATTCAATCAGCGTTAGGGTGGATGAGCGGAGGCGCTTCTTTTTCATCAACTGGCTTAAATGATGGAACAAAAGGGATCCCTATGCCGCCGAAGTTCGATGCTGGTGGCTATACGGGGGATGGCGGCAAGTATGAGCCAAAAGGGATTGTCCACGGTGGCGAGTTTGTTTTCACCAAGGAATCAACGAGCCGGATCGGGACGGATAATCTTTACGCGCTGATGCGTGGCTATGCTAATGGCGGGTTAGTGGGCGGAGCATCAACTGGCCGCGCTCCGATGTTGGGGCTACAAGGTGGAGGAAGCACCAGCGGGCCTATCATTCAAACATCCGTAGTCGTTAATAGCGAAGGAGGCCAGCAACAGCAAGGAGGCAACAGCGATGTGCTAGGCAAAGCTTATCAGCAGGTAATAGACACTTCGGTAAGGGATGGCATATCGAAGGCTTTGCGGCCAGGTGGGTTGATTTGGATGGCCCAAAACAAAAGGTAGAATAGTTACTTCGATAAATGGTGGTGATAGGATGTTACCACCGTTTAACATGGAGTTACGTCATGAATAAAAAGTTTGTGGGGATTTTATTGATACTGATATCTTTTACCGCATTTGCTGACGAAGATATCCCCGCGCCTCTTGGGTTGGTTTGGGGAACTAGTGGTGATGTGCTAAAAAATGAATATTCAGCATCCTTAGATGAAGCAGAACACTCTAGACTCAAGTTCTATGAGATAAATAAAACCCCAATCAACTCAGCTGAATTTAATAAAGTATATGGGTTTGTTGATGATAAATATGGCCTTGTAAAGGTGGTATTGGTTAAAGATATTTCAAGTGATGCGTATGGGTCTGAGGGATTGGAGCTATATAAAAAGTATAAAAATGTATTGCAAGGTAAATATGGTAAACCTAAAAGTTATGAGTACACAGGAAGGGAAGTTTATAAAGAAACGGATGAATTCTATCAATGTTTGAAATATCAAGGGTGTGGAGCAAGAGCATCATTTTTCGAGCCCAAAAAAGACACATCTATATCCGTGTTGTTAAGAGGATGGAAGAGAGGGGAGGGTGATATGGTAATAAGTTACGAATCATTACTTTACTCAAAAGCAAATGAAGAGATACAAAAAGAGACAAATAAAGTCATTTCTGATGGTTTATGACAATAAATTGAAAGAAGCCCACTAGGTGGGCTTTTTGTTGTTAGCAGCATACCTAACTCTATCTCTGCTACCATGCAGCTATATATCATTTGTGAGAGGTGGTGATTGTGAGGATTCTCGGCTTTATTGTTATAGGTATTGGCTTGGTATGGGCGGTTGCGGCCTTACTCATGGACGTAAGCGTGGTAGTTAATGGTGGCTATAGAGTTAACAACATCGGACTACTAGCAACAAAACAAAATAATATAATTATTGGCGGCTTTATTACTTTATGCGGTTTGCTAGTCGCAATATTTGGAGAGCGACTAAAGCTATCGTATAGCCGTATAAAATGCCCCAAATGCGCTGAATTAGTAAGCGCCGAAGCCATTAAATGCAAGCACTGTGGCAGCGATCTCGTGCCGATTAAACCGAATGAGCCCGACACTCAAGGTGAGGTGAAAAATAGCCGACTTGATGGCGTGAACATGAAGTATCCAATTATTCTAGTATTGGTAGTGTTCGCAGCAATCATTACATCAATAGTTTTGTATCGAAACTAACTACGGAACGAATAAGGCCCACTAGGTGGGCTTTTTGTTTTCCATATCATCAACGAACTTTTTAAGTTGGGCATCATCCATATTTTTTATCTGCTCTAATACTGGAGCCATTCCTTCATACCATGTCGCCATTTTTGCCATCAAAAAAGCGAATGAATCAACCCCAGTCTTATCGTTCAAGGCATCATCCAATATTTGGACAATTTCTGAGTTCATCGATCTGCCATTAGCTTTCGCTCTTTCGGCTATAGCATCACGCATCCCTTCAGGCAGGCGAAGCATGAACTTGTCATAGTCTCTTACGTTTTTTTCAGACATAGAATACTCCCATTAAGGGGAGTAATGATAGCACGTTGACAGCATTGGTAAATTGAGTCATGATGACATCATGTCACTGTGACACTATAAGAGGAGATGCATGTGGATATGCTTTATACCCAAAATAAAAGTGAGAAATTCATGCTTCGTTTACCTGAACGCATGAAAGAAGAGATCCGCCGCATGGCAGAGATGGATGGTATTTCAATTAACTCTGCGATTGTGCAGCGTTTGGCTCGTTGCCTGAGAGAGGAAAGGGCGGATGGTCAGTAAAAATAGCGAAACCCCGCAGTGCGCGAACACGAACGGGGTTTCTAACGTCAGCAATCATTGCGAGAAAACCGACATGAACAGTATACAGAACAAAGAATTAACTTTCCACAATACCAACTTCTCCTACATGGAGATGGCAGGGCAAATCTGGCTGACAGCCGCAGAAGTTGGTGAAGCGCTTGGGTACTCTGATGATAAAGCAATCCACCGTCTTTATCGCAAACATGCAGATGAATTTACAGTGAATATGACAGGGGTGGTTAAAGTGACCACCCCCGGTGGAGTACAGGATTCTCGGGTTTTCTCACTTCGCGGCGCACATCTAATGGGGATGTTTTCACGCACCACTGTTGCCAAAGAGTTCCGCCGCTGGGTGCTGGATATTCTGGATCGCGAAGTAGAACAGGGGAACGTTAACCCAGCTTTCGATTTTGAGATGCATTCAAAGAATATGACAGTTGCTCGCAAGCATTTTAAGTTTATCTACGAAGCATGGTGTCATCAGCTAGACCCAGCACTGAGGGCTATAAACTCGCCTGTAGCGGCCGAGTTGGTTGATCACCTCAAATCTCTGGGTTCATTAACTTATGGGATACACCTTGGACTTGAGAGAGCGGAGAAAAGCAAGCCAACTCACTGATTTATGCGATGGCGCATAAAGAAAAACCGCCAGTTACAGCTGGCGGCTTACATCAACTAATGATTGGAGTCATATATGCAACAATCAACATCAACTGCTGTAAATCTAGCAAACTATTTGCCCACTGTCGATCCTGATACTTTTCCAGTAATTGAATGGAATGGGGTTCGGGTGGTTACTACTGAGACACTGGCGCGTGGGTATAACACTGAAGTAAACAATATCAGAAATAACCTTCTTAACAATAAAGGGCGTTTTGTTGAAGGGGTGCATATTTTCAAGTTGGATGGTGAGGAGCTAAAGTCATTCAAGAACTACATCAACGATATTGATGTAGTTAATAAACGAGCACCCAGCCTAACACTATGGACAGAAAAGGGCGCAGCTCGCATGTCCAAGATCATTGATACCGATGAGGCTTGGGATTTTTTTGAGCAGATGGAGACGGCATATTTTCATCCTGTGCAGCATATGCTTAGTCATGGTGATGCTTCGGCAAAAGTTCAAATGCACATGATGCTTAACGAGTCTGCTGCTCGAATGCTAAATTTGCCGCAGACTGGCAAGTTACAAATGCTACGTAAGACTTTTGAACACTATGGAGTTCCAGATACTCTACCTAGCTATGGGATTGATGCACCCAATGAAGGAGGCTCTAGTGAGGTAACCTTCTCTTTAACGCATTTGCTTAAGGCATCAGGCGTTAGCTTATCTGCCGCATCAGTTAATAAGTTACTTCAGAAAAATGGAATTATTCAGAAGATGAAGCGTGCTAGTAGCAAAGGTGGGGAAAAGGAATTCTGGAATATTACTGAATCCGGATTGCGGTTTGGAAAGAATGTAACGAGCGATCGCAACCCTCGCGAAACTCAGCCGCATTTTTATAATTCACAATTTGGTAAATTGCTGGCTACGATCGGAATCTGACCTACAAAAAAAGTGTAGGCTCCTACCCTAACCCGCTAAGTGCGGGTTTTTCTTAAATCCCACAGCGAATACCGCGTCAAATACAGTAATACTTGTAGTAATGGTATAGCCTTGGTTATACTCTTTACGTAAACCAAAGGTTAATTATGGAGATTGTATGAAGTACTTACGTTGCATGGCGTACCGTCAGGATGGCGTCTATGTTGCCGTTTGCTTAGATCTCTCCCTTGCCGCTCAAGCGGATACAATTCAAGAGGCGATGAGCAAGCTCGAGTCGCAAATCACTGACTTTGTAGAAGAGGCTATTTCAGAGCCCGAATTCACTATCGACCTACTGAACAAGAGAAAAGCACCAGTTTCACTATGGGTGAAATACTTTTCTGTATGGTTCCGAATGTTCTTTTCTCAAAAGAATGGGAAATTGTTCAATGAACCATGCAACATTCCATCTTAGTGGCTCACTACTATGTTTTTTGTAAAGAAACTCACGCCACTAAAATATGATGAAGTAATTTATGGATTAAGGTTGCTTGGCTTTGAGATGAAACCCAAAAAGGGAACATCTCATGAGCAATGGGTTGCGGTAAAAGAAAGAAAAAAATATGTAGTCACAGTCGACAAGCACCACTCACCCTTCTCAAGGGATCTGATAAAGTCGATGGCAAATCAATCTGGTGTTAACGCTAGAAAATTCCACGCCCTATGCCGAGGTGATGCAACACTTAGCGAGCTAGGCTTAGAAGCAAGCGAATAGATTTAAATGCTAATTCCCATAAACCTGCCTCGTGCGGGTTTTTTTACGACTGGAGAACGTCAAATGGCCTTAGAAACATTCACATGGCGAACGCAGGGACAGCCGGAAGGCTCTTTTAGTCAGCGCGTTAGAACGGTCAAGTTTGGCGATGGTTACGAGCAAGTAGCCGCCGATGGTATTAACCCAGAGCAACAAAGCTGGCCTTTAAGCTTCAGTGGCTTAGAAAGTGAAATGCTCCCGATCCTTTCCTTCGTTCGGCGCCATGTGATTAAGTCCTTCATCTGGACATCGCCATACGGCAGACAGGGGTTATATCGCATTGCTAGTGACTCTATCAGGGCAACGCCAGTGGGCGGCAAAACAATGATGGTATCGGCCACGTTTGAGCAAGCATACGCACCGTAAGGCGCATTAATAGAAAACAAAACAAAGGGCTATCTTCGGATAGCCTTTTTTTATGGGGTAATCATGGCAATTACTAGCGACGTTCAAAAGCTTGAACCCGGTAACCGCATTCGACTTATTGAAGTTGATGGTGAAGCATTCAACGCAGGGATCCTGCGCTTTCATAATGACACTATTTCCCATTCACCGGAGGAAATCGCGGCAGCCGGCGGGGACGAGTCGAAATTAAAAGCGAAGTCGATATGGTGGCAGGGTAAAGAATATGGCGCGTGGCCGTGTGAGCTTTCCGGCCTTTCATATTCGACAGATGGAACAGCGGCAGAGCCTAAATTAACAGTAGCAAACTTAGACGGCACGATCGGCGCTATGTGCATTGCTTATCAAGATATGGTTCAAGCGAAAGTGACCGTTCACGAAACATTCAAACATTATTTAGATGCGCGCAATTTTCCAGAAGGTAATCCCGAAGCCGATCCAGAACAAGAATTTACGCAGGTTTTCTTCATCGATAGCCGAAGCGGTGAAAACGACGAACAAGTCGAATTTACGTTAAGTAGCCCGATCGACTTACAAGGCCTGCGCATTCCTACCCGACAAATTCACTCGCTTTGCCAATGGGCCATGAATAACGAATACCGCACCGGTATTGGCTGCTCATATGCGGGACAAAACGGCATGTTTACCATGGACGATAAACCAACGGACGATCCCAGCCAAGATGCATGCTCAGGTTGTTTATCATCTTGTAAATTACGTTTTGGAGAAATGGCCGAATTAGATTTCGGTGGTTTTCCTGGTAGCTCTTTGATTCGGAGATAGACCAATGCAAGATAAAACGTTAGCGGCCATCATGGCCCACGCCAAACAGGCTTACCCGCTGGAGTGCTGCGGCGTAGTTGCCCAAAAATCCCGCGTAGAGCGTTATTTTCCTTGCCGCAATATCCTTCCATCGAATGAGAAAAAAAAAGAAGGCCCCGAATACGGATTCATTCTGGCGCCGGAGGACTACGCCACGGCCGAAGATTGGGGAACAGTTACCGCTATTGTGCATAGCCATCCTGACGCCACCACGCAAGCATCGGAACGCGACAAAAATCTATGTGATGAAACCAAGTTGCCATGGGTTATAGCGTCATGGCCGGAAGGCGATATAAGAACGATTTACCCGCGCGGAGATCGGCCGCTCGTTGGCCGGCAATTCGATTTGGGCCATGCTGATTGCTGGTCTTTAATTCGCGATTACTTCCGCATGAATCATGATATTGAATTGCCTAATTACAGCGTAGAGCATCATTGGTGGGAAGACGGACACGATGAAAACTTTTATCACGATTGCTGGTTTGAATGCGGCTTTCGTGAATTTGAAGGGCCGACGCGTGAAGGCGATATGGCCATGATGCAGGTACAGGCCGATAAATGGAACCATGCCGGCATTCTGGTTGAGGATGGAATGTTATTACACCATATGTATGGGCAGCTTAGCCAAAGAGTTCCGTACGGCGGCTATTGGGTCGAACGCACGATGAAAATCGTTAGATATAAGGATTTGATGTGATGAGCGAATTAGATGAAGAATTAAAAACCATTCGGCTCTACGGTGTTTTGGGTAGCACGTTTGGTCGAGTGCATCGGCTTGCGGTCAAAACACCGAAAGAAGCGGTAAAAGCGCTATCAGTCATTATCCCAGGCTTTGAGTCCTTCATGAATTCCTCCGCCCAACGTGGCTTGGAATACGCCATCTTTAAAGGAAAGAAGAATATAGGTGAAGGTGAGCTGTCCGATAATTCAGGAAGCCTAGAAATACGCATAGCTCCAATAATCACAGGGAGTAAGCGCGGAGGTGTATTTCAGACTATTCTTGGTGTGGCTTTAATTGCTGGTGCTATTGCATTAGGGCCCGTGGGCTTTGGTGTGATAGGTGCCACTGCGGCATGGAATACGGCACTAATTGGTGCGTCTATGGCTATCGGCGGTGTTATGCAGATGATAGCACCACAACCAACAGGCCTTTCAATGCGTGAGAGTCCAGATAATAAACCGTCTTACGCCTTCGGCGGGCCAGTGAATACCACGACGCAAGGCAATCCCGTTGGCGTCCTTTATACGCAAGACAATAACCGCGAAATAGGCGGTGCCATCGCTTCGGCAGGCATTTACGCTGAAGATCAGCAATAGCGTTAAAAGAATCAAATAGGCTGCCTACGGGCGGCCTTTTTTTATGCGAGGAATTATGCAATTAATCCAAGGTAACAAAGGCGGAGGCGGTAGTGGTCGCCAGCCTTCAGAATCACCGGACAGCCTACAGTCAGTTGCCCGCGCAAAGATTCTTTTAGCGCTTGCGGAAGGCGAACTGGGCGGTACGTTGGATGGTAAGCATATCTATCTGGATGGAACGCCAATTATAAACGCTGACGGAAGCAATAATTTTCCGGGCGTTACATGGGAATATCGGCCAGGTACGCAGGCGCAGACCTATATCAAAGGGATCCCAAGCGTAGAAAATGAAATCACGATTAACACCGAATTAAAACAGTCTCAGCCGTGGATCCGCGCTATCAATAATACGCAGTTATCAGCCGTGCGCATTCGCCTTGGTTTTCCCGCGCTACAACAGCAAAAAGATAACGGTGATTTGATAGGTTATCGCGTGGAATATGAAATCGATTTGGCGACAGATGGCGGAGCCTATGAAACCGTTTTGAAAACTGCGGTAGATGGCAAAACGACGACGCTTTACGAGCGCAGCCATCGTATTAATCTACCTGCGGCTAATACCGGATGGCAAGTGCGCATTCGTCGCCTTACAGCTGATTCTACGAGTGCAAAAATCGCCAGCAAATCCACGATTGAAGCTATCGCAGAAGTGATCGACGCTAAATTACGTTATCCGAATACAGCCTTGTTATTCGTGGAATTTGATTCCAAGCTTTTTGCCAATATCCCTAAAATTAGTTGCCGGCCAGATGGGCGCCTGATCCGTGTTCCGACTAACTACGATCCAAAGATGCGCACTTATTCCGGCAGTTGGGACGGAACCTTTAAATTTGCCGTAAGCAATAACCCTGCGTGGGTTCTCTTTGATTTGATCATTGAAAAGCGTTTCGGCCTTGGCCGTCGTTTGACTATCGAGCAAGTTGATAAGTGGGAACTCTACCGCATCGCGCAATATTGCGATCAGATGGTACCGGATGGCCGAGGCGGCGATGGTGTGGAGCCGCGTCATATGTGCGATGTTTATATTCAATCGCAAGCTGACGCATTTACCGTGTTGCGCGACGTGGCCGGCATTTTCCGTGGCATGACTTCATGGATGAATAATCAGCTTTCAGTTATTGCCGATATGCCGCGCGATGTATTCCGCAACTTTACCCATGCAAATATTGTGGGAAAAATTAATTATGTAGGCGGTAGCCAACGCAATCGCGTTACCCAGGCGCTTATTAGCTGGTCAAATCCGGTAACGAATTATCAAGATGAAATCGAAGCTGTTTCAGATATGGCATTAATGCGGCGCTATAGCGTTAATCAGATTGAACTATCGGCCATTGGTTGTACGCGTCAAAGCGAAGCAAGGCGCAGTGGATTATGGGCCATTCTAACCAATAGCAAGGACGGTGCCGCCAGCTTCACCACGGGCTTAGAAGGCCAACTGCCGATGCCTGGCTATATTATTGGACTGCCGGATCAGCGCCGCTCGGGGCGCGTCTATAGCGGGCGTATTTCTTCGGTAAATGGCCGAAATATAAAGCTAGACCGCAAACCGGATGCCAAAGCCGGTGACCGCCTGCAAATCAACTTGCCTTCAGGCTCATTGCAGGCGCGCACGATAACCGCAATAAATGACGCCGTTGTAACAGTCTCAATCGCTTACACTGAAACGCCAGAGCCAGAAGCTATATGGGGTATAGAAGCTGATGATCTAGCTATTCAGCTTTATCGAGTTATCAGCATTGAAGATAACAACGACAATACTTTCAATATCTCATGCATTGAGCATGATCCAGACAAATATGCGCGCATCGATACTGGCGCAAAAATAGACGAGCGGCCGATCACGGTTATCCCGCCTGGTGTTCAGGCACCGCCGGCTAACATTCAAATCACTAGCCATTCAGTTATTAATCAAGGTATTGCAATAACCACGCTGCATGCTAGCTGGGATGCCACGGCTAACGCCGTTGCTTATGAAGCGGAATGGCGCAAGGACAATGGCAACTGGATCAGCATGCCGCGTTCTTCAGTTACTAGTTTTGATGTTGCGGGCATTTACGCTGGGCGGTACCTGGTGCGTGTTCGGGCGATCAATGCCAGTGATATATCATCCGCATGGGCCACATCACTCGAGACGCAGCTTAATGGGAAAGAAGGAAAACCACCGTTGCCTGTCGGGTTCAAAGCTGATCCGCTAGTTTTTGGCATACAGCTTTCTTGGAATTTTCCCGATGGGGCGGAAGATACGCTTAAAACTGAGATTCAGTACAACGATAAAAACACTGAAGACGGAGCCATGCTTCTATCTGATATTCCGTATCCTCAGCGCAGCTTTCAGCAGATGGGCCTGAAAGCAGGACAGTCTTTCTTCTATCGCGCTCGATTGGTAGATAAGACGGGGAATCAGGGTGACTGGATTGAGTGGGTTTTAGGGGAGTCCAGCACGGATGTTGATTGGATTGCTGATGAAGTTAAAAAAGGCATTGAGGAGTCAGATGCATTCAAAGAGATCGACAAAAACCTAGTCGATTCGAATGCTCAGCTTCAATCTGCAGCCGATGCTGCAATACAGAATGCGCTGGCAAATGATGCCGATGTGCGCCGCTGGATGGTACAGAACGGCGACCGTAAAGCGGAAATAACGGAAACCCGTCAGGTCATTGCTACGGAGTCGGAAGCGCGAGCGACGGCGGTTGATAAGCTAAACAGTAAAACGGACCAGACGGAGGCTGATTTAACCACGTTACGAGAAACGGTAGCGACAGATATTGAAGCTATATCAACCCAAGTTACCGGCTTAACTTCTACCGTTGGAGAAAATACGGCAGCAATCCAGCTGCGCGGCCAGACTATTTTTGATCAGAATGGTGTGGGGAGCGCTGTATATAGTATTGGTACCGGGATCACGTACAAAGGTAAATATTATGCAGCTGGGCTTTCAGTCGGGGCCGAAGTAAACGCGGCAGGGACGGTGAGCACACGTATTTTAGCTAGCGCAGATCAGTTCGCTGTGTTAAATCCGGCTACTAACGGGTATACGTTGCCGTTCTTCGTTCAAGATTCGCAAACTTTTATTGTTTCCGCAATGATTCAGGATGCATCTATTACTAACGCAAAAATAGGAAGTTATATTCAGTCGAGTAATTATGTTGCTGGTAAGACTGGCTGGCGTATTGATAAAAACGGTAGCGCTGAATTCAGCGGTGTAACCGTTAGAGGAACGATCTATGCATCAGGTGGGGAATTCACCGGAACTATTAATGGTAATGATGGGTATTTTAAAGGCACGATTTATGCTGAAAAAATAGTCGGTGATGTTACGGCGGCTGGAGTTATTCCGTCTAAATCCATAACAGGGAATAATCGAGATTTTGAGATTAGCTCTCAGATTATTTATACAGGTGGAATGAATTACCCTATGTATATTTCAGTGCCATCAGGGCAGGTTACTACATATTTAACTGCCGGTTCTGGAGATATTACTTTAAGATGCAGAATATTAATAAACGGTGTAACAAAATACGACGTATATAAAATTATGAGAAGCAGGGATTCATGGTCTTTTGCAGCTGGTGCTGTAATTAATGCTGGCGCTGTAAATTCTGTTATTAAGATAATAGTGAACGGGAAAGCATCAGCGGGTTCAAAAGTTACATTAACAGAAACGGCCGTATTTGCATTTAAAGCCAATGCAACGCAATTCCATTCTTAAAATAAAAGCCCGTATTGGCGGGCTGTATTATCGGAGCTGGATTTTATGTCTTTATATGAAACAGGAACAATCACCGGCGTTTTAAATTCTACAACTATTACCGGCACCGGCACAAAGTGGAGCGATGCGAAGATCGGCATTACGAATGGCTCCGTGCTGTTTGCATCGTCTAATGCAGGGGTTGATGGCGTCTATCAAATTAAGCGTGTCATTAGCGATACGTCGATAGAGTTGGCCCAGCCAATCTATAAAACTTTCACTAATTCCAAATATTCGATCTTGGTGGCAGAGTCCGCCAGTACAGCGGCATGGTCTAATCAACTCGCGGCCACGCTTGGATACTATCAAGCACAAATGGACGGCTGGCAGCAGATTATGACTGGCACAGGCGATATTGCACTTACTGCGCCAGATGGCACGAAAGTCACGATTAAAAGTTTTACCGCACTTGATAATAATAAAGCAGATAAATCATCACTCGGCACCGCGGCTACCAAAAACACTCAAACCGCTACTAATGATGGCAATACGAATAATATCATGATGGTGGGCGGCTTTGGCGTTGGAGCGCAAAACCCAATAGCACTACCTCAGGATATTAGTGCAAGTAATACAAACTACCCCAACGGATTCTATGCAGCGCTCACACAGTGGGTGGGATCTCCCGCTGGGATTTCGGGTCAGGCTGTTGGTGTTATTAATTTAGGCATGCACCAGAGTGCGTCAACAACATGGCGTAGCCAGATAGCAACATCATACTCATCCCAAGGAAGGATGTTCTTCCGTGTGACGTCAGAGGGTAGTTGGAATACATGGCGTGAGTTATGGCATAGCGCAAATACAACGGTTGATTCGAGTGGATTTATCAAACGAGCCTCACCAATCATTAATATTTACCACGATGGTACATTCGGAACTAACGAGGAATCTGAAGGCGCGCAAGTTGTGCGTGAAAGTGTTGGTGTCTATAGGGTAAGTCACATCCTTGGACTGAATTCAGATAAAGCCTGGGGTGGCGTGGATGGTGGTTTTGAAACCCCCAAAGATCGCAATGGTCAGCGTTTGCTTTGGCTTGATTATGAAGTCGATGCTGATGGTTCTATTTTGGTAAAAACTTACCACCGCACCTATCCAGAAGCTCCAGCATTTGCCAGAAATATCAAAGACGGATATGAAGAAAGCGATCCAATTGATATACCGTCTGACCAATTCCTTTCCGTTCGTGTAGAAATGCCACAGGATTCAATCTGGAATCTGGCACAAAAGGCAGCACAAGAAGAAATGGAGCAAGAGAAAACGACAGAAGAGTAGTTTGGTTTTGCGCCGGAGCGTATGCAAGAGACCGGCGCAGTGACAATAGTAGTGCCATGATATTGATTTTAACACTATAATAAGCAAAGGCTTGCCTGCCGGTTTCAAAACTAGCTTGGTGGATTTATGCTGATTCGATGTATGAAGGAGGTGGGAGTGCCAGCAGAGATTAAAGTATACCTTGAGGATGCTAATCAAGCCTATAGCTCCGGTGTGTGGTGCCTATTAGAGGAAATCTTCACTGAACATATGGGGATGCTTCTGAAACGGATTGATGGAGTTTCAGCAACAGTTGCATTACGTGATGCAGATATCTATGTAACACCATTCAGTGCAGGAATAGACCGAATTTGCGCTTATATGTTTAGTCATCATAAAAAAAATTTCCTTCTTATTGGTATTAGCATCGGACAAAATTTGCCAATTGTTGAGAACCTATTCCCCTGTTTGCAAGGAAGCGTTTTTATCCGAAGAACTGACTCTGTTGAGCAAGTTCGTCATAAGGTGTCTCAAGCTTGGACTATGTCAAACGAAAAAAAAGAAGAAAAATGCCGTTCATGCCGTCGCTTATTATTAACAGCAGGTGAAAAACGTGTAATCTATTATTTAGATAAAGGTTTTAGCGTGTCTCAAATTGGTAATATTCTAGGGATAGGAATGAAAATGGCAAGCCAAAGAAAACGGAAAGTTATGAGGAGGTATAATTTGCACTCAGATGTAGAACTGTGGAATTTTCTTAACAAATGGCGAGAGTATTTAATTCCTTCTGAATAATGCTCCCATCACTCTAGCGAGCTTATGTTGAGTAAGTTCGAAGGAAATCCGTAAGTATTAGAAAAATCAGAGTGTATATAACAGGCCGGCGCAGCGACAATAAAAATGGATCGCTAATGCGTTTAAGTGATTCAGATGGATATTGTCAGGCGCGGATTGTACGGAGTAAATCCAAGATAGCAATTATGTTTAGTCTTACAAAATATTTAATTCCCGCCTAATCATAATCTTCCCTGATACTCCTACTGATGCCCTTCACAACTGCCTACTTCATAAATATACTGTATGTATGAACAGTATTTAATGAGGTGACCTATGGGCTTCCCATCCCCAGCAGCAGACTACACAGACAAACCGATAAGCCTTGATGAGCTATTCATTAAAACACCGCATGCAACATACTTCATGAAGTGCCCTGACTACTGTCCAAGTGCCGGCGTGCTCAAAGACGCGCTACTGGTCATCGACAGTTCGAAGAGACCTGTCCACGGAAGCGTAGTAGTTGCCGCACTATGCGGCGAGTTCGTCTTGCGTCGATTGCTGACTATGCCAGTACCGTGTTTGGCCAAGTTGGAAAATTATGATGATGTGACGTTCGCTGATGAAGAAACAGGATTTGAGATATTCGGAGTGGTGACACATGTCGTCAATGACATGTCGATGAGCGAGTTTGATGACAACCCGTGTATGTGAGAGAGCACTATCGCAGATCACCAATGAGTGGCCTGCGGTAATTCTCTACTGTGCCAAATTTGTGTCATAAAATTGGCAAAATTTGCTGAAAATATACAAAGGAAATCCGCGTATGAATAAAGAGGCTGGTTGTGGTGCGGGTTTCATGGCTGTTAGAATGCGTAACTTTTTGTAGTGCATCAGACTGTTTTTCTGATGCTGGAGGTTTTGAGTGAAGTACGAATTAGATACTACAGATGGCCGCGCTCGTCGTGGTCGTTTGATTTTTGAACGCGGTGTGGTTGAAACGCCTGCGTTCATGCCTGTTGGGACCTACGGTACCGTTAAAGGCATGACGCCAGAAGAAGTGAAAGAAACTGGCGCACAAATTCTGCTGGGTAATACTTTCCACCTGTGGCTGCGCCCAGGTCAGGAAATTATGAAACTACACGGCGATTTGCATGATTTCATGCAGTGGAAAGGACCTATCCTGACCGATTCCGGTGGTTTTCAGGTATTCAGCCTAGGCAAAATGCGTAAAATCAAAGAGGAAGGCGTTCACTTCCGTCACCCGATCAACGGTTCACCGATTTTCTTAAGTCCTGAAAAATCGATGGAAATTCAGTACGATCTGGGTTCTGATATCGTCATGATCTTTGATGAGTGTACGCCGTATCCTGCTGATTGGGACTACGCCAAGAGCTCAATGGAGATGTCTCTGCGCTGGGCAAAACGTAGCCGCCAGCGCTTTGACGAACTGGGTAATAAAAACTCCCTGTTCGGGATTATTCAGGGCGGTGTTTACGAAGATTTACGAGATGTATCACTAAAAGGGCTGGTAGATATCGGCTTTGATGGTTACGCTGTGGGCGGCTTGGCCGTGGGCGAGCCAAAGGAAGACATGCATCGTATTCTGGAACATGTTTGTCCACAAATTCCGGAAGATAAGCCTCGCTACCTGATGGGCGTAGGTAAACCGGAAGATTTGGTTGAAGGTGTGCGCCGTGGAATCGATATGTTCGACTGCGTGATGCCAACCCGAAATGCGCGTAATGGTCATTTGTTTGTGACCAACGGTATTGTAAAAATCCGTAACGCTCAATATAAAGATGACGTCACAACGCTGGATGCAGAGTGTGATTGCTACACCTGTCGCAACTATAGCCGTGCTTATTTGCATCATCTTGATCGTTGTAATGAAATTCTGGGTGCTCGCTTAAACACGATCCACAACTTGCGCTATTATCAGCGTTTGATGGCCGGTTTACGTCAGGCCATTGAAGACGGTAAATTAGACGAGTTCGTGGCTGATTTTTATGGCCGACAGGGTAAGCCTGTTCCGCCAGTGGGCGCCAAGTAAATTTAGGCCGGTAGGAGCGATACCTACCGGCTTTTAGAATGGCTTGTTTCTGGCTGTTTGTAGTTGCATTCAATCTGTAGTTAATAATGAGGGATATTTAGATGAGTTTATTCATTTCCGACGCTGTGGCATCTGCTGGGGCACCGGCTCAGGGCAGCCCGTACTCTTTGGTTATCATGCTGGTGGTGTTCGGCCTGATTTTCTATTTCATGATCCTGCGTCCACAGCAGAAACGTGCAAAAGAACATAAAAAACTGATGGATGCCATCAGCAAGGGTGATGAAGTTCTGACCAACGGTGGTTTGATCGGTCGCGTAACGAAAGTTGCTGAGACGGGTTACATTGCTATTGCTCTGAACGATACCACCGAAGTTATCATCAAACGTGATTTCGTGACCGCTGTTCTGCCGAAAGGTACGATGAAAGCGCTGTAATTTTTGATTTTCCCTAAGGGAACTGCCGTGTTAAACCGTTATCCTTTGTGGAAGTACATCATGCTGATCGTGGCGCTTGCCGTTGGTCTGCTTTACGCACTTCCTAACCTTTATGGCGAGGATCCGGCTGTTCAGATCACTGGCGCGCGCGGTGTCGCCGCCAGTGAAACAACACTGGTCCAAGTCCGTGATGAGCTTGAAAAACAGCACATCGCCAGCAAGTCTATTGCGCTGGAAAATGGTGCCATTTTGGCACGCTTCAAAGATACTGACGTTCAGCTTCGGGCACGTGAAGTGCTGATGGATATGCTGGGCGACAAATACGTTATTGCATTGAACCTTGCTCCGGCAACGCCGAGATGGCTAGAAGCTATTGGTGCGGAACCGATGAAGTTAGGCCTGGATCTGCGCGGCGGCGTGCACTTCCTGATGCAGGTTGATATGGAAACTGCTCTAAGCAAATTGCAAGAGCAAAGTATGGATATGCTGCGCAGTGATTTGCGTGAAAAGGGCATTCCATATTCAACGATCCGTAAAACTGACGGCACCTCCAATGGCGTTCTCATTACATTCCGTGATGCTGAAACTCGTGATAAAGCGAGCAGCTATCTTTCGCCTCGTTACCTTAATAATCTAGTCTTTAGCAAGGTTGGCGATAATGGCCTGAAAGCGGTAATGACCGATCAGCGTCTGCAAGAAGCCCGTGAATATGCCGTTCAGCAGAACATTAACATTCTGCGTAACCGTGTAAACCAGTTGGGTGTTGCCGAACCGCTCGTTCAGCGTCAAGGCTCAGATCGTATTGTGGTTGAGCTACCGGGTATTCAAGATACTGCACGTGCCAAAGAGATTCTGGGTGCAACTGCAACCTTGGAATTCCGTTTGGTGAACTCGAATGCTGACAGCACCGCTGCTGCCAATGGACGTGTACCGGGCGATTCTGAAGTGAAATACACACGAGATGGGCGTCCTATCGTGATGTATAAGCGCGTCATCCTGACCGGCGACCATATTACCGATTCTACCTCGAGCCAAGACGAGTTTAACCGCCCTCAGGTTAATATCTCGCTCGACAGCGCCGGTGGTAGCGCAATGTCTAACTTCACGAAGGATAACATCGGCAAACCGATGGCAACCCTGTTCGTTGAATACAAAGACAGCGGTAAGAAAGATGCGGGCGGCAAATCAATTCTGGCTAAGCAAGAAGAAGTGATTAACGTTGCAACTATTCAGTCTCGTTTGGGGAATAGCTTCCGTATTACCGGTATCGATAATCCGAATGAAGCTCGTCAGCTTTCGTTGCTGCTGCGTGCGGGGGCGTTGATTGCACCAATTCAAATTGTTGAAGAACGTACTATCGGTCCGACCTTAGGTGCTCAGAATATTACTCAAGGTCTAGAAGCGTGCTTGGCTGGCTTGGTTGTCTCGATCCTGTTCATGCTGTTCTTCTATAAGAAGTTTGGTCTGATAGCGACTTCAGCTCTGCTGGCAAACCTCGTGCTCATCGTTGGGATTATGTCCCTGCTGCCGGGGGCGACTCTGACCATGCCGGGTATTGCGGGGATTGTGTTAACCCTTGCGGTAGCAGTCGATGCCAACGTACTGATAAACGAACGTATTAAAGAAGAACTTAGTAACGGGCGTTCAGTACAACAGGCGATCAATGAAGGTTATCAAGGCGCATTCAGCTCCATTTTTGATGCTAACGTTACGACGCTTATCAAGGTCATCATCCTGTATGCCGTTGGCACCGGGGCAATTAAAGGCTTTGCGATCACGACCGGTATTGGTGTGGCGACGTCAATGTTTACCGCAATTATCGGTACTCGTGCCATCGTAAACCTACTGTACGGCGGCAAACGCATCAACAAGCTGTCTATCTGAGGAGTGCGTTGTGGCACAGGAATATAGTGTTGAGCAATTAAACTACGGCCGTAGAGTCTATGACTTTATGCGCTGGGACTACTGGGCTTTCGGTATTTCTGGTTTTCTGTTGATCCTTTCTATCGCAATTATTTGCGTGAATAAGTTCAACTTAGGGCTCGATTTTACCGGTGGTACCGTCATCGAAGTTTCGCTGGAAAAACCAGCGGATATGGACATGATGCGTGACGCGCTGCAGAAAGCAGGTTTCGTTGATCCGCTGTTACAGAATTTTGGTAGCAGCCGTGACATCGTGGTGCGCATGCCTCCGACTTCAAGCGCAGCGAGCGGTGAAGCGCTAGGCAGCAAAGTCATTGGCGTGATTAATGAGGCCACCAACCAGAATGCAGCGGTAAAGCGTATTGAGTTTGTTGGACCGAGCGTTGGTGAAGATTTGGCACAGCACGGCGCGATGGCGCTGTTGGTCGCCTTGCTGGCTATCTTGATTTACGTTGGCGTTCGATTCGAATGGCGTTTGGCTGCTGGGGTGGTTATTTCATTGCTGCATGATGTGATCATCACTCTAGGCGTATTGTCGTTATTCCATATTGAGATCGATTTAACCATCGTTGCATCATTGATGTCGGTTATCGGCTACTCACTTAACGATAGTATCGTGGTTTCCGACCGTATCCGTGAGAACTTCCGTAAGATCCGTCGCGGAACACCTTACGAAATCTTCAACGTGTCTCTGACACAAACGTTGCATCGTACATTGATCACTTCAGGCACCACCTTGATGGTTATCCTGATGCTGTATTTATTTGGTGGACCGATGTTGAAGGGCTTCTCGCTGACCATGCTGATTGGTGTTTCTATCGGTACGGCTTCTTCCATCTATGTTGCATCCGCGTTGGCGCTGAAACTTGGCATGAAGCGTGAACACATGTTGCAGCAGAAGGTAGAAAAAGAAGGGGCGGATCAGCCGTCAATTCTGCCGTAAAAACCGTGAAATATCGTCGGTTGCAGTGACAAAAAACCCCGCTTCGGCGGGGTTTTTTTATGGTTACTTATCAGCGTAAAACTACTGACGTTCTAAGCCACTCAGGCGAATGAAACCAAGGTTTTCCGGTGCGATATCGCTAAAACGGACTTCCATGCTGGTAACATTGGTTGGGGTCGCAGGGCTCGTGAAGCTAATATTTTGCGACAGAATGCTGCTTTGGTCAGGTTCCAGCGTGGCCTGATTTAGCGTACCCCACTCCAGAGAGCCGGTGAAGCTTGGCAAAATCGAGCCATTGGCCGTTTTGATCTGTAGCACGGCTTTGCTGCCGTCAGCTTCAGGTTCAAGATGACTGATTAAGATGCGCAGTTGGCCCAGACTGGTGATCCCCAATGCGTCACTATTGGCCGCAGGGATCAGGTAAATACGCTGTTCGTTATTTTCGTTCATCGCTTTCTGACGCTCCAGATACTCAGCTTCAGTGCTCAGTTTCTGGACTTTTTGTGTCAGCTCCTGAACTTCAGACTGAAGAGCTTCAGTTTTAGGATCAGAAGCGCATGCCGTTAGCATCAATGCCAAAGGGGCAAGCACGAATAAAGGGCGGAATATAGACATAGATCGCTCGATTTATTATGGACATAGATAAAAGATTAATCGCCTTTGCTCTGAATGTCACATGCTAATTGCTTTGTTTCCGATATCAATAAGTATATACCCATCATACTGGAAGCTGTATTTTTGTTGGCCGCACTTGCTGACCTGAGTAAGCGCCTCAGGATTCACTTACTTGAAACGCTAGAACGATTAGCGCTAAAGCAAATCGTGTAGAAAACGCAGAAAACAGCTCTCATTGGCCAATGTTCAATGGAAATGTGTCATTTACCGCATAATTGGTAAACTGACTTCCTTTTGTTGTTATGTCACTTCGGGGTACACTAGTGCTATCTCAGGCCTTTCAGGAAGAGCTATGCATTGCCCATTTTGTTCCGCCGTTGATACCAAAGTCATTGATTCCCGCTTGGTTGGTGATGGTACTCAAGTGCGCCGCCGCCGCCAGTGTCTGGTTTGTAACGAACGTTTCACGACCTTTGAGGTTGCTGAACTGGTGATGCCGCGCGTTATCAAAAGTAATGACGTTCGAGAACCGTTTAACGAAGATAAGTTACGCAGTGGCATCTTAAAAGCATTAGAAAAACGCCCTGTAAACTCAGATGACGTTGAAATGGCGATCAGCCATATTAAATCTCAGTTACGTGCCACCGGTGAGCGCGAAGTTCCTACTAAAATGGTGGGTAACCTCGTCATGGATGCGCTGAAAAAACTCGATAAAGTCGCCTACATTCGCTTTGCTTCCGTATATCGCAGCTTTGAAGACATCCGAGAGTTTGGCGAAGAGATCGCGAAACTACAGGACTAGGCTATTTCAGTATTTGAGAGTACCAGCTTAGCGTTTTATTTCATTTCTGGACGATATTTATGCAGCAAGATCAGCAGCGTGGCGACGAATTTTACATGGCGAGAGCCTTTGAGCTAGCACGTCGTGGGCGTTTCACGACCACGCCAAACCCTAATGTCGGCTGCGTAATTGTCCTGAACAATGAGATTGTGGGGGAAGGGTATCATCTGCGCGCCGGTGAGCCTCACGCTGAGGTTCATGCGTTACGCATGGCAGGAGATAAAGCGTGTGGCGCAACGGCCTACGTAACCCTTGAACCCTGCAGCCACCATGGACGCACGCCTCCTTGTGCTGATGCGCTAGTTGCTGCGGGCGTCAGCCGAGTGGTGGCCGCAATGCAGGATCCGAATCCCAACGTTGCAGGTCGCGGGTTATTCAAGCTGCAACAAGCCGGTATTGACGTCAGCCACGGCCTGATGATGAATGAAGCTGAAGCCGTCAATCGCGGTTTTCTCAAACGCATGCGGACGGGTTTCCCCTTTGTGCAACTGAAGATGGCGGCATCGTTAGATGGTAAAACCGCGATGGCATCAGGTGAAAGTCAGTGGATCACGTCGGCGGCAGCACGACAAGACGTGCAGCGTTATCGGGCACAGAGCTCTGCGATATTGAGCTCTAGCGCTACGGTGCTGGCTGACGACCCCTCACTTACCGTGCGCTGGGATGAATTAGACACAACGACCCAGCAGGCTTATCCGAAAGAGCATCTTCGTCAACCGCTCCGCGTTATTGTTGATAGCCAAAACCGCGTTACGCCAGCACATAAAATTGTCTCACAGCTGGGTGAAACGCTGCTGGCAAGAATTCATCCTGATGAACAGGTGTGGCCAGAAGGCGTTAAACAGCTTTCTATTCCGCAGTACGGTCAAGGGCTGGATCTGGTTGTGTTAATGATGCAGCTGGGCAAACAACAGGTTAACTCAGTATGGGTGGAGGCTGGAGCATCCTTGGCGGGTGCTTTGCTACAGGCCGGTTTAGTCGATGAGCTGATTGTTTATATTGCACCAAAACTGCTGGGCGATAGCGCCCGTGGTTTGTGTGTATTGCCCGGTTTGACGGAACTGGCAGATGCGCCCCAGTTTGTATTTAGCGAAGTGATGCCCGTAGGCTCTGATTTACGTGTTGTGCTACGTAACGCATATTAATCATGCTCTGAGCGTTGTTTTTGCTGCTTTATTTTTGTTTCATCTCATCACCTGCGACAAGTTAGCGAAATGCACCTGAGCAGGGGACGAAAGAATGTGGTAGAATCCGCCCCCCTATTCGCTCTGAAGAGGAGTAGGGGTATTGAACATAAAGATTTTAAGGAAACTGTATGAAAACGATTGAAGGCGTTGTTGCTGCTCCACAGGCTCGTGTTGCTATCGCTATTGCGCGTTTTAACAATTTCATTAACGACAGCTTGCTGGAAGGCGCAATTGATGCCCTGAAACGTATTGGCCAGGTTTCTGATGACAATATCACTGTAGTTTGGGTTCCTGGCGCTTATGAACTGCCATTGGCCGTTCGCGCACTGACCGACACTAACCGCTATGATGCGGTTGTCGCTTTGGGAACCGTAATCCGTGGCGGTACTGCCCACTTTGAATTTGTTGCAGGAGAATGCAGCTCTGGTCTGGCAAGTGTAGCCATGAACAGCGTTGTGCCTGTTGCATTTGGTGTACTGACTACCGAAAGTATCGAACAAGCCATTGAACGTGCTGGGACTAAAGCGGGTAATAAAGGCGCAGAAGCTGCCCTGACCGCTCTCGAAATGATCAATGTTCTTAAAGCAATTAAAGCCTGATTTTTAGTAAGGGGAATTCCGTGAAACCTGCTGCTCGCCGCCGCGCCCGTGAATGTGCTGTTCAAGCACTTTATTCTTGGCAGATATCCAAAAACGACATTGCTGATGTTGAATATCAGTTCTTGTCAGAGCAGGACGTCAAAGATGTCGATATTAGCTACTTCCGTGAGCTATTGTCTGGCGTCGCCACTAACGCAGAATATCTGGACGGCCTGATGGCACCAGTATTATCTCGTCAGTTGGAAGAATTGGGGCAGGTTGAGAGAGCGGTTCTGCGTATTTCTCTGTTTGAACTGAGCAAGCGCGAAGACGTTCCTTACAAAGTTGCAATTAACGAAGGTATTGAGCTGGCAAAAACTTTTGGTGCTGAAGATAGCCATAAGTTTGTCAACGGCGTGCTGGATAAAGTTGCTCCAACGATTCGCAAATCTAAAAGATAAGATTGCTGTTCAGGTTTACCTGACGGAAGCCCTCGGGCCATTTCGTTTACCCCCAAAGGCCGGTTCTCCGGCCTTTTTGTTGGGCAAAATTAGGTAAATCCAGAAGAGTAGTCCCATTAAACCAATCAGGAAATGTGTTATGGCATGCGGCGAATTTGATGTTATTGCCCGCTACTTTAACCGTCATCGGACGGCTCGTCGGGATGTAAAGCAGGGTATTGGTGATGACTGTGCGCTGCTTTCTGTTTCTGAAAAACAGCTGATTGCAATCAGTACTGATACCCTCGTATCTGGCATCCATTTCTTACCTGATATCGATCCCGCCGATTTAGGCTATAAATCCTTAGCTGTAAACTTAAGCGATTTAGCAGCAATGGGCGCTGACCCTGCTTGGGTTTCTTTGGCACTGACGCTCCCTGAAATCAATGAGCCGTGGCTTGCCCGTTTTAGCGATAGTTTATTCGAACAGCTTGATTATTACGGTATGCAGCTAATTGGCGGTGACACCACTCGTGGCCCGTTAAGCATCACCTACACCATTAATGGCTTAGTACCTGCTGGGCGTGCATTACTGCGCAGCGGTGCCCGTATCGGTGATTGGATTTATGTTACTGGTACGCTAGGAGACAGCGCCGCTGGATTGGCTATTTTGCAGGATCGGCTTTCGGTCGAGGACAATGAAGAACGCAATGCGCTAATTCATCGCCATCTGCGACCCCATCCGCGCGTGTTACAAGGACAAGCATTGAGAGATCTTGCCAGCTCGGCGATTGATATTTCTGATGGTGTCGTCTCAGACTTGGGGCATATTCTGAAAGCTAGCGATTGTGGTGCTAATCTGTACCTAGACGATTTGCCGATGTCAGCGAGCTTAACGAATAATACAACACCGGAACAGGCACTGCGGTGGGCGTTGTCCGGCGGCGAAGATTACGAGCTGTGCTTCACCGTTCCTGAGTTGCATCGTGGTGCATTGGATGTCGCACTAGGCTTGCTGGGTGCTGATTTTACCTGCATTGGACAAATTGCCCCTGCGGCTGATGGTATGCGGTTCTGGCGTGGTAACGTTCAGGTGGAATTAGATCTTCAAGGGTTTGACCATTTTGGTAAAGATTAGCAAGTACGACAGCCAGGCTGCGAAAGCGCGCCTGCGCATGAAAAACCCATGGCATTTGCTGGCCACGGGGTTCGGCAGCGGCTTGAGCCCGATTATGCCCGGCACCATGGGTTCTATTGCTTCTATCCCCTTTTGGCTATTGTTAATCCAGCTTCCGTGGCAGCTTTACTCGCTGGTCGTGATGTTTAGCATTTGCATTGGGGTTTATATCTGCCATCGCACGGCGAAGGACATGAAAACGCACGACCACGGCAGTATTGTGTGGGACGAATTTGTTGGCATGTGGATCACGCTGATGGCGCTACCGGTCAATAGTTGGCAATGGGTACTAGGCGGTTTTCTTGTTTTCCGTGTGTTGGATATGTGGAAGCCGTGGCCCATTCGCTGGTTCGACCGCAATGTTCACGGTGGAATGGGGATCATGGTGGATGATATCGTGGCGGGCGTCCTCTCCGCGGTGATTATCTATGTGATTGGCCATCATTGGCCGATAGCGCTATTTGGCTGATGCATTCTTGTGGGATATCGCAGAGCGGAGACGCTATGCGATTATCCCGCGTAGACATTTTCTAATAATTGTTTATTTCTCTATCTCCCTCCCATCATTATTTAAAACCTGTCTACCCACGCGGCTAGCGGGATATTTATAATTCTTAAACTTCCTCTTGTTATGCCTGATTAATTATAGACACCTTATTTTCTAGCATTAAGTATGAGTAATTGTTATGTTTTCGCTACTCTGAATTAAAATACACTTAGCATTCAGTAGCTGTATTTATGTAACTTGCTTTAATTGTATTGAATAAATAAATAAATTTTTCGAAATTATAATTATCAATTAAAAGTGATATAAAACTTATTGCATAGATTGCTAGTCAAGCAATCCGTTTTTAGTTTTATTTTTTGTCACTGACTAATCGGATTATTATATGAATAAAAAATCAGAAGGTAGTGTCGCCCCTAAGGAACGTATTAACATAAAGTATGTTCCCTCTACGGGAGAGCAGCATGATGAGGTTGAATTACCCTTAAATCTACTTGTTATTGGTGACTTAAAAGGGACAACTGAAGATGCTTCAATTGAAGAGAGGCCAGCAGTATCTATCGATAAGTATAATTTCTCATCGGTAATGAAAGAGGCTGACATACAGCTAGATATGGATGTACCCAATCGTCTAGAAGATGATGCTAAAGACGATCTACGTATACGCCTAAACTTCGAATCAATGGTTGATTTTACTCCCGACCGTGTTGCTCGTCAGGTTCCTGAATTAAATAAGCTTTTAGAACTCAGAGAAGCTCTGGTCGCCTTAAAAGGACCATTAGGAAATATTCCGGCATTTCGCTCTCGCTTGCAATCGTTATTGTCTGATGAATCGTTAAGAGACCAGTTGTTAAGCGAACTAAATATGTCTATTGCTACTGGTGAATCTAAATAACATTGCTGTGTTATTTGTTCTGAGAATGTTTTGAGTGTAAAAAAGGAATTAACCCAATGTCATCAGAAACAGAATTAGAAGGATACGGCGTTGAAGAACGTGAGTATTCACCTTCATTACTAAATGAAATAATGGCTCAGACTCGTCTTTCCCCCGGTGATGATGCCTATGATATTGCAAAACAAGGGGTTTCAGCATTTATTAGCAATATTTTAGAAAGTGGTAGCAATAACGAACCTATCAATAAACTTTTGGTAGACCGCATGATTGCTGAGCTAGATAGCAAACTCAGTAAGCAAATGGATGAGGTTTTGCATAGCTCCCGGTTTAAAGAGCTGGAATCATCATGGCGTTCTTTAAAGCTACTCGTTGATCGTACTGATTTTAAAGAAAATATTAAAATTCATGTCTTGCATGCCACCAAAAGTGAGCTTTTAGATGATTTCGAGTATTCACCTGAAATCTCTCAATCTGGTTTCTATAAACATGTTTATGCGAGTGGTTATGGACAGTTTGGCGGTGAGCCAATTGCTTCCGTCATTGGTAGCTATGAGTTTAACCAAAGTTCAGCAGATATGAAGCTGTTGCAGTATGTTAGCTCTGTGGGCGCTATGGCCCATGCTCCATTTTTATCTTCAGTATCACCATCATTCTTTGGATTGAATAGCTTCACTGAATTGTCTGCAATCAAAGAGTTAAAAGCCGTCTTTGAAGGGCCCGCTTATGTAAAATGGCGAGCGTTAAGAGAAACGGAAGATGCGCGTTATATTGGATTAACTGCGCCACGATTCTTACTTCGTCTACCGTATGATCGCAATGAAAATCCAGTTAAGTCATTTGATTATCAAGAGGATGTAAATGCAGACCACGAGCACTATCTGTGGGGAAATACTGCATACTTACTTGCTTCTAACATCACGGATAGTTTTGCTAAATACCGTTGGTGCCCGAACATTATTGGGCCTCAAAGTGGTGGTAGCGTTAATGATCTTCCTGTGCATATTTATGACTCTCTTGGGCAGTTGCAAGCAAAGATACCAACCGAGGTCTTGATTACCGATCGTCGAGAGTATGAACTTGCTGAAGAAGGTTTTATCACTTTAACTATGCGTAAAGGTAGTGATAACGCTGCTTTCTTCTCTGCTAACTCAATACAGAAATGTAAAATTTTCCCACCTACTCGCGAAGGGAAAATTCAAGAGACTAATTACAAATTAGGTACTCAACTTCCTTATATGTTCATCGTGAACCGCTTAGCTCATTATATTAAGGTTCTACAGAGAGAACAGCTAGGGGCGTGGAAAGAGAGACAGGATTTACAGCGAGAACTCAACCAATGGATCCGCCAATTTGTGGCCGATCAAGAAAACCCACCGTCTGAAGTTCGCAGCCGCCGTCCATTACGTGGAGCATCAATTACTGTTAGCGATGTGGATGGCGATCCGGGTTGGTATCAAGTTTCAATGTCTGTACGCCCGCATTTTAAATATATGGGCGCAAGTTTTGAGTTATCACTGGTTGGTCGCTTAGATAAGGAATAGATGCATGCCTGCACTCACCCCTTGGCAAAGAACTCGGGCGTGTAGCTTGTTTGGGCGTATTGATGAAGGTGCATCGATAGGGTCACTGGACAAGTCCAGTGACCTACTTACGTCGCTGAAACAAAACCTTAACGACGTGTTGAATTCACGCCCTGGATGCTGCCAAAGTAGTCCCGAATTAGGTGTTGTCGATTTTAATGATGCAACAGGAAGCTCTGTCGATATATCAGCTTCAGTTTGTAAAGCGATTCAACAATGTATTGAGAACTTTGATCCAAGAGTAAAATCAGTGGATGTTGCCACCTTTAATAAGGATAGTGATCCCCTAACATTATTTTTTCGGGTCAAGGCACATATACAATTCGAAGATATAGACAGTGTCGTCAACTTTAATATTCAGCTTGATGATAGTTCTCGCTATCAGCTGCGCTAAACTAATTAATTAAATATGAAACTAGAAGATTATTTTAGAGATGAGCTGTCGTATTTACGCAATCAAGGTGCTGAGTTTTCTCAGATATGGCCGCAATTAACGCGGTTTTTATCCGAGCAAAGTACAGACCCTGATGTTGAGCGTTTGCTGGAAGGATTTGCATTCCTCTCTGGGAGCCTACGAGAAAAGATTGAAGATGAATTTCCAGAGTTGACTCATGGCCTTCTTAATATGCTTTGGCCTAACTATTTGCGCTCTGTACCGAGCATGACAATAGTTCAGTTTTCTCCGAAGGAGCAATCGATCAGCGAAGCTGCCTATATTTCAGAAAATGTTTTATTAGGTGCTAAAGCGATAGATGGATTATCCTGCCAATTCTCAACCTGTCGGGACGTATGGATCCTGCCATTAGAGCTGAATAGTGTTCAGTCAAATAACAGTAATGAAAATGGAAAGTTAGTATTGTCATTTGATGTATTCGGTCAAATTAGTTTAGAAAAGATAAATTTAGATAAAATGAGGTTGTATCTTGGCAATAATGACCATAGTGCAACACAATTGTATTTATGGTTTTTACATCATTTTAAATCTGCGACCGTATTGCTAGATGGCGTTGAATTTCCCCTGCCAAATATGGATATTTCTCCTGTTGGATTTAATAACCAAGATGCGCTTTTACCTTATCCAAAAAATGTATATTCAGGCTATAGGATTTTACAAGATTATTTTTGTTTTCCTGAGAGTCTGTTGTTTTTGGATTTTAGAGGGTTCGGTTCTCTACCTCAAGAAAAACCAGTTAGAAAGATAGAGATATCCTTTAATTTTGATAAGCCGTTACCAGCAGATGTAAAAATTCACTCTGAGAGCTTAAAACTACATTGTGCCCCTGCTGTTAACCTTTTTCCTCACCATAGTGAACCTTTGCAATTAGATGGGCGGAGTGTGAGCTATCCATTACGAGCTAGCCACTCACGACCAGAGTTTTATGAAATATTTTCAGTTAAAAAAATAGAAGGGTGGCTGACAAAACATGGACACGAACAACGCAATGAAACTCAACCTGCACGTATTTATCATCCATTTGAAAGTTTTCGTCACCAGACTGAATATGAAAAAGATCGTTCAACGCGTTATTATCATTTAGGTGTTCACAATGCGCTTAAATTTGATGGACTAGAACATAGTATTACCTTCGTTCGTGGCGATGAGTCGGCAATCACAGACGATGAAGAAACTATATCAGCAGAGTTGTTATGCTCTAACCGCCGAATACCTACAAAACTGGGTATTGGTGATATTAACGTAAGCTATAGTGATACACCTCCATTTGTTAGCTTTAAAAATATAACTCATCCTACTTTGCCCCTTAGGCCGATTATGGATGGCGGATTACAATGGACGTTAGTATCAAATTTATCGCTTAACTATCTGTCTTTGCTGAACAAGGATGCACTGTTACAAATTATTCGGAATTATGATTTTCCAGCAATGAACGATCAACAAGCATCTAAAATATCACAACGACGTTTGTCAGGGATTGAGCGATTAGAAACTAATCCTGTAGATAGGTTGATTAAGGGGCAGCCTGTTAGAGGTATTCAGTCAACGCTATATATGAAGCAATCTGCCTTTTCTAGTGAAGGGGATATGTACCTATTTGGTAGTGTTCTTGCTAGATTTTTTTCTTTGTTTGCCAGTGTGAATGCTTTCCATGAATTAACCGTGGTTAATACAGATAGCCAAGCAAGCTATCGTTGGCCGCTTCAATTAGGAAGCCGGTCGCTAATATGACAGAACTTACAAAGATTCAACATTATAATTTCTACCAGCTCGTTGAGCTTCTATACAAAATAGAAAATCGGCAGGTTGAATGTGATAAGGGAAGGCTTCCTAGTGAGGAGTTTATCCGCTTCTCTTCATGTGCCTCTCTGGGATTTCCTTCTAGCGATGTCGTATCTTTGAAAAAGGATAAACGGGGCTATGATTTAGAAGTTGCCTTTATGGGACTGCATGGTAGTCAGTCCCCGATGCCTGGTTATTATTTAGAACGACTGGCATGGGAGTATGCGCAGCAAGACGGTAACCTTTATCATTTTATTGATTTTTTTAATCATCGTTTTTTAATGTTATTACATCTTGCTTGGCGGAAATATCGCTATTACATCCGTTATCAGGCAGATGGTAATGATGGTTTTTCTCAGATGATGTTTTCGTTAGTTGGCTTAGGGAGCCGAACTTTACGAGATGTGATCCCTGTTAATCACAGCAAAATGTTGGCCTATTCTGGCCTGCTTGCTGCACCCGGTCGCTCACCTGACGTTGTATCGGGGCTAATTTCTCATTGTTTTGACTTACCCAACGTTGAAGTAGAAAGCTGGCAGTATCGACGAGTCCCAATTGTGTTACATCAGCAGAATCGTTTAGGTGAATTAAACTCGGATTTACGTGGAAATTTTGTCATTGGTGATTATTCACCTGACGTTTGTGGAAAATTCACGCTGTGTATTCATGATCTTTCTCACGCTCACTTTTTGCGTTTTTTACCTAATGGTGACCTTTATCGACCTTTAGTCACTTTTGTCGCGTTTATTCTGCGAGATCAGTTGGCTTGGGATCTACAGCTTGGATTGGCGCCAAAGCAGTCAGTGAGAACCTGCTTAGGTCATGATAAAGGTTGTTTATTAGGATGGACGACATTTCTTGGTCAGCCTCCTGTCATTCCCCGTGTAATTATTAGTGTTCAGGAGTAACAACATGGATGGTTCTACATTTTCATCTGCAACAATAACTCTTTATATCAAAGATATTAAATCGTTGCGTGGAAGTATTGATAGGATGCATGTATTTACAACCGAAGGGGGAAGCTTTGGCTGTGAGCCTATCAGCGTCGGTAACCATTGGTTATTGCAAGACTCGGCGCAGGAAGTTAAGCCGCTAAATGCTAATATTATATGGAGTGATGGACAGTTCTGCTTACAAGATCTCGTTGGCAATTGTTTAATTAATAACTCCAGTCATGGTTGCCCATCAGAGAAGCTTATTGCTTTATCCCAGAGTGATTCTATAAGTATTGGCGATTTAAATCTTAGTGTCCATTTACAATTAAATGAGCATTCCCCTGCAGCACCAGACTATTTACAGCTACAAAATATTATTAGTACTGAAGAAGTGAATAATGTTAACCGTGTCATCAATGAACCAACGAATATAGCTGCTTCCCAATATGATTTTGGCTCATCAATAAAAGAATCTAATATGCAATCTTTTGAACCAAGCACCTTAGGTGTTAACCGCATTTCTGCAGTCGATAATTCACCTTCTCATTTATTAGATAATCCATTAATGGCTCGTACAGAACCTGTTGTTACATCGCAAGAAGAACATATGATGGATGATGAATATCTTGATGTTCCATCCTCTTTTTATTCAGCACCGCTGAATGAAGGTAATGCTGATATATTTGAGAATGTTGCTTTAACGCCCGTATTGCGTGGTTTAGGTGAGTTTTTACCTTTTAGAGATAGTCAGGCTGCGAATAGTTTTCTCGAAGAGGCTGGACGCACCTTGCATGCGACAGTTCAAGGGTTATTAGATCTCAATCAAGCTCAAAAAAATACAAAAAAACAGCTACAGCCAATAGAAGATAACCCACTGCGTTTGGGACTGAGCTATAAAGAAACGGTTGAGACTCTCTATGGAGATCAAAAAAGTCAGGTTCATCTCACTCCTTCTGCAGCAGTCACCGAAAGCCTCACTCATATGCGATTGCATTATCAGGCTTCTAATCAAGCTATTGATGCAGCTCTTTCTGCCGTCATTCAGAGCTTTTCGCCCTCCGTTTTAATGGCTCGATTTCAGCGTTATCGCAGAGATCACATGGCGAGTATCAATGATCCAAACTGGATCTGGGAAATGTATCAACATTATTTCAATGAGCTGCTCTCTGGGCGCCAAATTGGCGTAGAAAAATTATTTCATGAGGTCTATGAGCAAGTTTATGACCAGACTTTGCGCCAGCTTCAAGGAGAGGAATCTTGATGATCATATGGCGGAAAGTACCCGTTATTCTCCTCTCGATATTTTTATTGAATGGATGCGGAAAAGGGCCTTGGTTTGGCAAGGAAGAGCCTGATGCAAGTACGTTGTCATCTACGTTGGGATTAACACTGTTGGCGGACGATGACATCAATCCCAATAGTGATAATGAAGCCTCTCCGCTGGCTTTTCAGGTGATATTGATGTCTGAGGACTCGAAATTGTTAGCTGCGGATTATGATCAGCTGACAGCAAAGGACATGAAAGAGGTTCTTGGGAAAAACTATATTGATCATCAAGACTTCACGTTATTACCGGGGCAGTACAAATATATTTATCCTACTGAGCTAGATAGCAAAGTGCACTATATCGGCGTGGCTGCCTATTACAGTAAGCCGAATGGTGCTCAATGGAAGAAAGTATTGAAGCTAGCTCCCATTGGACACAAATACCAAGTGCTAGTGCATTTGCACAAGGCAGAGATTGATGTACGCAAGGAAAGCGAGGATTAATTATGTTGACACGTAATCGTATTATTTGGAGTGAGGGTTTATTTATTAAACCGCAGCATTTCCAACAACAACAACGTCATATTGATTATCTATTACATAGCCGATTTTCTGCTTTAGGAGAGCACTTCTCGGGTGTTACCGAGTTGAAAATTAATGATGATCATCTTAGCTTTGGTCGAATTACACTGAGTAGTGCTTCTGGTGTTATGCCTGATGGCAGTGTTTTTAGTCTGCCCTATGAAGATGTTATGCCTTTACCGCTTGAAATTAATGATGCCAGTCTAGTGGGACAAACTGTTTATTTGGTGCAGGCATTAGCAAACGACCACGTTGCAGAAGTTAATCTTCAGAATAGTACTGGGCCAAATCACTCTCGTTTTCAATCACACCAGGAAGACGTTCGCGATCTCTATTCGTTGAGTGCTGATATAACCGAGCTTCCGTTAGCAAAAGTAAACTTACGTCTTATGCTGGAAAGTCAGGATAGAAGTACCTATGCCGCGTTGCCCATTGCAAAAATCGCAGATAAACGCCCAGATGGCAGCATCTTGCTGGATAGCGAATTTATTCCAACGTGTCTTTCTATCAGTGCAACACCACGATTAAAAAGCTTCTTATCAGAAATTAGCGGGTTAATAACAGAAAGAGCTAAAAACTTAGCTGAGCGTATTGGTTCTCCTAATCAACAAGGTGTTGCTGACGTTGCCGAATTTATGCTGTTACAAATGCTAAATAGAGTCCAACCGCGGCTGCAACATTTAACACGCCGGGCCACTCTTCATCCTGAACCTTTGTTTTATGAGTTGATCGGTCTTTGTGGCGAGATGATGACATTTACTGATGCATCTCGACTGCCCATAGATACGCCTGTTTACCGGCATGACAATTTACAACTTAGTTATACGCCGCTGATGTTAGCGCTACGCCAGGCATTGAGTACTGTACTTTCGCCGCGAGCGGTGTCATTGCAACTGCGCGAACAGCGCTTTGGCGTGCTTGTCGCGGTAGTTGGTCAAGTTGAATTGTTGCAAGAGGCTGAATTTGTATTAGCCATTCGTGCCAACATGCCGTTAGACATATTGAGCAAACAGTTTGTGCAACAAAGTAAAGTGGCGACGCCAGAGAAAATTATGCAGCTGGTTAGCTCGCATACTCAAGGTATCCAACTTCGTTTACTCACCTCAACGCCAAGACAACTGCCTTACCACAGCGGGTATATCTATTTTTCTCTCGATCGCCAAAGTCCACACTGGCCTGAACTGACTAAAGACAGTGGGTTTGCATTTCATATTGGTGGGAAATTCCCAAATCTTGATATGCAGTTCTGGGCGATTAGGAGATGACATCAATGGATATCGTTAATAGTGACAAAGCGGGAAAAAATAGCGCTGAATTTGTTGCGGGGGCGGCTGTTGTAGAGCATGCGACTAGCGACGATGCACTTTCTTGTCTAGTGCATCGAAATCCATTGATTGAAGCCTCTGCGCCACTGCTTGGACTTATTAATCGGATTAAGTCACTGAATGAACCTCCGTTGATTCCTCGCTTGATTGCTCAAGTTGAGCAAGAAATTAGAAATACGCTGCAGCGGCTTGAGGTTGAAAACTACGAGCCCGGTATTTTGCTGTCTTGGAGTTATTTCTTTTGCACTTTCATCGATGAAATGGTGATGGCTAGACCATGGGGAGTTGATGGTTGGGCGCAACATACATTGTTAGTCCGGTTTCATAGTGAAACGTGGGGTGGGGAAAAGTGTTTTCAATTGATCGATCGGTTGCTTCTCGAACCGGCGAGATATCGTGATCTGTTAGCGTTTATACATCTATGTCTGTGCTTGGGTTTTCAGGGGCGCTATCGGATGACAATGCAGTATCAGGAAGATAGAGAAAAAATTCTGCGTAATATTCACCAGAAACTACAGGTCTTGAACAAAATCGATCCGAGCCGTGGGGCAGAGATCCTGAATGCTACAGTCGTGCATTTTGGAAAATCTAATAGTGAATCACGATATCGACTGAATCGGTATTTGACTGGGAAGAAAGTTTTCTGGGGGCTGGTGACGGTGGCCTTATTTGGTTACGGAATATTTGCTTGGGGCTTGCACAATCAGACTCAAGACATTATTACTCGGTTAAATGATTTGCTGCCATAAATTATTCATGGATGAGGAAAAGCGTAAATAGTTCGCTTTACCCCGTATGTTCACAAGGAGAAGTACGTGATTAGAATTGATCTTCCTGCTTTAGTTGAGCGTCTTAATCCCGTAGCGCGTAATGCTTTAGAAAATGCTGCGGCTTGGAGTTTAAACCAGCAGGCTACGGAAATTACGGTCGGGCATTTTTTATATCAGCTGCTAGAAACGCCTTTGTGTGATGTGCGACTGATATTTAGCCAGCTCGGCGTAAATCTAGATTCCTTTAAGCAAGGCTTACTCAATCAGCCTGTTGATCATTCACCATACCCACAAAGTTATCCGAGTTTTTCGCCTTTACTCGTTGAGTGGCTACAGGATAGTTGGCTACTTGCTTCTATTGAGTTAAAGCATGAAAACTTGCGCAGTGGTGTGCTGCTGCTTGGACTATTGCATCATCGTCACCGTTATTTGCCGGTAGAAATTAGCTATCGTTTAGATGAATTAAATCGAGAGCAGATTGCGAAGGATTTTATTGTATTAACCCAAGACTCGGCAGAAATGCCGGTGGTTAAAACTCAGAGTGAATCAAGCATCTCATCCAGCCCAAATGGCAGCGCTGATGGCTCGCTTTTATCTCGTTTTACCTTGAATGTCACAGAACAGGCACGCACTGGAAAATTGGATCCGGTGCTATGTCGTGATGCTGAAATTGATTTAATGATCGATATTTTATGCCGCCGTAGAAAAAATAATCCGATCGTAGTTGGTGAGGCTGGAGTGGGGAAAAGCGCACTCATTGAAGGGCTAGCATTGCGCATTATTGCAAATCAGGTGCCTGAGAAAATACAAGGCAGTGAGCTGCTGAGTTTAGACCTAGGCGCGATGCAGGCGGGAGCGTCGGTAAAAGGTGAATTTGAAAAGCGCTTCAAAGGGCTGATGCAAGAGGTCCAAGATGCTGAACGTTCTATTATCCTATTTATTGATGAGGCTCACACATTAATCGGGGCAGGAAACCAGCAAGGTGGGTTAGATGTATCAAACTTGCTTAAACCTGCATTGGCGCGTGGCGAGCTTAAAACGATAGCTGCTACCACGTGGCATGAATATAAAAAATATATTGAAAAAGACGCTGCGCTATCACGTCGTTTCCAAATAGTTCAGGTTAAAGAGCCTTCAATTGAGCAAGCAACAATTATTCTGCGAGGCTTGCAGTCTCGTTATGAAGAGGCTCACGGCGTCCTCATTAATGAAGATGCTATTCAGGCAGCAGCTCAGCTCAGTGCCCGTTATCTATCGGGGCGTCAGCTACCGGATAAAGCGATAGACGTCTTGGATACGGCTTGTGCTCGGTGTGCAATTAATATGACAACGCCGCCGCGCAAGATTAGCGCGTTGCGAACACAACTATGTGAATGCCAGCTTGAAATTTCCAATATAGAGCGCGAACAACGCATTGGATTAAACGACCACGCCAGTCGACTGAGCGATCTTTATCAGCTTCAGCAAGTATTAAAAAATGATCTTGATGAACAGCAGGCTACTTGGCAAAAACAGCAGACGCTGGTCATTGATATTATTAAACAACGGCAAGCTATTTTAGCGGGCGAAAGTACCCCACAGCTGGCTGAAAACTTAGTTAAGCTTGAGCATGAATTAGCTGAATTGCAGTTGCAAACCGTCAGTGTTTCTCCTCATGTTGACCGGCTTCTTATTGCTTCTGTTATTGCCGAATGGACAGGTGTTCCCTTAAATCAAATATCGCGCAGTGAGCTTAAAGTGATTACTGAGCTGCCTGACTATTTGGGAGAAGATATCAAAGGGCAAAGTTTAGCGCTGAGCCATTTACATCGTCACTTATTAACCGCGCGTGCAGATTTACGTAAAACGGGGCGGCCTCTAGGAGCATTCTTGCTGGTAGGGCCAAGCGGCGTTGGTAAAACTGAAACCGTTTTGTGCATTGCCGATTTGCTATTCGGCGGGCGCGCTTGGTTAACCAGCATTAATATGTCTGAATTTCAGGAAAAACATACCGTCTCTCGGCTTATCGGCTCCCCTCCTGGATATGTTGGCTATGGCGAAGGGGGGATTCTCACCGAGGCTATTCGCCAAAAGCCATACTCAGTTGTATTACTTGACGAGGTTGAAAAAGCACACCCTGATGTTCTGAATCTTTTCTATCAAGCCTTTGATAAAGGAGAGCTTGCCGATGGCGAGGGTCGAATCATTGATTGCAAAAATATCGTCTTTTTCCTGACCTCCAACTTGGGGTATCAGGTTATCGATGAATTGCACCATCGACCTGATGAAATTCAAGATGCTCTTTATCCTGAGCTCGCTGCATTTTTCAAACCTGCTTTATTGGCACGTATGGAAGTGATCCCATATTTACCATTGCCTCCTGATGTTCTCAGGGAAATTGTTGCAAATAAACTGGCTCATCTGAATAAAACTTTGGCAGAGCGTTTTCATGCAGAAGTCATCATCGACGAGGACGTGCATGAGGAAATATTGCAGCGTGCACACCGCAAAGAGAACGGTGCGCGTATGCTGGAATCGGTTATTGATGGCGTGTTGTTACCTCCTGTCTCGCTAGTTTTATTGCAGCGTTTGGCCTTGGGTGAAGCAATTTCAAAAATTCATTTCGGTGTGAAAAATGGAGAGTTCAGCATTGAGGTAGACGGCTGATGAATCTTTCAGCGCAACAGGCCACGCTGGCTCTGTTGTCATGTGAATGTTTGGAAACATTAGGACAGGCGCTTTGCGAATGTATTTTGCAATGGGCGCCTGGAGCTTATTTACTTGTGGGTTATATATCACCGAGTAAGCAAGATCTTGCCTGTTATTCCAATGGTAAAGGCGAATCGGTATTAACATTGCAGTTTGACGATTTTAGCCATCCATTTTCCCAAGTTATACGCACGGGAAAACCAGCCGTCTGGTCAACGTTAAACTATGGGGTGCGAATTGAGCATCCTGAGTTCAGAGCACTGGTGCAAAATATGGGGAAAGAGTGCGGATTATCCGTTCAGCCTTTCTTTGATAATGAACTGCGGCTAGTGGGAATATTCGCTATTTTCGATATGCCCGCAGTTCTTAATACTTTGGTGCAGCCAGAGCATGCTTTTCTCTACTTATTACAGGTGTATTTGTTGCAGGTAAGGCATTTAAAAAAGGCCGCTGATTTAGTCTCTAAAAATAATGCTCGTCATGAAGTTTCGTATATCCAACAGAGAGAAAAAAACAATATATCGCATGCAGTGCAACAGGCGTTTGTCGGCAGAAGTTCTTATATTTGCCAATTACGTAGAAAAATTCAGGTCGCTATAACCCATGAGGCTGCCATCAGTATTGAGGGGGAGAGTGGCAGTGGTAAAAGTAGGCTAGCGGCTTTGTTGCATACGCTATCTGGGCGGAAAGGGGCTTTGGTTATTGTTGATTGTAATAGCTTAGATTTACAACAACAGGGTAGGCGCCTTTTTGGTGTAGATAATGTTAGTGAAAGCGCTTTGATAGAGGCAAATAACGGCACGTTACTACTTGAGAATATTGATCAACTCGCACCTTGTTGGTATGGCCGATTACAGCATGCGCTTGATTGTGGAGAGGTACATTCTAGCCAAAAATATGACTTCGCGGTAAGCCAGTTCCGCATGCTCACTACGAGTTGCCAATCCTTATCAGCTCTAGCTGTCACAGTGCCATCGTTTCATTCTTTATATTTACGGCTTAATCATTACCCGTTAATGCTGCAACCGCTACGATGTTGGCGTGAAGATCTCGATCTTCTGGTACCAAATATTATTTCAGAGCTTTGTCAGCAGCATCATAAACCGATGCTTGTCATCCCTAATGAATGGCTTACCCCGCTTCATGCCTATCACTTCCCTGGTAACGTTTTAGAGCTTAAAACGTTGCTAGAGATTTTGCTGCTTGAATATTCGGATGCGGAATTATCAACAGTTCACGAAATCTTCGCAGAACAATTAACTCATAGCCTGAGCGCAGAACCTATTGCCGTGCCTGACTATACGCAATCTGGCACTTTGAAAGAGGTGATTTCTGTTTTTGAAAAGGCAGTGATTAGTCATCGTCTTATTAGGAAAAACTCAAATAAAGAAAGGGTTGCTAATAGTTTGGCAATTTCCCGCCGTTCATTAGATATGAAATGTAAGAAATTAGGGCTATCCAAATGAAAATAAAACTAAGAAGAGGCCTGCTTTTTATTGCACTCATTCCGTGTCTGGTTTTTGCAGCGGAAAAAACTAAAAAGCCAGATACCAACGCGCCACTATCAGTGGATGTGCAGCGAGCAATGGAAGCGTGCCGTAATGAGCCATTTCCATTGCCACGTTTGCAGTGCTATGACCAAGCATGGCATCCCAAAATGCAGAATGTTGGCATACCTCTTGGTAAAGCGACAACAGATAAACCTGATGAAACATGGCAGTTGGCGATGACTCAAGAACATCAACGCGCTGCAGATGCTCCTACCTTGCTATTGCGTGAGTTCAAGAATAACAGTGGCGAACCCGTTTTAATGATGACAACCCCGAGCCAAGAGGGGAGCCCAGTATCCGCTATTTTAGCCATAAGCTGCGTGGAGAATATTACTCGAATGCAGCTGGTATTTAGCCAGCCATTAGGTGATGGAGAAAGCCCTTTAACATTAAGAACCGGTAAGCATGACATTGATTCACGCTGGTTTTGGCGCTCGAGTGGCTATCGTCTCGAGTCGAGTCGTGGACTGAGTGGCATAGCCGAAATTCAGCAGTTATTGGGTAGTGCTACGCTCACCATCATTGCGGATAACAAGGTGCTAAACGGACTTACTTTTCAACTCAATAACCTCCAAACAACGCTACAGCCGCTACGTAAGGCGTGTCACTGGTAATAACAAAATACTGGCGGGATAAGCCGGTAAATACAGGGATATGTAATAAAAATGACCACAATTGAAAATACGGTATTGATGGAGCATCCATGGCGTCAGCGAGTTTTGACGTTATTACCAGAAGCAAATATCGTTGCTCGGATCCCTGATGATTTGCCTGAATGGGAGTTTATTGATACTGAGATAGCCAAGCTTGGTTCGCTATCCCACGAGCAGGTGGATATTGCTGCACTCCAAAATGGATGTTTGCACTTGCTGGAGTCCGAATGTAAAGACATGCGGATTATGGTTCATTTACTACGGACGTTACAGCATGGCGGCGAGCCGTCAAATATTACCCTTGCTTCTACTTTACTCGTCGATTATGTCAGCCGCTTTTGGGCGCACGCATGGCCTCAAGATAGCAAGTTACGGCATCGCCTATTACTGCAGGTTATTAAGCGCTTTGCGAGCAGCTCTGGGCATTTCTGCCAGCACGCGGATGCTCATTCTCGTGAGCTGGTTCGCAGTGGCTTTCTTCAACTGCAAAAGTTGCTTGAGTCAACAGATCCGGCATTAGCAGGTGAGGTCGCTCCTCTTATTCCTCAGTTTGGACAGGTTTTGGCAGCGAAGGTTGATATGCCAACACCGCAAATCCAGAGCAATAGCGCCGCATCTCAAACAGAGCAAAATGTTGCCTCACTGATGCCTAAGGTCGAAATTCAGCACGATTCAGATCGAGTTTGGAAGCAAACGCTGTTGAAAATTGCCGAGCTTCTCTGTGAAAGCCAGCCTGATGATCCCATCGGCTATAGCCTACGCCGTCATGCAATCTGGTACACCGTAAAGACCGCTCCGCTGTGTAAGGATGGGCGGATTACGCAGCTTGCCGCGGTTTCTCACGATCGGGTTGCTGATTATCGAACGGCGCTAGCGAATGCCGGAATACCTCTCTGGCAGCAGATAGAAACGAGCATCACACTGGCGCCATATTGGTTCGATGGACACTTTCTTTCGGCCCAGATTGCCCGCCAGCTAGGGTATAGCACGGTGGCTGAATCCATCAGACAGTCGGTGCAACGGCTGCTCGAAAAAATACCTGCGCTGAACGCCATGACATTTAGTGATGGAACGCCGTTTATTGGTGATGACACGCGCCAGTGGCTTGAGGAAAAACAGAAAAATACGGATATCTCAGCGGGCTCTTATGAAAATGTTTGGGCGCAATATCGTGAAAATGGCTTGGGTGCGGCCTTAAAACAATTGGAAAACCAGCAATCGCGTGAACAGGAACCCCGTGAGCAGTTTTATAACCAACTGACAATTGCGCAACTTCTTATGGAAGCAGGGATGACGACATTATCCAACCAGCATTTTGAGAGTTTATGGCGTAATAGCCATGGTGTAACCCTTGCGGAGTGGGAGCCTTCTTTGCTGTCACAACTAGAAGAACACGTTGCTGAACGCCCTGTTGTTACCGCTGAGGAGTCAGCATCATGAATGTTCTGTCAATTATCACTTCAATTTCTTCATTTGCCTCTAACGTGCTAACCCCAGTGCGTTATTTCCGTAATTTATTGCGTTTTCGAATCCCTTTTTCGTTACCACGGCCTACGTTTTCATTAACGATTCTCTGGGTATTATGGGTTATTGGTCTATTTAGTATCTGGTGGTGGGGGCCTCGGTGGCATATCGGCGATATATCTCCGCTTAGCACGCCAAGCCGCCAAGTCGTCGCGACATTAGGAATGTTGTTGCTCGCGCTGGTGGTCATTATTGTTTATCTCTATTCGCAAATTTCCAAAACGGTAGCTATTCAGCAGCAGGATGAATCTGAACCCTATAAAAACAGCATGGAGCAACAATCTGGATATTTGCAAACATGGTTAGCGCAATACCAGCAGCGAAGCCATCGCCGAAATGCAATGTATGCACGGCCTTGGTATATCGTGATGGGGGAAAGCTTAAGTGGCAAAACGAGTCTGATTCAAAAATCTAATCAAATTATTCCCATTGGTACCGCAGATACACCCACTATTGCGAATAAAGAAGGTTCTGGCGTAAAGACATTACAACTTTGGTTAACACAGCAGGCCGTAATAATAGATCCTCCTGGTGAGTTTTTTGGCCAGAATAGTTCTGAGGAAAAAAGTAATGAAATTACCCGAGGCCACGCATTACGCTTGAACTTGCAAGACTGGTTAATGAAAGTGCGCCAGCGCCAGCCTCTTAACGGTGCGATTTTGACCATTAATATCCAAGAAATTATGGAAATGACGGCAGAAGCGCGACGTGAATGGTCCCAGAAATGGCAGGCTTATATTCTGGAAATGAGCGATCGTTTTGCTTGTCGTATACCGGTCTATTTAGTTTTCACTAAGTTAGATGTGTTGACCGGTTTTGAGACAATTTATCCTATTCTCGATCGTTCACGACTTGATGAAACCTTGGGGATCACATTTGCATTAGATGGTGCTGATGAAGATGCTTGGCGTAAGGAGCTGACTCAGTTTTGGGGAGAATGGCAGGAAAACTTTAATAATTTGATGCCGGATCAAATGGTGCATCGCACGTCGCTCGACCTTCGCTCAGCATTATTTAATTTTGTGGGGCAAATTGCGGGTATCAAGCTGGTCGTTGAAGAACTAATTACAGGATTAAAACGACATTATAATCGTGATCCTGGTCGGCAAATGCTTATACGCGGCTGTTATTTTACCTCTAGCTTGCAGCAAAACAGACGCAGCGATTTTTTCAGCGACGCGGTATGTCGTCATTATAAGCTCCATGTTAGTCATAAAAATGTGTGGGCAAACCAAGATAATCAGCGCAGCTATTTCATACCCCAACTCTTTAATCAGGTTCTTTTTTCTGAGCCTAATTTAGCGGGTGAAAATCATGAACATGTCAAAATTAGGCGTCATAACCTGACGCTTATTGCTGTGATTTCAGGTGGCTTTGCTCTGCTGTTACTGAGTGGTTGGTATTATTATTATTTGAAAAATTACCATGCTGGAGAAGTTGCACTTAATAAGGTGAGTGAATTTCAAAAGCTTGGTGAACCCATGAGTAAATTACCTCTGGGGGCTGATTGGCTACCTCATATGGATCTTATTCGTGATGCGACGATGTCTTACGGTGACTATCGTGAGAAAAATCAGTTCATGTCAGATATGGGGCTATATCAAGGGGCTAAAATTGGCCAATTAGTAGAGAAAACTTATTTACGCTTGCTTGAATCGCGCTTCTTGCCCGTGCTGATGAAAGACCTCCAACAGCATCTCGATAGCGCTCCGGCAAATAGCGAAGAGAAACTCGCTCTGCTGCGTATTATGCGCATGATTGATGATAAGAGTGGTCGAAATATCCCGCTAGTGGAAGATTATATGCGTGCGCGTTGGCAAACCGCATATACCGGACAGCGTGATGTACAAGAGCGCCTGATGACGCACCTTGATTACGCATTGCAGCATACGGATTGGGCTCTGGACCGCAGCCAATCAAATGCAGAAGCGATCAAAATGTATGAGCCATTTGCTTCTTCAATTCGTTCTGCTCAGATTGAATTAAGCAAATTACCCCTGCACCAGCGTGTTTACCAAAACCTCATTATTAAGGCGAAAACTCAGCTTCCTCAGGATATGGATTTACGCACCGAAATTGGTGCCCAGTTTGATACGGTTTTCGTTGCTGACAACGAAGAACTTCTCAAAGTGCCTCAGTTCTGGTCCCGCTATGGCCTTAGCCGCTTCTTTGTAAAACAAACCGATAAGCTGGTTTCCATTACTGCGCTTGACTCGTGGGTCTTGGGCTTAACCGACAACGTCGATTATAGCGATGCCGATAAGGCCGAGATTGAACGTCAAATCACAGAACGTTATGTCGGTGATTACACCAGCACCTGGCGTAATGCGGTCAATAATCTGAGCATTAGGCCTTTTGATGATGTTGAGCAGGCTTCAGGTGCGTTAGATGCGGTGCTCAACAACGGGCAGCCTCTCTGGCGCACGCTTGTTTTGCTTGGCGATAATACTCAGCCTCATTTAGTGGCTGCGCTATCGAGTGAAGTTAAAACACCGTCAGTGGTAGTCGCCAAAGGACAGAAGGATAGCTCTGTTGCCAGTAAGGTTCTGAATTCAGCGCAAAAAGAATCGCTTAATCAGCTCGATAATCAGCCAGAGTACCTGCTACTCAATCGTATTAGCCGTTCGTTCTCCGAGCAAAATGCATTGGTTGAAAATGGGGATGATCAAAACGGTCAAGTCCAGCAGGCCTACAAAGCACTCAATGAAATGAGCAACGAGCTGCACCGAATTAGTAATGCCCCAGAACCGGGTAAAGCCGCGTTGCTTCTGGTGCAGATGAGGTTGCAGCAGAATAATGCGGATGCCTTCTTTACCGCTCAACAACTCTCTAAAAATTTGTCTGATCCACTTGGACGCTGGGTAGAGCAACTGGCAGAGAACAGTTGGAATACCGTAACTGCGCTGGCTTTAAAATCGCTCGAGGCCGAATGGTCTAAAACTGTCGTCACGCCATTCACAACGCAAATGGCCGACCGTTATCCGTTCGATCCTAAAGCGACTAAAGAAGTTGCACTGAGCGATATGGAGCGTTTCTTTGCGCCAAATGGGACTTTAGATAGTTTCTATAAAAACAATCTTAAAGTCTTTATTGAAGACAGTGGTTCTTTGGATCGCGACGGTAATAGCCTCATTCGCCCTGAAATATTAACGGCGTTGGAGCAAGGCGAAAAAATTCGCTCAACCTTCTTCTCTGCTCAAAATGGTTTTGGGATTCAGTTTGCCGTTGCGCCGGTCGATTTGAGTTCAAACAAACGTCGCGCGGTGCTTAATTTGGATGGTCAGCTACTGGACTACACCCAAGGAAATAGCCATACGGCGCATTTGGTTTGGCCAAATACCATGCGTGCGGGAAATGAAAGCAAGTTAACGCTGGTGCCTGATATCAGTGGAGGATCCCCACGCAGCTTTGGTTATGTGGGGCCATGGGCGATGTTCCGTCTGTGGGATAAGGGCGAATTGACCAACGTGCAGGATAGTAGTTTTGATGTTCGTTTCTCCGTGGATAACGGCACGATGACCTATCGCGTATTCATGGATGCATCAAACAATCCGTTTGCTGGTGGCTTATTCAGTCAGTTTACTTTGACTGACCAACTTTACTGATCAGGAGAATATCAGTGTCGTTGGTGGTGTACCGGCGGCACTGATGCTACGCATATGGCTAATATCGATTATCAACAAGTAGCAACAGGGAAAGATCCACGCGATATTGATGAATTTGAGCGCATCCGGGGTGAGATTAATAAAATGACCCATCCTCTACATCCTCCAGTGGATTGGAGTTTGGTACAACGGCTTGGGGTTGCTCTATTTACTAAGAACGGCGTTGATTTACAAAGCGTGGTTTATTACGCAATGGCTCGAACGCGTTTAAACGGATGGAATGGGTTTGCCGAAGGGTGTGAGCTCATGGCCGTTCTTATTGTGTCGCAGTGGGAGAGTTTCTGGCCAAATACCAATGCGATGAGAGCTCGTAATGAGATGCTTGATTGGTTTGCCGCCCGAGTGGGCGCGCTTGTACGGCAGCTCGTTCGGTCACCAGAAACGATGCAAGATGTATTTAGAGCAGAATATGCGCTGAAACGCGTGAGTGATAAATTGCAGCAACATAAAGAGATCAACGTTATGTTGATCAATAGCTTGCTCTATTTTTTACAAGAGTGCGTTAAAGAAAGTAAAGCGGCGGCGAGTACGTATTCCAATGAGCCCCCCATTGTATTGCCGCTGGTTTACCTACCTCAGCAAGAAGCCTCAACGAGCTCCTCTTTTTCTTCCTCAATACCGGCTACGGCAGATACTCAACAAGTCTTCACTTCAATTCATGCGATAAAAACCAAAAAGCGTTTTCCTTGGATCCCAGTGCTATCTGGCGTAGTGGCGGGGTGTGTATTAACGCTTGGGAGCGTATTGGTTTACCACATGTGGGAACCGGAAGCGCCGGTGGCGCATTTTTTAGCGGCTGCACAGCCAGAGCCTGAACTAATGCCAATTAATCAGGCTATGACATATAACGCTGAATTACAGCAACAAGAACAAAAGATCCTTCGCATTTACCAGCAAAAATTAATGGATATTGCTCAAGCGTCCCCGGTAAATGACTTACAGCGTGGGCAAGAAATAAGTCAATTACTACAAAAAGTCTACCCACAAAACAGCGTTTCTACTCAATGGCGACAGCAGTTAGAAAACTTATCGGCAGTAGCCAAAGATACGGGCTATGTCTCTACACAACAGGCAGTACAAGCTTTACTTAATGAGCTCTTAGAATCAGAGAAACTACACCGCGGTTATATGACGATCTCTAGCCTTAAAACAGGGCTATATAACATTCAGAGTCAATTAAGCGCCTCTCCACCGATTGCCTATTTGCTCATGCAAATAGAACAGCAAAATCAGCAAGGCATTAAGCCTTCTCCTGCCCAGTTGCATCAAATTGATGATCAACTGAAGGGGCTACAGGCGCGTTATTTATTATTACAAGCGGCAAAAGAAAGAGAGTTCCAAGAATAGAACTTTAAATCATGTCACATAGCATATTTATTAACGAGGACGAGTTAATGAAAAAGAATACATGGATAAAAATAAGTGCATTGAGTTTCGCTATTTTAGCTAGCGCTAGCCAAGCGGAGAGCGGCACAACGCCATCTGTGCAAGAACAAATGAATGGATTGGCTGACTTAATCGGTAGTGCCGCTTTTCTGCGCGACCACTGTGGCGTGGCAGATATACCCGCGAATAAATCCCTGAGCATGATCGCTATTGTTACCGCCATGGATATGGGCTGGGATAGCCGCGAATACTACCCGAACGGTGAATCTACGGGAATGTATAACGCCAAGCTCGATCAGATGGGACAAAAGGTTGAGCAGAGTATAACCGTGGACGGCGCTGATGTTTCCGGCACCTGCCAATCGCTGGCCGCTAACCAGCATATTGCGGCATTCGTCGCCTTGGCGAAAGCCAGAGGCTAGGGGGTAATATGTCTGATAACACCGGATTACAGTTCACTTTTACCACTCAATCATTACCTGAACACACATTTAACGTAGTGAGCTTTGCCCTTAACGAAGGGCTCTCTCAGGTTTATTCATTATCGGTTGAGCTGTCGAGCATATTGCAGGAAATCAGTTTTGGTCGTTTGCTAGATAATATCGCTGAGCTACAAATTTGGTACAACGGTGCGCTTCAGCGACGGATAAATGGGGTGATTAGTCGCTTTTCCCACAGCGATACGGGTAATGAGCGCTCGCGATATAGCGTCACATTACGGCCTGTTATCTGGACGCTGTCATTAGAGCATTCGTCGCGTATTTTTCAGCAACAAACACCACAACAGATTATTACTACACTATTGCGCAAGGCTAATGTCATACAGTTTAGTTTCCAGCTTCGATATGAACATCCAATGCGTGAATATTGCGTGCAGTATCGTGAATCAACGCTGGAATTTATTGAGAGATTAGCCGCTGAAGAAGGTATTTCTTGGTATTTTCGTTTTGAAAATAATAAGCAGGAAATTGTGTTTGTTGATGACTGTGCCTTTTTACCGATGGGAGAAACGCTTCCCTATAATTCACATCAGCGTGGGTTGAATGAGGGTGCAAGTATTCAGCGTTTTAGCTATGAAGAAAATGTGCGCGCTGCACAGGTATTGCTGAAAGACTATACCTTCAAAAATCCGGCGTGGGAAATGCTCTATCAAGAGCACTGCCGGGGGGATCATCAGCGAAGTGAAACGCTGCATTATGATTTTCCTGGTCGGTATAAAACGGATTTTAATGGCCAAGCCTACACGGGATATCGTCTAGATGCGCTGCGCCAAGACGCGATGCAAGCTCTGGGCCGCTCAGACAGTCCTGCTTTGATGGCGGGTCAGTGCATTGCCATGACGTCTCATCCGCATGAGTCATTCAATCAAAAGTGGCAAATTATTTCACTGCAAACTGAAGGGCAGCAGCCACAATCACAAAGAGAAGAGGCCGGTGTCTTGGGGACTTTTCTGGAAAGTCACTTAGTCATGATTCCCGATGGGCAAACTTGGCGACCTTTACCTAATGTGCGTCCGCGTGTTGACGGACCGCAGATGGCGGTGGTGGTTGGGCCTGAAAATGAAGAAATCTACTGTGATGAAGTCGGGCGAGTCAAAGTTCAGTTTCCTTGGGATCTTGAAGGCAAAGGCAACGAAACCAGCTCTTGCTGGATCCGTGTCGCCCAAGGTTGGGCCGGTAGTCGCTATGGTGCCATGGCGGTGCCACGTATTGGGCACGAGGTTATTGTTGATTTTCTTGAAGGTGACCCCGACCAGCCGATTATTACTGGTCGCACTTACCACGTTGTTAATGTTCCACCACACGCCCTGCCGATACATAAAACACGCACCGTGCTGCGCACCTCTACCCATAAAGGAGCGGGTTATAACGAGCTCTCATTTGAAGACGAGCAGGGGCAACAGCTTGTTTATCTGCATGCGCAAAAAGATCAGCAGACTGAAGTTAAAAACAACCAATACCTCGTAGTAGAGCAAGATCGTTCTAAAACCATCAAGCACGATCAGGTTGAGGAAATTGGTAACGACAAAACCAGCGATGTCACTCACGACCATATCGAACGCATCCATCACAATCAGATGATAAACGTGATGAATAATCAACAAATACAAATAGATAATCAGTATTTGTTTCATGTTCTTAATCAGCGTAAAGATAAGATGGGTGCTGATTTTTCCGAGGAGGTTGGGGGCGATCATCACCACACGGTAGCGGGAACCTATGAATTACTGGCCAATAAAAAGGTGCTGATCAACACCAATGATTTGGTGTTGCAAGGGGCAAAAAGCGTAGTACTGCAAGGCCCCGGCGGCAAGATTGTCATCGATAGCTCAGGTATTTCGCTATCGTCGAATTTGGTCAATATCAAGGCTGTTACGCGTATTACCAGCGGTGGGAGCAGTTCCATGTCGGCATTAAGCGCCACGGCGATGAACGGCGATCCACTTTCAGAAATTTGTCCAATTTGTTTACAGTCATTGTGATAGGGAGAAAACAATGGGCGTACCCGTTGCATTACTTGGTCATCAACATGTTTGTCCTATTCCATTTCATGTCGGTGGGCCAATCATACAAGGCGATCCTGCACTCACGGTTAACGGCATACCGGTTGCGTTGGTTGGTCACAAATGTGTCTGTGCTGTCGGAGGTCCCGACAGTATTGCCACTGGCAGTCCGTTACTGACGGTCAATGGGATTGCAGTGGCCGTTATGGGCTCATCAACAAAGCACGGTGGGGTGATCGTACAAGGCGATCCGTGTCTTATCATCGGCTAGGGACGGCATGATGGAAAAGAAACACTGGTATTTGAATGCTCAAGATCAAGAGAATCTACAGCGCGGACGCGAACAAACGCTGATATGGAATGCATTGCGTGCAGTGATGGCCATACAGGATCTTCCTCCCATATTGCTCGGAGAGGAAGGTGAACGGTGGTTAGAGAATACCATTACTTTGGCTCAGCATTACAAGGTGATGGATGCTTATCGGCTACCTATTTGGATTGAAATATCACATCGCGGCGGTGAATTATTTTGGCAACTTGATGATGTGCAAGAGGTGCTAAATAACGAGGACATTGATAGCGTTCGGCTAAATACGTTGCTGCAAATGGCGAGGTTAGAACAACGTAATACGGTTAAACAAACGTCAACCGTATTGGATGTGACTAACAGCACTATCTATCACTGGTGTGAGGCGAGATTACCGCTGTGGGCGATCATTGACGGCGCATTAGATGCTGCTCCTCAAGGCTTTGCTAGCGGTTTGGATGTGGCTCATTATTCGTTGTTCAATGCGACAGACCGTGCCTTGGAAAGCCACGGCCCGTGGTTAATCGCCGCATGGGCCAAACCACGCATGGTGCAATATCTGCTATCACGCCCAAATTACGCGTTCAATACGTTATGGCTGGTCGCAGACGGTGATGCCAACGACCTTGTTACCCATCTGCAAGGCCTGCTCTATGTCAAACAACACGATGACCAGAATAGTCGATTTCGCTTTCACGACCCACGCGTATTTTCTCATTGGCTTAATACACTTGATTCCTTCCGATTAGCGGACTTCTTTGGCCCAGTACAGCGCTGGATAAGCCCAGATCCTAATCCCTTATGGTCAGCTCAACGGCTCCATCGTTACAGCTTGATTGACGACGCACTGGAACATCAAACCTTAATGATGTACCCGCAAAGCAAGGAGGTAACGGCATGAGCGATCATGAATGTCGTGGCGAATGCCAGTGTAAGAAAGTGGTTATTCCGGTGATTTTTGTGCCGGATATTTTAGGAACGCGGTTGTATAACGTACAGGCAGGAGAGGTTGTCTGGGATCCGATGGCGGGAATGGGGAGTTATCACACCCCGCTGGGGACCGCCGCGATTGATTTAAGCGGGATGATTACCCAACAAACCGCGATGGCCAATGCCTCTCCTTTGGTTAAAAAACTACTGGCGCTGCAGGAAAAACTCACGCAGTTACACGGCGCGCTGATGGCGCTGTATCAGATGAGCAAGAAAATTGCTAAGGCACTCGGCCTTAATAGCCTCAGCAAGCGACTTGAGGGAGCCAGTACCGATGCGGTGAGCGACACCAAAGAAACCACCACCAAGCTCAAAGCCCAACTTGCAGAGATAAAAACCAAGATTGCCCATATTGAAAAAGAGATCACCCATGTGTTCGAGGCGATGGGTAAGGCTGAGGATATCTTGCGCATTGGGCGTAACGTGTGGGGGGCAATCTCAGTATTGGAATGGATGTTTCGTGATGCGAGTAAGCGCCGGGAAATTCTGGTGGGAACGCAGGTTGGCCGTGATGATAGCCTGCTTGAAATCAGCCAAGATGCAACCAAAGGCAGCGCAGATACCCTCTATTTCAGCACCATGACCTCGGTGCGCGTGCAGGATATTGACCAGCGATTTAAGCAGGGATGGGGGGAAGTGTGCTGGCATCAATACGGTGAATTTTTGATGACGCTGCAGCGCCATTTGGATGCGCGTTTTAATATCAAAGACGTTAGCGTTGCAGGGCAGAATTTGCCGGGTGATATTCCGCAACCAGTGATGCCAACGGGAAAAGCGCTTAAAGACTTGTTGGCAGCCATTGAAGCGCTGTTTGATTTCGGCGATAAACCGGCAGCCAAACCTGCCGCGGCGACCGCGCCTAAAACGGTCACCTCCGTGTCAACGCCAGCCCCAGCCCCTCCAGCAGAGCCTACGAGCAACGCAAGCAAACAATCCCCCCTGCCTTGGGGAGCGGATGCTAACTTTGCCAAGGTGATGGGAGGCTACGCGTTTCCTTTACACGTGGTGGGTTTTAACTGGATGCAGGGCTGTGCCGACGGTGCTCAGCGGCTCACGACCCGTATTGCACAGATTATGGCGATGTACAAAACCTCAGATGACGGCGGTGACGGTACGTGGATGACCAAAAAGCCAGTTGAAAAGGTACTGATTGTTTCGCACGGAGCGGGTGGGCAAGTGGTGCGAGCGATGCTGGCAGATTTATCACCGGAGACGTCAGCAACCTCTTCATCAAACACAGGTAACAGCGGCAGTGGAGATAGTTCATCGACCAACGATGATTATATGGAGGGGGTGGATCCCAAGAAAGATGCCGCAGTATCGAGTGCGAAAAATAGTGCTGGAGGCGGGGGCTTTGCTGGAATTTTAAAGGCGATACCTTCTTTTGATAAATCTCAGTTACTTAAAGCAGTGCATGTTGGTCTGCCGATAAACGGTATGCCAGATATTTATTGCTGGTTTCGTGTGGGCATGCAAACGCCGGTATCGGTGGACTGGAGCAAGCCCGATCAGGCGGCGAAAGACAAGACTTTAGCCTATATCAGTAATCAGGTACTGGGTGCTAACTCAGCAGAAATCACCATGGTACTGAGCTATAGCCAAAGTGCGCTGGAAGTGTTGCCTAATAATAGCTATGAGAAAGGATGGATTTGCTATCAGCCTCCGTCCATTTCGTTGGTGGAAGGGGAAAAAGCGCCCGCTCCGGTGGCGATGGCTGTAGGGGAAGATGTATATGTTGAATATAAAAGCGATAATCATTGGTATAAAGCGATTAATGAAAATTTTCTGTGTAAGGACAAAAAGTCGCAACAAAGCAACTTATCTTTTGTACATAACTACTTAGCCAAATCCTCATCCTTTCATTCAAGTTTGGGCTCAAGTGGTTTAGATAAAACTCAGCAATTGAGCGGTAAGAACAGTAAGCCAATGTCGCGAGATAAAGCGATTTGGCAGGCACAGAGCGTGACTCCACCGGGAACACCGGATAGCTGGCAAAAATTTGGTCAACGCGTGGCTAACGCCAGTGGCCTGCTCAACGGCATTGACTCTGTGTTAGGTACGCAACTGTTTAGCTCATTGGCGGATAGCGGGCAGGGCAAGCTGTATCTTACCGGAGCAACGGCGAGTTTAACCGTGTTGCCAACCGAGTTTGTATTGCAAAAAGGCAGTAGCGTCGGTGACGGCGAGCTGCCGCTGTCGGCGGCGAAAGGGGCTACGGAAGTCGAATGCAGTGAATATCACGACAGTCTGTATCAAGACGAGAAAATCCGTGCAGCGGTATATAAGGAGCTGCAAACCGCCAGTTGGGCCTATAACGCAGAAATTAGCGCGCCTAAAAAATAAAAGGAATTAGTTATGCGGCATTTATCGTGGTTATTACTTGGCACTTTGGTGTTATCGGCAACCGGCTGTGGGCCACACTCTCTTCGTAAGGATACTGCTATGAGTACTCAACTTCCCACGCAAAAACACTGCTTTGGTCGTTATGAAATTGAATTACCCAATTTTATGCATATGAATAGCGGGGCTTATTCATTTGATAATTTTGATATAGAAATTGTAACAGCAGTTAAATCTGAACGTACAGCGATTGAAAAAGATTGGGTAAGTTTTATTAACGGAAAAATTGCAACAGATATTTCTAATTGGGCCGGAAGTAAACTTATCTACCAGAATATGAAGTCCTCTCCACGAGTAATATTGGAGTATATGGATACATCCAAAGATCCATCTATATCACTTGGTTCTATTTATATGTTTAAATCCTACTACTTGAAGCCTTTTCCTGAAAGGAAAGAATGGATACTTGCAACGGGTAGTTCGATAGAAATACCACGTCCACAGCCTTCAGATAAACTCGATGCAGAAGTCAAACGCAGGATGGATGTACAAATGCGTGATGTGGCTAAAATTGCCTACCATGTTTATCCACACTATGAGCAAGGCTACTGCCTTAATAATGAGTACCAATATTACCCTGGACGCCTTGAGATGCGAGATAGTTATGGTATTACGTGGCGTGGCATTACAGGTGGGAAATATACCTCGAGCCGTATTACTATTGATGTTCAAAGTCTTAATAAAGATGAACAATCAGTGTTAGAAGACCGCACTTCTAAAGGCAAGTTACTTAGAACCTTCTTCCCGAGCACCACGGTGGTGGTGGGCGGGATTAAAGGGGGACTCTATACCAGCCATGACAAACTTAACCCAACTGCTCGTGAGTTCCAGTGGTTACCTAGCGGTACCGAGCTGGGTAATCGCCTCAAGCCGCTGATTATGATCGACGGCAGAATTGATACTCGCGATCTACCTGCGGAATACCGCGACAAAATCAGCGGCGAGGAGCTGATCCTGTGGATATTAGAAAGTATCAAAATGCGGATAGGGGGTGATGAAGATATTCTGTCTCATCGATAAATAGCCTGTTTTAAGCTAACGCCATTCTTTATATGCATGGCGTTAGCGACTCAAACGTATATTTTCCCTTAATAGCTATATGACTAATGTATTTGTCGTGTTGTAAATATAAAATTGTATCGAGCAGTCTCCTTATGAAATCTTTGCAAACCGCCAGTTGGCCCTATAACGCAGAAATTAGCGCGCCTAAAAAATAAAAGGAATTAGCGATGCGGCATTTATCGTGGTTATTACTTAGCACTTTGGTGTTATCAACAGCCGGGTGTGGAGCACACTCTCTTCGTAAGGATACTGCTATGAGAACTCAACTTCCCACACAGAAACACTGCTTTGGGCGTTATGAAATTGAACTACCCAATTTTATGTATATGAATAGCGGAGCATATTTGTTTGAAAATTTTAGAGTGGAGATTGTAAGAGCAGTTAGAACTGACTATCCAGCTATAGAGAACGATTGGGTTAGTTATATAAAAGACAAGGTTGCAACTGACAGTTCCAATTGGCCTGGGAGCACGCTTGTTCATCAAAATATGAAATCTACTCCACGAGTGTTGCTGGAATATATGGATACATCTAAAGATCCATCTATATCACTGGGCTCTATTTATATGTTTAATCCATACTATTTGAAGTCCTTCCCTGAAAGAAAAACATGGATGCTTGTAACGGGGAACTCTATAGAACTAGCACGCCCACAGCCTTCAGAGAAACTCGATACTGAAGTCAAACGCCGGATGGATGCACAAATGCGTGATGTGGCGAAAATTGCTTATCATGCCTATCCACATTATGAGAAAGGCTATTGTCTTGACAACGAGTATCAATATTATCCGGGGCGCCTTGAGAAGCAGGATAGTTATGGCATCACATGGCGTGGAACAACAGGACATGCTGATACAGCGAGCCGTATTACTATTGATGTCCAAAGCCTTAATAAAGATGAGCAATCAGTGCTAGAAGACCGCACTTCCAAAGGTAAGCTACTCAGAACCTTCTTCCCGAGCACCACGGTAGTTGTTGGTGGGATTAAAGGGGAACTCTATACCAGCCACGATAAACTCAATCCGACAGGGCGTGAATTTCAATGGCTGCCTAGCGGCACCGAACTGGGTAATCGTCTCAAGCCGCTGATTATGATTGACGGTGAAATTGATACTCGTGATTTACCTCCTGAATACCGCGACAAAATCAGCGGCGAGGAGCTGATCCTGTGGATATTAGAAAGTATCAAAATGCGGGTAGGGGGTGATGAAGATATTCTGTCTCAACGGTAATGACGAGCTAAGTCAAAAAACGAGTAAAAATAAATGCCGTGTGATTAAGCGTATGGCATTTATTTTGCTTTAAATAAAGGCTTCATTTTTTATGAAGCCTTTATGTTTGTTACGTGGATACAACCGCAGCAATGATAGCAGCGCTGTAGAGTCTGTGTTTGCCACATAACCCACTAAACTCTAATCTTTAACGGTGAACATTACTATGAGCGGTTACAATGAGGTCTTAGCAAGAAACACACAAAATGCACCAAGCGAAATCGGACTCTATTCACAAACTGTCGCATTTTCTCATTATAATAATTTTTCAGTTCAGCTACCTATTGATCCAAAATCAGGTGAATTAGTCGCTGGTGGTATAAATGAGCAGGCCAAGCAGTGCTTTAACAATATTAAAGCAGTTGTAGAGAGCATCAAACATGTGATGAGTGATGTTGTTCGCATCACGATATTCGTTACAAATATCAAAGATGCTGACGCTGTAAGTGTAATTTATAAATCATTCTTCCCAACCTATGTACCCGCGCTAACGGTTGTGGCCGTTGATGCTTTGCCTATGGGAGCGCTAGTGCAAATTGAAGCGCTACTCTCAAACGGTGAAGGAACAATTCCGAATGCCCAACAAGCGGGCGATCTAATAAAGCTTATAAATAACACTGTAAATGCGCCTGCTTGCTCCCTGTCCTCACAAACGGTCGCTTTTTCTCATTATAATAATCTTTCAGCTCAACTACCTATTAATCCGATAACCGGCAGAGTCGTAGAAGGGGGGATAAAAGAGCAAACTAAGCAGTGTTTAAAAAATATTAAGGCCATTGTCGACAGTATCGATGTGCCCTTTGATGACATTGTGAAGATAAGTGTTTTTCTAACCAACCTTGCGGATCTTGAAGCCGTCAACGAGGTTTACGCCACATTTTTCCCTGATTCGGCGATTGCCCGAACCATCGGTTATGTTCCTGCACGGACACTGATTATTGCATCAGGCTTACCTATGGGGGCTTTGGTACAAATAGAAGCCGTGGTGTCACACGGTGACGGTACACCGCCGCAGGCCGTTGAAGACAGACATGGGCTCATTATAGAACCCCACAATACAGATAATGCGCCAAAATGTTCTCTATCTACACAGACTGTCGCTTTTTCTCATTACAATCATTTGTCAGCTCAGCTACCTATCGAACCTAAATCCGGTAAATTGGTGGCTGGTGGGATAAAAGAACAGGCTGAGCAGTGCCTTAAAAATATTAAGGCAATTATAGAGAGCATCGAACACAGCATGGGAGATGTGGTTAAAGTTAATATCGCCCTTAAAAATATCGCAGATATTTCCGCAGTAGACCGCGTTTACGCAACATTCTTCCCTGGCGGTATTCCTGCACGAAGAATTATTGGCGTGTCTGCTTTGCCTAAAGATGCGCTAATCCAGATAGAGGTTGTGGTAGCCAATGAGGAAGGAACCCCACCGAAGGCATAATACCTTTCCTCATCCGAATAGATGGCTTTAATTAAGTGGTTCGGAATGCAGTCTCTTAATACCTTATTTCAATGAAGCCTCGCTCTGTAAAGGGCGAGCGCATGCTGTATTCAAAAGACAAAACTCTTAGGTCATGTAATTCCATCTATTGGTGGAAGGATGTTTTTTATCTCCGTTATAGAAAAAACGTAGCGCACGGATTTTGTGGCTGATTAATCTGCTTATTTGGCCTTTCCCAATTGAAATAACCAGAATGGAAGCTTTTTTCTAGTTTATGAAAGGTGCGATTTATATCTGCTTACATTCGTTTTGATGGTTGGAAACAAATTTCTCAGAGAGACAGATAGCATGGAGATAGAAAAAGATGCACTTCTCTTTTTCTTTTAAGGAACATCTCTTTTAACTTAGCTCGGTTTATTTATAAGGATATTGCAATGCCTACTCCATGTTATATCGCCATCCAAGGTAAAACTCAGGGAAATATTACGTCTGGCGCATTCACTTCTGATTCTGTGGGTAATATTTACGTTCAGGGCCATGAAGACCAAATGCTGGTGCAGGAATTTGAACACATTGTGACTGTGCCAACCGATCCGCAATCAGGTCAGCCTTCTGGTCAGCGTGTTCATAAGCCGTTTCGTTTTACCGTTGCATTGAACAAAGCTGTGCCTTTGTTATATAACGCATTAGCTTCAGGTGAAATGTTGCCGAAAGTTGAGCTGAAATGGTATCGCACCTCCATTGAGGGGAAACAAGAGCACTTCTTCTCAACCATTCTGGATGATGCCACTATCGTTGATATTGATTGCCATATGCCACATTGCCAAGATGCCGTAAAAGCGGAATTCACTCAGCTAGTTAAAGTGTCTTTGGCATACCGTAAAATTACTTGGGAACATACCGTTTCCGGTACTTCTGGTGCCGATGACTGGCGTGCGCCAAGCGAGTCTTAATATTGGCTTAGCTTGTGTGGTAAGCATAAAAAATCAAAGCTACCGAAAGGTAGCTTTGTTATTGGTAACTTTGTTATTTAGGAAGAGATTTAGTCTTGTAACCAGCGCGAGATCTGGTTAACGATGCCTGCTGAATCTAGCTCGATTTCATGCAAGGCTTCAGCCTGAGTTCCCTGTGGGATAAATTTATCCGGTAAGCCAAGGTTAAGCACAGGAACGAGCTTACGTTTCGCCATCAGCAGTTCATTCACGCCGCTGCCAGCACCGCCCATAATAGCGTTTTCTTCTAGCGTCACCAGTACGTCGTGCGTGGCGGCCAGTTCCAATACCAATGCTTCATCGAGTGGCTTAACAAAGCGCATGTCAGCAACGGTGGCATTTAACTGTTCGGCGGCGACTAAGGCATCTGGCATCAGCGTGCCGAAGTTTAGTATGGCGATCTTCTCGCCTTGACGACGAACAATGCCTTTGCCAATCGGCAGACAGGCTAAAGGCTCTAACGTAGCGCCGGTACCTGAGCCACGTGGGTAGCGTACTGCCGTTGGGCCATCCTGATATTGATGTCCGGTATGCAGCATTTGGCGGCATTCGTTTTCATCACTTGGCGTCATGATGACCATGTTAGGGATGCAGCGCAGGAATGAGATATCAAAGGCGCCCTGATGCGTTTGCCCGTCGGCACCTACGATGCCGCTGCGATCGATAGCAAACATCACCGGCAGTTTTTGCAGCGCCACGTCGTGAATGACTTGGTCATAGGCACGCTGCAGGAACGTGGAATAAATGGCAACAACCGGTTTATAGCCACCAATGGCTAAGCCAGCGGCGAATGTCACGGCGTGCTGTTCGGCAATAGCAACGTCAAAGTATTGCTGCGGGTATTCTTTGGAGAATCGCACCATGCCAGAACCTTCGCGCATGGCTGGTGTGACTGCCATCAATTTGCTGTCATCAAGCGCCGTTTCACACAGCCAATCGCCAAATATTTTGGAATAAGTGGGTAAACCACCGGCGTTTTTGGGCAAGGTTCCGCTGGCTGGATCGAATTTAGGTACCGCGTGCCAACTGATCGGATCCTTTTCGGCAGGGGCATAGCCTTTGCCTTTTTTGGTCATAATATGCAGCAGCTGTGGGCCTTTTAAATCACGCATATTTTTTAGCGTGGCGGCCAAGCCTTGCACATCATGCCCATCAACGGGGCCAATGTAGTTGAAACCGAGCTCTTCGAATAAGGTTCCAGGAACAACCATGCCTTTAAGGTGTTCTTCGGTACGTTTTACCAGCTCTTTGATTGGCGGTAAGCCTGAGAGCACCTTTTTCCCGCCTTCACGCAGGCTGGAATAGAGTTTGCCGGAAAGCAATTGGGCTAGATGATTATTCAACGCGCCCACGTTCTCGGAGATCGACATTTCGTTATCATTCAGAATAACGAGCATGTCCGCTTTGATATCACCTGCGTGGTTCATGGCTTCAAAAGCCATACCCGCCGTGATGGCACCATCACCAATCACACAAACCGTGCGACGATTTTTGCCTTCACGCTCGGCGGCAACGGCCATCCCCAATCCAGCACTGATGGATGTCGAAGAGTGGCCCACGCTGAGCACGTCGTACTCACTTTCATCGCGCCATGGGAACGGATGCAAACCGCCTTTTTGGCGGATGGTTGCAATGCGATCGCGGCGCCCGGTCAGGATCTTATGCGGATACGCCTGATGGCCGACATCCCAAATCAGTGAATCAAATGGGGTGTTATAGATATAGTGCAGCGCGACCGTGAGTTCTACGGTTCCTAGCCCTGAGGCAAAGTGTCCGCTAGAGCGGCTAACGCTATTGAGCAGATACTGACGGAGTTCGTCGCACAGCTTTGGCAGGCTTTCTTTCGGCAGTAGGCGAAGATCGTTAGGGTCTTCAACCAGTGCGAGTGTCGGGTATTTGGCTATATCAAAACTCATTAGCGGCTCATGTCTGAATTACATTTTTCAATATATACCCGGCATACTTCGAGCTGCAGATGCGTTGTCTAAGGTGTTGGCCTGACTGCAACTCGGATTACTTAGGGTATAGACTCCAACCCATCGGCGTTTTAATGTGCACGAAGGGCGGTTTCTATTTTTATTGGTTTAATTATCGCGCTCAATGATGAAACTGGCTAAGGATTTTAATGCCAGAGTATCAATGCTGTGGTGTTGCTCAAGCTCTTCAAGAACATGTATTGCATCTTTGTACAGATCGAGCGCTTTATTTTGGGCCTGTTCGAGGCCGAGCAATGCAGGGTAAGTACTTTTCTCTAATTCTTGATCTGAACCCTGAGGTTTACCCGTTTTAGCGCTGTCGCCGATAACATCTAAAATGTCGTCTTGTACTTGGAATGCAAGCCCGATGGCGTGAGCATAGCGATCTAACAGCGGCAGCGCGGCGCGTCCGGCTTCACCCGCGGCCAAAGCCCCCATTCGAATCGCGCAGCGGATTAATGCACCCGTTTTGTGACTGTGAATTTGCTCAAGCGCCTGCAAATCAACGCGTTTGCCTTCGGCTTCCAAATCTAACGCTTGGCCACCACACATGCCTGCCACGCCGCTGGCCTGCGCCAGTTCGCTAAGCATCGCCAATCTATCGGTCACGGCAACCGCAGGCATCGGGCTATCGGCCAAAATGGAGAATGCCAGCGTTTGCAGCGCATCGCCGGCTAAAATCGCGTGGGCTTCACCAAATTTAATATGGCTGGTGGGCTGGCCGCGACGAAGATTATCGTCGTCCATCGCGGGCAAATCGTCATGCATCAGCGAATAGGCGTGAATGCATTCAACGGCCGCAGCTGGAGCGTCCAGATTATCTAACGAAAGGCCAAACATTTCGCCGGTGGCATACACCAAGAAAGGGCGCAGCCGTTTGCCGCCGAGCAGCGCGCCATAGCGCATTGCAGCAACCAGCTGTCCATCAGAAAAGGGCAGTGGGTCAATATAGTGTATTAACGCGGCATCGGCGCGTTGATGATAGGTTTTGAGTAACTGTTCAAAAACAACCATGTTTTATTCTTGATCCGCGTTAAAAGGGGATAAAGGGGCGTCCTTATCGTCATTGAGTAGGATCTGTACGCGCTGTTCAGCCTGTTGCAGCGTCTGTTGGCCAAGACGAGCAAGTTGAACGCCACGTTCGAACTCATTGAGCGCGTCTTCTAATGGCAGTTCGCCAGATTCTAAATGAGTCACAATCTGTTCTAGTTCGCTCAGAGCTTGTTCAAAGCTAGGCGCGGCGGGTGCTTTTTTTGCCATAGTCGTCTTATCTTCGCTGTTCTGTAATGGTGTTCTGCAATAAATAGCGGTTCTGCGATGGAGTGACAGAATTTTTTGCCACGTTACCGGAGTCTGTAGGACTTGGCAAATTACGGATTTTAAACTCGTGAGATGAGGTTCAGTGCGCCAGTGAGCAAGTTAGTGCTATACTGCGCGCCTTGTACATTGCGTCCTCAATTTCTAAGCATGCAGTGTAAGCCCTTTTAACGTAAATCACGACGAAATAGCCACTGCCATCATGAAGTTTATCATTAAATTATTCCCAGAAATTACTATCAAAAGCCAATCAGTGCGTTTGCGCTTTATTAAGATCCTGTCCGGGAACATTCGCAACGTTCTGAAAAAACAAATTGATGAAGTGGCTATTGTACGCCATTGGGATCATATCGAAGTTCGCGCTAAAGATGAAAGCCGCACCGAGCAGGTTCGTGACGCTTTAACGCGAATCCCTGGGATCCATCACATTTTAGAAGTTGATGACTGCCCTTACACCGATATGCACAACATCTTTGAGCAAACGCTCGAAATGTACCGTGACAAGCTGGAAGGCAAAACCTTCTGCGTGCGTGTTAAACGTCGTGGTAAGCATGATTTTACGTCGATTGAAGTTGAACGTTACGTCGGCGGCGGTCTGAATCAGCATATTGAAAGTGCGAAGGTTAAACTGTCCCATCCTCAGGTGACCGTTCATCTGGAAATTGAAGACGACCGCCTGCTGCTGATTAAAGGCCGCTACGAAGGCTTAGGTGGCTACCCAATCGGTACGCAGGAAGACGTGCTGTCGCTGATTTCCGGCGGTTTCGATTCCGGTGTTTCCAGCTATATGCTGATGCGCCGTGGTTGCCGCGTACATTACTGTTTCTTCAATCTGGGCGGTTCCGCGCACGAAATTGGCGTCAAACAAGTCGCTCATTACCTGTGGAATCGCTTTGGTAGCTCTCATCGCGTGCGCTTTGTTGCCATCGATTTTGCCCCGGTGGTGGGTGAGATTTTGGAGAAAGTCGATGATGGCCAGATGGGCGTTATCCTCAAGCGCATGATGATGCGCGCGGCGTCGAAAGTGGCAGAACGTTATGGCGTTCAGGCTTTGGTCACCGGTGAAGCACTGGGCCAAGTTTCAAGCCAAACGCTGACCAATTTGCGTTTGATTGACGGCGTGACAGACACGCTGATCCTGCGCCCACTGATTTCGCACGATAAAGAACATATCATTGATATGGCACGTGAAATTGGGACTGAAGATTTTGCGAAAACCATGCCTGAATTCTGCGGCGTGATTTCAAAAAGCCCAACCGTAAAAGCCGTGAAGTCTAAGATTGAAGCCGAAGAAGAAAACTTCGATTTCGACATTCTTGAGCGTGTGGTGGCCGAAGCGCAAAACATGGATATCCGTGAAATTGCCCAGCAAACCAGCGAGCAGGTTATTGAAGTTGAAATCGTTGATGCATTAAGCGGTGACGAAGTAGTTCTAGATATCCGTTCTAACGACGAACAAGAAGACAAACCGCTGAAGATTGAAGGGCTAGAAGTGAAAAGCCTGCCATTCTACAAACTGGCGACCCAGTTTGGCGATCTCGATCAAAACCGCAACTATGTGTTGTACTGCGATCGTGGCGTGATGAGCCGTTTGCAGGCGTTGTATCTGAAAGAGCAAGGGTTTAACAACGTTAAGGTGTATCGCCCGTAATCTGCTAGCTTGCTTGCCATTTTGAACTCGGGCAGTGCTCGCAATCCTCACGTACTGAATGTACGCTCCGGTTGCTGTGCGCTGGCCGAGCTCAAACTGACTTCGCCGCTAACGCAGATTATACGCTTGGCAAGATGTCTGGATTACCACTCCTGATAGTCATAGATCCCCGATGCGGGAATTAACTGGGCTGCCACTTCGGCGGCTTTTTCTTTGCCTAAAAGTACGTCGATAATTTTTAGTGCAAAGTCGATACTGGTTCCCGGCCCTTGACTGGTTAACAGGTTAACGCGTTCATCGAAGTAAGCGCGTTTGTCGATCCACTGATTTTCGGGAATCTGGTCTTTTAGCGTTGGGAAACAGGTGATATTCCCAATTGGGAATAGTTTGTGGTGAGCCAATACTAATGCCGGAGCTGCGCAGATTGCGGCGACCAGTTTTCCTTCAAGGTGCATTTGGCGTACTTTCTCAACGACTAATTCACTGTCTCGAAAACACTCGGCACCTTCCATTCCACCGGGTAAAACAATCACGTCATAAGACTCATCGGCAACCTGAACCAGCGGTTTATCCGCTAACAGCTTTACGCCGCGTGAACAGGTTATCACTAATTCGCCATCGCTGGCCGCACTTGCCGTTGTGACTTTAATGCCCGCGCGAACAAGCAAATCAATGGTCGTTACTGCTTCGGTTTCTTCGCTACCAGGAGCCAGACACACCAGAGCCGATGCGCTCATAGGTTTGTTCCTTTCGTTTAATGGTTTCAAAAATATGGGCATTCTCAGTGACGCTAAGTCCATGCTTGCGCGCCGCCCTGAGCAGATAGCCAGTGATGTAATCAATTTCAGTATGGCGCTGTGCCTGCACGTCTTGGTACATAGAAGAGTAATTATCGGCGGTCATGCACATCACGTTGGTTACGTAATGCAGCAAGCTTTCGGGGGATGTTCGATATCCTTCAGCTTCCATCACCTCAGAGATTTCTCGAACGATGGCTTCTACGTGCGGCATGTATTTTTGCAGATCGCCGTTGCGGCAGTTATAGATAACTGACAATGGATTAATGACGCAGTTAACGGCTAATTTTTTCCAGATAGCGGGCATGATATTGTCATGCCAAGCCACATCAGGAAGTGCCTGATGCAAGACTTCAGCAATGTTGCTTTGCCCAATAGCCGCTGAGTTCGTTGGGCCGATATGTGTCGTGCCCGCGGCAATGTGGATAATCGTATTGCCATCACGGCGCGCCGCGTGGGTGGTTACCCCTTGAAACAGGGGCTGTTCAATCAGGTTTGGAAACTCATCCTGACTGCCCATCCCATTATGTAGCAGGATAATTCGGCAGTGAGGCGGAATTTTCGCCAGCAGTGGAACCAGACCGTTATAAACCTGCCACGCTTTTAGCGTCACTAATAAGATTTGGCTTTCCGCTAAATGTAGAGGATCGTTCGCCGCTAGGTTTTTATTGTATGACTGTCCGTTAAGTTGGATGATGTTCACTGGACAATAGGGCTGAGGTACGCGTAACCAGCCTTGAACATCGTGCCCAGCTTGTTCTAATGCCGATAACCATAGCTGCCCTAGCGCCCCGCAACCAAGAACTGTTATTTTCATTTGGCCTCCTTCCCGATACATCAGGCGATTTGCGCGCAAAGCAGAAATATTCAATCTAATCAGTATAAACTTTTATGACGCAGATCGCAGTGAGAAGCATCGGTTATGGTGTAAGGACTGTGGCTGGTCTTGCATCGCCGGAGGAAGCCGCTATTATGCTCGGCATTCAACCGAGAGGAGATTTAACATGCCTTCATTCGATATCGTTTCTGAAATTGATATTCAAGAAGTTCGTAACGCCGTAGAGAACGCTTCACGTGAGCTAGGAACTCGTTGGGATTTTCGCAACGTTGAAGCCAGCTTTGAGCTGAATGAGAAAAATGAAAGTATCAAAATCTCCAGCGTCTCTGATTTCCAAGTTAACCAGCTCGTGGATATTATGCGCGAAAAACTGGCGAAACGTGGCATCGATGGTGCTGCATTAGAGATCCCTGAGCAGATCGAACACAGCGGTAAAACGTACAGCATTGAAGCCACGCTGAAAAAAGGTATTGATAGCGCGATGGCGAAAAAAGTCATTAAGCTGATTAAAGACAGCAAGCTGAAAGTGCAGGCGCAGGTTCAGGGTGAACAAGTGCGTGTAACGGGTAAATCACGTGATGATTTGCAGGGCGTGATGGCGCTTATTCGCGGTGCCGAATTGGGACAACCATTCCAGTTTAATAACTTCCGCGATTAACAAATTGTTTTAGGCGTAAGGTTTGTAGAATCGCGTAAGGTTTCGGACGCCAATTAGCATTTGGGTTTCCATGAAAATGCTGGTTCAGGCGTCCGACGAAAGGTTGCTGGCGCGCAACCTCTCGACTCTCGCGCTTTTTACCGAGTTGTTTGTCCGACCGGTCTCGGAGCGCACGTCCTGTGCGCCCTCAACCTGCCACCAGCATCCTTGCTGGCGGCTCTATCATGTATCTCATCCAACAAGAAAAACAAAAGCATCAGATAAACAGGCCTAAATCTAATGCTGTCCCGCTACAAACAGCTCAATATCGCCACGGTTGGTGATTTTAGAATCAATCTTCACATAAGCCGTTTTCTCTTCAGGAATAAGTACCACATCAGCCACGCCGTGTAGCTGTTTAAGCGCCAGTTCTAATTCTGGTGTCGCAGGGATTGTGTCTGGAATGACGATGCGCAAACTGCTGACGTAAGGAGGCTCTTTCATCGTCATGCTGACCGCAAGCCAGATCACGGCCAATACTGCGCATCCGGTAAACACGGTTGCAGCGCCGTTATGTGAATACAAGAATCCGCCTAAGCTCCCGCCGATGGCCACGCCGAGAAATTGGCTGGTGGAATAAATTCCCATCGCTGTGCCTTTATAGCCCGCAGGCGACTCTTTGCTGATCAGCGAAGGCAATAACGCTTCCATCACGTTGAAGGCAATAAAGAAGACTTGGACGCCAAAGATGATGCCCCACAGGTGTAAATCGGCGTACCAAAGGATCACCTCAGCGGCGAGCATTAAAATAACGCATACCTGAAACACCTGCTTCATACGGCGTTGTTTTTCAGCATAGATGATGAAAGGGATAACGCAGACAAACGCGATCAGCATGGTAACCAAATAGACTTTCCACTGGTTATCTCGTGCTAGACCGGCTTCTTCCATCAGCGGTGGCAGTGCCACAAAGCTCGACATCAGTAAGATATGTACGCACATAATGCCGAAGTTAAGCTTGAGCAACCGGCTGTTTGCCAGCACTTTGCTAAAGCTTCCCTTCACCATGCTGGATTCACGGTTCAATACGTGATGGCGTGGCGTTGGGATGCAAAATAGCGTGATGATAACGCCACCTAATGCTAACAGCGCGATCATCCAGAAAAGACCAGAGAGGCCAACGGCATGGGTAATAATCGGGCCTGCGACCATTGCAATGGCAAAAGTGACGCCAAAGCTGACGCCGATAAATGCCATCGCCTTAGTGCGATTTTGCTCACGGGTTAAATCGGATAATAGCGCCATAACAGCGGCGGCAATTGCCCCCGAGCCTTGTAATGCACGGCCAAGGATCACGCCCCATATTGAGTCTGTCATGGCCGCAATAGCGCTGCCGAGAGCAAATATCAGTAGCCCACCGACGATGAGCGGCTTACGTCCAATTCTGTCAGAAAATAGGCCAAATGGGATTTGGAAGACGGCCTGTGTTAAGCCATAAATCCCAATCGCAATCCCGATCAACGTTTCGGAAGCGCCCGCCAAAGACATGCCATAGGTGGTGAGCACCGGCAAAACCATAAACATCCCAAGCATACGCAATGAGAATACGGTTCCTAGACCCCAGGTGGCTTTCCGTTCCTCTGGTGTCATCTGAAAATCATTCATTACAACCTCAGTTTCTTTTAGTGCGGGAACAACCCAGCGTTTCCACTGCGTTGGAATTATTCTTGTTATTGGTGCTTTCTAATGAGCACTGCTCTGGTGGCAGTTGGTGGAAAGCATTCCCGAGGAATAGTCTCTATATTGCAATTACAGCCGAGCTAGATTACTTGACCTGACCCGTTTTGAACAGACTCAGCGCGAAGTGGGGGAGGGGAAAAAAGAAAGCCGGATGAGATATCCGGCTTTTCACGATTAATCATTAAGGCTCAATGATCAACGCAGCATCGTTAGCAGGCTTTCTGTTGCCGGAGACTGGAAGTCAACCGACATCATGACGCTCAAGCAGGTGATGGTCACGATGGAGAACACAAACAGTTTGCGTGCCCATACGCGATCGTCCACCGCTTTCTTATAGCCAGAAAGCGCCATGCCTAGCCACCACACGCTTACTGCCGCCGCCACAACCAGATATTTATAACCCGCATACCCGCCGAGAGACAGCATCAGCGTAGCAACCATAAACGCCACGATATACAGCGTGATGTGGTTTTTAGCTACCGAAATCCCTTTCACCACCGGCAATACGGGAATATTGGCGGCTTGATAATCCTTGAAACGGAAGATGGCAATCGCATAGGAGTGCGGCATCTGCCACAGGCTGAAAATAGCCAGTAGGATTAGCGCGCCAGCGTCGAATTCGTTGCTGACGGCGCAGTAGCCAATAACCGGTGGAGCTGCGCCAGACAGGCTGCCAATCAGCGTGCCGTATACGGAATGACGCTTCATATACAGGCTGTACACGCCAACGTAGACGATGAAGCCAATCACTGCCAACAGCGCGGCTAACGGATTAGCCGCAACATATAACAGTGCAACACCGGCAAGGCCCAACAGCGTAGCGTAGGTCAGTGTCACTTTAGGCGCGATTAACCCTTTCACCAAAACGCGGTTTTTGGTTCGCTCCATAATCTTATCTATGTCTCGGTCAATGTAGTTATTAAATACACAGCCCGAGGCGACAACCAGCGACACGCCTACCATGGTCGCGATGAACAGGGGAACATCTAAGCTCCCCTTCGAGGCCAGGAAGAATCCACCGATAACCGAAATCAGGTTACCGAAGATAATGCCCGGTTTTGTTACTTGCAGGTATTGCTTCATCATCACAGGCAGCTCTTTAGTGGACCATCATATTGATGTTGAGGTTGTACATAATCCAAAGTGAGCCAACGACAACAATGGCGATAATCAAGGCGGTAAATGCCAGAGCTATCAGGTTCCAACGCTCTTCAGACGAGGTGTTCATGTGCAGGAAGTGCACCAGATGAACAAAAATCTGAATCACAGCCATCGCAACCACGGTAATCAAAATCGTTTGGTGCGACGCGGTACCTTCCATCACCATCCAGAACGGAATAACCGTGAGGATAACCGACAGAATAAAGCCAATCATGTAAGACTTTGCGCTGCCGTGGCTAGCACTGTTGTTGTCTGTAGAATGGTGACCCGTTGTAGGTGAGTGACTCATTACATTGCCCCCATCAGATAAACTACGGTGAATACGCAGATCCACACCACGTCCAAGAAGTGCCAGAACAGGCTCAGACACATCAGGCGAGTACGGTTACGCGCGGTCAGGCCTTTTTTGCCGACCTGAATCATCATCACGATAATCCAGATCAGGCCGCTGGTAACGTGGATACCGTGCGTGCCAACCAAGGTGAAGAAGGCAGACAGGAATGCACTTTTGTCTGGGCCAAAACCTTCGGCAATCAGGTGATGGAATTCGTAGATTTCCATCGCGATGAAGCCTGCACCGAACAGGAAGGTCAAACCTAACCATGTATTTACGGTGCCTATTTTACCTTTGTTCATCGCCAGCATGGCGAAGCCATAGGTGATGCTGCTAAATAACAGCAGGAAGGTTTCAACCAACACAAACGGCAATTCAAAAATATCTTTGCCGGATGGGCCGTCAGCGGTGCCGTTGACCAAGACTGCATAAGTTGCGAACAAGCTCGCAAACAGAATACAGTCGCTCATCAGGTAGACCCAGAAGCCGAACACTTTCGTGTCACCGGCGTCGTGGTGCCCATGCTCCGCATGGGCCTCCTGACCGTGAGTATGATGTAAAGTATCAGTTGTCATATTTCACGCCTGCTTTGCTAATTTGTTCAAAGTGTTGGTTCTCAATACGTTCAATTTCAGGAACTTGAACGTAGTAATCAACATCATCGTTGAAGCTGTGCACGATCCACGTGGCAATCATGCCCAGGAAGCAGACAATCGCCAGCCACCAGATGTCCCAAATCATGGCAAAACCAAAGACGAGGCTGAAGCCTGCAATGATGACGCCTGCGCCAGTGTTACGTGGCATATGAATTGGTGCATATTTCTCTGGTTTCTTATAAGCGATACCTTCTTCTTTCAGCTCCCAGAATGCATCACGCGAATGAACCTGTGGCTCGATAGCGAAGTTATAGAACGGCGGTGGAGAAGACGTTGACCACTCCAGCGTACGGCCGCCCCATGGATCGCCGGTCAGATCGCGGTTCTGATCGCGGTCGCGAACAGACACGAAAATCTGAATCAGCTGGCAGGCAATACCACATGCAATCAGCGCAGCGCCGCCCGCAGCAACCATCAGCAGAGGATGGAATGCAGGGTCAATTTGCTGGCTCAAGCGACGAGTCATGCCCATGAAGCCCAAGCCGTACAGCGGCATAAAGGCAACGAAGAAACCGATGATCCAGAACCAGAATGCGCGTTTGCCCCAAGTTTCGTTCAGCGTGAAGCCAAATGCTTTCGGGAACCAGTAAGTCATACCGGCGAAGCAACCGAAGACCACACCGCCGATGATCACGTTATGGAAGTGCGCAATCAGGAACAGGCTGTTATGCAGAACAAAGTTTGCACCCGGAACCGCCAGCAGAACCCCGGTCATACCACCTACGGTAAAGGTGATGATGAAGCCGATAGTCCACAGCATCGCAGAGTTAAACACGATGCGGCCTTGGTACATGGTGAACAGCCAGTTGAAGATTTTTACCCCGGTCGGAATCGAGATAATCATCGTGGCTATACCGAAGAACGCATTGACGTTTGCGCCTGACCCCATGGTGAAGAAGTGATGCAGCCAAACGATGAACGACAGGATGGTGATACACACGGTCGCCCATACCAGCGAGGTGTAGCCAAACAGGCGTTTCTTACAGAAGGTTGCCACCACTTCGGAGAACACACCGAAGACTGGCAGAACCAAGATATACACTTCCGGATGGCCCCAGGCCCAAATCAGGTTGATGTACATCATCATGTTGCCGCCCATATCGTTGGTAAAGAAATGGGTGCCGAGGTAGCGGTCAGCCGTCAGTAAAGCAACGGTAACGGTTAAAATCGGGAAGGCAGCAATGATCAGAACGTTGGTGCACAATGCGGTCCATGTGAAGACCGGCATTTTCATCAGTGACATGCCAGGGGCACGCATTTTGATGATAGTGGCAAAGAAGTTAACACCCGTCAGCAAGGTACCTAAGCCGGATATTTGTAGACTCCATATCCAGTAATCGACCCCTACGCCAGGGCTGTACTCCTTACCTGATAGCGGTGGATAGGCCAACCAGCCAGTTTGAGCAAATTCGCCCACACCCAGCGACAGGTTGATCAGAACCACACCGGCAACGGTGAACCAGAAGCTCAGGTTATTCAGGAATGGGAATGCAACGTCGCGAGCACCGATTTGCAATGGTACAACGACGTTCATCAGACCGACCACGAACGGCATCGCCACGAAGAAGATCATGATAACGCCATGAGCGGTAAAGATCTGGTCGTAGTGGTGCGGTGGCAGGAATCCGGCTTCACCGGCGGACGCAAGCGCCTGCTGGCTACGCATCATGATGGCATCGGCAAAGCCGCGCAGCAGCATGACAAACGCCACGATGATGTACATGATACCCAGACGTTTATGGTCAACCGAAGTTAGCCACTCCGTCCATAGGTATTTCCATTTTCCAAAATAGGTAATCAAAGCCAGAAGGGCCAGACCGCCTAAGATAATGCCGGCAACCGTAACCATAACAATCGGTTCATGGTACGGGACGGCGTCGAGTGTTAGTTTTCCAAACATCTGTTATTCCTCGGCTCCTGCGTGAGCGTGCTCACCCATGTCCATATCCATATGCTCGTCTTTCTTCATGTCCATCTTCTTGCTACCCATGAATTTGTTAATCACATCGACAAACAATTCAGGATTAGCGCTAGAGAAGTACTCAACCGGATGGTATTCACTTGGCTTCGCTAATGCGTCGAACTCTGCCATGGTGGTCAGCTGATTAGGTGCTTTCTTAACGTTGGCAACCCACTGGTCAAAGGTGGCATTATCTGGCGTTGCGATGGCGGTGAATTTCATTCCAGAGAATCCTGGACCGCTGTAGCTGCTGGAAATCCCGTTATATTTACCCGGTTCGTTGGCAATCAAATGCAGTTGGGTCTGCATGCCTGCCATCGCGTAAATCTGCCCACCTAAACGCGGAATGAAGAATGAGTTCATTACCGAGTTTGACGTGATGCGGAAATTAACCGGAGTATTGGCTGGGAAAGCCAGTTCATTAACGGTTGCAATCCCCAGATCTGGATAAACGAACAACCATTTCCAGTCGAGTGAAATAACATCGACACGGATCGGTTTAACGTCGGACACCAGTGGTTTATACGGATCCAGTTCGTGAGTCGTTTTCCACGTTAATGTTGCGAGGATAGCGATAATGATAATTGGCACTGTCCAAACGACAGCTTCAATTTTATTAGAGTGAGACCAGTTGGGAGTGTATTTGGCATCGGTATTTGACGCGCGGAATTTACGCGTAAATACAATTGTCATTACGATTACTGGAATCACCACGATTAACATCAGCCCAAGGGCAGTCAGTATCAGGGATCTCTGCTCTAGACCTATTTGTCCTTTAGGATCCAGAAGCGCCATATCACAACCGCTCAGCAAGGCCGAGGCTGCGATTAAAGATAATATCCCAAAGCTTTTATTTAATTTACTGAGTCTCATCTAACGACCTCAATCGAAGGCTCTCTGTCGTCCCAAATGTAGGGGCATTTTACGGGAAGGTTGCAGATCTGTAAACATTCTTAAAGGTCTGTCACTCCATTGTTTAAAAAGTCCAGTTGGTTTGTGCAAAATGTCGCATTTCATGGTGTCTTTTAGGCGAAATGTAGCTATCAAATCAGAGGCTTATTTTCACTTTGTTGTAACAAAGTAAATGTAACAAAAGATATTTCACTGCCTCTGAAAATCACGTTCTGTCACTTTTAGCCTAGTCCTTAATCTGTGGTTAGCCCATGTATTACCTGCTTAAAATAGGAATATGTGACACAGATCGTAGGGGCATGTAACTCGTTACATTTAGGTTTATTTCTTCCCTTAGAAGGCACGAAACGTGAAAGAGATCTCTATTTGTTAATTTTTTGTTCTTCGTTTTTCTGATGCTAAATTTAATTTAGCGTGAAAAATAAGCAGTTATTTGAGGGCGAAAATACAGCGGAATATCAGTAAAAAATTATTTAGGGGATAATTAAGCGGCAAATTTGAAGAATAAAAAAAGCGCTGTCTAAAATATAGGCAGCGCTTTTTTATTATTTTAAGGCTTAAATTAATTTAGCAACGGAATTAAATGACCTGCTGTAGATCGCGTTGGCTGCGATAATCTAAACCTGCGCCAAGTAAAATGCCAAATAAGCTCAGCAATAAGCCAATATTTAACAACCAAGCCATGATGACATCAGCACTCAAACCAGAGAGACTTTCTGCGAGTAGCCCAAGCAGCCATAGTGCGATAAGAATGCATCCGACCAACAGTGATTGAAAGGCCAATTTATAGGCTCTAGCAAAGCGGGTTCGGCGCGAGAATTCACCGGTTGTTTGCGTATACTCCAAGGTTTTGCGGCAGGCGACCAGCAGCAAAAGCCCAGGAACGGCAGCGACGATTGAGAATAGATAGAACAACGGCCAGCCATGTAATTCAACAAACCAACCCGCAACCGGCCCTACATAAACACGACCAACGGCTGAAAGCGCCGAGAGCAGGGCGAATTGGGTTGCTGAGAATGACTTGTTACACAGCGTCATTAACAATGCGACAAACGCCGCGGTGCCCATGCCCCCGCAGAGGTTTTCGAGAAAAATGGCGCTGCCCATGGTGAGCAGGTTTTTATCAGTGACCGCCAGCAGCCAGTAGCCAAAATTGGATACCCCTTGCAAGATACCAAATAGCATCAGTGCGCGGAAAAGGGACAAACGCTGCATCAGTACGCCGCCAAACAAGGCACCCACGATGGTGGCAAACAATCCTAGTGTCTTGTTGACGATACCAACTTCACCCGCGTCGAATCCGACTCCGCGAATCAGAAACGTTGTGCTCAAACTACCGGCGAAAGCATCACCCATCTTGTACATCACAATGAGTAATAGGATTAACCATGCATTGTTTCGGCCAAAGAAATCCTTAAGCGGCTCAATCACGGCCTGTTCAAGCGTGCGTGGTGCAGGCGCAGATACCTGAGGTTCTGGAGCAAATAACGTAGCCAATATACCGATCAGCATTAAGCCAGCCATCAGCCAATAGGTACCTTGCCAGCCAAAATAGCGATCGGCTAACCATAGCGCTAACCCACCGGAAACCAGCATCGCGAGTCGATAACCCAAAACGGAAACAGCCGCGCCGGTTCCGCGTTCTTCAGCGCTGAGCAAATCGGTTTTATAGGCGTCGAAGACAATATCTTGTGAGGCAGAACAGAATGCGACGATGACGGCCAAGCCCGCCAGCCACCACAGATGCTGGACAGGATTGAGTAATCCCATGGCAAAGATAGTGATGAGTAGTAGGACTTGTGTGACTAAAAGCCAGCCACGGCGGCGACCAAGGAAGGAAGGCGTATAGCGATCCATCATCGGTGACCAAAGGAATTTAAAAACGTAGGCCTGACCAACCAGTGAAAAGAAGCCGATCGTTTTGAGATCGACGTTGGCAACGGTCATCCAAGCCTGAAGTGTACCGGAGGTTAATGCGAGAGGAAGGCCTGAGGCAAAACCCAACAGTAATAAAATGACCGTGTTACGTTGGGTGAAAATAGCTAAGTTTGAATTAGACATTCAATTGATTCCCATGCACTGCCCAAGGTCGGGCAGTGCGGGGTGAAAACGGTGTATGCCCATTATCATCCGATTGCGCTTTTATCCAACGGTTCGAATGACTCTGAGCATAGAGATTAACGCGCGTTGGCTTTGATGAAGTCGCTGATGCTGGTGTCTTGCGCCATGTTAGACACGATGTCCGACATGGTATTGTTGACGGCATTAGTGATTTTGCTGTTCGATGCGGTAAATGCACCTTGCTCGTTGTAAACCGAGCGATAGTTTTTCACCTGCTTATTGCCATTTTTCGCCTGTGCAATAATGGAAATATCAGCATTGGTGGTGATGTTGTAACGCAGGTTGCCTTCTTTTACATCGGCATACAGCTGGTTGACGACGATCTGCAAATCAACGGCACCGCTTGGCCCCACCATATAACCGCGCTGGGTCATTTGGTTTTCCAACACTTCCTGCAGCAAGAAACGCAGGTCGCGTGAAGGTGTCAGCGTGACTAATGCGCCATCGCGATTCACTTTTGCCAGCGCTTTATCTTGACGAACATCGGCACCGTTAATGCTGATCGTAATGCCTTGCAAGGTTGGGTCCTGCTGCGGCAACGCCATCTTAGGATTAACGTCTATGGTATTGGTGCTGGTTGCGCATCCGGCCAGAGCGAAAACGGCCAAAAGCGGGAAAAACAGTTTTTTGATCATATTCATCGAGTTAATAACCATTTTTACGTGGGAAGATGCCGCGTTCATTCTTCGTCTATGACTGAGTTAAGACTGAGTATGACAATGATGAATCAACGGACTTTACGGACAAAATATCCGCCATCATAGCATTGCCATTAGGATGTTGAAGCCCCCTATAAATATTTTTATCTTAAGAATAGTGAAATCACTATCGCGGTGGCGTTTTGCCTATCTGCTTAAACATTAAACTGACTTTCCAAGCCACCCATTTGAATGATAGACAGAAATTTTTTATAAGTTACGCTACGCAAAACACGATAAAAATGTTTCGCAGCGGCGTTAGTTGCAAAAAAACAGCTACGCTTAACGTTAAGATGTGTTTTTCGATTGGGCGCTTGTCCGCGCCTGATGTGGGCTGTCACTGAAAATAAAGGTGATGGCTGAGCGGTTCCGAGAGGGAAATACATTCCATTAAGAGCAGCGCTCTTTCTGCCGATGCAGTATGAGGGGATATCTTATGATGAGAGAACAGATAGAAGCAAAGTTACGCGCCGCGTTTGAACCTTTCTATCTTGAGGTGGTTGATGAAAGCTATCGCCATAACGTACCGGCAGGTTCTGAAAGTCACTTTAAAGTTGTCATGGTTAGCGATCGTTTCCAAGGTGAGCGCTTCTTGACGCGTCATCGTTCTATATATGGCGTTTTGTCAGAGGAACTGGCCGACGGCGTACACGCGTTAGCCCTACATACCTACACCCATAAAGAGTGGGAGGCGTTGCAAGATACGGTTCCTGCATCACCGCCCTGTCGCGGGGCTGGCACCCTAGCCTAAGCTAACTTGCTTAAATAGGCGGCGAAAAGGCAAGTAAATTACCACGAAGGTGGAACTCTTAGCCGTTTTTGCTGTATTAATAGCGTGTTTGACGAGAAACGGCCCGAGTGGCCGTTTCTTTTTGCGTAGCAACTTTATGACTTAGGTGCGCACGCGATTTCGTGACTTTGGCCCGTGGAACTTGGTGCTATTACGCTGTAATTTTGTACCCGAGTTGCTGAGGTATCGCTCGAAACTGTGAATCACGCCGCGGACAGTTGGCGTGCGGTTCTCGACTCATTGCTCATGCATCGCTATAATGTCGCGTCTATTTTTTCCTGAATGTATTCGGGACGCTTCTACGCCCAAAGTACTTGATGTTGTTGCTAGGCGGTCAGCGAGTGAATCCCGATGAGCTTACACCGGTAAGTGATTAGGGTGAATAACCGCAGCCAGCACCGTAGCGGCTTCAAGTAAGAAGGGATAAACAGGGAACACGGTTCTGCTGAAAGCGGCCGTCCCGGTTCTGTGAAGTCTGGTTTTCTTCGTTGAAAATGGCTTCTGGAGTTGACCGAGCACTGTGATTTTTTGAGGTATAAGATGCAAGTTTCTGTTGAAACCACCGAAGGCCTTGGCCGCCGCGTAAATATTACTGTTGCAGTCGACAGCATTGAAAAAGCAGTAAACAGTGAGCTGGTCAACGTGGCTAAAAAAGCACGTATCGACGGCTTCCGTAAAGGTAAAGTGCCAATGCACATTATCTCTCAGCGTTATGGCGCTTCTGTTCGCCAGGACGTTCTGGGCGATCTGATGCAGCGTAACTTCGTTGATGCGATCATCAAAGAAAAACTGAACCCAGCTGGCGCGCCTAATTATGTACCAGGCGAATACAAACTGGGCGAAGATTTCTCTTTCGCGGTTGAATTCGAAGTTTACCCAGAGATCGAACTGAAAGATCTGGAAAGCATCGAAGTTGAAAAACCAGTTGTTGAAGTGACTGACGCTGACGTTGACGCGATGCTGGACACCCTGCGTAAGCAGCAGGCAACTTGGACTGCAACTGAACGTGCAGTTGAAGCTGAAGACCGCGTAACCGTAGATTTCACCGGCTCTATCGACGGCGAAGTTTTCGAAGGCGGCAAAGCCTCTGATTTCGTTCTGGCAATGGGCCAGGGTCGTATGATCCCAGGTTTCGAAGAAGGCATTCTGGGCCACAAAGCGGGTGAAGAATTCGCTATCGAAGTGACCTTCCCAGAAGATTACCACGCTGAAAACCTGAAAGGTAAAGCGGCTAAATTCGATATCGTTCTGAAGAAAGTTGAAGAACGTGAACTGCCAGAATTCACCGAAGAATTCATCAAACGTTTCGGCGTTGCTGATGGTTCTCTGGATGGTCTGAAAGCCGAAGTGCGTAAAAACATGGAACGCGAACTGAAAGGCGCGGTACGTAACAGTATCAAGTCTCAGGTTATCGACGGTCTGGTTAAAGCAAACGACATCGACGTTCCAGCTGCACTGATTGACGGTGAAGTTGACGTTCTGCGTCGTCAGGCTGCACAGCGTTTTGGTGGCAACGAGAAACAAGCTCTGGAACTGCCACGCGAACTGTTCGAAGAACAGGCTAAACGTCGCGTTGTTGTAGGTCTGTTGCTGGGTGAAGTTATCACCAAGAAAGAGCTGAAAGCTGATGAAGATCGCGTTAAAGCGCTGATCGAAGAAATGGCTTCTGCTTACGAAGATCCAAAAGAAGTGGTTGAGTTCTACAGCAAAAACAAAGAGCTGATGAACAACATGCGTAATGTTGCTCTGGAAGAACAAGCTGTTGAAGCACTGCTGGCTAGCGCTAAAGTGTCTGAAAAAGCGACCAACTTCAGCGAACTGATGAACCAGACTCAGGCTGCGTAATGTTGCTCTGAACGGCTTATTCGTTCCGAAGTAATAAAAACCTTCGCTCTTGGGCGAAGGTTTTTTTATGGGAAAAGGTTTATTTCTTTGATTACTGACCCCAAATATTGGCTAAGTGTCTAACCTATAACAACAGACACAGACAGTTGAGCATGGTCAACATAGTTTATCTACAGTAGAATCAAAGCAAATAATGCCAAAGTGATTTCTATAGGAGACGGTTAATGTCATACAGTGGCGAGCGTGATTTAGCACCGCACATGGCCTTAGTGCCAATGGTTGTTGAACAGACTTCGCGTGGCGAACGTTCATACGATATTTTTTCCCGTCTGTTGAAAGAACGAATCATCTTCCTGACTGGTCAGGTTGAAGATCACATGGCAAATCTGATCGTGGCTCAGATGCTGTTCCTCGAAGCAGAAAACCCAGAGAAAGATATCCATCTTTATATCAACTCACCGGGCGGCGTCATTACTGCGGGCATGTCAATTTATGACACCATGCAGTTTATCAAACCGGATGTGAGCACCATTTGTATGGGACAAGCGTGTTCCATGGGCGCGTTTCTGCTGACGGCAGGGGCGAAAGGTAAGCGTTTCTGCCTGCCAAATTCACGCGTGATGATTCACCAGCCGTTGGGTGGTTTCCAAGGGCAGGCGACGGATATCGAAATCCACGCCAAAGAAATCCTGAAAGTTAAAGCTCGTATGAATGAGCTGATGGCAAAACATTCAGGTAAACCGCTCGAAGAGATCGAGCGTGATACCGAACGTGACCGCTTCTTGTCAGCGGACGAAGCTGTAGAATACGGCTTGGTTGATTCGGTAATGACTCACCGCGGCTGATTGTGTCAGACTACGGCCTAGACTCAGGACGTCTGTGGAACTCAACGCATACGCTATTCTCGTCCAACCGCCGATAGCGTGACTATCATGTTACGGCGGGTTGCCGATATACTATAGTGAATATAAAGCGCGGAGCGATGCTCGCATCGCGCAAATGGGTTGCATAGACTACGCTGATAGGCCGTTTTGCGCAGATTGGTCGCACTGCCGTTGAGCGGTCTTAGCCGTAATAGGCTGATTCGACGGGACAGATACTTAATGAAAGAGGTTTACTGATGACAGATAAGCGCAAAGACGGTTCAGGCAAGCTGCTGTACTGTTCTTTTTGCGGCAAAAGCCAGCATGAAGTTCGTAAGCTGATCGCCGGGCCGTCAGTGTATATCTGCGACGAGTGTGTCGATCTGTGTAATGACATCATTCGCGAAGAGATTAAAGAAGTTGCTCCGCATCGCGAGCGCAGCTCTCTGCCAACGCCGCATGAAATTCGTAACCATTTAGATGATTACGTGATTGGTCAAGAACAGGCGAAAAAAGTCTTGGCAGTAGCGGTGTATAACCACTACAAACGCCTGCGTAACGGCGATAGCAGCAACGGTGTAGAACTGGGCAAAAGTAATATTTTGCTGATCGGTCCAACCGGTAGCGGTAAAACTTTGCTGGCTGAAACGCTGGCACGTTTCCTTGATGTGCCATTTACCATGGCTGATGCGACGACCCTAACCGAAGCGGGTTATGTGGGCGAAGACGTTGAAAATATCATTCAGAAGCTATTGCAGAAGTGTGATTACGACGTTCAGAAAGCACAGCGCGGTATCGTGTACATCGATGAAATCGATAAGATTTCTCGTAAGTCTGACAACCCGTCTATCACCCGTGATGTTTCAGGTGAAGGTGTACAGCAGGCATTGCTGAAGCTGATTGAAGGTACTATCGCTGCGGTTCCACCTCAGGGCGGCCGTAAGCATCCACAGCAGGAATTCTTGCAGGTTGATACCTCTAAGATCCTGTTTATCTGTGGCGGTGCTTTTGCTGGTTTGGATAAAGTGATTGGCCAGCGTGTCAATACCGGCACCGGTATTGGTTTTGGCGCAACGGTTAAAGCGTTGTCTGAAAAAGCAACCGAAGGCGAGTTGCTGGCTCAGGCAGAACCAGAAGATTTGATCAAATTTGGTCTGATCCCTGAGTTTATCGGTCGTTTGCCGGTTGTCGCTACCCTGCGTGAACTGAGCGAAGACGCGCTGATTCAGATCCTGAAAGAGCCAAAAAATGCCCTGACCAAACAGTATCAGGCATTGTTTAATCTGGAAGGTGTCGATCTGGAGTTCCGTGACGAAGCCCTGACGGCGATCGCGAAAAAAGCGATGGCGCGTAAAACAGGTGCTCGTGGTCTGCGTTCTATCGTTGAAGGCGCGCTGCTGGAAACGATGTACGACTTGCCATCAATGGAAAACGTCGAAAAAGTGGTTGTCGACGAAAATGTCATTGAAGGTCAGGCGGAGCCAATGCTGATTTATGGTAAACCAGAAGCACAAGCTTCTGGCGAATAATTAGCCAGTAAACTGATGGGTTATCAATAAAATGGGGGATTTTATCTCCCATTTTTTTTCTGTTGTTGTTTGCGTTGAATCCCTGGTAAACATCCCCATATACTCAGATACAAACTGGGTGAAGCAACAACGTAAAACGGGTTGTAAGATTCCCATAACCTGGCGGAAGCTAAACTAAGAGAGAGCTCTATGAATCCTGAGCGTTCCGAACGCATAGAAATCCCCGTATTGCCTCTGCGCGATGTGGTGGTTTATCCGCACATGGTGATTCCATTGTTCGTAGGCCGGGAAAAGTCAATCCGGTGCCTAGAAGCCGCAATGGATCACGACAAGAAGATCCTGCTGGTCGCGCAAAAGGAAGCCTCAACGGATGAACCAGGGGTAAATGACCTTTTCTCTGTAGGTACCGTTGCCTCTATTTTACAGATGCTGAAATTACCCGATGGCACCGTCAAAGTGCTGGTCGAGGGGCTTCAGCGTGCAAAAATTACTACGTTATCTGACAGTGGTGAGCATTTTGCTGCACAGGCTGAATATTTAGAAATTCCAGAAATGGACGAGCGCGAACAAGAAGTATTGGTTCGTACCGCCATTAATCAGTTTGAAGGCTACATCAAACTGAACAAAAAGATCCCACCAGAAGTGCTGACGTCGCTCAACAGTATTGACGATGCGGCTAAGCTGGCAGATACCATTGCTGCACACATGCCGTTGAAGTTAAACGACAAGCAAGCAGTATTGGAAATGTCAGACGTGACTGAGCGTCTGGAATATCTGATGGCGATGATGGAGTCTGAAATCGATCTGCTGCAGGTTGAAAAACGCATTCGTAACCGCGTTAAAAAGCAGATGGAAAAGAGCCAGCGCGAGTACTATCTGAATGAGCAAATGAAAGCGATTCAGAAAGAACTGGGCGAAATGGACGACACGCCAGACGAATTCGAAGCGCTGAAACGCAAAATCGAAGCGGCAAAAATGCCGAAAGATGCGCGCGAGAAAACGGAAGCTGAGCTGCAAAAGCTGAAGATGATGTCGCCGATGTCTGCTGAAGCAACCGTAGTGCGTGGCTATATCGATTGGATGATTCAGGTTCCGTGGAATGCGCGCAGCAAGGTCAAAAAAGATCTGAATAAAGCGCAGGAAATTCTGGATACCGACCATTACGGCCTTGAGCGCGTCAAAGACCGTATTCTGGAATATTTAGCGGTTCAGAGTCGCGTTAGCAAAATTAAAGGGCCTATCCTCTGTCTGGTAGGGCCTCCAGGGGTCGGTAAGACCTCTTTGGGTCAGTCTATTGCTCGTGCTACTGGGCGTCAGTATGTGCGTATGGCGCTGGGTGGCGTGCGTGATGAAGCCGAAATTCGTGGCCATCGTCGTACCTATATCGGTTCTATGCCGGGCAAACTGATCCAGAAGATGGCAAAGGTTGGGGTGAAAAACCCACTGTTCCTGCTCGATGAGATCGACAAAATGTCTTCGGACATGCGTGGCGATCCGGCTTCAGCACTGCTGGAAGTTCTGGATCCAGAACAGAATATCGCGTTCAACGACCATTATCTGGAAGTTGATTACGACCTGTCTGACGTTATGTTTGTGGCAACATCGAACTCGATGAACATTCCTGCGCCGTTGTTGGATCGTATGGAAGTGATTCGTCTGTCGGGTTACACCGAAGATGAAAAACTCAACATTGCGAAACAGCATCTGCTACCAAAACAGTTGGAACGCAATGCACTGAAAAAAGGTGAGTTGACGGTTGATGACAGCGCAATTAGCGGCATTATTCGCTATTACACTCGCGAAGCGGGCGTGCGTAGTCTGGAACGTGAAATCTCAAAACTGTGCCGTAAGGCGGTTAAAAACCTGCTGATGGATAAATCCGTTAAGCACATTGAGATCAACGGCGACAACCTGAAAGACTTCTTAGGTGTGCAGCGCTATGACTATGGCCGTGCGGACAGTGAAAACCGCGTGGGTCAGGTCACTGGTTTAGCATGGACCGAAGTGGGCGGCGATCTGCTGACGATTGAAACCGCATGCGTACCAGGCAAGGGCAAGCTGACTTATACCGGTTCTTTAGGTGAAGTTATGCAGGAATCCATTCAGGCTGCGTTGACCGTGGTTCGTGCTCGCGCTGAGAAATTGGGCATCAATCCTGATTTCTACGAAAAACGCGATATTCACGTCCATGTGCCTGAAGGTGCAACGCCGAAAGATGGCCCAAGTGCAGGTATCGCGATGTGTACCGCGCTGGTTTCATGCTTAACCGGTAATCCTGTGCGTGCTGATGTTGCTATGACCGGTGAAATTACGCTGCGTGGTTTAGTGTTGCCAATCGGTGGTTTGAAAGAAAAACTGCTGGCGGCTCACCGCGGTGGAATTAAAACCGTGCTGATCCCAGACGAAAACAAACGCGATTTGGAAGAGATTCCAGACAACGTCTTGGCCGATCTGGATATCCATCCGGTGAAACGAATTGATGAAGTTTTAGCCTTGGCGCTGCAAAATTCACCATTCGGAATGGAAGTGGTTACCGCAAAATAGTGATATATCGCATAAACCGCTGATAAAACCTATGCTGGCAGTCTATTTCGGACTTGCCAGCATTTTTTTGTGCAGCTAACGTAGAGCCCTGTCAAATTAGGAAAAGCCGCATCTCATGTGTCTTGCCATGAACTGACAGGATTGATATAACAGCAGCGCAGCCGTACCCTAAGGACAATATTCCAGTACGGCATAAGATTTCTAAAGGGGATGAAAGAGTGAATAAGTCACAACTGGTCGATAAGATTGCCGAAGGCGCAGATATTTCTAAAGCAGCAGCTGGCCGTGCATTAGATGCGATTATTGCGTCTGTTACTGAGTCTTTGCAGAGCGGTGATTCTGTTGCTCTGGTCGGTTTTGGTACTTTTGACGTGCGTGAGCGTTCTGCACGTACTGGCCGTAACCCTCAGACAGGTAAAGAAATCAGCATTCCTGCTGCCAAAGTACCTGGCTTCCGTGCTGGCAAGGCACTGAAAGACGCCGTTAATAAATAACGTGTCCGACTCAACCGTCTGAATTTGTTTGTATGTTATAAACCCACGTGAGTGGAAACAATGAAACATTAGACTGACGTGGCTGAGTTGCTAGGGTAAAATACAAGGCGCATCATAACCGATGCGCTTTTTTTATGGCTAAGGTTTCATGGAAACAGAGCCTTTCCCAGTAGGTCGATTCGGTTAATGGGATAGGTTTTTGATCTTATAGCCCAATTTTATCGTATTACGTGTGCAGTGTTGGCTACGAATCAGATAGACTGAGCCGACAAAAATTACTGTATTACCCACAATCACAGCGGAGTGTTGCCACACTATGATGGACAATTTACGCGCGGCCGCTAATCACGTCGTGCTCAAAATCATCCTGGGCCTAATCATCGTGTCATTTGTTTTGACCGGGGTAGGGGGTTATTTGACCGGCGGTTCCGGTGACTATGCGGCGAAAGTCGATGGTCAGGAAATTAGCCGTGGTCAGCTTGAGCAAGCGGTTCAAAGCGAACGTAGTCGCTTACAGCAGCAATTGGGCGACCAATTTTCAGTGTTGGCAGGTAACGAAGGCTATATGAAAGAGCTGCGCAAGCAGGCTCTTAACCGCCTAATTGATGACACTCTGCTTGATCAGTACGCCAAGAAATTGGGTCTGGGAATTAGCGATGAGCAGGTGAAAGAAGCTATCTGGGCAATGCCTTACTTCCAGACGAACAACCAGTTCGATAATGCTAAATATCTGAACATTATTGCCAATATGGGATTAAGTCCAGATACCTATGCACAGTTGGTTCGCCAGCAGCTCACCAGCCAACAGCTGATTCAGGCTTACACCGCAACGGGCTTCACGCTGCCGGTAGAAGTTGAAGCTATGGCTGCGTTAACCATGCAGCAGCGCGATGTGCGTTTGGCAACGATTGATATCAAAGAGTTGGAGAAAGCTCAGCAGGTTACTGATGAAGAGCTGAAATCCTACTACGAGCAAAACCGAAATAGTTTTATTGCGCCGGAAGAAGTGAAGGTTAGCTATATCGAAATGGATGCCGCGGCGATTCAGGACAAAATTACCGTTTCTGATGAGGATATCGCAGCTTATTACGATCAGCATAAATCCAGCTACACCCAGCCGGAGCGCAAAGATTACAGCGTTATTCAGGTAAAAACTGAAGCTGATGCTAAAGCGGTATTGGATGAATTGAACGGCGGTGCCGATTTCGCCAAAGTCGCTGCTGAGAAATCCACTGACATCATCTCGCGTAAAAACGGCGGTGAGTTGGGATGGTTAGAACCGGGCACTACGCCAGATGAAATTCTGGGTGCTAAGTTAACCACCAAAGGTCAGCTATCTGGTGCAGTAAAATCAAGCGTTGGCTATCTCGTTATTCGCCTGAATGACGTGAAACCAGAGCAGGTAAAACCGCTGGCTGAAGTTCGTGCGGATATTGCCACTCAGGTTAAACAGCAGAAAGCACTTGATGCTTACTACGCGTTACAGCAAAAAGTGAGCGACTCTGCAACCAGCGATAATGAATCACTGGCCGGTGCAGAAGAAGCCGCTGGCGTGAAGGCGACTGAGACTGGCTGGTTTACACGTGACAGCGTCCCTGCTGCGCTGAACTTTAAACCGGTTACTCAGGCAATCTTCGATGGTTCGCTGATTGGCGAGAATGGCGCACCAGGAAGCAACTCTGATGTGATCAGCGCTGAAGGCGACCGTGCTTTCGTGATCCGTATTTCTAGCCATAAGCCAGAAGGCGTTAAGCCGATGGATCAGGTTAAAGATCAAATCACCAATATGGTGAAGCGTCAGAAAGCTATCCAGCAGGCGCGTAATGAAGGCGACAAACTGTTGAGCGCGTTGCAGTCAGGTAAAGGTGATGAAGCGCTGAAAGCGGCGGGGATTAGTTTTGGTGCAGAACAGACCTTAACGCGTGCCTCTGAGGATCGTCAGTTAGCCGATACCGTGTTTGCCATGGCGCAGCCAAAAGACAACAAGCCGGTTTATGGCTTGGCTCAGGATCGTCAAGACAACATCGTGCTGATCCAATTGGACGCGGTTAAGTCGGGTCATTTGAGTAATGAAGAGCTTAAAGCCTTCTCTTCTCAGATGTTGACTGGTGCAACCGGCATTACCTTCGATTCTCTGATGGATAATCTGCGTTCAAATGCCAAAATTAAATTAGGCAGCGCAGCGAGCGAAATGCAGTAAGCATCGCAATAAATTTGCATCCTGATGCAATCATAAAAGGCCGCTTATGCGGCCTTTTCCATATCTGGAGAATGGTGTTTGTCATGTTTTTTATCCTGCTGCACTCTGTGTTCGCTGACACACAACAGGAGAATTTCAGCATGAAAAAGCAAAATATGATGGTGCAATTAATCGGTGCATGGGCCTTGCTCGCAGGGGCTTTGCTGTTGCCGTTACAGGCTCAAGCGGCGACGACGGCTAAACCAACACCCCCTAGCGTTGAACAAACGCAAAAAGCCACAGATCCTCAACCGGTAACTAAAGATGCCTCACCGGGCATTGTGGGAACCAGTATTAATATCAACACGGCCAGTGCGGAAGAGATGGCAACGGCGCTTAACGGTGTTGGGCTGAAGAAAGCACAGGCGATCGTGGAATATCGTGAGAAGAATGGGGCTTTTACCCAGATCGAACAGTTAGAAGAGGTGAAAGGAATTGGCGCAGCATTAATCGAACGTAACCGCGATCGCTTAAAATTGTGATCGAGCACAAAATTCAGTGGTCAAACCAGTTTGGTTTTTTAGCGCTCTGCTACTTTCAATAGTGCGCTAAGAATTAAAAATAGCTGAGCAGGCGGCTGCATGTTTGCAGTCGCTTCAGTCAAATACTGGAAAAGGCCACATGAACGATGAGCAATGCAACCATCATTAAAGTTCGAGGATATCATTTAGATGTCTATCAGCATGTCAATAACGCCCGTTACCTTGAGTTCCTTGAGGAGGCGCGCTGGCAGTGGCTTGAAGACCACGGTGCTTTTGATTGGATGATGAAGGAAGCCATCGCGTTTATGGTGGTGAATCTGAACATTAACTATCGTCGCGGCGCTGTGTTAAATGATGAGCTGGTGGTGGAGAGTAAGCTGCATCAGCTTAATGGCCGTAGCGGCGTGTTAAATCAAATCATCACTCGCACTTCGGATAATGAAATTATCATTGATGCTGCTTTAACGTTTGTTTGCACCGATCTGAGAACGCAAAAGGCATTGCCTTTGGAAGGCGCATTACGCGATCGTCTGCTGGAATTGAGCGGAGATAAGTGAAGATAATAAATGAGCCGCCAATATGAAAATATAGCGGCTCATTGAGTGTGATCTTACAGGTTGATGCTGATCGTTTGAGAGATCGAGATACACGGGGCTAGCACACCGCGGGGCGCTCCGGCAGCTAAAGCTGCTACGACCCCATCGGTGTACTTCCCCTAAAATCAGGCTTAAGTGACCAACATTGATCTTACAGACCGGCTTTTTCTTTTAGGCTTGCAGAAACCGCCGCACGGTTGGCTAAATAATCATTGAGCCCGTGTGAGCGCAAATGGCAGGCAGCGCATTCACCGCAGCCGTCACCTTGAATACCGTTGTAGCAGGTGAGCGTTTCCTGGCGAACCAGATCAAGTTTTTGGTAATGATCGGCTAACGCCCAGGTTTCTGCTTTATTCAGCCACATCAATGGGGTTTCGAAACGAACGTCGCGCGCCATGCCTAAGACAATCGCTTTATTTAACGCTTTCACAAATTCGTCTCGGCAGTCTGGGTAGCCGGAAAAATCCGTTTCGCATACGCCGGTAATGACGGCCTCGGCCTGCACTTGATAAGCATAAATAGCTGCTAAGGTCAGAAATAGAATATTGCGGCCAGGCACAAAAGTATTTGGAATACCGTCTTCACTTTCGGTGGGAACCGGAATGTTATCGCGGGTAAGGCTGCTTATCGCCAGTTCGTTAAGCAAGCCAACATCGAGCACTTTATGCGCTGATGCGCCGAGTTTAATCGCGAGATCGCGTGCGACGTCAATTTCAGCACGATGGCGTTGGCCATAATCAAAAGTGATGCAATGCACTTCGTCATAACGCTCCAAAGCTTGAATTAGACAAGTTGTGGAGTCTTGACCGCCACTGAATACTACCACCGCGCGTTTCATTGCCTTACCTCTATCAATCTAAAAAAAGATAGGCAGACAACAAAATTGCCTGCCATAACGTTGTCTATGGTAACGGCTATGAGAATAGATGAACAGCCCGACTATTCATCCGTGGGGGCGGGAACCCATGCCCGACAGAAGTCAAACCACCCATAGGCGGTAAGCGTCACGCCTTCTACGCGAGGAGGTGCACTGATTTGATACTGGTAATTAAACAGCGGCATGATGATGCTTTGCTGCATGAGGTGAGTGTAATAATTCCGTAGAGCATGATGACGCTGCGTTTCGTCTGCTAACTGCTGCACACCATCAAGCACCGTGCGGCATTGCTGCTGTTCTTTATCGCTCAAAATTGCCTGCCAGAGCACATCAATTCTCAGCCAGTTCTCCAAGGCGACCTCGGGCGACTCGCCGATTAATCTGTCGCCTAAAATAATATCGACATCAGCAAACTGCGCATTTGACTCCCAACGTTTACCGTCATAGAAACGCACTTCTAACTCACACCCAGCTTGAGCGAGGCGTTCCTGTAGCCGGTCGGAAAGCGCGGTGAGCTCTGCCGGTGGATGGTAAAGCAACGTGAGTTTTGAGGGCAACGAAATCGGCTCAGGGGTAGGTTCCGGCAACGGCCAGCCAGACAACATTGCGCTGCTGCGTTCGATAAGGCCATTTTCAATCGGGAGATGATTGAGCGTATTTTCTTCTCGAATCAGCGTCGTGAGGAAACGCCTTTGAGCCACGGTGAGCTTTCCGCGCTTCTGGTTGAGTGCGATATAACAAAAACCTACGCTGGTGCTGCGTTGTACCGGACGAACGCTGTCTAACTCTTCATACTGTCCGATGGTTATTTTTACTGGATGCTGGCTGCTGGGCGCCGCTGATGCTTGCTCAGGATTGGAGGTGATCCAATATTCAATCGCATGCAGGTAAGGGCGATGCAGATGATAGCTGCTGTGCTGCTCAAGCCTAATGAGCATGTCAGAAGAGCTGATCTGGCGGAAAGGCCCCGCGCCGATTTCAGGGTAATCAGGATGAGGCAGAAGGCAGAGTAAATCCGCCAGACGGTGAGCAAGCCAATAGTCGGCACACTTTAAGGTAAAACGAATGCACAGCGCGTGGGGCAGAGAAATATCCGCGATGCTGCTCAGGAAACTACCGCAGCGAGGATGATGGCGCAGCTGTTTTAGCCGCTGAACCAACTGTTCGGCAGTGATAGGCTGCCCGTTGTGCCAGCGTAAATCGCTGCGCAGTAAAAACTGCCACTTAAGACCATCGGCGCTGATTTGCCAATGATGTGCTAAATCGGGCTGCGGGTGAGGATTACCGGTTTCAAAGCGAGTGAGCCCTGCATGAATGGTATGGGCGAGATGCTGTTCGGCACGTCCAGTTAGTGCTAACGGTGCAATAGGTTCAAGCGTTCGATAGTACGGAATACGCAGCGTAGGAAGGTCAGAATCCCATTGTCCACCCAGATGCGGCATCAGCAGTTCATTTAGATGGATGGGGTCACGCTCGGCCAGCTTTAACGCATTTTGATGATCGCCCGCGTTGAGCAACTGTTGCGTCAGGTTAGCACGCAGCTGCTGTTCAGGAATAACGCAGTGCAAACGGGCGCGTTTCCCACGTCCTGCGGTTGCATGCCATTCCAACCATTTCAGCTCCTGAAGTTGGGCTAACAACGTGCGTACATGGCGCTCACTACAGCAGAAAACCCCAGCCAGTTCAGCAACGGTTGTCTGAATCGGATCGTCACCAGCAAACTGGTTTAAACGTTGGTATTGGCTAAGCCTCTGTAGCAGGCGCATCGTTAAATCCTGAACAATTTTCTTTAATTGTTCACTATTAGTTCCGCAAATGCCACGCCATACTGTTTATCTCACTGTATTCGTCACAAAATTATTCGTCACAAGAAGAGGTTTCAGTATGGTTCGTTTAGCCGCCTTTGATATGGATGGCACTCTGTTGATGCCTAATCATCAGGTTGGGACTGAAACCTTGGATGCGCTGCATCGTTTGTCTGAAAATCAGGTTGCGCTGACGTTTGCAACGGGGCGTCATTTTCTTGAAGTGCGTACTATTGCGCGCCGATTAGGTTTACAGGGTTACATGATTACCGGCAATGGCACGCGGATACACGATCGCGAGGGTAATAACTTATTTTCCAGCGACTCAGTACCAGAAATTGCGCTTGAGGTTTTGCATTCGCATTGGGAAACGCCCGCCTCGGTACACGTTTTTAGAGATGACGGCTGGTTGACCTCGGTTGAGTATCCAGAGCTCTTAGCGCCACATGTGGAAAATGGTTTTGGCTATCAAATCACGCCGCTGCGCGCTTTACCGGCTTATGGTATTAGTAAAATCTGTTTTTGTGGCGATCACGATGCCTTAACGGCCTTACAAACGCGCCTACGCCAGCATTTTGGCAATGCGGTTGATCTGTGTTTTTCGGCCTACGATTGCTTAGAAGTTCTGCCAGTAGGGACGAACAAAGGTTCTGCGCTCAGCCATTTATGCAATCATTTAGATATCGATCTTGCTGATTGTATGGCGTTTGGTGATGCGATGAATGACAGAGAGATGTTAGGCATGGTTGGAAAAGGTTACATCATGGGTAATGCGTTGCCGCAGCTTAAAGCCAGCCTGCCGCACTTAGAGATTATTGGTCATTGCCAGCAACAGGCGGTGGCACAGCAGTTAAACAATTGGCTGAGTTCACCAAAAAAACCTCACCATTCCCCCGAATAACGAGGATTCTTTTACAGCCGCCGGGCCTATACATAATGTATATAGCCCGGTTTTTTCTTTCTGCTTTAGGAAAGAGGGATACGCTACATCGCTTCTAACTGTTGGGTATATTGGCTCAAGTCACCGATATTCTTTTTCACCCAATCAGCATCATAGTAGGTATCTAAATACCGTTCACCGCTGTCACAGAGTAGGGTGACGATAGCGCCTTGTTCGCCGCGCTCGCGCATTTGACGTGCCAGTGTTAATGCTCCCCACATGTTTGTACCCGTCGAAGCCCCGACTTTGCGTCCTAATACCTTCTGTAGCCAATGGATGGTGGCAATGCTGGCGGCATCAGGAACACGCATCATGCTGTCGATAGCCTCAGGGATAAATGAGGGCTCGGCCCGTGGGCGTCCGATGCCTTCAATTTTGCTGCCACAGGTGCCTGTAATAGTGCGGTCTTTTTGCAGATAGCTATCCATAAAGACCGAGTTTTCAGGATCCACCACCATCAGATGAGTCGGGTGCCCTTGGTAACGAATATAACGACCTAAGGTTGCGGACGTGCCGCCGGTGCCCGCGCTCATGACGATATAAGCAGGAACCGGATGCGGTTCGCGTTCCATCTGACGAAATATGCTATCGGCAATATTATTGTTGCCACGCCAGTCGGTTGCTCGTTCAGCATTGGTGAACTGATCCATATAATGGCCGTTCAACTCTTTGGCCAACTGCTCTGACGCCGCATAAATCTGGCTGGCGCTGTCAACAAAATGACAGCGACCACCATAGAACTCGATCTGTTCGACTTTTTTACGAGCGGTGCATGAAGGCATCACGGCGATAAACGGCAAATTCAGCAGTCGAGCGAAATAGGCTTCGGAGACGGCGGTGCTGCCTGAAGAGGCTTCGATGATCGTGGTGTCTTCTTTAATCCAACCGTTACAGAGTCCATATAAAAAGAGTGAGCGGGCTAGACGATGTTTCAGGCTGCCGGTTGGATGGGTGCTCTCATCTTTTAGATACAAATAGATGCCGGGAAAAGTAGGCAGATTTAAACGAATAAGATGTGTGTCTGCCGAACGTTGAAAATCGGCTTCGATCTCGCTGATAGCGTGCTTTACCCAAGCGTTGTTCATGATAATGGCCTATATGAGTCAGTCTGAACGTATGGGATAAGACTATCGGATTTTGCAGAAAAAAAAGTTGCTATATAGACTTCATATTGGCCTAATAAGAGAAAATATTTCTCCATAAGTGATATATGTTAGATAAAACAGACCGAAAACTGTTGGAGCTTTTACAGCGCGACTGCACTCAGTCGTTGCAGGTGTTGGCCGATGCGGTCAACCTAACCTCTACGCCTTGCTGGAAACGCCTGAAACGCCTAGAAGATGAAGGCTATATCGTCGGGCGCGTAGCGCTGCTCGACAAAGACAAGCTTGGCCTTGGTCTGACCGCATTTGTTATGATCAAAACCCAGCATCACAGCAGCGAGTGGTATCATCATTTTGTGCAGCAGGTTGAGCACATGCCTGAAATCCTTGCGTTTTATCGTATGGCTGGAGAGTACGATTATTTAATGCAGGTACAGGTTGCGGATATGAAAAGCTACGATGCTTTTTATAAGCGATTGGTGAATGCGGTGAAAGGCTTAAGTGACGTCACTTCCAGTTTTGCGATGGAACAAATCAAAAGCACCACGTTCTTGCCAGTGGGTGAATAAAGCACACAAATTTACCCATCACGCGGTTACCTAAGTTTCCTATCGGTGTTATCCTAGTGCTGTTTATATATACAGCATTTAAAATCAAAGCCCACTGCGGGCTATGGAATAAAAATACGTGAGATTATTTGCCCAACTAGGCTGGTATTTTCGTCGTGAATGGCGGCGATATCTGGGAGCCGTACTTTTATTAGTCGTTATCGCTATTTTGCAACTGGTGCCGCCGCGCATTGTTGGCATCGTGATCGACGGCGTGTCAAAACAGCATATGCCCGCAAAAACGCTGGCATTTTGGATTGGTATTTTACTGCTCGTCGCGGTGGTGGTGTATTTGCTGCGCTATGTGTGGCGAGTGCTGCTCTTCGGCGCGTCCTATTTGCTTGCCGTTGAACTGCGTGAAAAATATTACCGCCAGCTCAGTAACCAAGCGCCTTCATTTTATCAGCGCCACCGCACCGGCGATTTAATTGCCAGAGCGACCAACGACGTCGATCGCGTTGTCTTTGCCGCGGGGGAAGGCGTATTAACGCTGGTGGACTCGCTGGTGATGGGCTTGGCGGTGCTGTTTGTGATGAGCACCCAAATTAGCTGGGAGCTAACGCTGCTGTCTCTTATTCCGATGCCGATTATGGCTATGGTGATTAAGCATCAAGGCGCGCAGCTACACTCGCGGTTTAAGTCTGCGCAGGCGGCGTTCTCCATGCTCAACGATCAGGCTCAAGAGAGCTTGACCAGCATTCGCATGATTAAATCCTTTGGTCTAGAAAATCATCAGTCGAAACGCTTTGCCGATGTCGCAGCCGAAGCCGGTGCGCGAAATATGCACGTAGCTAAAGTCGATGCGCGCTTTAACCCGACGATTTTTATCGCGATTGGCTGTGCCAACTTATTGGCGATTGGCGGCGGTGGGGTGATGGTCATTCATGGTCACCTAACGTTAGGGCAATTGACCAGCTTCGTGATGTATCTGGGATTAATGATTTGGCCGATGCTGGCATTAGCGTGGATGTTTAACATCGTGGAGCGCGGTAGTGCGGCCTATAGCCGTATACGCAGCATGCTATCTGAGCCGTCAACGGTTCAAGACGGCGAGCGTTCTTTGCCTCAGGGGCGAGGCGTACTCAGCGTTGATGTTGCACGTTTCGCTTATAGCGAAGGGACTAACCCTGTACTGCATAACATCCAATTCAATCTCGCGCCGGGTCAGATGCTAGGCCTGTGTGGGCCAACGGGGGCGGGTAAAAGCGCGTTGCTCTCATTGATTCAGCGACAGTTTGATCCCGACCAAGGAGAAGTGTGTTTCCACGGTATCTCTTTGCGTGAACTTCGTCTGGATGAATGGCGTGCTCGTCTTGCCGTGGTGAGCCAAACACCTTTCCTGTTCTCGGATTCCGTTGCCATGAATATTGCATTAGGTAAGCCTGATGCAACACAGGAAGATATTGAACGTGTGGCTAAGCTCGCCAGCGTGCATGAGGATATTCTGCGCTTGCCTGAAGGCTATCAAACCGAAGTGGGAGAGCGTGGCGTGATGCTGTCCGGTGGACAAAAGCAGCGTATCTCTATTGCTCGCGCATTGTTACTGGACGCGGAAATTTTGATTCTTGACGATGCACTATCGGCGGTTGATGGCCGTACTGAATATCAAATTCTGCATAATCTGCGCGAATGGGGAGAGAATCGAACCGTGATTATCAGCGCCCATCGCCTTTCTGCGCTGACAGAAGCCAGCGAAATCCTCGTGCTTCAGCAAGGCGCTGTGGCTCAGCGTGGCTTGCACAGTGAACTGAGTCAACAGCGTGGTTGGTATCGAGATATGCATCGCTTCCAGCAAATTGAAGCGCAGCTTGATGAACCAGACTCGCAGATTCAGGAGCCAGATAATGCGTAATATCAAACAACTCTGGCCGACCCTGAAACGCTTGCTCGCCTATGGTGGCCCTTATAAAAAGCCGTTAGCGATTGCCGTGGTGATGCTGTGGGTAGCGGCGGCAGCGGAAGTTTGCGGCCCGATTATTATCAGCTACTTTATTGATAACGTGGTTGCCAAAGGCGATCTCAGACTTGGATTGGTGACGGGCCTCGCGCTGTTATATCTGCTTCTTGAGTTTACCGCAGCGGGTTTGCAGTATGCGCAGGCATTGCTGTTCAACCGTGCGGCGGTTGGAGTCGTGCAACAGCTACGCACCGACGTTATGGATGCTGCGCTGCGCCAGCCTCTATCAGCCTTCGATAATCAGCCTGTCGGACAGCTTATCTCGCGAGTGACCAACGACACCGAAGTGATTAAAGATCTTTATGTCACGGTAGTGGCGACGGTGCTGAAAAGCGCGGCGCTGATTGGTGCGATGCTGGTGGCCATGTTTACCCTTGATTGGCGAATGGCGCTGATTTCTATCTGTATTTTCCCCGCCGTATTTGTGGTGATGGCCGTTTACCAGCACTACAGCACACCGGTGGTACGCCGCGTTCGTAGCTACCTTGCCGATATCAATGATGGTTTTAACGAAGTGATCAACGGCATGGGAGTTATCCAACAGTTCCGCCAGCAGGCGCGCTTTGGTGAAAAAATGGGGGAGGTTAGCCGCTCTCATTATCAAGCGCGTATGCAGACATTGCGTTTGGAAGGCTTTTTACTGCGTCCGTTGCTGAGCCTTTTCTCCGCCATGATCCTCTGTGGACTGTTAATGCTGTTTGGCTTCAGCGCCGAAGGCTCGATTGGCGTGGGCGTGCTTTACGCTTTCATTAACTATTTAGGTCGTCTGAATGAGCCTTTGATTGAGCTCACGAGCCAACAGTCCATGATGCAGCAGGCCGTTGTTGCCGGAGAGCGCATTTTCGAGTTAATGGATGATGCCCAGCAGAATTACGGTGGCGATATTCAGCCTTTGCAGAGCGGGCGCGTTGATGTTAACAACGTGACTTTTGCCTATCGGGAAGGTCGCCCTGTTTTGCAGGATATCAATCTGCATATTGCATCACGCGGATTTGTGGCATTAGTCGGGCATACTGGCAGCGGTAAATCGACGCTGGCTAACTTGCTGATGGGTTATTACCCGGTTAATCAGGGAGAGATCTGCATTGATGGTCGTCCGATCCCTACGCTGAGCCATCAGGTTTTGCGTGAAGGCGTAGCGATGGTTCAGCAGGATCCTGTGGTGATGGCTGAGTCGGTTATGCATAACGTGACGCTTGGCCGCGATATCAGTGAGGCTCAGGTTTGGAAAGCGCTGGAGGACGTGCAGCTTGCACCGCTGGTCAGAAGCTGGCCGCAGGGCATTCAAACCCAACTGGGTGAGCAGGGAAATAATCTGTCCGTAGGGCAAAAGCAGCTGTTAGCAATGGCGCGTGTGCTGGTTCAGGCTCCTCAAATTCTTATTCTGGATGAGGCAACGGCTAATATCGATTCCGGTACCGAGCAGGCGATTCAGAAAGCGCTCAATGTGATTCGCCAACAAACAACCTTGATTGTTATTGCTCATCGATTGTCGACTATCGTAGATGCTGACTCTATTCTGGTTCTGCACCGAGGACAGGCAGTGGAACAAGGTTCGCATCACGAACTACTGGCTAAGCAGGGGCGTTACTACCAAATGCACCAGCTGCAATTAGTGGGAGAAGCGCTGGCGGCTGGATTGCATCAAGAATCGCCGACGATCTAAATATTTTCCGCAGCTAAAAAGCCGGTTGTTATGCCACGGATGCATAGCACCGGCTTTTTGTTTTCTACAGCGTTCATTATGGTAACCCAGTCTGTGCATTTGCAGTGCATAGCAGCCTAGAATTGTGTAAAAAAAATGCACCGTATTTTCCCTGATTGCACGCTATTGGTGCGTTTTTGAGAAATACCTCACGTTTTATCTGCTGTAACTGAGTCCCTCCTTCCCTAAAACCAGCATTTTCTTCCATCAACGAGCCTTATGCAAAGTTGGCATAGCCTTTGCTCATGTTAATGCGTAGACGAAATTAATCGGAGTTATGTGAGGAGAGGCCGTATGAAGCTTGTAACCGTGGTAATTAAGCCGTTCAAACTGGAAGACGTACGTGAAGCCCTTTCCTCTGTTGGGATTCAGGGACTGACCGTTACCGAGGTGAAGGGATTTGGCCGCCAGAAAGGTCACGCCGAGCTATATCGTGGGGCAGAGTACAACGTGAATTTCTTGCCCAAAGTGAAAATTGATGTGGCGATTGCCGACGATCAACTCGATGAGGTGATCGATGTCATCAGTAAATCCGCCTACACCGGAAAAATTGGCGACGGAAAAATCTTTGTTGCCGAACTACAGCGCGTTATTCGCATTCGTACCGGTGAAACCGACGAAGCGGCTCTGTAATTAATAACTCACACAGATAGGGATGGATTAATGATGAAAACACGCTTATCCACTTTAGCTCTGGGGAGTGCTTTATTACTACCCGGTGCCGCCATGGCCGCAACGCCAGCCGTAGCAGATAAGGCTGATAACGCCTTTATGATGATTTGTACCGCGCTCGTTCTGTTTATGACCATCCCAGGCATTGGCCTATTTTACGGTGGATTATTGCGCTCCAAAAACGTGCTGTCCTTAATGACACAGGTGATGGTGACCTTTGCCACCATCTGCGTGCTGTGGGTTGTCTATGGCTACTCTTTGGCGTTTGGTGCCGGTAGCGCCATTTTTGGTAACCTCGATGAAGTGATGCTGAAAGGGATTGGGCTAACTGATTTAACCGGCTCATTCTATAAAATGATCCACGTTGCGTTTCAGGGATCATTTGCCTGTATTACCGTGGGGCTGATTGTTGGCTCGTTTGCAGAACGTATTCGCTTTTCAGCGGTGCTGATTTTCGCCGTACTATGGTTCACGCTCTCTTATATTCCGATGGCTCATATGGTGTGGGGCGGCGGATATTTAGCAGCAGACGGGGCGTTAGACTTTGCAGGTGGAACGGTCGTGCATATTAACGCGGCAATTGCCGGTTTGGTTGGCGCGTACCTGCTAGGCAAGCGTGCAGGATTCGGCAAAGAAGCCTTCAAACCCCATAACTTGCCAATGGTCTTTATGGGAACTGCGATTCTGTATATCGGCTGGTTTGGCTTTAACGCAGGCTCGGCAAGTGCAGCGAATGAAATTGCCGCGCTGGCCTTTGTGAATACGGTGGTGGCAACGGCGGGAGCGATTCTGTCTTGGGTGTTAGCGGAGTGGATGACGCGCGGAAAGCCGTCTCTGCTGGGTGCGTGCTCAGGCTGTATCGCAGGGCTGGTTGCGGTGACGCCTGCCGCGGGTACCGTTGGTGTGGGCGGCGCGCTGCTGCTCGGCCTGATTGCGGGTGTCGCTGGGCTGTGGGGCGTGGTGATGCTGAAACGCTGGCTGAAGGTGGATGATACCTGTGACGTATTCGGCGTGCATGGCGTGTGCGGTATCGTGGGATGTTTAGCCACGGGGATCCTAACCGCAACGTCATTGGGAGGAACAGGTTATGCTGAAGGGGTAACGATGGGCCATCAGTTAGGCGTGCAGGCACTGAGCGTTGTGGTCTGTATCGTTTGGTCCGGTGTGGCTGCGTTAATTGCCTTTAAGATTGCCGATGTTTGTGTAGGCCTACGTGTGCCGGAAGAACAAGAGCGCGAAGGTCTGGACGTTAACAGCCACGGTGAGAACGCATATAACCAGTAGTTTTCTTCTTTATCGTGTGATTCCAGATGTGAAAAGGGCGGAGAAATCCGCCCTTTTGCTTTATGAATGATACTCAGTTTTTACGAACGTTGGCGGATCACGCCTTCCTGAACCGTAGAGGCAATCAGTTCACCCGCACGATTGTAGAATTGCCCTCGTACAAAACCGCGAGCGCCAGATGCAGAGGTGCTCTCAACCGCATAAAGCAACCACTCATCCAAGCGGAATGGGCGATGGAACCACATTGAATGGTCAATCGTCGCGACCTGCATGCCAGGCTCTAAGAATCCTTTACCGTGCGGCTGTAATGCGGTGGGCAGGAAGTTGAAATCAGACGCGTAACCCAGTAAGTATTGATGAATGCGTGGGTCGTCGGGCATTTCGCCGTTGGCTTTGAACCAGACGTTACGGATAGGCTCTTCTACTTTCCCCATCAACGGGTTATGGAAACTTACCGGACGCATTTCCAGTGGTTTTTCACAGGTAAATTTTTCACGCACGGATTCAGGGATCAAGTGTGCCATGCTGCTGGCAATTTCAGACTCAGATTTTAATGATTCAGGCGCTGGCACATCAGGCATCACGTTCTGGTGTTCAAAACCTTCTTCTGCAGTCTGGAAAGAGGCCGTCATGTAGAAAATAGGTTTACCGTGTTGTACCGCCTTCACCCTGCGCGCGCTGAAACTATTGCCGTCACGCAGATTCTCAACGTCATAGATTATTGGCTGGCTGCTATCGCCGGGGCGCAGAAAATAGCTGTGAAAGGAGTGAATATTGCGCTCTAAGGGCACCGTTTGTTTCGCGGCATAGAGCGCTTGGCCCACCACCTGACCGCCAAAAACCTGACGTAAGCCAAGATCTTCACTCTGCCCGCGATAGATCCCTTCTTCGATTTTTTCCAGATCTAACAGATCGAGTAAATTTTTTAATGCCTGACTCATGAGTGAGATCCTAATTAACCAGTGTTGAAAACGGGAGCGAAAACCCCAACTGCATTATCAATTATGGCAGAACTTATCACAAAACTATTTAAGGGTTCGCCATCGTTTCGAGGGTTCAATTATCTGAATATGTTAATGTAAAGTAGATAAAACTGGAAAACTCAGCGCTTTGTGCCATGCTTATTGAGTATCGTAGTTTAAGAAACTATTTTAAGAGGCTCGTGTCGATTGCTCAATATGCTTTTATAGATAGGTATTCGACAACAAAAATAAAAGGAAGGAGACCGAACTTATGAAACTCTGGAAAATTGTAGGTGGTGTACTGATGACCGCAACGGTTGCTGGCTGTTCTTCAAATGCCGCTGATGTTCCAACGCCTGCTCCGGGTAATCAAGTGACTGCTGATGCGTCGCAGATTAGCGGCCCAGCGGTGCGCGGTAGCGTGAATATTCGTCAGCGTATCGCTTTGCCACCGAATGCGGAAGTTACGGTCACCTTAGCCGATGTTTCTCTGGCGGATGCGCCTGCTCGCGTGCTGTCACAGAAAGTGTTCCGCACCGATGGCAAACAACCACCTTATAACTTTGTTCTGCCGTTTAATCCTCAGGATATTCAGCCAAACCAGCGTATTAACCTGAGCGCGGCAATCAAAATCGACGGTCGCTTAGTATTCATCACCGATACGCTAAATGAAGTGGTGAATAACAACGCTGGTACGCAGAAAGATCTGGTCTTGGTGCCAGTTTCCGCTGACGGCGCAGCCACCGTGCTGAACGAAAAAAAGAAGGTTGAAGGAACATCACCTTTCTAATATTCGTTTAGGCGATATGAAAAACCTGCCCAATGTGGCAGGTTTTTTTATGGCTGCGATGGATTCCATCCGTAAAGAGCCAAATCGATAACACCGCTAGCGTTGAAGGTGATGCCTTCATCTTGCAGAGCTGTGCGTTGGCGCGTGTAGTCAGGGCCAATCAGAGAGATGTTGCCGCTGCGATTGACGACGCGATACCAAGGAATTGAAGAACCTTTGGGGAGCTTACGTAAAATACCACCCACCTGCCGTGCCGCACGTGATGAACCTGCAAGGCGCGCGATTTGCCCATACGTTGCCACCTTCCCATAAGGGATGGCATGAATTGACATCAAAACACGTTGGCGAAAGTTATCTTCAGGTTCTGGTGGGATATCGTTTGGCATAAGGCATTGAAGTTCAAAATGAGTCGCTCATAGTATGCATGCAGTTTGCCATAAGGGGCTGATGGATAAAATGATTGTTTAATAAAACGACGTTCGACAGCCTTAGCCTTGCATTTCACCGTGCCATCACAGATAATGCCCCCGCACTGAAGTTATGCATGATGTTATGCAGCAAGTTAAGTTATCTTCAGTCGCTCATCAATGGAGGCCCTGTTGGTTCTCCCGCAACGCTAACTTGTGAACTCGGTCAGATCCGGAAGGAAGCAGCCGCAGCAGGCGACGTGTGTGCCGGGATGTAGCTGGCAGGGCCTCCACCCATTTAGGCCCTCCCTATTTTCTTAGCTTTAAACCATTCAATTGCTTCATCCCCAACTAGCTATTCTCAAACTCTTTGTATTGCCTACCCATCACCTTTTTATTGCAACAGTAATACGCAACAGCGAGAAAAGTTGTATATATTCTTTCTATTGAGTGCATTAATGAGGTTGTTGTAATGAAGAAAGGGTTACTGGCGATAACGCTGTTTTTATGCTGCGTATCAGCCTATGCAAAGACGCCTTTGGGCAAGAATATTGATGATTCCTTAGAGCGCTGCAAAAATGTGGCCTCTGCGACACCAGATATTTCTGACTGCTATCAGACCGCGATGAAAGCCTGGGATGTTGAGTTAAATAACCAGTACAAGCTATTACTCAAGGATCAATCAGAAGTCGTTCAAGCAAAACTAAAAATTGCGCAAAGAGGGTGGGTTAAATATAAAGATGATTACTTTCTGGCGATAAATGCGTTTTACCAACAAGAGCAGGGAACCATATGGAGCCTTGTTGCAGCTGAAACCAAGCTCAATGTGATTAAAGACAAAGCCATTGATTTAGATAGATTGCGCCGTAGTACGGATTTATCGGGCGAATAGAGCAAGTAAAGGCCAGCGCATATAAACGTTATTGGCCTTTACTGTTTTTCTTACTAGTGCTGAAACAGTAGCACCTAATCTAAGGCGCAAAAATACAAATGGAAAATCATTGATAAATAATCCAATTGATAAAAGTGTTTATTAATCGTTAAGTAATAAATAAAGGTAATTTCTTAAGTGACAACTTAGATTAACTAATTAACGTACATACTTCCAAACTTCAGCAGGGATCTTATCGTACAGTTTGTTCATGGTGAGTTCGGCCAAACGATGGTCGGCGGCTGAGTAGAAAGTTTCTAGCTCATCGTCGGAGAGCTCGTATTTGTTTTTTTCAATTACGCGCTCTAAAGTGTCTAGCGTTGTACACTTGCGTAAGCGCATAAGGTAATCAATTTTAGTCATAAGAACTCCTGATCTAAGGTTAAAAATTCAACGCGGATGCTGGTTTTTCACCCGCTAAATAACGCAAAATACGGCCTTTTGCTTTAAGCCATTTTTTTAGTTCTGGTTCGTTTATGCTGTAATTACTAAACAGACTGTAAGTTTCGTCAAGATACTCATCTAATATTTCAGTTAATTCTGAACTCTTTGGATACTTAATCTTGAACGTTAAACCGAACGTTGCGATATGTTCGTTTAATTCATTGAGTTGCAGGTTAGCTACAGCAGTTGGGTCATTAACCCAGCCATGATGGCTATCACTCAGAACTTCCATTCCCTGATTATACAGCATATTACACAGGTATTTCAGTTCAGTTATATCGTGCTGATAAGACGTGTATTCATCCATATCATGCCTCCATCTTGCTCAACGTTGTCTCAACGAATTAGTCTATGCCGTCGTGAAGTACAACAATAAACATCACGAGCAGTTTACAACCATAAGCATTACTAAAGGCCGCAGCATCATAGCAAAAGCACATCTAGATTGGCGATAATTTGTGTTAATAAGTATTTAATTAAGACACTTCGCGTGTTTTTTAAACACTTTTCAGAAAGTTCTAAAGCAAATTATCCTTGCGATTCTAAAGGTGTTTAACTAATTAAGCATAGGGTAAAGACTTGAAAATAATTATCTCTTTATGATTATTGCACAAATAGGTACCTAGCCAAGTGAATTTTACCTTTTATTACGCAGTGATTATGTGTCTTGGTGTGCTAACTAAGTTCTAGCAAGCTGATTCGTGTTTTTTCAGTGTGTTGGAAGTGAGGCAGGGCAGATGGAAAGGTAAAGCGGATGGCGGGATGAAGGCGCGGGAGCAGCCCCACTTGGTGGGGCTGTGGTGAGTAAAGCAGGCATATTCAGCGTTTTTTCTTACCTCCCTGCACGGCTTTGAAGCGCGGATTAGACTTACAAATAACGAAAATGCGTCCATGACGTTTTACTATTTTGCAGTCAGGGTGGCGTTTCTTTGCGGAACGTAATGAGCTTAAAACTTGCATTAGTTAGCCTCTGCCGATTTTGTCTTCGTCATAAAGCGACCGAAACGTTGCTGGAATTTGGCTGCGCTGCCCTCTTTAGAAAACTCTTTTTGCTTACCCGTGTAATAAGGGTGGGAAGCGGAAGAGACATCTAGCGTGATATACGGATAACTAACCCCTTCCAATTCGATAGTACGGTCGGATTGGATTGTTGAACCGATTTTGTAATAGGCGTCTGCCGTTGTGTCGTGGAAAACCACTGTGCGATAGTTTGGATGGATATTGGTTTTCATTTTTTACTCTTTATTGATGTTATAACATAACAATTATTATGCGGCGCATTTTTTGCCGATGCAAGCGGATTTTTGATCGGAAATTCTTTAAGCGGATGAGAAGCGAGCGAGAAGGGCAATAAAAAAGGCCGCAAACGCGGCCTTTTGAGTAGGACTAAAGATCAAGGCCTATTTAGACTGTGATTTAGGTTTGAAACGCAACAGACGGTTAGCGTTACTCACCACGGTAATGGATGACAGCGCCATGGCCGCTCCGGCAACGACTGGGCTAAGCAGGGCTCCGGTTAACGGATACAGCACGCCAGCGGCAATCGGAATGCCCAACGAGTTGTAGACGAAAGCGCCTAGCAGGTTTTGCTTCATATTGCGCAACGTTGCACAGGAAAGCTCTACCGCGTCAGCCACACCGTTAAGGCTATGACGCATTAGCGTAATTGCCGCAGTTTCAATGGCAATATCGCTGCCGCCGCCCATCGCGATACCCACATCAGCCTGAGCTAACGCAGGGGCGTCGTTGATACCATCGCCGACCATCGCGACTTTATGCCCTTTAGCCTGTAACGCTTTAATCGCATCGGCTTTACCTTCAGGGAGTACGCCCGCGATGACCTGATCGATGCCAGCTTCTTTAGCAATTGCATTCGCAGTGAGTGGGTTATCGCCGGTTAACATCACCAACTGATAGCCCAAACCATGCAAGCGTTGCAGTGCTTCCACGCTGTCGCTTCTTAGCGGGTCACGGATAGAAAGCAATGCGGCAGGTTTCCCGTTTGCGGATAACAGTACCGGCGTAATCCCTCGTTCGGCCTGCTGTTTAAGCAGGGACTTAACCTCGGAAGTATCAACCTGTTGCTGTTCCATCAGTGCGTCGTTCCCCAACAGCAACGTATGCCCATCAACGTCACCGCTTACGCCAAGACCACGCAGCGTGCGGAACTGGGTGACTTCAGGGATGACCAAACGATCCGCTCGCTCTGTGATTGCGCGTGCTAATGGATGGTTTGAACCCGCTTCCAAGGCCGCAGACCACTGCAAAGCCTGCGCTTCGCTGACGCCGTTAAAAGTGTGAATCTCAACCACTTTTGGCTGACCTTCAGTCAAGGTACCGGTTTTATCGAATACTAACGTATCGAGTTCGCTGGCGCGTTGTAATGCGTCGGCATCACGCACCAACACACCCAGTTCAGCGGCTCGCCCAACACCGGCAATGATCGACATTGGCGTTGCTAAACCTAAGGCGCATGGGCAGGCAATAATCAGTACCGTCGTCGCCACCACCAATGTGTACACAATTTGCGGCTGTGGACCAAAGAAATACCAAATCAGGCCGCTAAATACCGCAATCCCAACCACGGTTGGAACAAAAACTGCGGAAATACGGTCAGCCATTTGTCCAATTTCAGGCTTGCTGCTCTGTGCTTGGCGCACCAGTTTAATGATGCGCGCCAGCGTCGTTTGGCTGCCGATGGCACCTGCGCGGAACAAAACACTACCGTCTTGTACTACGGTGCCCGCATGGACCGGATCGCCTGAAGATTTCTGCTGTGGAATCGGTTCGCCGGTCAGCATGGCCTCATCCATCCATACTTCGCCGGAAATAATCTCACCATCAACCGGAACTCGATCGCCGGTGGTTAAACGTAACGTCATGCCAAGCTTAACGTCGGCCAGCGGTAAGGTTTTCTCACCCTCTTCGGTGACGACACGAGCGGTCGGCGGGGTTAAATCCAACAGGCGCTCAAGCGCTTTGGAAGAACGTTGGCGTGCTCTGGCCTCCATGGCATGACCGAGGTTAATCAAACCAATAATCATCGCACTGGCTTCGTAGTAAAGGTGACGCGCTTCCATCGGGAACACATGCGGCCACAGCGTTACCGTGATGGAGTAGAGCCATGCTGCGCCGGTGCCTAATGCCACCAAGGTGTCCATGGTGGCACTACGGTTCATCAGGCTACGCCATGCGCTGCGATAGAAATGCCCACCGGCAAATACCATCACGGCCAAGGTTACCAGCCCGACGATCAGCCAGTTATTCTGGTTACTCGCCGTGAGCTCCATCGATCCACCGAAGAGCCCCCACGCCATCAGCGGCACACCCAGACCTAAGCCCAGAGCAGCCTGCCAGCGGAATTTTTTCACAGACTTCTCTGCCGATTCCTGCTGGCGTGCACGACGTTTCTCTTCATCTTGAATGATTTCAGCGCCGTAACCGGCTTTTTCAACGGCGTGTATCAAAGCATCTGGATCGCTATGCCCTGTGACCAATGCGCTACGTTCGGCAAGGTTGACGCGGGCTTGTTGAACACCGGGGACGCTTTGCAAAGCATTCTGCACTTTTAATACGCAGCTTGCGCAGCTCATGCCGTCGAGCAACAGCTGAACGCTATCGTCATCGTCAGAAGCGTTCGCAGTTGCTGTCGCCGGAGAAGTCGTTTCAGCCGCTGCCAGAGTTTCCGGCGCTTGTGGTGCTGTCGAGTTTGCTGTTGCAGACTGTGTCAGCGGCTCAGTTTTTGGGTGGCTTTCTCCACTTGCCAATGAAGCTTCATAGCCAGCGGCTATCACGGCATTAATCAGCGTGGTTGCATCGGCGGAACCATAGACTTTGGCGTCGGTTAATGAAACTTCAACCGCATCAACGCCCGCAACAGCCTCCAGCGCTTTGGTGACGCTGGCGGTGCAATGGCCGCAGCTTAAGCCGCTAAGTGCCAGCTCTACGTCAGGCGTTCCCGCAACTGTGGCATGGTAGCCCGCTTGCTCTACGGTTGAGATAATTGCCTGAGCATCGGCGTCGCCGGTAACTTTGGCATAGCGTGGGTTATTCAGTTGTGCTTGTTCAATATCGGAACGCGCTTCTAACGCGGTTTTGACTTTCTTCGCACAGTTCATGCAGGACAAGCCTTGCAGCGCGAACAGTTGAGTTTGTGACATAATAAAATCCTCTCTGGTATTGCCCAATGAACACGTGGTGTTGATGGGCGAATCACATGGTATTCTTCACTTGGACTAAGCTTAAACCTTCCTGCAAGGGTAAGGTCAAGAGGGGAGGCAGAATGAATATCAGTGAGGTTGCCAAGAAAACCGGACTCACCAGTAAAACCATCCGTTTTTACGAAGAAAAAGGGCTGATGACCGCGCCAAACCGCGCTGATAATGGCTATCGGTTCTACGGTGAAAAACATATTGAAGAGCTGACTTTGCTGCGTCAGGCGCGGCAGGTGGGCTTTACGCTGGACGAATGCCGCGAGCTGGTCGGGCTTTTTCATGATAAAAGCCGCCACAGTGCAGACGTTAAGCGCCGTACTTTAGAGAAAGTGGCCGAACTGGAACGGCATATTGACGAATTGCAGCAGATGCGCCACCGGTTGATGGCGCTAGCCGATGAGTGTCCCGGCGATGAAAGTGCGGATTGCCCGATCATTAATAATCTGGCGGGTTGCTGCCACGGGCATAAGGCTTAAGTGGCTTGCCCCCCGGCAAATCTCTGCGCGGGGGAACTGACGGCTTAAATACTTTTCACGACTAACGTAATACCTTCTACGTCGATAACTTCAACGACGGCCCCGATCGGTAACTCCTGCGAACAGGTGACGCGCCAGCTGCTGTCGCCGATACGAATGCGTCCATTGCCGTTGACGATAGGGGCTTCAAGCGTGGCACGCGCACCAATAAGTTGGCGGCTACGTTGATTAAGCAGGTCATCATTGTTTCTTGATACCGGCTGACTGCGCCGTAGCCAGCGCCACCAAAGTAGCGCGGTAGCGACGGTGAGGATCGCAAACAGCGTTGCCTGCCACTCCCAGCCAAATGGAAGTACCCATGTCAGCAGGCCGACCAACAGTGCTGAAATGCCGCACCACAGCAGATACCCGCCAGCGCCTAACAACTCCGCAGCTAATAGCACACCGCCCAGCGACAGCCAAAAGCCATGCGGATTTTGGGCAATGTAATCAATCATTATGATTTGCCTTTAACGGGGCCTGTTTCTTTCAGCAATTCAGCGATACCGCCAATGGAGCCCATCAGATTGCTGGCTTCCAGCGGCATCATAATCACTTTGCTGTTGGTGGCAGAACCAATTTTTTGCAGTGCGTCAGTATATTTTTGTGCCACGAAGTAGTTAATCGCCTGAATGTTCCCGGCGGCAATCGCCTCTGACACCATTTTGGTGGCCTGAGCTTCAGCTTCCGCGGCACGTTCGCGCGCTTCTGCCTGCAAGAATGCGGACTGACGTTCACCTTCGGCTTTCAGGATTTGAGACTGCTTTTCACCTTCGGCACGCAAAATGGCTGCCTGACGCACACCTTCAGCTTCGAGAATATCCGCACGTTTGGTTCGCTCAGCTTTCATCTGGGCGTTCATGGAAGCCACCAGTTCGACCGGCGGACGCACGTCGCGGATTTCGATACGCGTGACTTTTACGCCCCAAGGGTTGGTGGCTTCATCAACGATATGCAGCAAACGGCCATTAATGTGGTCGCGCTGTGACAGCATTTCATCCAGTTCCATCGAACCCAGAACGGTTCGGAAGTTGGTCATGGTTAAATTGACGATGGCGCGCTCTAAATTGCTCACTTCATAGGCGGCGCGGGCAGGGTCGATAACCTGAATAAAGCAAACGGCATCAATGGTGACGTTGGCGTTATCTTTTGAAATGATTTCTTGAGCAGGGATGTCTAAAACCTGTTCCATCATGTTGATCTTACGACCGACGCGATCCATGAATGGAATGATTAAATTCAGGCCAGGCATTAATGTTTTGGTGTAGCGGCCAAAGCGCTCGACGGTCCACTGGAAGCCTTGCGGCACGATTTTAATCCCTGACCATACGATGACCAACGCAACAACCACTAAGACGGGAATAACGGTAAACATCGACAACCTCCTGTTAGCGAACGGCCTCATACCGCACGATTGATAATAGTTTAACCAATCGTGCGTAAGACTGACATGATTAACAGGAATAAATCATTTTAGGTTAACGAGGATTAAGACTTCTTGAGTTTATTCATCGAACCCGGTTAATTCAAAGACCCCAAGATGGCCGTGGCCGTCTAAATTAACGGTGTGGGTTTGTGGGCGAGGTGTGACTAACACTGCGCTGTCATAGCGGTTTAGCGTAATTGATTCACCGCCGCCAATCGGCGTCAGCGAAATTTCGCCGTCGTGGCAGAATAAAATAATGGTGCTGGCGTGGCAGCGTAGTGGCGGCATATTTGGGCTGGTGGTGACCCACTGGAGTCGTGCGCCATAATAGCGTGGATCGTAAATCAAATTCAGATCGCGCACTTTGCCATTGAGCAGCGTGCTGCTCACGCGGCTATCGCCGGAAAAACGCTGGATCCCACAGGCCAAAATTGGTGGCTCAATACGCCCATCGATTTTTAACTGCAAGCCATCGCCTTCTAAAATAGAAAGGATGCGCTGATACCCCGTATAGCTGGAGAAATCGCCGTCAGAGGAAACTTCTGCCATGGATAAACGCCAGCGAAAATCGCGTCCGCTTGGGGAATCCACTCGCATGATCTCCTGCGTAACGCCTTGTCCATTTTTCCAAGGCATGGCGTGATAATCAGCCCATCGTATGATCTGCCATTGATTCATGAGGTGAAATGTCCTTTTAAACGATGTCGAGTTCCAGGAAACAGCAATTTTGCAAAGGTAACATTATGATGTTTAGACCAAGTTCGACGTTCGATCAATAGGCAAGGCTCATTCGCCTGAATGTGAAGCCATTGGCTTTCTTCTGCCGAAGGCAGCAGGGCTTCAACAATATGTTCTCCCTCGGTGAGTGGTGCCACGCGCGATAAATAGTCGTGCGGCGTGATTTTGAGAAAGTCCTGCTGTAGATAATCAGGCGCAACGATAGGATTTACATAGCGATTTTCAATCTGCACCGGCGTGTCATTTTCGTAATGCACGATGATGGAGTGAAAAATTGGCGCGCCTACGCTGAGATTTAAGGCTGCGGCTTGTTCGCTGTTAGCCTGCACTTTATCCAGTAAGATAATTTTGCAGTGATGGCGGTGATTGCGTGCCAGTATCTCGTCGCGAATGCTGTGAACTTCAAACAGCGCAGATTGCCCTTTCGGTTCCGCAACAAAGGTGCCAACGCCCTGCATGCGCACCAGTAATCCTTGATGAGTTAACTCGCGTAACGCCCGATTGATGGTCATTCGACTGAATCCCAGATGCGCGACCAGCTCGGCCTCTGAGGGGATGCGATAATTTGGCGGCCAAGCTCCGCTACTGATGTTATCGGTAATCATTTTTTTGACCTGCTCATACAGCGGTGCAGGCGTTGATAGCGGTGATAAATCAGCGGGAAGAGTCATGGATAACATTCCTTATGGGCAATCGCCGATGTTCCATTGATGTAGAATTTGCCATGCAATGCGTGCCGCCGTGCGGGCACCGAATTGCTGAATATCCAAAGAGGGATTGTATTCCACCAGATCCGCTCCCCACAATGACGGACTTTCACATATCGCACCTACTAACGGCAAAAGTCGTTCAATCGGTAATCCCACGGCGGCGGGCGCTGAGACGCCGGGCATTTGCCACGCAGGAAGTACGTCCAGATCGATCGTCAGATAGACGATCTCACACTTATCCATAAATGCGCCGATCTGGCGATGCAGATCGTCGAGCGATCGCGTAAGCGCCTCGGTATCCCATACGATCTCAACGTTTAAGCGCTCGGCCTCAGTGACCAACGCCTGCGTGTTCGCGGCGAGGCTAGCGCCGACGCAGAGATAATGAAACGGTCGATGGTTCTGTTCGCAGTAATGAGCGAGCTGGCGAAACGGCGTGCCCGATGTCGCCACGTCGTTGCGGCGCAGATCTAAATGAGCATCAAAATTAATAATGCCGACGGTTTTGTCGGGATGTGCCTGATATATCCCTAAACCGTGGGCGAAGGCGGTTTCATGACCACCGCCAAAGACTAAGGTTCTTACCCCTTGCTGATGATATTTCGTGATCTTTTGGCTAAAGAGCGCCTGCGCTTCTTCTAATGGGGTATCGCCAACGCGTAAAGTGCCGCCGTCGGTGACGCGATCATGTCCTGCATGCGCAGCAAGATTAGCCAGCATTTTACGCAGCGCATCGGGCGCAGCCGCGGCACCGGTGCGGCCATGATTGCGTTTAACACCTTCATCACAGGCAAAACCGAGCAACACGATAGGGCGAGGCTCATTGTGTTGCCCAATAGTTTGAAATAAGCGTAACGCTTCGGGAGACTCTGCAAGATCGTTACGTCCTTGCCAAACGTCATTCGCGGTGGGCTGCCAGTGGCTCATTGCATTTCCTCATTTTCGCTCTGTTTTTGTGTCGCTTGGCCTTGATAAATCCGCTGATACAGTGGATTTCGCCCCAGCTCATAAATCACTTCAACCGGTTTTTCTGCCTCCCACACCGCGAAATTAGCCTGAAAACCGGCGGCAAGCTGTCCGTGGGTATGCTGACGGTTTAACGCCTGAGCCGCATGTCGTGTCACGCCTAGCCACGCTTCTTCCGGCGTGAGGCCAAATTGCACGCAGGCCATATTCATCGCGAGACGCAGAGAGGCGAAGGGGCTGGTGCCGGGATTGAAATCACTGGCTACCGCCATAGGGACGCGATATTCGCGCAGCAAATCCACCGGAGGGCGTTTGGTTTCGCGTAAAAAATAGAAGGCACCGGGCAACAGAACCGCCACGGTTTGACTGCGCGCTAAGGCTTGAATACCGGCTTCATCCAGATGCTCAATATGGTCGGTCGACAGCCCGTGATAACGCGCGACCAGTTCGCTGCCGCCAAGATTAGAAAGCTGTTCCATATGCCCACGCACAGGAATTCCGAGCTGTTTAGCGGCCGCGAACAGCTTTTCGCTTTGCGTGAGTGAAAAACCCACGCTTTCGCAAAATACATCGACCGATTCAAACAGTTTTTTCTCCCACAGCTGCGGCAGGATTTCCTCACAAATCAGATCGATATAGTGGTCTGAACGGCCATGATATTCCGGCGGTGTGGTATGCGCTGAAAGCAGCGTTGGGCTAACGTCGATGGCATTTTGCCGTGCCAACTGTTGGGCAACGCGTAGCTGTTTTTCTTCATTGATAAGATCCAGACCGTAGCCGGATTTCATTTCTACCGTGGTTACGCCTTCGTCCATTAAAGCCTGCAAACGCTGTTGGCTGATGCTGAGCAGCGTATCCGGTGAGGCATCGCGCGTGGCGCGCACGGTTGAATTGATACCGCCGCCTTTCTGGCTGATTTCGGTATATGACACGCCGTTCAGGCGCTGTTCCCACTCGTAGGCGCGATCGCCACCGAAGACTAAATGCGTATGACAGTCGATAAGACCTGGAGTCACGAGCCGATCCTGGAGATCGATCTGCTGGGGATGCTGCGCGGGAAGCTCATCCTCTGGGATCACCGCTATAATATGCTTATCGCGCACCACCAGTGCATGACGATCGAGAAGACCATAAGGCGCGTTGCTCTGTGCGCTCATGGTGGCTAAGCGTCCGTTGCGCCAAATAACGTCGGACTCCAATAAATTCATAGCATCCCCAAACCTGTATAGAGTTGTATATACATTTATTTTCGAAAGGCCTATGAGTGTCAAACGTTTTTGATGAAAATGTTATTTAATTGTGACTTCAAATGCGATGTGCGACTGAGGTGCGGCGTGTTTGGCGTCGCGGGGGCAAATCTGCGACAATATGGCGCAGCTTTTTTATGGTAAGAAAGTTTTATTAACAATGAGAGTGTCATGTCGTATCCGATAAACGAACTGTTCCAGACCCTGCAAGGGGAAGGTTTTTACACCGGTGTTCCGGCTATTTTTATTCGCCTGCAAGGTTGTCCGGTAGGGTGCAGCTGGTGTGATACCAAACATACGTGGGAACAGTTACCTGAACGAGAAATCGGCATGAACGAAATCTTGATCAAAACTGAAGAGAGCGATGCGTGGGGCAGCGCTAGCCCTGAGCAACTGCTGGATATCCTGCGCGAGCGCGGATATACCGCTCGTCATGTGGTGATCACCGGCGGCGAACCCTGCATCCATGATTTACGTCCGTTGACGGAATTGCTGAATCAAAATGGTTTTTCCTGCCAGATAGAAACCAGCGGCACCCATGAAATCCGCTGTTCTGAAGCAACTTGGGTGACCGTCTCTCCAAAGGTCAACATGAAAGGCGGGATGAAGGTTTTGGAATCCTCTTTGGTGCGCGCCGATGAGGTTAAGCATCCCGTTGCGCGTGAGCGCGATATTGAAGATTTAGATGCATTACTGTCCGTGCTTCACGATGACAAGAAACGTATTATCGCGCTCCAGCCGATTAGCCAAAAAGAGAGCGCGACGAAGCTGTGTATTGAAACCTGTATTGCGCGCAACTGGCGCTTGTCGATGCAAACCCATAAGTATTTGAATATCGCCTGATATGCTGATGAGAAGCGCGCTGCTAAATAATTATCGGATGATTTTTGGCACTGCGCTTCTGATGCTGGTGTTTTCGCTAACCGGCTGTGCCAAATCTGACGCGCTGTGGGGCGTGGTGGATAAAGTTTGTCGCGTTAACTATCAGCAAAAGCACGATCCCGCACCCTGCGCCCAGATCTACTCGCCGACTCACGATCGGCGCTCTGCGTTTACCGTGATTCAAAATCCGCGCTTTCCCGCTCATTTTATTTTGGTCCCCAATGCTCGAATGAGCGGCATTGAGAGCCCTGTGCTGCTAGAAAAGGACGCGCCGGATTATTTCGGTTACGCGTGGACGATGCGCTATCGGCTGGCGTATGAATATGGCAGACCGCTTCCAGACGATGTACTGGGGCTGGCGTTAAATTCAGCCTATGGACGCAGCCAGAATCAGCTTCATATTCATCTCACCTGTTTGCGTGAAGACGTTCGTCGCCAGTTAAAAGCTGAGCGCCCCTATATTGGGCGTGAATGGACTTTGTTACCTGATTTGCTGTTGCGTCATCCGTTTTATGCCAAGCGTGTTGAGCAACCGGCGCTCATCGGCGTGAACCCAATCAAATCGCTTGCCGATCGGTTTCATCTTACGCCTGAACAGCTGGCCTATTATGGCGTAGCCGTGGTGCCAACGACGTTTGAAAATCAGCCGGGCTTTATATTATTGGCCACGCGGGTAGGGATGGGAGAGAGAAATAGGGCATCGGTGGAGTCATTGCTGGATAAGCGCTGTGAACTGCTGCAAACAATCCCGGCTCAGTGAACCGGGAAAAGGGAGTCAGATTTAGCACGCCTCTTCTATCGCGACGTCGGGTTCTTTCTCTGAATGATCGGCTAATGCATCATGTGAAATTTGCAGCTTCAGGTCGAATTCGATCATGGATATTTCCTGATTAATTTCGGCTTTAAGTGCATCAATTTTGTTTAACGAAGTGGTTTCCGTCACTCGTCAGCTTCCTAGTCAAAAACAGGGATGCCTATGGTAACCAGCATTCTGATATATAAAATCAATCAAATCCTAATTTTAGACCCGCCTCTCACAAAATTTTAAGCTGTTTCACCCCCGTTTACGCTTGGCAAACAACCGCTAAACAAAGCTGCTTACATGCGTTAAAAACTGTCACCTATTTCCTATATAACCTCTCGGAACAAAAAACTGATGAGGGGATGTGTACATCTCATTTGCTAATTGATTTTGCGACAATATTCATTGCCAGCATGGGATGCCTCTGTCAAAGTAGCGCGTTTAAAATTAAGGAGGAAAAATGTTGCCGTCTGCTGGTTGGTTAGGACTCAGTTATTTCACCTATTTTTTCTCTTTTGGCATATTTCTGCCGTTTTGGAGCTTGTGGCTACAAGGCGAGGGCATTTCTCCCGAGTCAATTGGCTTATTGCTTGGCGCAGGGATGATAGCCCGTTTTCTTGGTAGTTTATTCATTGCTCCCGCCGTTAAAAAAACCTCTCAACTGATTACCGCTCTCCGTCTTATTGCTCTCCTCGCCCTGATTTGTTCTATCGCATTTTCCTTTGGTACTGCTTGGGCGTGGCTGCTGGTGGTGATGGCCGGATTTAGCCTTTTCTATGGGCCGCTTATTCCGCTGACCGATGCGCTGGCCGCAACGTGGCAACGTCAGGTGGGGTTAGACTACGGCAAAGTACGCCTGTGGGGATCGATGGCCTTTGTCATTGGTTCAGCGGTAACAGGGGAAGTGGTCAATGCCTTTGGCCATAAGGCCATTATGTATTGCCTGTGGGCGGGTCTGGCGGCCATGCTGGTGGGGATGCTTTTACGCCCGCGTCATATGCCACAGGATGCACCAAAAGATAGCGCGGTGCAGGAAACCACGCCGTGGAAAATTTTATTAAAAGAAGCGCCGGTATGGCGTTTTTTATTGTGTGCCGCCTTACTTCAAGGGGCTCATGCAGGCTATTACGGATTTAGCACAATTTACTGGCAGGAAGCGGGCTATTCCGCGTCGGTGGTCGGTTATCTGTGGTCGTTAGGCGTTGTTGCTGAAGTGATCATCTTTGCATTAAGCAAGCGCTTATTCCGCCGCATGTCGGTTTCCCAGCTACTGCTATTGTCGTGTTTTTGTGCGGTGGTTCGTTGGAGCTTAATGGGCTCAACAACGGCGCTGCCGTGGCTGATTTTGATTCAAATTCTGCATGCGGGCTCTTTCACCGTATGTCATCTGGCGGCAATGCGCTTTATTTCGGCACGACAGGGTGGCGATGTGATCCGTCTGCAAGCGGTCTATTCGGCGCTAGGCATGGGCGGAAGCGTAGCGATTATGACAATGCTGTCAGGTTTCCTGTTTGAGCACTATCAAGGCGGCATGTTCTATGCGATGGCGCTGGTGGTGTTGCCGGTGATTTTCTTCAGGCCGAAAGTGGCAAGCCATTAGTTTTTGGCTAAGCCCCCCTCCCAGCCTCCCCCTTCGCAGGGGGAGGAGCCGATCGAGGTTCTTACGAACATCACCGCACAGTTCTCTTCCTGCAAAGGGAAGGGTTAGTGTGGGGTTATAAGACCCCCTCCCAGCCTCCCCCTTCGCAGGGAGAGGAGCCGATCGAGATTCTTACGAACATCACTGCACAGTTTCTCTCCCAGCAAAGGGCATGGCTAGTGTGGGGTTATAAGACCCCCCTCCCAGCCTCCCCCTTCGCAGGGGGAGGAGCCGATCGAGATTCTTACGAACATCACCGCACAGTTCCCTCCTTGCAAAGGGCATGGTTAGTGTGTGGTTATTAAACATCACTGAACAGTTCCCTCCCCTGCGAAGGGGAGGGTTAGGGTGGGGTCATTACCCAAATATCACGGGAGGGTTTATGACTTGCTTGCAATCAGCCCATCTTTTCTAAACATGCTTTTAATCCCGCGCACGGCCTGACGAATACGGTCTTGGTTTTCGATCAGGGCGAAACGAACGTGGGTATCGCCGTAGTCACCAAAACCAATTCCAGGGGAAACGGAGACTTTGGCATCGGCCAACAGCTTTTTGGCAAATTCAAGCGATCCAAGGTGCGCATAGGCATCGGGGATTTTTGCCCAAACATACATCGACGCTTTGGGGTTCTCTACCATCCAACCGGCTTCATGCAGCCCTTTGACCAGCACGTTGCGGCGTTGACGGTATTGCTCGGCAATATCTCGCACGCATTGCTGATCGCCTTCGAGTGCGGCAATCGCCGCCACCTGCAATGGCGTAAAAGTCCCGTAGTCGTGGTAGCTCTTGATGCGTGCCAGCGCGTTAATCAGCTCAGGATTGCCGACCATAAAACCGATGCGCCAGCCAGCCATGTTGTAGCTTTTCGACAGTGTGAAAAACTCGACGGCGACGTCTTTGGCTCCGGGAATTTGCATGATTGAAGGGGCTTTCCAGCCGTCATACACAATGTCGGCATAGGCCAAATCGTGTACCACCAAAATATCGTGTTCTTTCGCCAGCTTGATGACGCGCTCAAAGAAATCTAATTCAACGCACTGCGCGGTAGGGTTCGAAGGAAAGCCCAGAATCATCATTTTAGGCTTGGGAATACTTTCGCGAATGGCGCGTTCTAATTCGTTGAAAAAGTCGATGCCTGAAACCAGCGGCACGGAACGCACCTGCGCACCCGCAATGACCGCGCCGTAAATGTGAATAGGGTAGCTAGGATTCGGTACTAAAACGGTATCGCCATGATCGAGCGTGGCCAGCATCAAATGTGCCAGACCCTCTTTGGAACCGATGGTAACAATGGCTTCGCTATCGGGATCGATATCGACCTGATAACGATCTTGATACCAGTGCGAGATCGCGCGGCGTAAACGCGGAATACCGCGTGAGGTGGAGTAGCCGTGGGTATCTTCACGCTGTGCAACCGTACACATTTTTTCAACGATGTGCGGCGGCGTTGGGCCGTCTGGGTTCCCCATGCTGAGATCGATAATGTCTTCGCCGCGCCTGCGCGCAGCCATTTTTAGCTCAGCGGTAATGTTAAATACATAAGGGGGAAGACGATCAATACGAGTAAAACGACGCGGAGTGCGTGAGTCTGTCATAGATACCTCAAGATGACGTTAGCGCCCGGACCGTCCGAGCGACGCTGCCTGTTTACAGGCTATTAACGAAAATAGGCGAAGCCGAAGATTCTGTCGAGCGGATTTTTTAAACAGCGCTTTTTGGTTTCTCAATCGCTTTCCAGAACACTCCGAACCCTTATCGCTGAGTTTCAACTATGCTTATTAGCTAGCATTAAATTTGCTAATCATTTTTCGCCAATCCTTTGAACATGATTTTGATACAGCAAAGAGGGAACACTATGTTTAGAAAAACCGATAAAGTTGAACGAACCATCGAAGAAGAGGTTTCATTGTTGGCGGACGCGCTTGAAGGTGTGTTGCAGGAGGGAGCGGATAAGACGGAGGATGAAATCGCTTCGCTGCGCCGTAGCGCACAAGATACGCTGCGTGAGGTGAAAGCACGCATCAGCGGCGATACGCCGTGTCCTGTAACGGATCGGGTGAAAAATGCCTGCTGTGATGTGAATGGCTACGTGCGGAATAAACCGTGGCACAGCGTGGGAATTGGGGCAACCGCAGGGCTGATTCTGGGGCTCTTGCTCTCAAAACGCTAATCAATCACTAGCGCGACTTATGTGTGCAATAGATGTGCGAAATTTATGTGACCGGTGCAATACCGGTCACACCATGGCAACGATCAACCGCGATAGGTGCAGCCTGCGGTGCAGGTTTCTTTCACCAATACGGCGCTTAGCAATGGCAGCTCAGGTTTCAGCTGTTGCCAAATCCACTGGGCTAACACTTCGCTGGTTGGGTTCTCAAGACCAGGAATATCATTCAGATAATAATGGTCGAGGCGGTCCAGAATTGGTTTGAACGCCGCTTTCAGCTCGGCAAAATCCATCACCCAGCCGGTATAAGCATCCACTTCGCCGGTAATTTCAATGCGTACTAAAAACGAATGGCCGTGCAGGCGACCACACTTATGTCCTTCCGGAACGTGTGGCAGATGGTGCGCAGCTTCAAACTGAAAATCTTTAAACAGGGTGGTTGTCATGATGACGCCTCGTAACCTAAAAAACCTGCGCATACTACCGGAAAGCGCCCGTTGGCGGTAGTTTTACCGCGATTGTTTGAGTATAAGCAGAAAATTTATTCTTCAATGCCCAAGAGGTCGCCTGTTTTATTTCCGCTGCGTTATTTTTTTAACGGGCGATGAAATGTTTAATCCTATCTATTAAGACTCCCTTAGGCGTGAATAATAAAGCTAATAGCAAAGTCAGTGGGAATAGTTATGTAATAACTAACTGTTATTCATTGATTTTATAGACTTTCGCCTAAAACACTCCAGCCTCTATCACCTACCTGAATTAGTGGTTAGTTCAAATGGTTATTTGTTATTTCCATCACTTATTTAATTGTTATTATCCAGCTAGGTAACCTTACAAAAAGCGCTACATCAATTCGCCACACCCACGGTTCTTAAAGCTAAGTCTGAGGCTGCTTGAAGTACCAAAGGGATCACTGTGCAAGGAACACTTAGCAATGACGACTCAGGCTCCTCCTACTTCTATGCTTCCACTCACGCCGGAGCAATTGGCAAAGCTCCAGTCGGCGATTGGTGAGTTTTCACCACACCAGCTGGCGTGGCTCTCCGGTTATTTCTGGGGAATGGTTAATCAACAGCCAGGTACGGTAGCCGTGACGCCAGCACCGGCCGCAGCCGCGTCAGTTACCGTGATTTCCGCTTCGCAAACGGGCAATGCACGACGGGTGGCTGAGCAACTGCGCGATGACTTAACCGCCGCGGGTTTGGGGGTGACGTTGGTTAACGCGGGTGACTATAAATTCAAACAGATCGCGCAGGAAAAACTGCTGCTGATTGTTGCTTCAACCCAAGGGGAAGGCGAACCACCGGAAGAAGCCGTCGCGTTGCACAAATATTTGTTCTCCAAAAAAGCCCCACAGATGGCCGGAACGGCGTTTGCGGTGTTTGGCCTTGGTGATACTTCTTATGAAAACTTTTGCCAAACCGGAAAAGATTTTGATGCCCGTTTAGCAGAACTGGGTGGGGAGCGCTTATTCGACCGCGCCGACGCCGATGTTGATTTCAAATCCGCGGCAGAAGCATGGCGTAAGCAGATCGTAGACGTTTTGAAACAGCGCGTACCACAGGCAACGGCGGCGCAGACTCAGGTTAGCGTAGCCGGAAGCGTCGCGCAGATCGTGAGCAGCCCATACAGCAAAGAATCCCCGCTAACCGCCTCTTTAGCGGTGAAGCAAAAAATTACCGGCCGCAACTCGGATAAAGACGTGCGCCACATTGAAATCGATCTCGGTGAATCGGGCCTGAGCTACCAGCCGGGCGATGCACTGGGCGTGTGGTATCACAACGATCCCGATTTGGTTGAAGAAATTATTGGCCTGATTTGGCGCACCGGCGACGAGACGGTCACTCTTAACGACCAAACGATGACGCTGCGTGAGGCGCTGACCGAGCGCTTGGAGCTTACGCAAAACACCACCGTTATTGTAGAAAAATACGCGGCACTTTCGCGCGATGAGCGCTTGATTGAGCTCTTGGCGGATAAGCATCAGCTGCAACAATACGCACAAACCACGCCGCTGCCGGACATGATCCGCCAAGCACCGGCTGATTTAGACGCTGAGCAGCTAGTGGCGCTGTTACGCCCGTTAACGCCGCGTCTTTATTCCATCGCATCTTCTCAAGAGGAAGTGGGCAGCGAAGTGCATATTACCGTTGGCGTGGTGCGTTATGAGGTTGATGGCCGTGCACGCACAGGCGGTGCTTCGGGTTATTTAGCCGATCGTCTGGAAGAAGACGGCGAGCTGCGCGTTTTCATCGAGCATAACGACAATTTCCGTCTGCCTGCTAATCCACAAACGCCGGTCATTATGATTGGCCCTGGTACCGGCATTGCTCCGTTCCGTGCGTTCATTCAACAACGTGCAGCTGAAGGAGCAGAAGGCCTTAACTGGCTTTTCTTTGGCAACCCTCACTTTACCGAAGATTTTCTGTATCAGGTGGAATGGCAGCGCTTTGTCAAAGATGGCGTTCTATCCCGTATCGATTTGGCTTGGTCACGCGATCAAAAACATAAAGTCTATGTACAGGACAAGCTGCGTGAGCAAGGGGCCGAGGTTTGGCGCTGGATCGAACAGGGCGCACATATTTACGTCTGCGGAGACGCCAACCGCATGGCGAAAGATGTTGAACAGGCGTTACTGGAGCTATTGGCTGAACACGGTGGAATGGATGCCGAGCAGGCCGATGAATTTTTAAGTGAGCTGCGCGTAGAGCGCCGCTATCAGCGGGACGTTTACTAATAATGAGCAAATCGATGCAAGATAATTACGCTTTTAGCAGCAAACACCCGGGGCCCTTGGTGGTCGATGCACCCTTGGCCGACGCTGAGCGTCTTAAGCGTGAGAGCAATTTTCTGCGCGGCACTATTGCCGAAGATTTAAATGATGGTCTGACCGGTGGCTTTAACGGTGACAATTTTCTGCTGATCCGTTTTCACGGTATGTACCAGCAGGACGACCGCGATATTCGCGCCGAACGCGCCGAGCAAAAGCTAGAACCGCGTCATGCCATGATGCTGCGCTGCCGTTTACCGGGCGGCGTGATGACGCCACAGCAATGGCTGGGTATCGATAAGTTTGCCGACGAAAGCACGCTGTACGGCAGCATTCGTATTACCAACCGTCAAACGTTCCAGTTTCACGGCATTTTGAAGCAAAACGTTAAGCCAGTGCATCAGCTGCTTAATCGTTTGGGCTTAGATGCGTTGGCGACCGCCAATGACGTTAACCGTAACGTGCTGTGCACGTCGAATCCTGTAGAGTCAGAGCTGCACCAAGAAGCCTATGAGTGGGCGAAAAAACTGTCTGAACATCTGTTGCCGCGCACTCGCGCCTATGCAGAAGTGTGGCTGGATCAGGAAAAAGTCGAAACTACCGATGAAGAGCCGATTCTTGGTGCAACCTATTTACCGCGTAAGTTCAAAACTACGGTGGTGATCCCGCCGCAAAACGATGTGGATTTGCATGCCAACGATCTCAACTTTGTGGCGATTGCTGAAAACGGCAAGCTGATCGGTTTTAACGTGCTGGTCGGCGGTGGACTGTCTATTGCTCATGGCGATAAGGCGACCTATGCCCGCACGGCCAGCGAGCTTGGCTTTATTCCCGTCGAGCACACGTTGGCGGTGGCTGAAGGCGTGGTGACGACGCAGCGCGACTGGGGAAACCGCACCAATCGTAAGAATGCAAAAACCAAGTACACCTTAGAGCGCGTCGGCGTAGAAAACTTTAAAGCCGAAGTGGAAAAGCGTGCGGGAGTAACGTTCGAGCCGGTACGTCCTTATGAGTTTACCGGACGTGGCGATCGCATTGGCTGGGTGAAGGGCATTGATAATAAATGGCATTTGACGCTGTTTATTGAAAATGGGCGCATTCTGGACTATCCAAATCGTCCGTTGAAAACCGGCATGGCAGAGATTGCCAAGATTCATCAGGGGGATTTCCGTCTGACGGCGAATCAAAACCTGATTGTGGCGGGCGTGGCTGAAAAAGACAAAGCCCGTATCGAACAAATTGCGCGTGAACATGGCCTGATCGACGACGGCGTTAGCGAGCAGCGTAAAAACTCAATGGCCTGCGTGTCTTACCCAACCTGTCCGCTGGCGATGGCAGAAGCCGAGCGCTTCCTGCCGCAGTTCGTGACTCAGGTTGAAGAGATTATGCAAAGCCACGGCGTTGGCGATGAACATATTGTTCTGCGAGTCACCGGTTGTCCAAACGGCTGTGGCCGTGCGCTGTTGGCGGAAATTGGTCTGGTCGGAAAAGCGCTGGGGCGCTACAACCTGCATTTAGGTGGGAATCGCGCCGGAACGCGGATCCCGAGAATGTATCGCGAAAACATCACCGATGCAGAAATCCTCGGCGTGATCGACGAATTGGTAGGCCGTTGGGCGAAAGAACGAGAAGCCGATGAAGGCTTTGGTGATTTCACCATTCGCGCAGGGATTGTGCGTCCGGTGCTGGATCCTGCAAGGGATTTTTATGACTGATTGATGTAAATACCCCACCCCAACCCTCCCCTTGTCAGGGGAGGGGGCTGAACGGTGACGCTGTATGTGTTCTTTTTCTGAGAGCTAAAAGGTGTTGCTGTTATGCCCCTCATATTGACAGGTGCGGGAGCTGAGCGGTGACGCTGTATGTGTTCTTTTTTGAGAACTAAAAGGTGTCGCTGTTATACCCCTCCTTTTGACAGGTGTGGGGCTGAGTGGTGACGCTGTATATGTTCTTTTTTTGAGAGCCAAAAGGTGTCGCTGTTATGCCCCTCCCCCTGCGAAGGGGGAGGTTGGGAGGGGGTTGCTGATTCATCGCGGAGAATTCTATGTCTGCATTAAACTTACATGAGCTGAAAGCCTTACCCAAAGTCGAACAGGTCATGGCGTTAGCTGAAATTAACACTCAGCTAGAAAAACTGAGCGCACAGGAAAGGGTGCGTTGGGCGCTAGAGCATTTGCCCGCCGAGTTTGCACTCTCTTCGAGTTTTGGCATTCAGGCAGCGGTATCTCTGCACTTGGTCACCCGTGAGCTGCCGGATATTCCGGTGATCTTAACGGATACTGGCTATTTGTTTCCTGAAACCTACCAGTTCATTGATACCCTGCACGAAAAGCTGAATTTGAATCTCAAGGTTTACCGCGCTGAACAGTCGGCAGCGTGGCAGGAAGCGCGCTACGGCAAACTTTGGGAGCAGGGTGTCGAGGGCATTGAGCGCTACAACGATATTAACAAAGTTGAGCCGATGAACCGCGCATTGCGCGAGCTCGGGGCGCAAACGTGGTTTGCTGGTCTACGCCGTGAACAATCGGGCAGCCGTGCGCATTTGCCGGTACTCGCGATTCAGCGCGGGGTATTTAAAATTCTGCCGATTATCGATTGGGATAATCAGCAGATTTATCAATACTTACAGCAGCATGGACTCAGCTATCACCCGCCATGGGAGCAAGGCTATCTGTCTGTGGGTGATACTCACACCACGCGCAAATGGGAGCCGGGAATGGCGGAGGAAGAAACGCGATTCTTTGGGCTAAAACGCGAATGTGGATTACATGAGTAGCCTTTGCTGAGATAAACAGCCTGACCTTAGCGTCAGGTTTTTTTTGCCCCAGCAATTATTTATTTAACTTTCCAGTATAATTTTTTTCACATTAAAGCAAAAAGCGGTATCCTCGAAAGGATTTATCATACTAATAAAAGGACTATGGCTATGCAGGAACAACCTCTTGGTGCGAGTCAGACTTCCGACTCGCGTGCGTTAATTCAACAACTCACGGATATCGTGGGTAAATCTCATATTCTTACCGACGCGCGTAAAACTGAACGCTATCGCAAAGGCTTTCGTTCAGGACAGGGCGATGCCTTGGCGGTGGTTTTTCCCGGCAGCTTGCTTGAACAGTGGAAGGTGTTTAAGGCCAGCGTTGAGGCCGATAAAATTGTGCTGATGCAGGCGGCTAACACCGGACTGACCGAAGGTTCCACGCCGAGCGGTAATGACTACGATCGCGAAATCGTCATTATTAGCACCCAGCGTTTGGATAAAATTCAGCTGTTGGACGAAGGCAAGCAGGTTGTGGCTTTGCCGGGCAGCACGCTGTGGCATCTAGAACGTATCCTAAAACCGCTGGGGCGTGAGCCGCATTCGGTGATCGGGTCTTCCTGTATCGGCGCATCGGTTGTGGGCGGCGTGTGTAATAACTCTGGTGGATCGCTGGTGCACCGTGGCCCCGCCTATACCGAAATGGCGCTGTATGGTCGAGTGAATGAGCGTGGGCAGGTTGAGCTAGTTAACCATCTAGGCATTGCGTTGGGCGGCACGCCAGAAGAGATCCTGACGCGTTTGGAAAACCAGAAGTACGGCCCGCAAGACGTTGAACACAGCGAACGCCAGGCGTCCGATCACGATTATGCCGAGCGAATTCGCGACGTTGAAGCGGATACGCCGTCACGCTTTAACGCCGATGAACGCCGCTTGTTTGAAGCCTCTGGCTGTGCGGGCAAACTCGCGGTATTTGCGGTGCGCTTAGATACTTTCCCGGCGCAATCCTCATCGCAGGTCTTCTATATCGGCACCAACCAGCCGCAGGTTTTGACCGAGCTGCGTCGTCATATGCTGGCGAATTTCAAAAATCTGCCGGTGGCAGGTGAGTACATGCATCGCGATATTTTCGATATTGCGGAAGTGTATGGCAAAGATACCTTCGTGATGATCGACAAACTGGGCACCGACAAAATGCCGATGTTCTTTACTCTGAAAGGACGTATGGATGCCATCTTCGGCAAAGTGCCTTTCCTGCCGAGTCATTTGGTCGATCGCACGATGCAAACGCTGAGTCACCTGCTGCCATCGCATTTACCCAAACGTTTGAAAGAGTATCGCAACCGCTTTGAACATCATCTGATGCTGAAAATTTCGGGCGAGGGCATTGAGGAAGCGCGCGCGTGGCTAGAATCTTATTTTGCACAGGCAGAAGGAGAGTTTTTTGTCTGTACGGCAGAAGAAGGAGCTAAAGCCTTCTTACACCGATTTGCCGCTGCGGGCGCGGCCATTCGCTACAACGCGGTGCATAGCAAAGAGGTTGAAGACATTCTTGCCCTCGATATTGCGCTGCGTCGAAACGATCATGATTGGTTCGAGCGTCTGCCGCCGGAATTTGACGATGCGCTGGTACACCGCCTCTATTATGGGCATTTCATGTGCTACGTTTTCCATCAGGATTACATTGTTAAAAAAGGCGTCGATGTGCATGCGCTGAAGGAAAAGATGCTCGCGCTGCTGGACACGCGCGGCGCGGAATATCCTGCGGAGCATAACGTTGGCCATCTATACAAAGCCAAGCCACAGCTGAAGGCTTTCTATCAACAAAATGACCCCACCAACACGCTCAATCCGGGTATTGGGAAAACGTCTAAGTTGAAAAACTGGGGCTGCGACTGCGCAGAACATCAGAAGTAACATGAGCTGGAGCGCCCGTTGGCCTTGACGTGGCGCTCCGTGTTCCCAATAATGAATGCCTTGACTCGGGGTGCCCACATGAAAATGAAAGGGCTGAGAACTTACCCGTATTACCTGATCTGGATTATGCCAGCGTAGGGAAGTCTCGGTGCATGAGCGCATCGTCTTCTTGACCGCCGGTTGGGAGGAATATGTCCATCGCGTCGAATCCGCACCTTACCGAATTTCCCCATACAGAATCACTCGGTGAAAGCGCCGCTGCCGCTTTTGCTCAGTTTCGCCATCACGCCCCGCTGATTCATTGTCTCACCAACGAAGTCGTCCAAACGTTTACCGCGAACGTGCTGTTGGCGCTGGGTGCATCGCCTGCCATGGTGGTTGAGCCGCAAGAAGCCGCCCAATTTTCTTCATTGGCTGACGCGTTGTTAATCAACATTGGTACCTTGCATGTGCAAAGAGCGCAGTCGATGTTAGCTGCCATTGAGTCTGCCAATTATCATCAAAAACCGTGGGTGCTTGATCCGGTTGCCGTTGGCGGATTGTCTTATCGCACCGAATTTGCACGTCAGCTTTTAGCGCTGAAGCCCAGCGTTATTCGTGGAAATGCCTCAGAAATATTGGCGTTGAGTGGGATGGAAGCGGGAGGCCGCGGTGTTGATAGCACCGATGATTCTGCGGCAGCATTGCCAGCTGCTCAGGCTCTGGCGTTGCAAACGGGAGCCGTGGTGGCTGTAACCGGCGCAACGGATTACGTCACTGACGGTAAAAGAGTGTATGGCGTAACCGGCGGCGACGCGCTGATGACGCGCGTCGTCGGAACCGGCTGTGCCTTGTCCGCCGTGGTGGCGGCGTTTAGCGTTCGGCAGACCGATCTTTTGCTGGCCGTTGCCACCGCCTGCCAAGCGATGTCGCTGGCCGGTGAGCGTGCGGTCGCCGTATCTCACGGCCCCGGCAGTTTTGTACCCGCTTTTATCGACGCGCTGTATCACTTAACCCCGCAGGATTTTATTCGCTCTGGAGATCGCTCATGAAACGTATTAATGCCTTAACTATTGCAGGAACCGATCCGAGCGGCGGCGCAGGAATTCAGGCCGATCTCAAAACGTTCTCCGCGTTAGGCGCCTATGGTACCAGCGTGATCACGGCGCTGGTGGCGCAGAATACGCGCGGTGTGCAGTCTGTTTATGAGATTGAACCACAGTTTGTTGGGGCTCAGTTGGCGTCCGTGCTCACCGATGTTCGTATCGACAGTGCAAAAATTGGCATGCTGGCCAATGCCGATATCGTCGAGCAGGTCGCGCAGGCGTTAGATATGTATCCTATTCCCTTTGTGGTGTTGGATACGGTAATGGTGGCGAAGAGCGGCGATCCATTGCTAGCCCCAGAGGCGGTGCAGGCCGTGCGTGATTTGTTACTTCCCAAAGTGGCGCTTATCACCCCAAATCTGCCTGAAGCAGCAGCGCTTTTAGCCTGCCCAATGGCAACCAATGAAGATGAAATGCGTCGTCAAGGCCACGCGCTGTTAGATATGGGCTGCCAAGCGGTATTGATGAAAGGAGGGCATTTGAGCGACAGCGAAAGTCCGGACTGGTTGTTTAGTCGTGAAGGCGAACAGCGATTTACCGCACCACGGGTGAATACCCGTCATACCCACGGAACCGGCTGCACGTTATCGGCGGCGCTTGCCGCACTACGCCCGCGATATCAGAACTGGAATGAAACGGTACTTGCCGCCAAAAACTATCTGCAAAAAGCCTTAGAGGCCGCAGATTCATTAGAAGTTGGTCATGGTATTGGGCCGGTACACCATTTCCACCAATGGTGGTAGCTCCCGCTCTAGAGGGGAGTTATTAAGTTACACGCTCGGGAGATAAGTCGTCTATGCGCAATAGGGGACTTTTCTACACCTGCGATGATTTAGGATATACTGACTGAACTTACAATAAACTTGGCATTTTTATGGGTCATTTCAATAATCGCAGCGTCATAGAAAAGCCGATGGAAAGCATTCATCGTTTAATGACTGCTTTTGTGAGTATGTCCAAACCGTACCCGCACGATGGCAAGAGCATCGAAGCACGGCTAAAAAATAAAGATGCGGAGTTTAAAGTTTATCTGGTGACAAAAGGGCGAGTCGACATATGGCGTGAGGTAGATAATCGTCTTGTTGAAACGGCTTTTTCGCCATCAATTCTTGGGCTGCAAGGCTCAACCTATCGCTCCCAAAATTATTACTTAAAGTTTTCATCAGACGCTGAGATCAGTACGTTACCACTGCAAGCAGCCATGAAGATAATTGAGCAGCAGTCGTTGTGGCGCGATGTTTTTTACTATCAAGGCTATCTTAACGATCGTCAACTACATCATGAATCTCTGCTGATAAACAGCTCCACCTATGAAACTGTTTGTTTATTTCTCAAAGATTTATCCTACTATCCTGACAGCGAACGCGCAAAATTAAGCGTTGCAGATTACATTTTACAGCGTTCAAATCTGGCACGCAGTGGTGTGATGAAAGTTTTAGCAGACCTGCGTTTTGGTGGTTACATCGACATTCAGCACGGTAAGTTAATCAAAATCCTCAATAGTTTTCCGCGTAACTACTAAGCTAATCCTCTTCTGCTGTACGAAGAGTCATTCGGTTGTTTATTAAACTAGGCTATATGCTGCGCAGAAGCGCTTCTAGAAGCCATTTTCTTGCTTACATATAAGATAAGTGCGGGTTCATAATAAATTCTAAGCGGTGTTATTCTATAGATATGTATAATTAAGTGTGGCTAAATATATAAAATAAGAATTATTTATCCTTTTGAATTAACTATGTTTTATTATTTTTAATGATATTTTTACGGCTGTTTTTCCTTGTTCAAGTCAAAATTCTATCCAATTTTGGATATTTTAATATTTAGACAACTCGCTCATAATTTGTGGTATTCCAGCCATGAAGAGATTCTTAAGTATTAGTTTAATAGAAATAACTCTTTATTGATAATACTTTCGGTGTATATGAAAAAGATCATTTTGTATTGCCTAATAGCACCGTCGCTAAGTATTGCCATTTCAGGTGTTAGTTATTCAGCTAATAATATTGCTTTACCTGATTTAGGTACTAGCGACACTGCATCTAATAATCAGAATAACGCTTCTTCAACGGCAGTTTTAAATAAAAAAAATAATCCTATTGAGAAAAAAACGTCAGAAATTTTAGTGAATGAGGCGCAGAGTAATTTCCAAAATTTGACGCCAGAAGGCATGAAATCAGAAGCCTTGCAGTATGGTAAAAATCTAGCCACGGCTACAGCACAATCAGAAATAGAATCGCTGCTTTCACCTTATGGCCATATTGCAACCAATTTAAATATTAACGATAAAGGAAGCCTTGAAGGTTCATCCCTTGATTATTTAGTTCCGTGGTATGAGGGCGAGAGCGATCTCTGGTTTAGTCAATTTTCTGCCCATAATAAAGATGGCCGTACTATTGCTAATGTGGGGATCGGTGTTCGCCATAATATCTCTGAAGACTGGATGCTAGGTTCTAATGTTTTCTATGACCATGATATGACTCGTGGACATCATCGCGCAGGATTAGGTGGCGAAGCTTGGACAAATTTCTTAAAGCTGAGTGGTAACTATTATGTGCCGCTCTCTTCTTGGAAAGACTCACCTGATTTTGATGATTATCAGGAACGCCCTGCGCGTGGCTGGGATATTCGCTTACAGGCTTATCTACCTGCTTATCCACAGCTAGGCTCATCGATGGTATACGAACAGTACTACGGCGATCAGGTAGCGTTATTCGGTAAGGATAGTTTGCAGGAAGATCCTTCAGCAGTGACGGTTGGCATCGACTACACGCCGGTTCCGCTGATTACCCTACAGGCAGGGTATAAAAAAGGGGATTCAGATCAAAACGAGATGACGGCAAATCTAAATTTGGATTACCGCATTGGCGTTCCTTTATCAAAACAGCTTGATGGCGATGAGGTTGCAAATATGCGCAGCCTTGCAGGCAGTCGCATGGATTTTGTCGATCGCAATAATGACATCGTGCTGGAATACCGTGAGAAAAACGATCTTGATGTTGGGCTTTACCTCAAGCCGACAGGCACTGCGGCAGCCTGTATTCTGGCTGATGATCCCGATAGCGCCGAGGCTTACGAAGGCTGCCATTGGACAGTCAATGCTACCGTTACTTCGCACCTGAAAATCAAAAGTGCCAAATGGGTGCCAATGAGCAATTTTAGCCCTGAAAGCACGCTCGGGTTGCCAGCACTGACGGCAGAAAACATCAGCAATGGACAAAATAATCACTGGACGCTGACCTTCCCTGCGTGGGTGAACTCAACCGATCCGAACGCAAATAAATACAAGCTTGCGGTCATACTGGTTGATGATAAGGGCCATACAAAACAGTCCAATGCCGTCAATGTTATCGTGGCAGAAGCCCCGATTGACTATCAGTTGGTTATTGATGACAGCGGTGAGCAAAAGAAAGCGATTAAGCTTTTAGCCAATGGTAATAATTTTGCAAACTTGGTTGCCAGTGGCGCAAAAGTGACGGGGCTGGCCGGAGAAACCACGCCGTTGGATGCCAAGGATCTGAACCTGACCTTCCGTGCCTATAAAATGGAAGACAAGTCTCACTCTCATGAAATTGCTATTCACGCCTCGAAAAATGACTGTAAATCAGGAAGTGAATGTCTGTTCTTTAAAGAGCCGCCATCGGGAGCTAAAGCTATATTAGGCAGTACAACGAATGGCGTGTTTTCTATCATTGCATCAAAGAGTGATGACAACACACAAAAAACGAATGCTGTGCTAGTCGACTTTAGTTCTGCAAGCACAATGATCTATACCGCAATTGTTGATAGTGAAAATCCAACCGTTAATTTAACGGCGACAAAGGGAAACCTGCTTCAATTAGGTCATAAATATCAATTTAAAATTGCCTATGACAGTAATAATAATGGGCAATGGGATGCCACAGATCGTGAAACTGTTTCTGATAGCGATCCTACTCCGCTAATTTCGCTGGTTGATTATAAATGGATGTTTGATGGTGTTTCTCCAAATGGAACTAGAGGCGGTTATGCAATAGATTCGACTAAGAATAATACTATATCAATTCCAAAAACCAATGCAGAGGCAAATCAAGTATTAGCCAGTGCGGGTGCAGATGGTGTGCAGGGATATCAGCTAAAAGTTGATTATCAACTCACGCCGGCAGGGCAACAAATCATGAATCAGCTGCGTGGAAATTAATAATCTCAGGCTGTTCAAGTAATAATTAATATTAACTTTATGAGTCATATTGATATGAAAAAATTTAATAAAACGATGCTTGCAACCTTTATATTCGCCAGCTGTAGTCCTTTTGCAATGGCGGTTATGACGGACTCTGCGGGTACGCTTAACGGTACACTCCCTGTGCTTAAAGCGAGCGCCGCAGGTGCGGCTCACAGCGTTGCTTTCGCCAACGACCACCACAGCGGTTCCACCGATGCGATGTCTCCGGGCGATAAAATTACGCTGAGCTACGTGTTACAAGATGCTGAAGGCGATACCGACAGCAGTACGGCTTCCATTAAATGGTTCACCACCACCGATGGCGCTGGAGCCAATAAAGTGATGCTGAGTGGTAACGACGGAAAAGCCGATTACACCATTCAGAATGCAGACGCCGGTCTTTATTTAGGCGCGGAAATTACTGAGCAAACGTCAACGGGTGTGCCAACAACCGGCCAAACCATCGTTATCAACGATATCAGTAAATACGATAGCAGCGATAATATTCCAGATGGTCCAATTGTGGGTGGCACTATCGGTACCGCGATTGTCGATAGCGAAGCACCAACGGTTAACCTGATCGGCAAAGCAGATAGCAAACTGTTGGTCGGACATACTTATCAGTTCAAAGTTTGGTATGACGTTAACAACAACGGTAAGCAAGACGCGGGTGAACTCGACGCATCGGCTAACTACAATTACAAATGGTTCTTCGATGGCACCAGTGCAACCACCGGTACCGCAGGCGGTTATGCTGTAAGCAGCACGGATAACAAAGATCTGGTTATCCCAACCACTAACGTCAATGCGAAAAATGTGTTTGCAACGGCGGGCGCTGACGGTGTTCAGGGTTACAGCCTGAAAGTTGATTACACTGCGAAAGTCAGAGCAGTGCTGAAATCGACCAAGCGTAAATAATATGCGCAAATAATAAGCGTTGAGTGCTTCGGTGCTCAACGCTTATTGCAGGATGGTTTTATGAAAATAAAGCGTTTCAATAGCTGCACAGTCGCATTTGTTTTTTTTCTCTCTAGCTCATTGAATATCGTTAATGCAACGGATATGACAGGCTCTGCGGGCATAATTAACGGAACTGCCCCTGTTATTTATAATGATAAAAATGAAGCAGGAAAAGTGAGTTTCAGTCGTGTTAATGAAACGATGGGGGTAGACGATGAGTTGGATGTTACGGATATTATTAAAATGTCTTGGACAGTGACTGATGCTGAAGGCGATGAGGAAATCACGCTACCGACAGTAGAGTGGATTTGTACTGATACAAGTAACAAAACCCACGTGCTGGCGACGGGCGTTAATCAGTATGTCATCCATCCCGATGATAAAGGCTGCACTGTAGGGGTCAATATAACACCGACCACAGTGACCGGCGAACCACGGGAAAATGTTGCGCTCTCTATCAAGGATATCAGTACATATGATGTTAATGACAATATCCCGACCGGCCCGGTTAACCCACATCTATTAAATGTGATTGGCTATTTAATTGCGCCTTCAAATAACAGTGCGACCTATTATGCTACTGCGGATGCCACCATTCATACCGCGTTTCCCGGCGCACAGATCCAATTAGAAACGGATAACGAAGACGATCAAATTGATGAATGGACAACGAGCAATCCATCTATTGCGACAGTGAGCGATAAAGGAGTTGTTACTATTAAGGCTAAGGGGGCATTCAGAATAACGGCTCGGCATAACGAAGCGAAAGGATCCATTGTTTTTAACCCGCAAAAATTCTTTATTTTTAGAGACGAATCAGCAGGTAAATTAAACTGGTATGACGCGAAAGCCTGGTGTGAAAGTCAGGGATACAGTTTGCCAACGCGTGATGATTTATCTACGGGGAATAGCGATCGTACGGTGCCAAGTGACTCACTGTGGCAGGAGTGGGGAGCGAGTCTGGATGATGTTTCTCATGCTGGTACCGTATTTTGGACCTCTGAAGAAGCGATTGCCGATCAAGATGCTTATTATTATGTGTACACCGCAACGGGACGTATAACGTCGAATCTGGCTGAAAAAACGGAAGGCGTGGCGTGTATTGTGCCGTAATTAACGTATAAAAAACGGGGCCAATGAGATGGCCCTGTTTTTTATTTAGAGGTCACCAACTTAAACAATGCCGCTGCACGTTGCACATGCTCGGCATCAAAGCGGTTAAGCGTGAAAAACTGCTCATTTTTCCCAGGGCGAATAGCTAGCGCAAGCTGCTTTTCGCCTTGTTCGTTATTCAGCCAGCCATAAAGATAGCTGCCAATATCATCGCCGTCGTGCCAGCTTATGATGACCGATGTGGCTGGCGATGTTTCACCGGCAGGGCGGGTGGCAATAAAGAGGTCGCCTTGCCATAGCCCGCTGAATTCATCATCTTTTTGCAGCTTTTTACCATTAGAAGCCAGCGTGGTCGCTAAGTCGTTAGCCTTCTCTTCCGTGACCGTTTTCTCTAGCATTTGCCACAGCGGATAGTCATTTTCAACCTGATAGCACGCGGCACCAAGGTAATCATTGATCTCTCGCCATTGCTGGTTGACCGTCTCTTTCATCTCAGCGTCGAGAATGTTGCGATATTGCATTAGGCCGCCGCCGTTTTCACCTAGTTGCTGATAGGCAATCAGCGACATCGTCCGTGGTTTACGGCGAAACGTTGCCCACAGCAGAAATTTGGGAATACGGAAGGTAATGGCCTGTACGCTAAAGCGGAAATGACCGGGCCGTGTCAGCATAAAGCCATTGGATGTGCCGCGCTTATCCTGATAGTTACGGATCATCACCAGCGGGCAAAGCCCCATCCAGCCGGTTAAGTAATGTTCTTTGATCGAACCGTTCAAATCCAGATCGGCCACCATCTGTGAAATCTTATCTTCTTCTAACTTATTTAATGGGTGTGCAAGCTCTGCGCTATGCAGGCTTTTTTCTAGCGGTGGCAACGAAGGGAGTGTGAACATGCTGATTTTCTCTGGTCAATTCTTATGGTTGATAGCTTACCTTAAGTTGTCATACCAACGAGGATTTCCCGCTTTTTTGTCATAACTTTCGTGGTATGGATCAACTTTTGCCTTATAGCGTGGTCATATAAGATGCATGTATGTTTTCTTGTTATTCAATTTGTAATAGATATTTGACTGCAAAGGATGTTGATGATGATTGATAAAAAAATGCTACGAGCGGCGCTGCTAGGGGCTGTTATGAGTTTGAGTACCGCCAGCTTAGCGGCTTCGATACCAGTCTCAACCTCGGAGTTGGTACAGCAATCAGGTTATCAGCAAACATGGCAGAAGATGGTGAAAGGGCAGAAAAACTTGCCCGTGTGGGCACGTAAAGGCTCAGGCACCTCAACGCCGCCAGAATGGGTAACGTGGCAAGGCAAAAAATATCAGGTTGGCAATATCTGCAAGCCACATGACTGCGCTAATAATTTTATGTACGTGGCGTTTAGCAACGATAAGAAACAGGCTTGGGGCGTTCGTGTGGAAATAGCGGATACGCCTGACGCGCTCGACCACCCAAGCAAGCACGCAAAATATCAGTGGCTGGGCAAACCAGACAGCCAGATGAAAGCGATGCTCACCAAGCAAATTGAAAGTGCGCCTGATTGGAACTGATTTTTTAACGCATTTTTGTTTGATATTCCCCAAGATGAATTTACCGCTTGGGGAATAAATCACATCCATGAGATGTGCATATAAAATATTTTCTTTTGAAACTATCAGCACGCAATTAATAATGGTGTTTGTCTTTCTATGTCATTGACTATGTAATAAACCGTAAAGCCAGCAGGGTTTTATAACCGTTGATGCTAACATTTTGGCCGTTGTTTAACTCTCTAATGACGGTAATGTTTACAAATATGAAAAAATATCTTTTGCTGGCGCTACTCAGCACATTCTCTTTATTTTCTTTTGCATCACACGCGGCAGACTATCAGGAAGGCGATCAGTACATCAAACTGAAAAACCAGGTGCCCAATGCGCCAACCGTTGTTGAGTTTTTCTCCTTTTATTGCCCGCCGTGTAATCAATTTGCCAATGTTTATAAAGTGGGTGAAGCCGTTAACGAACGTCTGCCTCAGAACGATAAAGTGGTGAAATACCACGTCAGCTTCCTCGGTTCTATGGGTGAAGAACTGACCGAAGCATGGTCCGTTGCCATTGCATTAGGGGTTGAAAATAAAGTAGAAAAGCCTCTCTTCGATGCCGTTCAAAAAGAGCAATCGATAAAGAATAAAGAGGGTATCCGTCAGGTATTTATTAAGGCGGGTATTCCAGCCGAAGAATATGACGGCGCGGTTCATAGCTTTATGGTGAAATCAATCACCGCAAAACAGCAAAATGCCATCGAGGCCTTTGGTGTGCGCGGTACGCCATCATTCTATGTCGATGGGCAATATCAGATTAAAAATGACGGAATGCAGAGCAAAACCATCGATGGTTACCGCACTGAATTTGCCGATGTCGTGAAATTCTTGGTCGATCAGAATAAGTAATTTTTAATACCGCAATAAAAGCCCGCTGATATTTGTCTCGCGGGCTTTTTTGTTTTTTTAATTAAAAGACCTTTTCTTGCAATACCCATACGGCGGCTTCTACACGTGATTTTAATTTCATTTTTTTCAGTAAATGTTTCACGTGAACTTTAACCGTACTTTCGGTGATGGTTAATTTACGGGCGATCATTTTGTTCGGTAAACCTTGCGCAATCAGCTTCAAAATATCACATTCGCGCGGGGTTAATTGCTGCACATCGCGCTCTGAAGAAGGGCGACTTTCACGCAGGCTGGCGGCTAATACCGGTGTGAGCGCCTCGCTGATAACCACTTGTCCGGCCGCGGCCTGATGCAGTGAACGCAGCAGATCCTCGGGCTCCATATCTTTAAGCAGGTAACCATCGGCACCGCGTTTGAGCGCGCTGATGACGTCATCTTCATGATTAGAAACGCTAAACACCACCACGCGGCCTGATAGTGTGCGGGTACGAAGCTGATCCAGCGTTTCCAGCCCGTTCATGCCTGGCATATTAAGGTCGAGCAAAATCAAATCGGGATCGAGCTCTTCCGCCAACTCAATGCCCTGCTGGCCGTTGCTGGCTTCGCCGATGACCTTGAGCTGTGGCTCAAGGCTAATCAGTTGTTTTACACCGCTGCGAAGCATCGGGTGATCGTCAATTAACAGAATCGTATATTGATCGTCTTGAGTTAATGTGGAATTCATCAATTTCTCCTCTAAACCAGATGCCGTGGGATTAGCGCAATTCCTGCGGGAATGTGACTCGTACTTCGGTGCCACCGCTCGCACGACGTGAAATGTGGCATTCCCCGTTCAGGCTCTGGGCTCTATCGCTCATGATCACGAGGCCGTAGTGATTTTGCCGCTCAGGGGAAGTGCTAATACCTAGGCCGTTGTCGCAAATAGACATAATGATTTCATCATCTTGCAGGGTGATAGTCATATCAACCTGCGTTGCCTGTGCGTGTTTAAGTATGTTACTTAGGGCTTCTCTGGCAATTTGTACCAAATGAATTGCCTGATGGGATGGAACGCTTTTGGCCGGAAGCTGATAGTCAAAATGGATAGTAAAACCAAAGCGTTGATTAAATTCGGCGACGGTGACCTGCAAAGCAGCCAGTAACCCCGGCTCGCTCAGTTTCAGGCGAAAAGTCGTGAGCAGCTCGCGCAGTTGACGATAGGCGGCATTCAGCTCTTCACGCATCTCTTGCAGCTGGGTTTGAATATTGTCAGGCAACGCCGTGGACTGCATCTGCAAATAGCTGATTTTCATCTTTAAGCATGAGAGCGACTGGGCGATAGAGTCGTGTAGCTCACGGGCAATGGCAGAACGTTCTTCCATCACCGCCAGCTGTTGTTGCTGGTCGGCCTGTTGCTCAAGGGCCAACGTGCTGGTGATCTGTTCGGACAGCGTCATCATCAGCTGTTTTTGCTCGGGCTGTAGCGTCATGCCTTCAGGCAGCTGAGCCAAAATTAAACCATAGCGGCCGCTTTGATCGTTCAAGCTCCAGCTTACGGTAGAGCTGGGTTTATTTGGGGCATGATCTGTGTGATTCAAACACTGCACGCAATGCGTATCGGGACAGTGCTTGGGACGTTGTGTTTCCACGCAGTTCAGTTCGTCAAACTGCTCGTCGCTGTTGTTTTCATACAAGCGAATTTGTAACGAGTGCAGCGGTGTGAGCTCTTGCAGCTCTGTAAGCACCGGTAGCAGACGAGAACATAGCGGCGCGCGCGAATGGAGCTGGCGGCTGGCGCGATACAAATACGACAATACCTGATTTTTCTTCTGCAAATCCGTGGTTTTCTGCTCGACCAACTGCTCGAGTTTGCCATACATCAGCGAAAGTTCGGACGACATGGCGTTCAGCGTTGAACCCAAAATAGCCATTTCATCCTGATGATCGGTCTGCTGAAAACGCTGGCTGAAATTCCCTTGTCCAATCGCCTGCGACATGCTGACCAGTTGGCGCCAAGGGTGGAGTAATCGGCGACGTAAATAGACCACGGTGCCAACCAGCAATAACAGCGTCAGAATAATAAAAATCTTTTGTACCATGCTCACCATCGTCAAACGCTGTTCGGTTTGATGGTCGATGGCGGAGACTAGCTCATCGAGGTGGCCGACAAATTTAGCCACGTTATCCCGCGCATCATCGGGATGCTGTGCGGCAAGCAGTGCGGGGCGCAGATCGCCCAGCCAAGCTTGTTGTAGGGCGGAAAACTGCTTGTTGAGATGCTCTTCCTTGACCGCTGCAAGTAACACTGGGCTATTTAAATCGTTATTTAATTCATCTAAGCAGCGTTTGCTATCTGCATTGGCATTCAGCGGTACCATCGAAAGTAGACGGTAGCTCTGCATTCTCAGCGCACCAGAGGTGTTGATCGCATGCGCGTTGCCTTGAATGCTCTGTGCCATCCAGCTGGAAACGCTCATTCCTGCAATACCACATATGCCAAGCAGTAGCATCAAAACGGCTACCTGACTGACAATGGAAAAACGTGCACAGAAATGTTTCATGAAAATCTACCAGCTGGGGGAGAAGGGAAAGATACCTTTGAAAAGCCTTTTTAAATCATCCTAGCCTATAACCCCATACCCATAAGGAAGTAACCCTTAATATTTGCTTGTGCCACTCACGTGGCGAGGCTCAATTTTCAAAGCTTTAAACGAATGATTCTTCGAAAATATTTTTATAATTATAGCCTACTCATTAAGGGAGTTATGGCTGATTTCGCTAAATTGCTACCTTACAGCGGCTTGATTTGTATCAAGTTTGCCCACGTGCGTGATGCGTACAACTCCGCTACTAACCGGATAAAGGCAGAGGTTTTTATGACACAAGCATCCGCTCCAGATACACAATCGAAAGGGGGCGTGATCCAGGATTGGCGCCCTGAAGAGCCTGATTTTTGGCAGCAAATTGGCCAAAAAACGGCTCAACGTAATCTATGGATTTCAATTCCCTGTTTATTACTCGCTTTTTGCGTCTGGATGCTGTTCAGCGCGGTAGCGGTAAATCTCAACAAAGTCGGGTTTAACTTCACCACCGACCAGCTGTTTATGTTGACCGCGCTGCCCTCTGTTTCGGGTGCCATTTTGCGCGTGCCATACTCCTTTGTGATCCCCATGTTTGGTGGGCGTCGCTGGACGACAATCAGCACGATTTTCCTCATTATTCCTTGCCTATGGCTGGGGTATGCGGTGCAGGATCCCACGACGCCGTTTAGCGTTTTCGTGACGATTTCCCTGCTGTGTGGTTTTGCCGGTGCTAATTTCGCCTCCAGTATGGCGAACATCAGCTTCTTCTTCCCTAAGAACAAACAGGGCGGAGCGCTGGGCTTAAACGGTGGTTTAGGTAATTTAGGCGTTAGCGTGATGCAGCTGATTGCGCCAATTGCTATTTCCGTCAGCATTTTCGGTATCTTCGGTGGTACAGGACATACTCAGCTAGACGGCAGTAGCCTGTGGTTGGAAAACGCCGCATGGATCTGGGTGCCGTTCCTGATTATTGCTACGCTGTTTGCTTGGTTTGGCATGAACGATTTAGCCGCGTCTAAAGCTTCGCTCAGCCAACAACTGCCGGTGCTTAAACGTGGGCATCTGTGGATCTTGAGCGTGCTGTATCTTTCGACGTTCGGCTCGTTTATTGGTTTTTCCGCAGGCTTTGCCATGCTGTCAAAAACCCAGTTCCCTGATGTTGTGATCCTACATTACGCCTTCTTTGGTCCGTTCCTCGGGGCGTTGGCCCGTCCGGTCGGCGGGGCTCTGTCCGATCGCTTTGGCGGCATTCGCGTCACGCTGATCAACTTTGTGCTGATGGCGATTTTTGCCGCGCTGTTGTTCCTGACGCTGCCAACTCACGGAGTGGGTGGTTCGTTTATCGCCTTCTACAGCGTCTTCATGCTGCTGTTCTTAACCGCTGGGTTAGGCAGTGGTTCTACGTTCCAGATGATTGCGGTGGTATTCCGTAAGATCACTATCGACAGCGTGAAAGCGCGTGGCGGTAGCGACGATCAGGCACAGCGTGAAGCCGTAACTGATACCGCAGCGGCGCTTGGCTTTATCTCCGCCATTGGCGCAGCAGGGGGCTTCTTCATTCCTAAAGCCTTCGGTACATCGCTGGCGCTGACCGGTTCTCCGGCTGGGGCCATGAAGGTCTTTGTGGTGTTTTACGTCGTCTGTATTCTGATTACGTGGTTTGTTTATGGCCGTAATTTGAAAACGCTGGCAACAAAGAAAGCCCGCTAATAGATCTTAATCGTTTAAGAGATCGAGATACACGGGGCTACCACCCCGCGGGGCGGTTACGGAACACATCCATGTGTTCCTCCCTAAAGGGCAACGCTGACGCGTTGTTCAACTTTGCTCCTGGCAAAGTTGTCGGCGGCTTACGCCGCTACGACCCCATCGGAGTGGTTCCCCTAAAATCTGGCTTAAGTAAGTCGCGTTACGTTAATAAGTTTGCTTGTTCTGATAAAAAAGCCCCCGCTAATTTCTCGCGGGGGCTTTTTACTATTGGCGAACAGCAGGGCGACTATTCACCATAGGCTGCGTTTAAATTGTCGTTTACACGCGCGGGATTCTTTTCTGGCACCATCAGCGGCCCGCAGCGATAGCTGTGTTTGCCAAGGGCTAATTGATAATTACCGGCTTTATCCACTCCCCAATAAATCTCATGGCTGTTGCTGGAGGTTTCTTTCGCTAACGCGTAGCTATCGGATTTAGCGTTATGGACAACGGGAACATATTGGGAATATTTGTAATCGCTGACAAAGCCATTATGAGAGTAAAAATAATCCCAAGCCTTGGTTTTACGGTTAATCAAACCGATAACGGCGTGACCATCGGCCACGTTTCTCAACGTTAGGTTAATGTTTTTTCCGCATTTTTGATGCTGAATGGGAGAACTGGTGTCTGGTTCAATGGCATTAGCGAATAAGGGAAGCGCTGCCAAAATAGGAAACATCACATATTTATATGACTCATCAGGTGTCAATCTCAAGAGTAAAACGCAATTTCTGGCTGAAAGAATAATCCAGAAGGGGATATTTTCGGCGTGATGCTGATATGTCTGAGTGGCAAATACAATATCCCATTTTCATGTTGTTACTCTTTTTCCTTATGGTTTAACGTCGAAGCATTGAGCAAAAAGGCTGACCTGATGGCCATCAACGACTTACCTACCCCCAAATAGTCCTGCCTATCAAACTATCCTCAATAAAATATATATATTTAAATTTAATCTTTATTTTTCATTGAATTAGATGTTTTTCACGATCTTATCCTTTGGTGGTATTTCGCACTGATACCGAAATAGGCCTCGCATTCTGCCTTGATCGCAATCAAGTTCCGCGCGCGTAACGCTCGGTAGTCTGGCCGCAATCTGAGCAATGCATCACGCATATTTCACAATAATGACAGGGGATTTAATCCCCGTATCAGGAGAACTCCGGATGAGCAAATTTCTTGACCGGTTCCGTTATTTCAAACAGAAAGGCGAAACGTTCGCTGATGGCCACGGCCAAGAACTGAACGTTAACCGTGACTGGGAAGACGGATACCGCAGCCGCTGGCAACATGACAAAATCGTGCGCTCTACCCACGGGGTAAACTGTACCGGTTCATGTAGCTGGAAGATTTACGTCAAGAACGGTCTAGTCACTTGGGAAACACAGCAGACTGACTATCCTCGTACTCGCCCTGATTTGCCAAACCACGAACCACGCGGCTGCCCGCGCGGTGCGAGCTACTCTTGGTATCTGTATAGCGCTAACCGCGTGAAATATCCGATGATGCGTAAGCGCCTGATGAAACTGTGGCGTGAAGCGAAAGCCCAGCACAGCGATCCGGTAGACGCATGGGCTTCTATCGTTAGCGACACTGAGAAATCTAAAGAATACAAACAGGCGCGTGGTCGCGGTGGTTTCGTTCGTTCGAGCTGGAAAGAAGTGAACGAACTGATTGCGGCATCAAACGTTTATACCGCCAAGCAGTATGGTCCAGACCGTATTATTGGCTTCTCGCCGATCCCTGCGATGTCGATGGTTTCCTATGCGGCGGGCGCACGCTATCTGTCGCTGATCGGCGGTGTATGCCTGAGCTTCTATGATTGGTACTGCGATTTGCCTCCTGCATCGCCAATGACGTGGGGCGAGCAAACCGACGTGCCTGAATCGGCTGACTGGTATAACTCTTCCTATATCATTGCTTGGGGCTCTAACGTTCCGCAAACACGCACGCCTGATGCGCACTTCTTCACCGAAGTGCGTTACAAAGGCACGAAGACCGTCGCGGTAACGCCGGACTACGCGGAAATTGCCAAACTGTGTGACCACTGGCTGAACCCGAAACAGGGTACCGATAGCGCCATGGCGTTAGCGATGGGGCATGTGATCCTCAATGAGTTCCACGTTCAGCGTCAGACCGAATATTTTGCCGACTACGTGCGCACCTACACCGACATGCCAATGCTGGTGCTGTTGGAGCAACGTGCAGAAGGCCATTATGCCGCGGGTCGTATGCTACGCGCTTCTGACTTGGTGGATGGTTTAGGCCAAGAAAATAATCCTGAGTGGAAAACCGTTGCGATTAACCAAAACGGCGAACTGACCGCGCCGCAGGGGTCTATCGGCTACCGTTGGGGCGAGAAGGGCAAATGGAATCTCGAACAGCGTGACGGCGTGAGCGGTAAAGAAGTTAAATTACAGCTCAGCCTGCTCGATAATCATGACGAAATTGCTGAAGTTGGCTTCCCGTATTTTGGCGGCATTAAGACCGGCGAAACCGATCAGTTTAACAGCGTTGAGCTCAAAGACGTGCTGCTGCATAAGCTGCCGGTTAAACGCCTACAGCTGGCCGATGGTTCTACGGCGTTAGTGACCAGCGTCTACGATTTGACCTTGGCAAACTACGGCATTGAGCGCGGCTTGAACGATGAAAACTGTGCGCAAAGCTATGACGATGTTAAAGCCTATTCTCCAGCTTGGGCTGAATTGGTTACCGGCGTAAGCAAAGAAAATATCGTGCGCATTGCGCGTGAGTTTGCGGAAAACGCCGAAAAAACCCACGGTCGCTCGATGATTATCGTCGGTGCCGGTGTGAACCATTGGTATCACATGGATATGACCTACCGTGGCCTGATCAACATGCTGATCTTCTGCGGCTGCGTCGGCCAAAGCGGTGGCGGCTGGGCTCACTACGTTGGGCAGGAAAAACTGCGTCCACAAACGGGCTGGACTCCGCTGGCATTTGGTCTGGATTGGCAGCGTCCACCGCGCCATATGAACAGCACCTCTTTCTTCTACAACCATTCAAGCCAGTGGCGCTATGAAACCGTTGGCACCGAAGAACTGCTGTCGCCAATGGCGGATAAATCTCGTTTTAGCACCAGCCTGATTGATTTAAACGTTCGTGCCGAACGTATGGGATGGCTGCCTTCTGCGCCTCAGCTCGGAACAAACCCGCTGCATATTGCTGAACAAGCCCGCGCAGCAGGCCTGTCTCCGGTGGATTACACGGTTAAAAGCCTAAAAGAAGGTTCGATTCGTTTTGCCGCTGAGCAGCCAGACGATGAGAAAAACTTCCCACGTAACCTGTTCGTATGGCGTTCAAACCTGCTGGGATCTTCCGGTAAAGGCCATGAGTACATGCTGAAATACCTGCTGGGTACCGAACACGGTATTCAAGGTCAGGATTTGGGCCAGCAGGGCGGTGTGAAACCTGAAGACGTTGAATGGAAAGATAACGCGGGCGAAGGCAAATTGGATCTGGTGGTCACGCTTGATTTCCGTATGTCGAGCACCTGTCTCTATTCCGATATCGTGCTGCCAACCGCAACATGGTACGAAAAAGACGACATGAATACGTCGGATATGCATCCGTTTATTCATCCATTGTCTGCCGCGGTCGATCCTGCGTGGGAATCCAAAAGCGACTGGGAAATCTATAAAGGTATCGCCGATGCGTTCTCGCGCATGTGTGACGGCCATTTAGGCAAAGAAACCGACATCGTTACCTTACCTATCCAGCACGACTCCGCAGCCGAATTGGCGCAGCCGTTTGGCGTGAAGGATTGGAAAAAAGGCGAATGCGATCTTATTCCGGGTAAAACTGCGCCGCATATCATTGCGGTTGAACGTGATTATCCAAACACCTATGCGCGCTTTACGTCTCTGGGGCCGTTAATGGACACCTTGGGCAACGGCGGCAAAGGCATTAGCTGGAATACTCAGACCGAAGTCGATTTCCTCAAACAGCTTAACTATACCCAGCCAGACGGTGCAGCAGCCGGACGTCCGAAAATCGACACGGCGATTGATGCGGCAGAGGTCATTCTGTCATTGGCGCCTGAAACTAACGGACAGGTGGCAGTGAAAGCATGGCAGGCGCTGAGCAATATTACCGGCCGTGACCACACCCATTTAGCTCTGAACAAAGAAGACGAAAAAATTCGCTTCCGTGATATTCAGGCGCAGCCGCGCAAGATTATCTCAAGCCCAACGTGGTCTGGCTTGGAAGACGAACATGTCTCTTATAACGCCTGCTACACCAATGTGCATGAGCTGATCCCTTGGCGCACCCTGAGCGGCCGTCAGCAGCTTTATCAGGATCATGAATGGATGCGTGCCTTCGGGGAAAGCTTGCTGGTCTATCGTCCACCGATTGACACTCGTGCGGCGGCACCGGTGATGGGGAAATCCCCGAACGGCAACAAAGAGAAAGCGCTGAACTTCCTGACTCCGCATCAGAAGTGGGGCATTCACTCAACGTACAGCGACAACTTATTGATGCTGACGTTAGGCCGCGGCGGCCCGATTGTTTGGCTGAGCGAAGATGACGCCAAAGAGTTAGGCATTGAAGATAACGACTGGATCGAAGCCTTCAACGCCAACGGCGCATTAACGGCGCGTGCGGTAGTGAGCCAGCGTATCCCAGCGGGCATGACCATGATGTACCACGCGCAGGAACGTATCGTGAATATTCCTGGTTCAGAAATCACCAGCCAACGCGGCGGTATTCATAACTCGGTTACACGTATTTCGCCGAAACCGACGCACATGATTGGTGGCTATGCTCAGTTGGCCTACGGCTTTAACTACTACGGTACCGTGGGTTCCAACCGTGATGAGTTTGTGGTGGTACGTAAGATGAACCGTATCGACTGGTTAGACGAAGAAGGTAACGACTACTCTCAGGGTAGCCAGCAGGAGAAAGCCAAATGAAAATCCGTTCTCAAGTCGGCATGGTGCTGAATCTCGATAAATGCATTGGCTGCCATACCTGTTCCGTGACCTGTAAAAACGTCTGGACCAGCCGTGAAGGTACTGAATACGCGTGGTTTAACAACGTTGAAAGCAAACCCGGTGTGGGCTATCCCCACAATTGGGAAGACCAATCGCAATGGAAAGGCGGCTGGATCCGCAAGATTAACGGCAAGTTAGAACCACGCATGGGCAACCGCGTGGGGCTGCTGTCTAAAATCTTTGCTAACCCTGACGTTCCGGGATTAGACGATTACTACGAACCGTTTGACTACGATTATCATCATCTGCAAAACGCGCCGGAAAGTAAGCATCAGCCGATTGCGCGTCCACGCTCGCTGATCACCGGTCAGCGTATGAAGAAAATCGAAAACGGCCCGAACTGGGACGATATTCTGGGCGGCGAATTTTCCAAGCGCGCCAAAGACCAGAACTTCGCCAACATGCAAAAAGAGATGTATGGCCAGTTCGAAAATACTTTCATGATGTATTTGCCACGCCTGTGTGAGCACTGTCTGAATCCGGCGTGTGTGGCCACTTGCCCAAGCGGCGCGATCTATAAGCGTTCGGAAGACGGTATTGTGCTGATCGATCAGGACAAATGCCGCGGCTGGCGCATGTGTTTGACCGGTTGCCCGTACAAAAAAATCTACTTCAACTGGAAAAGCGGCAAGTCTGAGAAATGCATTTTCTGCTATCCACGCATCGAGTCCGGACAGCCAACTATCTGTTCTGAAACCTGCGTAGGGCGTATCCGCTACCTCGGCGTATTGCTGTATGACGCAGATAAAATTGCTGATGCGGCAGCGGCAGAAAATGAACAAGATCTGTATCAGCGCCAGCTGGATATCTTCTTGGATCCAAACGATCCGGCGGTGATTGAACAAGCCTTGAAAGACGGCATCCCGCAGGGCGTGATTGAGTCAGCGCAGAAATCGCCGGTGTACAAAATGGCGATGGACTGGAAGCTGGCTCTGCCACTGCACCCTGAATATCGCACGCTGCCAATGGTGTGGTATGTACCGCCGTTGTCGCCAATTCAGTCGGCGGCCGATGCCGGTGCTTTACCGCATACCGGCGTATTGCCGGATGTAGAAAGCCTGCGTATCCCCGTTCAATACTTGGCTAATCTGCTGACGGCGGGCGATACCGCACCGGTGCTGCTGGCGTTGAAACGCATGTTGGCTATGCGTCACTTCAAACGTGCAGAAACCGTTGATGGCGTTATTGACACCAGCGCGCTCGAGCAGGTGGGATTAACCGAGGCTCAGGCACAGGAAATGTACCGCTACTTGGCTATCGCGAATTACGAAGATCGCTTCGTGATCCCATCAAGCCACCGTGAACAAGCGCGTGAAGCTTTCCCTGAAAGCAAAGGCTGTGGGTTTAGCTTTGGCGATGGTTGTCACGGCAGCGATACCAAATTCAACCTGTTTAACAGTCGCCGTATCGACGCTATCGACGTGACGCAGAAAACACCGCGTGATGCCGATATTCATGGGGAGAAAAGCTGATGATGACGCTGCGCATTATCGCTCGTCTGCTGGATTATCCCGATGAGGCATTATGGGAAAATCGGCAAGAGCTGGTGACGGCATTAGATGACGCCAGTGAATTGACGCTGGCACAGTCGGTGCAGTTGCTGACCTTTATTCGTGATTTCACCCAAAACGATCTGATGGATGTTCAGGCGCAATACTGTGAACTGTTTGACCGTGGCCGTGCGACGTCTTTGCTGTTGTTTGAGCACGTACACGGTGAATCACGCGATCGTGGTCAGGCGATGGTTGATTTGATGGCGCAATATAACGCTGCGGGTTTAGAGATCGACAGCCGTGAGCTGCCTGATTTCCTGCCGATGTATCTCGAATTCCTCGCTAGCCGCGATCGTGAGACGGCGCGTCAGGGATTGTTGGACATCGTGCCAATTCTGGCATTGTTGGGCGCACGTTTAAAAGATCGTCAAAGCCACTATGCCGTACTGTTTGATCTGCTGCTGGCGGTTTCAGGCACTCACGTCGCCAGTGAGCAACTGAGCGATAAAGTGGCACAGGAAACGCGTGACGATACCCCGGCGGCGTTAGATGCGGTGTGGGAAGAGGAACAGGTGAAGTTTCTGGGTGAAGAAGGCTGTGCGTCGGCACAGCAGAACGCCCATCACCGTCGTTTCGCAGGTGCGGTTGCGCCGCAGTATCTCAGTTTGGACGCCACGCCGGTGGCAGGAGAACGCTAATGAATTATCTCAACCAGTTCTTTTTCGATATCTATCCCTATCTGGCGGGGGCAATTTTCCTGATTGGCAGTTGGATCCGTTACGACTATGGACAATACAGCTGGCGTGCGGGCTCTAGCCAAATGTTGGATAAAAAGGGCATGCGTCTGGCATCTAACCTTTTCCACATTGGTATCTTAGGTATTTTCGCTGGGCATTTCTTAGGCATGCTAACACCGCATTGGATGTATGAATCATTCCTGCCGGTGCCCATTAAGCAGAAAATGGCGATGTTTGCCGGTGGTGCCTGCGGTGTGATGATGCTGATCGGCGGCGTTATGCTGCTCAAGCGTCGTTTAATGAATCCTCGCGTGCGTGCAACCTCAAGCGTGGGCGATATTTTAATCCTGACGCTGCTGGTGGTTCAGGTGTGCTTAGGGCTTCTCACCATTCCTTTCTCCGCCCAACATATGGACGGCAGTGAAATGATGAAGCTGGTGGCGTGGGCACAGTCTATCGTGACATTCCACACCGGTGCGGCTGCGCATTTAGAGGGTGTTGCGCTGATCTTTAAGCTGCATATCGTATTGGGCATGACGCTATTCGTGCTATTTCCGTTCTGTCGTTTAGTCCATATCTGGAGCGTTCCGGTAGAGTATCTTACCCGCCGCTATCAGCTAGTACGTAATCGACATTAATATTTAGCCTGATAAAAAGCTCTGTATCTTATTAAGAATACGGAGCTTTTTTTTTGCGTTCGAAAAATATTGTGACATTCCAACGGATCTGGATATTTCTGCTAATTTTTATTGATTATAATTACTTAATAAGTAATGTAGTGGCAGTTTATGGATTTATTGTAATTATTAATCGATATTGTTTCATATATTTTTTATATAAACATGAGCGCACTATCTATGAGCGGATATACCGAACGCAACTCTTTGGGAAAGATAAAAATCTTTGACCTAAATTTACTGACTGTTTTTGAAATGGTATATGCCCATTCGAGTGTGAGTTTGGCTGCCACATCCATGGGAATGACGCCTTCCGCGGTCAGCCAGTCTTTGCAAAAATTACGTAATCATTTTAACGATCCGCTATTTATTCGTGAAGGGAAGGGCATTTCAGCCACCACTGTGGCGATTAACTTGCATGAACAACTGACGCAAAGCATGGAGCAGCTTGGCCGCGTGGTTAGCGTTTCATCCGATAATGACTTGAAAAAGAAGTTTGTCGTTTACTCCCCACCGTTTATGGGGATGGCATTGCTGCCAGCGGTGCTGCAAGGTTTACAAGATGACGGCGTTGACTACGAAATCATTCATTACAGTGGCTATACCGAATCGTTGAAAACGGAAGAGTTACTGAGTTTTCGCAAGGCGGATATCATTTTCAGTACCAGCCCGTACACCAGTTTTTCGACCATATGTATACCCTGCGCTGACACTGAGGTTTTATTTGTTTGCCGTAAAGATCATCCGCGCTTAAAAGGAGTGCTTACGCAAGAATTGGCTGAGCATGAAAAATTTACCGCGATTAACATTGATGATCCTGAGGTTGTGGCGGGGAAAATAAAAATTAATGAAGCGCTAGGTAATAGAAACGTCGTATTTACCAGTAACTCAATGCTCACGATCATGAGCGTATTGGAAAATACGGATACCGTTGGTGTGATCCCTGCGGGCTTATTGAATCGCTTCAAAAACAGTTTTAATGTCCAAGTGTTGAAAACCGACTTTGTTATGCCGCAGGTAAGAATTTATATGATTTATAACCGTTCGTCGGCGCATAACCCGGTATTTTCTGCCATGTTGGATCGTTTAAAGAAAGAGATCCCTGAATCGTTAAAACATGAAGTTAGAGAAGAAGAGTGACGGGCTTAGGAAAAGCCCGTCAGGCGATACCGATTAAGCAATAGTCACGTGCTTATCTAAATAAACATCCTGCACGGCGTTGATTAATGCAACGCCGTCTTTCATGGATTTCTTGAAGGCTTTACGGCCTAAGATTAAGCCCATGCCGCCGGCTCTTTTATTAATAACCGCGGTGCGTACAGACTCAGACATATCGTTTTCACCAGCCGCACCACCGGAGTTAATGAGGCCTGCGCGGCCCATGTAGCAGTTAGCGAGCTGGTAGCGAACCAAATCAATCGGATTATCGGTGGTGAGTTTGCTATAGACGCGTTCATCGGTATAACCAAAGTTAACCGCTTTGTACCCGCCATTATTCTCGGCCATCTTTTGCTTCACGATATCAGCGCCAATCGTGGCGGCCAGATGGTTGGCCTGTCCGGTTAAATCAGCGCTGGCGTGATAATCAACGCCATCTTTTTTGAACGCTGGATTACGCAGATAGGCCCACAGTACGGTGACCATGCCCAGCTCATGCGCACGCTCAAAGGCGGCAGAAATCTCTTCTATCTGGCGGCGTGACTCAATAGATCCGAAGTAAATCGTGGCACCCACGGCCTGAGCGCCCATATTGAAAGCCTGCTCAACACTGGCATACAGCGTTTGGTCATATTGAGTCGGATAGCTCAGGGTTTCGTTATGGTTAAGCTTAACTAAGAATGGAATTTTATGAGCATAGCGGCGCGATACGGATGCCAGTACGCCGTAGGTTGAAGCTACGCAGTTACATCCTGCTTCAAGCGCCAGTTCAACGATGTTTTTGGGATCGAAATAGAGTGGGTTTGCCGCGAAAGAGGCTCCGGCTGAATGTTCAACGCCCTGATCGACTGGCAGAATCGACAAATAGCCTGTTCCAGCTAAACGGCCGGTATTGTACAGATTCTGCATGGCGGTCAGCACGCGCGGAGAGCGGTTATTGTCGATCATGACGCGGTCAACGAAGTCCGCTCCGGGAAGATAAAACTGTTCAGCGGGTAGGGTGGTACAGCGATGTTGGAGCAGTGAATCGGCTTCTTTACCTAACAACTTAGCGATATCAGTCATGGTGAACTCCCGTCTTGGCTCAGGCAAATGACCTTGAGCAATGAGTGAAATTACTTAACAAGATATTAGCGGTTTGCTTACAGCCAGCCGGTACAATACATGCTTTATTGAACCAGCTCTAGGTGATGGGAGAAAAAGTGAGCCTTGTCGCTGTCAGCCTGAAAGGACAGCCGCGCTTAAACGCTATTCGAACCAGTCTTTGTTTTGCTGTTCAATCGGCGTGATGGTGTGAATCATCTGCTGTAGATGCGCCAGCACGGCCTCTTCTGCGGCGTCGGCGTCACCGTTGGCGATCGCCTGATAGATTTTTTCGTGCTGGCTGATCAGGCTTTCCGGTGGTGAAACTTTACTTAAGGTGAGAAAACGCACTCGGTCCATCGTCGCCTTGATGTTCTCAATGGTTTCCCACGCCAAAGGGCAGTCAGCTATGTCGGTCAGTAGCTGATGGAATTGATCGTCTAAGGCTAAGAACTCGCTGGTTTGCTGATGCTGTGCGGCCAGTTTTTGACGGCTAATACTGTGCTCTAGCAGCAGCAATTGGCTTGGTGTTGCCAGCTCTGCGGCGCGTCGTGCAATGCTGCATTCGATAGCGCTGCGAATAAAACGTCCGTCAGCGACGCGCTTAACCGATATTTTCTGCACAAAGGTCCCGCGCTGCGGCAGGATCTGTACTAATCCGTTTTCCGCCAGTTTGATAAACGCTTCGCGCACCGGCTGGCGTGAAACGTTAAACCGTGTCGAGATCTCTTTCTCTGAAAGCAGCGTACCGGGAGGAATGGTGCATTCAACAATGTCTTTACGCAGATAGCGGTAGATTTGCTGATTCACTGGAACAGTGCCATTTAGGTCGTAGTTCTGCTGAGGTGTAGACATCGGCATGCGTATGGGATCGTTGAGTTTTTGTAAAAGTGCCTGCATTTTAACAGCATTCAGGCATAAGTTTGCCTAAATCTTGCAATCATGGCGATGGGTGAGGTAAATGCTTTTAAGAACGGCCCGCGGGTGCGGGCCAGTAAATTAACAGACCGTTGATTTCAGCGTGTGGGCAACGCTATCTTTTGCTCCCCGTGCTAATAGCAAGGCATATGCGGTGTTTACCGCCCGCACAAATTCAGGATTCTGAGGCAAATCAGCACCAAATATGGCCTCGAGAGAAAGCAGTGCCGATACCCTTTCCTGTCCTTCCGCGGAGCTTTGTACGCTGCGCTGAATATCAGCCAGCAGGGGATCGCTAATTTCAATGGGCTGCCCGCGTTCATCAATGCCGCCGACGTAGCGCATCCAGCCTGCAATACCTAACGCGAGAAGATCAAAGCGGGAACCGTGTGAGAGATGCCAGCGTACAGAGTCGAGCATTCGCTGAGGCAGTTTTTGGCTGCCGTCCATCGCAATTTGCCACGTGCGGTGCTTGAGCGCCGTGTTTGAATAACGGGCGATGAGCGAATCGGCGTATGCCTGCAAATCCACGTTGGGAACGCTGAGCGTGGGCGCTTGTTCATTCAGCATCAGCCTCCGTGCAGCGTGGCGATAGTTTTCGTCCTGCATGCAATCATTAATATGCGCATACCCCGCCAGATAGCCTAGATAGGCTAAAAATGAATGGCTGCCATTCAGCATACGCAGCTTCATCTCTTCATAAGGCAACACGTTGCTGACCAGCTCTGCACCAACTCGTTCCCATGCTGGGCAACCGGCGACAAAATTGTCTTCAATAACCCATTGCCTAAAGGGTTCGCAGGCGACGCCCGCGGGATCGCGTAAGCCAAGTTGAAGAGCGATTTGATCAAGCGTTTCAGCGGTGACGGCAGGAACGATGCGATCGACCATGGTGGAAGGAAACGTGACGTTTTGCTCAATCCACTCAGCTAATTCTGGCGACTGCGCCGCCGCCAGCCCGCAGACAACGTTGTGGGTAACATGTCCATTCTCTGGCATGTTGTCACATGACATCACGGTGAATGCGGGTAAGCCCAGATCGCGTCGTTTTGCTAGCGCTGCAACGATAACGCCCGCTGCCGACGTGGGTTGCTGTGGATATTTAATATCGTGTGCAATTAACGGATGCTCAAGGTTGAGCATGCCGCTTGCGGGATGGTGACAATAGCCCTTTTCGGTAATGGTTAGGGAAACAATCGCCACGTCCGGCTGGCAGAGCATGTCCATTACCCGGTCTAATCCATCAAGCTGAACATGCAACGCCTCTCGAACAACTCCCACAACACGGCACTGCCAGCTTTGCTCCGACATTTCTGCCACGCTGAAGAGATTTTGCTGGTGGCGTAAATCGCGGATTTGCTGCTCACCGCCGATCAGATTCACTTCGCCATAGCCCCAGTCACTGTGGTGATCGGCGGCTAATTGGTCGGCATAAACGGCCTGATGAGCGCGGTGAAAAGCCCCAAAACCGAGATGCACGATGCGGGTTTTCAACTGTTCACGAGAATAACTAGGAACGATAGCGTTCGCTTGGAGTAAGTCGTTTTTCATCAATATGTCCATTAAGTCTGACGAGTATCAAACGGTCGTATTTTCACCAAAGATTAAACGTGGTTCATTACCGCGGGCGTTGAGGCTGCCGGACGGATAACAAAGAACACCAGAAGCGCGCCTAGCGCTGCCACACAGCCTGCTAAGATAAAGGCGCTGTCGAATTTACCGGTGTTTTGCACAATAAATCCGGTCACGATGGGCCCGATAATTCCTGACACGCTACCCACCAGATGGATAAAGCCGCTGGCACCGCCGATACGTGATTTGTGCACCACGTCTTGAATGATTGCCCAGTAAATCGAACCGGTAACGTAGAGGAAGAAAATAGACACCGACATCAGGATCACCGCAGGAATCACCTGACTCACTGTACCCGCCAACGCAACGCAGATTGCTGCGGCTAATAGACATACGACCAGCACGATTTTACGCGACAGCAGCAGTTTGCCGGTGAGGCGGAATATCCAGTCAGAGATAATGCCGCCCAATGCCAAGCCAATAAAACCAACGATCCAAGGAATAACCGTGGTGATACTCATCTCTTTGATATTCAGGCCGTGAGCCTGAACCAGATAGGACGGAAACCAGCTGAGAAAGAAAAACAGGATGTAGTTGTAGCAAAAGAAAGCAAACGCGGTGGCCAGAATGATCGGCTGCTTCATGTAAAACATCAGCGAATGGCCCGGTTGCTGGTTGTTATCCGCGTTCAGCTCTTCGCTTTTTTGCTGAGCGATCAGCGTACGTTCTTCCTGACTGACGTGACGGCTTTTCTCCGGCGAATCCGAAGCCACAAAAAACCAGATCAGCATCCAGACAATACCGATGGCGCAGATAATCATAAACGCAGGACGCCAACCGAAAGCTAATGCTAAATATCCCACGATAGGACCGGCAACTGCGCCGCCCAGCGGAGAACCGGCGCTTAGCAAGCCCATGGCGGTTGCCGCCTGCTTACGTGGAAACCAGCCGTTAATCATTTTGTTGGCCGAGGAGCAAATAGGGCCTTCAGCCATACCGAACAAGACGCGCAGGATCAGCATTGAATAAAAACCGGAGGCCAACGCGGTGAAACCACAAAAAATTGACCAAAGCCCTACCGCAACGCCGAGCACTAATAGCGGACCAAATTTATCGACGGCAAGACCACCGATGAAATTGAATACGGCGTACCCAAAGAAAAAACTGCCAAAGATAATGCCGAACTGCTCAGCATTGAGTGATAAGTCTTGTTCGATCATCGGTAACGTAATTGACAGTGCGACACGATCTAAATAGTTGATCATGTAGACTAAAAACAGCAGAAACACGATAGTCCAACGTAAATTCTTAGCCATAACTACCCCACGTGGTGCTTTTATCATTATGTTGTTGGGTGTGTGTCTGCCCGTTTGTGGCAGACACACGTGTATCCAATTTTTTGGATAAAATTATTCGCTAAAATCTCTTTACTAAAACCTATTCACTAAAATCTAAAAGCACCTTGCAGCAGGTTTTCTGATCTTGTTCGAACAGAACGAGCGCATCGGTGACGTGCTTAAGTGGAAAGCTATGGGTGATCAGCTTTTCTGGGTGGATTTTCTTTTCCTTCATCCATTCAATAACCTGAGGAAAACGAGCGCTATTGAGACGTGAGCTGAAGATTGAGATTTCCTTACTGGTGATGCTTTGCTGATTAAGAACGCAAGGTTCGGAAGAGAATCCCATAATGCCAATACGCGCGGCGGGAGAGGCCAGCGCAATAGCCTGAGGCAAAATTGAAGGGTGGCAGGCGGCATCAACGATCAGCGTCGGGCGAATGCCTTCCTGCTTTAATACTTCTGCTAAATCGAGATGGGTATTGTCGATGATGCGATCGGCACCGTTCGCCTGTGCCATCTGCAAGCGCTCAGGAATACGATCGGCGACAATAATCGTAGCGACGCCATACACACCGCGTAACGCCTGAATAACGGTTAAGCCCATTGGCCCCGCACCGTATACCAAGGCCACATCGTTGGGTTGTGGTTTGAGCTGAGCACAAATATTCGCGGCAATGGTAAAGGGCTCAATCATGGTCGCTTCTGCTTCAGGAATGCTGTCGGGAACGACATAAGCATTGCGCGTAGGCGCACAGGCATATTCACTGAATCCCCCATCGCGATGTACACCGATAACCTGTAACTCGGTGCAGACATTTGGCCGCCCAATAGAGCAAGGATAACAATGACCGCAGCTGACAACGGGATCGATAACCACGCGTTCTCCCTGTCGGCTGGTGTCTACGCCTTCACCTACGGCATCAATAATGCCGAAAAACTCATGCCCAATAACCCGTGGATACTTGGCGAAAGGATTATGCCCGCGGAAAATATGCACGTCTGAGCCGCAGATCCCCGCACGACGCACGCGAACTCTGACTTCACCCGTTTGTGGCTGCGGGATCGGACGATCCTCAATGACCAACTTTTCTGGCTGTTGAATAACGACGCTTTTCATTGGAAATTCCTCTTAGTTACCAATTCCACAACGTGCCATCTTCAAGGCGCGCAACGGGCAAATAGGCTGGCTCATACGGATATTTAGCAGCGAGTTTTTCATCGAATTCGATACCGAGTCCTGGTTTGTCACCCGGATGCATGTAGCCGTTATCGAAGGTCCAGCTGTGCGGGAACACTTCCAGCATTTGCTCGGAATAGCCCATGTATTCCTGAACGCCAAAATTAGGCACCCACAAATCAAAATGCAGCGCGGCAGCCATGCAAATTGGCGAGAGATCGGATGGGCCGTGAGAGCCGGTACGCACCTGATATAACGCGGCGAAGTCGGCAATACGGCGCATACCGGTGATGCCGCCCGCGTGGGTGATGGTGGTGCGGATATAATCAATGAGCTGCTCTTCAATCAGCTGCTTGCAGTCCCAGATACTGTTGAAGGCTTCACCCACGGCGATAGGGGTGACGGTGTGCTGACGGATCAAACGGAAGCATTCCTGATTTTCTGCGGGGGTTGGATCTTCCATCCAGAACAGACGATAGTCTTCGATACTCTTGCCAAAACGCGCAGCTTCGATAGGCGTTAGGCGGTGATGCATGTCGTGCAGCAGATGTTCATCAAAGCCAAAACGGTCACGGACGGCGGCAAATAGCTTCGGGGTGAAATCGAGATATTTTTCCGTTGACCATAGCTGCTCTTCTGGCCAATTCCCTTTAGTGGCAGGCTCATAGGCCAAACCTTTACCTTTGGACATCCCATAGGTGGTTTTCATACCCGGCACGCCGCACTGCACGCGAATGGCTTTAAAACCGAGTTCTTTGTGTTTGGCGTAATCTTCCAATACGTCATCAAGCGAGTGTCCGGTGGTGTGGCAGTACACCATGACGCCTTCGCGAGATGCGCCGCCGAGCAGCTGATATAACGGCATATTGGCGGCTTTGGCTTTGATGTCCCACAGCGCCATATCCACGGCAGAAATTGCCGACATGGTGACCGGGCCGCGACGCCAATAAGCGCCCTTATAGAAAAACTGCCAAATATCTTCGATCCTATGCGCGTCGCGTCCGATCAACTGTGGGCAAACGTGATCTTGTAAATAGGACGCCACCGGCAGTTCACGCCCGTTGAGCGTTGCGTCACCGATGCCGGTTAGCCCATCGTCGGTAGTGATCTTCAGCGTGACAAAATTACGCCCTGGACAGGTAACAAATACTTCAGCTTTAACAATCTTCATTTTTGAATTTCCTTAGCGCGGACTTTTCTCTGCTGGGAATGTGACCTTAATGATGACGGAAACATAAACCTGACATAACTACCATACAAGTATAATGATCGAAATTTGCCCGATGAGATCACGGTTTTAGTTGGGGGAAGAATGGGGAAGAAAATGAGAGGTGTGTAGATAGCGCCCCTCCCAAATGGGGAAGGGCAGAATGAAAATTAGAGCGGATTAGGGCTTATCGCGAGCTCATTTAACCAATCAGCGGGCAGTTTGGCGGCAGGCGTAGGCTGATGGCGTCAGGTTCGATTTCAATGCGGAAATGCTTGGCGCTCAAGGGCTCGCCGTCCAAATTGAGCGTCATTTCATGAGGTGAGGTAATTTCTAACCATGGCAATGAGGCTTCGATGACGTTTTTATTGCTTTCGCCTTTGAGCAGGCTTTCTAGCAGCGCGGGCAGCAACTCATCAGAGGTTAAAACGCGCAGATCCAGTTTCCCATCATTGATTAAGGCCTCGGGGCACAACGGCTGTCCACCACCGGCTTGACGGCCATTGCCGATAGCGACCACCAGCGCATTGCCTTCCCAATGGAAATCAGGGCCGGAAATCTGGCAAAAATCAGCCTTTAGCGTATCCATACGCAAAATCCCATGCAGGAAATAAGAGGCACCGCCGAGAATGGATTTCAGTTTCTCTGGCGTTTCGGTGGTGATTTTGGTGCCGAATCCGCCGGTCGCCATATTAATAAAAACGCGTTTATCGTTGATGCGGGCAAAGTCGATCGCCACCGCACGCCCCTGCAAAGCGAGTTGAAGCGCCGCCTGAGGTTCTTCAGGGATTAAACAGGCGGTCGCAAAATCGTTGGCTGTGCCAAGCGGTAATACCGCCAATACCGGACGGGAGGATTCGCTGTGCTGGCTCAGCGCATCAGACACTTCGTTAATGGTGCCATCGCCGCCGCCGGCCACGATCGTTTCGACGCCGAGCTCTACGGCTTCCGCGACATAGCGCTTAGCATCACCATGTTCCCACGTCACGCGAACATGCAGGGTATTTCCCGCGGTGCGTAACCCGTCAATCGCTTCACGCACGTCCTGATTACCGGCACCTTTGCCATTTAGGATAACTAACGCGGAGTGTAACTGGTGCATGTGTGATCTCCTGAAAGAGGTAAAAACGTCAATTCTTACATTGTTATAACATAGATATTCATTCTGTTTTACCCACATAAATTGCATTCATCAATGAATATTAATGAAACCGCTCTCATCGGGAAATATAATGCAATAACTGGCGCTGAATGGTTTCAGTTGAAAGGAATAAATGAATTGATTAAATATAAAATAAACTTTAATTAAGTAAAACGCGTAATTAAAAACGTAATAGGCGATTTTCTGCTTTCATTATTATTTAAATTTAGCCAAGTTCTGAGAGCGAAAATCTGAAAAATAAATTACTTCACTAAAGTAATTATCTTTCTAATGCAATGATTTTATTGGATAAAATATTTAACCAAGCCAGAGGTTGACGAGCGGAAAATAGAAATATTAAAAGATTTAAATAGTTTATCGAGGGGATTATAGAATGTGGAAGAAAAAAGAAAACCAGCCCAAGGGAGATTGGGCTGGCAAGGAGGTGGTTCCTAGTATTGCTTTTTCGTTATATCTTTTTGCGACTCAATAATATCTATATACGATAAGTTTAAGTGTGATCTTAATCTTGTATTCGAAATATTAAGTACAAAAAGAGATAAAAAAAAGCGCAGCTTATAAGAAATAAGCTACGCCTTGGCGTTTCGTGGGTCGAATTACGCTGCGGTATGCGGATTGCGCGTATCAGTGCCCGCCAAATTACGCATCAATAACGCGAATTCAAGATCCAAATCATCAGGAACTGGGATATAGACAATATGCCCGTCTCCAGGTGCAACTTGGGTTGGCTCGCCTTTCTTATTTTGCATCGCTTCAAGCGTGAACTGAACGTTGCCTTTTGGCGTCATCATTTCAACGCTGTCGCCTAGGGTGAACTTATTCTTCACGAGGACTTCGGCATATCCATCACGGCGTGCGCCTGTCAGTTCACCAACAAACTGCTGGCGATCGGATACAGAATAGCCGTAGTCGTAGTTTTGCTGATCTTCATGCACGTGGCGACGTAGGAAACCTTCGGTGTAGCCACGGTGCGCCAACGCTTCCAGCGTGGTGAGCAACGTTGGGTCGAATGGTTTACCCGCTACGGCGTCATCAATTGCGCGACGGTATACTTGAGCGGTACGAGCGACGTAGTAGAAAGACTTAGTACGGCCTTCAATTTTCAATGAATGAACGCCCATTTGGGTCAGGCGCTCAACGTGCTGGATGGCGCGCAGGTCCTTGGAGTTCATGATGTAGGTGCCGTGTTCGTCTTCGAATGCGCTCATGTATTCACCTGGACGCATCGCTTCTTCTAACATAAAGACTTTATCGGTCGGCGCGCCGATACCCAGCGTTGGCTCGGCAGGCACTTCGGTGACAGGGATCGGTTCATGAACGTGAACGATATTGCCAACGGTATCTTCTTTGCCTTCCTGAACTTTATATTCCCAACGGCAGGCGTTGGTGCAGGTACCCTGATTAGGGTCACGCTTGTTGATATAGCCGGAAAGCAGGCAGCGGCCAGAATAGGCCATGCACAGTGCGCCATGCACAAAGATTTCAAGCTCCATATCAGGAACCTGCTGGCGAATTTCTTCAATTTCTTCCAGAGAAAGCTCGCGCGACAGGATCACGCGGGTTAGCCCCATTTGCTTCCAGAATTTTACCGTCGCCCAGTTAACCGCGTTTGCCTGTACGGAAAGATGAATTGCCATCTCAGGGAAGGCTTCGCGCACCATGGAAATCAACCCTGGATCGGACATAATCAGCGCGTCCGGCCCCATTTCGATGACCGGTTTGAGGTCACGTAGGAAGGTTTTCAGTTTGGCGTTGTGCGGTGCGATATTCACCACCACGTAGAATTTTTTACCCAGCGCATGCGCTTCGTTGATGCCGAGGGCAAGATTCTCATGGTTGAATTCGTTGTTGCGGACACGCAGGCTATAACGAGGTTGACCGGCATAAACAGCATCTGCGCCATAGGCGAACGCATAACGCATGTTTTTCAGCGTACCGGCCGGAGAGAGTAATTCCGGAGTAAACATAGGTTTGTATTTCTCTTTAAAGGTCTGATCACAAGTCAGTCTGTACCTGTAGGTACAGTGAAGGCGGGCATTATAGAGGGTTCGGCGAGGGAGCACAATGAATGTGGGGGCATTTGGGTTGATCTTATGGCTTGGTTAGCCCCGTGATAGCCTGTAGCTGCTTAGGTCAGAGAGAGCCGAAGAGCGTATTGGTGTGCATAAGAATTTGATCAACTTTTCTCCTTGTGTATCAATATAATCAGATTGGCACTGATTGAATTTTCCCATGAACTAATCTGTTATCAATTCGAGTTAACCAAATGTTTGGCTGCTTCATAATATCTCCTTGTTTGAGAGATAATTACATCAGCATTATTTTCGTTAAATTGTGAACTTAAACATCTTTTTGAGTTTTTATTAAAACGCTGAGGTATGCTTTCATTTTATATTAGACTGAAACGCTATTGCTAATATACGTATATTTGAGGGCTTTGATTAGAATGGGTTTTTATAAAAAATGTATTAAGTACTGCAATGCGTCGACTTTGTTATTATTGTTTTTTATAAAGCGACTTATATCACAAAGTCACGAAATTGAATTTTTATCAATTATGATTATTTTTTATTTAACACTGAATATGCATCATTAAAGTCGATTACAGGCATAAATATAAATAATAAATTAATTAATCAAAAATCAACGATCGTTTTATTTTCTAATTTATGCCTCATGCTTTGTGAACTATCAATCGTCATCATTTAATTATATGCATTAGATTAATTGTGTGTCCAGTATATATAATAGACAAACATACATATACAAGCGGACACAATCCCGATGGCTACAATTATCTGTTCTGAATAGAACCAAATTTTAATTTCTTTTGGCAAACTATTTATGAAATCATAGTGTTTGCTACTGTACTGACTATTAAGAAAAGAATTTTTTTTGAAAATTAATGGGAGCACAATAAACATCATCTTTTGAGTATATCCAGAAATGAACCACAATGTATTACTATCCTTTAAAAGAAGGGTCGCTAATGGTAGCACTCCTACCTCTTTTTCATATAAATCACATACCATTTTAAACCTTTTATCATTTAGGTATGAGAATATAACATATATAATTACCGCTAATAGCGTAATGAAGAAACTTAGCAAAACTACGATAAAAGGTAAGTCAGTATGTAATTTCATATAGTTTATATCCGATTGTTTCCCCTATATCTCCTCCATATTGCCCCACTTTTGTTCCTCCAGCTATTCCACCTACTACGCCAACAGCAGTACAGAGTAAAGCACCAGCCCCTCCGACTTCTGCCGTAGCCAAACCTAACCCCCACATACACAAAGACATTGATCCGAAGCCTACAGCCTGTCCTCCTACGGCTCCAAAACCAGTGCTCCCAGCAAATCTTGAATACTCCACAAATGCAGCCTTAGTACATTTATCCTTTCGTCCAACGCTACAGGAGTCATAAACGGTATTGCTGGTATTGCCGAAATCTAGCGCAATACCGATATAGCCTAGCGTCTTCATCCCCTTGATTAATTTTGCTGAATTTTCAATAAAGGTGGCATATCCTTCGATACCGCTTACGCCGCTTTGGTTCCATTGATGCATGATTGAGCGGCTCGATAAACCTAACGTTCTTTTAATACTTTCGTATTGGGGCATATTAAGTTGTGTCTTAATAAAACGGTTTAAAAGAATATCTAACTGCTTAAAATGCACTTCTCGTTCAGCATAAAATTGTTGTCCTATTAAAGCGCCACGAGTTATGTATGCGTTTTTATAGGTTTCCTGAATTCTCATGAGTGTTTTATTTATCTCTACAAAATAGGCTTTACCAACTTCGGACAACATACCTAATGTTCCGTTGCCAAACGAAGTAAAGATATCAATCGGCCCTCGATATTTATACAAGAAATCAGCTTCTTCATCTGTGAGTGGCGCAAGTGCTGCGTCAACTCTGGCTTTTGCTTTTTGCAGCGTGGCGATTTGGTGCGGATCTTGTTTGAGGGGATCAACAACCAACAAAATTGAACCCGTTTTAAGCCGACCGCTACCGTTTAATGAATCATACAGCTCACGTGTTCCCGCTGGTGGATCACGAAATATTTTTTCATCGCCGTACTCTTTGGGATTAGATGGGATCTCCACAACACAAAACCCTGCATCTACCGTCTGACGAGGTTCTGGTTGTGGCTCTACTTGCGGTTCAGGGTCTTTCGGGACAAACTCAGAATGGTTAGCTTTTTTGGCTGATTGAGCATATTGCATAGGCTCTTCTGGCTCTATAGCGCTATGCGAGGCTCCAAGCGTTGATGATACATGTTCATAGGTCATCGCCGAGCTTGATGGTATCAGCCTAGCACGGCAGCTACAGGTAGAATAGCTGTCTAAATCTCCGGCGGCTCTCGGAGACATAATCCAGTAACCGCTAATCCCACCTTTGATGACATAAACCTTACCATCTTTACCACATGTGACTTTATGCCCTTCACATGCCGTTGGTTTACCCATGATGGTTTGATTAGGGTCGCCTTCAAGAACAACACCGCCACATGTTGTTTTGTCGCCCATAACGATAAAGCGTCCTATGCTCATTGTATTATTCCTTCAACTATTAAGAGTTCTAGAGGCTATCTATTTATTATTTATCTGGATAGCGATAGACATTTTAAATATTAAAAGATATGTAATCGTTAGCTTTTTCTATGAAGCTAATTAAAAATGGAATATTTATTAGTTGTTTATTTAATAACGCATTAAGTACTCTCATGTTTCATGGGTAGAGCTAATGATAAAACATAACGTTACGCTTGATTCTTTATCAGGCAATGAGAAAGGTGTAAGAAGTTTTATATATATTCAATAGTTAAATGTCTGACTTGGGATATATATTCGATAGGCTTAAAAAATCAATGCTCCCCCGTTAAGGGAGAGCACTCATTCTATTTTAGGACTGAATAGACGCTAAGAGGGCGGCTATCCGTGCGTCAAATCTCTGATATCCGTCGTTGCACCGTTTTTCACCACCGACTGCACGCCTTTGCGTGCTGCACTCTCAGAGCTATACATTTCACTGGTGCCAATCACCTGATGATTCTTCGCTTTGAGAATGAAATACGGCTGATCGCTGCTGCTGTTTTTGATCTCAAATTGCGCTTCATCGGGGGAGTTTGACTGTACCGATGCAATACCGTTGTCAGCAGATGCCTTACTGGCATACATTTCGCTGGAAAGAATAATCTCTCCATTGCTGGCTTTTAGATTGAAGTGGAACTGTCCGTTCTTCGCTTTTTTGATTTCGTAGTAGCCGATTGCCATGGGTATCTCCTTAATCTATCCCCGTCATACTTGATGCCGCGTCAGCGTTAGCCGCGCTAGCAACGTGAATAATGACGGATAAGTTTTGCAGTGATTAACTGCGTCAATGAGAGTGAGATGGATGCCGTTTACGCTGAATAAATCAGGATAAGTATAGACAATGGCTGGATATTTGCAGGCATTTACCGGATTGGAGGAGGGATAAGAAAGGGCGCTCCCGCGACAGGCGCGAGAGCGATGATGACGGTTTTACAGCACTTTACACGGTGCGCCTTCCCAGCGGTAACCGATGCCGTAAACCGAGCGAATAAACGGCTCGCCGTTTTCGAGCTGCTCCAATTTACGCCGTAAGTTTTTAATGTGGCTATCCACGGTACGGTCGGTGACGACGCGGTAATCATCGTACAGATGATTGAGCAGTTGCTCGCGTGATAGCACGGTGCCGGGCTGCGTTGCCAATGTTTTCAAGAGACGAAATTCGGCAGGCGTTAAATCTAGCAGCTGCTCTTTAAAACTGGCTTGATAGCGGTTTTCATCGATGATCAGAACCGGTTCGGCGTTTGTTTCATTTTGGCGCACGCAGCGACGCAAAATGGTTTTGACGCGCGCCACGACTTCTCGCGGGCTGTAAGGCTTGCAGATATAGTCATCGGCACCAATTTCCAGCCCCAGCAGGCGGTCTATTTCTTCAATTTTCGCCGTTACCATCACAATCGGAACGTCAGAGAAGCGGCGGATCTCGCGGCACAGCGTTAAACCATCGGTGCCGGGCAGCATTAGGTCCAGCAGAATTAAATCCGGTGGTGTTTGATGAACATAGGGCAATACCTGATTTCCATCCGCCAGCAGATGGGGCTGATAGCCGCCAGCGGTCAGATAGTCGATCAGCAGTTGTCCTAGCTTAGGTTCGTCTTCAACGATCAACACCCGTTGTCCTGCGGGATCAACGTCCATGCTTCCAGCAATACTGTTCATACCCATTACCTTCCTCTTAGCTTTCTGTATCAAGCGGCAGTTGCAGGCTGATGGTTAAGCCTCCCAGCGGCGAATGCTCTGCGGTCATTTGTCCGCCGTGCGCTTCGACTATATTTTGGCAGATAGATAATCCTAAACCGGAGCCGCCGCTGGCGCGGTTGCGCGAACCTTCGGCTCGATAAAAACGTTCAAATATTTTCTGAAGCTGCTCATCGGTCACGCCGGGGGCGCTGTCTTGCCAATAAAGCTGCAAATAGGTATCACGGATTTGACCTTGTACCTTAAGTTGCCCATTGCCATCAGTATACCGCAGGCTATTTTCGAATAAATTATTGAACAGCTGGAGTAAGCGATCGGGATCGCCAAACACACCGGCTTTTTCGGGCAGGTCGAGCGAAAGCGCGATGTTTTTCATTGAGAAACGGTCGTGGAATGCGCTAGCGGCGATTTGCACCAGATGAATGACGTCAATGTGCTCTTTGCGATAGGCAAGGGCACCTGCGTCAGACATTGAGAGCTGATGCAGGTCATTAACCAGCTTGGTTAACGTACTCACTTCGGCCTGCAACGATGCCAATGAATCCTGCGTCATTTGGCGAACGCCGTCTTGCATCGCTTCTAATTCACCGCGCAGCACCGCCAGCGGCGTGCGTAGCTCATGGGAAACGTCGGCCATGAGCGCGCGGCGAATATGCTCATTTTTTTCCAGCGTGATGGCGAGCTGGTTGAAGTCTTGCGCCAGCTTGCCCAATTCGTCGCGTGATTCCACTTCAACGCGGGTAGAAAAATTACCGGCGGCGAGTCGATGCATGGCGTCGACCAAGCGCTTAACCGGAGCCAGCATACTGCGTGATAGTGCCCAGGTAACGCCCGCCGCCAGCAGCGTCGCCAGCGCCACAATCAGCCAGCTGGTTCGCCGTTGCTGCAAATCGAAGTTGATATCGGTATTCCGCGTTAAACGCTCCGGCGGCGTGGTGACCACCCATCCCACCGTGTTCCCTTGGTACGTGACCGGTTGGCGAGTGCCTTCGGTGGGGATTTCGCCCGGTGGCCCAACCATTTTACGATTATTGCTATCAATCACCCAAAACGGCGTGCGCCAGCCGTGCGGAGGCAGCGTATCGTTGCCTTCGTTGCTTTGCTCAATGTTATGCATGATCTGGAAAATGACGCGGTCGTTATGGCGAAGAAAGCGCCAGCTTCCGGCCTGCGCGTAGCGCTCTTCCAGCTCAGAGGCTAACAACCGCACCCGCTGCTCATTGCCGTGCTTGATGTAGTCAATAAAGCCGCGCTCGAAACTCACGCGCACGCCCCAGTGCATCGTGATCAACACCAGAATGCAGGTGGAGAAAATGGCAAGAAACAGCTTGCCTGTGATACCGAGCTTCATGGTTCCTCCTTGCGACGGCGCGCTGTGCGTTCAAGAGTGCTGTTTTCCAGCGTGTCGTCCGGTACGCGTAAAAATACCAGCGCGGGTAGAGCAATAATCAGAGCAATACAGACATAGGTGAATAAAAATGCCTGATGGATCTCTAGGCTATTCGCCGTGATTTGATGGTGTGAGAACCTGCCGAGCAGGATACCCGCTACGCTCACACCCAAGCTCATGGAAAGTTGCATGATCATCGACAGTAAACTGTTGCCGCTGCTGGCCAGTTCATCGGGTAAATCTTTCAACGTGAGCGTATTCATCGATGAGAAACGCATGGCGTTAATCATCCCTTGAAAGAACAGCACCAGCGGAATAGCCCAAAGGCTGATATACATTGCGGTAAACGGCAGCGCCAAACTGACAACCGCTAACGCCAACGTGGCTCCGACCAATACCCGACGATAGCCAAACTGATTCACGACCCGCACCACGATGCGTTTCATGCCCATACTGCCGATAATCATTGGGATCATCATCAGTCCGGCGTGAAACGGTGAGAATCCCATTCCGATTTGCAGGAAAATGGGCGTCATGAATGGCAGCATTCCGCTGCCGATCCGCCCGAGAAAACTGCCGCTCAGCCCGAGAGAGAACGTTTTAGTTTTTAGCAGATCGAGGCTAAACAGCGGTGCATCGCTGCGCTTAGCGTGCCAATAATAGCTGGTTAACGCGATGCCGCCGGACAGTATCAGGCCATAAATCATGTTGGTATTAAGCCCGAGCCCTTTATGGCCATCGAGCGCCAGCGTCAGCGTTGCCATCCCAACGGCGAGCATCACAAATCCGCTGATATCAAAACGCCGCGTTTGCATACTGTAATTAGGCATCAGCCACAGCGTCGCGATGGCACCGATAATACCGACGGGTAAATTGATTAAAAAGATCCAGTGCCAACTGGCGTATTGCACTAGAAATCCACCGAGTGCAGGGCCAACCAATGGGCCAATTTGGCCGGGAAGCGTAACGAAGGTCATCGCCGCCATATATTGGCTACGTGGCACTATTTTCATCACGGTTAAACGCCCAACCGGCACCATCATTGCGCCACCAATGCCTTGCAGCACACGAGCCATCAGCAGCTGATTTAGGGTTTCAGCCTGAGCACAAAACAGCGATCCCAGCGTAAACAACACAATTGCGCTGAAGAAAACACGTTTCACGCCCACACGGTCGGCCAGCCAGCCGCTGGCAGGTAACATTACCGCCACGGTGAGCACGTAGGCCACCACCACCGACTGCATGCGCAGCGGGCTTTCTCCAAGGCTTGCCGCCATGGCAGGCAGCGCCGTGTTGACGATGGTGGTATCCAACGTTTGCATGAAGAAGCCAAAAGCGACAATCCATAGCTGCCAGCGGACCGAGGCGGATTGTTCAGGCATGGATAAAGCTCCGGTAAGTTAAGTCATTATTTAGGTTCAGTGAGTTATTCCGAACGCTAACAGGCATTGTTGTTTTACTGTGTGAACCAGCAAGCGTCCGGACTAGGGGGCTCGCCGCCGCCCCCTAGTGACCCGGCTCGGCACCACCTACCAGCCTGCTGCGCAGGTTCCTTCGCTGCAAACTCTGGGCTTAATCGCACCATCGTAGAGTCGTTCCCGACTCCCTACGATTCTCGCGGCGTCCATGCCGCTCGTGCTTGCCCGCCGTTTTCCGCTCAGCTGTCCGGTAATGTGCCGTTGTACAAGGTCTATCTTGGTAGCGGTTTCAGCGTTTTTACTTTGCTAAAGCGGCTGCGTAGTCGGTCAAAATAGAGATACACCACCGGCGTAGTGTAGAGCGTGAGTAACTGGCTCATCACCAAACCACCGGCAATCGTGATACCTAAAGGCTGACGCAGTTCTGCTCCATCGCCGCTGCTAAACGCCAGAGGCAATGCGCCAAACAGCGCCGCCATGGTGGTCATCATGATCGGGCGGAAACGCAGCAGACAGGCTTGGAATATCGCATCGCGCGGGCTCATACCGCCGTTGCGTTCGGCCTCTAGCGCAAAATCGACCATCATGATGGCGTTCTTCTTCACGATCCCGATTAGCAGCATGATGCCGATTAGCGCAATCAGGCTGAAAGGTGCGCCAAACATTTCTAGCGCCAACAGCGCGCCCACGCCTGCCGAGGGCAGGGTAGACAGAATCGTCAGCGGATGCACATAGCTTTCATATAAAACACCCAGCACGATATACACCGTCGCAATGGCGGCCAGAATCAAAATGATCTGCGAGTTTTGGGTATCTTGGAAAACCTGCGCAGTACCCGCGAAGCTACCACGTACCGTATTCGGTACGCCCAGTGCGGTCATGGTGCGTTCAATCGCGGCAGAGGCATCTGACAGCGCACCTCCCTCCGGAAGGTTGAAGGAGATAGTTGATGCGGCGGTTAAGCCCTGATGGTTAACCGACAGCGGCGCGTTGGCAGGCTGCCATTTTGCAAAATAGGAAAGCGGAATAGCTTTGCCGTCGCTGTTAATCACAAACATTTTATCCAGCGAACTTTCGTCCTGCGTATACTCCGGCGCCACTTCCATCACCACGTGATATTGATTCAGCGGCTGATAGATAGTTGAAATCTGTCGTTGACCGAAGGCGTTATTGAGCAAGGCGTTGGCATCAGCCACGTTAATGCCCAAACGCGCCATACTTTCGCGGTCATAGGTCAGCGCCAGCTCCGAGCCTTTATCTTGCTGATCGGAACTCACATCGGCCAGTTCAGGAAGCTTGGCAAAGGCCGCGCGAATTTTAGGTTCCCATTTACGCAGCTCGGAAAGATCGTCGGAGAGCAGCGTGTACTGATAGCTAGCGTTGCCTTGACGACCGCCCACGCGAATATCTTGCACCGCCATCAGGAACAAATTCGCACCAGGCTCTTTGGCCAGCTTGCCGCGCAGACGCGCAATCACGTGCTGAGCATCGTCTTTTCGCTCACCCAACGGTTTCAACGAGATAAACATCATGCCGCTGTTAACGTTCGAGCCACCGGTGAAACCGGTCACGTTATCCACATCGGGATCGCTGCGCACAATTTTCATGAAGTCTTGCAGTTTGCCCCGCATCGCCTGAAACGAGATGCTCTGGTCGGCTTGAATAAAGCCCATCAGACGGCCGGTATCCTGCTCAGGGAAGAAGGTTTTAGGAATAGAGATATACAGCCAGATATTCAGACCGATGGTGGCGATTAGGACCAGCAACACCCAGCGCGCATGGTTTAATACCCAGCCCAAACTCTTGCCGTAGCCTTGCTGCATTTTCAGCAACAGCTTACCAAAGCCGCGGATCCGTTCCTGATGGCGTGACGGGCGCTTTTTAAGCAGGTGCGCGCACATCATTGGCGTGAGGGTGAGTGAAATCACCAGCGATATGCCGATAGCCACCGAGAGCGTAACCGAAAACTCACGGAACAAACGCCCCGGCAAACCGCTCATCAACAGCAGCGGGATAAACACCGCCACCAGCGATAGACTCATGGATAGCACGGTGAAACCGACTTCACGTGCACCAATCAGCGCCGCTTTTTTCGGCTCCATGCCCGCTTCCACGTGGCGTGAAATATTCTCCAGTACCACAATGGCGTCATCGACCACAAATCCGGTCGCGATCGTCAGCGCCATCAGCGAAAGGTTATTCAGACTAAAATCGCACAGATACATAGCGGCAAAGGTGCCGATGAGCGAAACCGGCACGGCGACGGCGGGGATCAGCGTGGCTCGGCCAGAGCGCAAGAACAGGAATACCACCATGATCACCAAGCCCACGGCGATAGACAGCGAGCTTTCTACTTCGTCGAGCGAAGCACGAATGGTCGGTGATCGATCCTGAGCCACCTGTAAATCGATAGAGGCCGGGATCAGCGCTTTAAACTCGGGGATCTCAGCGCGAATACGATCGACGGTTTCGATAATGTTGGCGTCAGCGCTGCGGCGGATCATGATCAAAATGGCGGGCTTGGCGTCGGTCATCCCCGCGTTACGCACGTCTTCCACCGAATCTTTAACGTTGGCGACGTCGCTGAGTCGCACCGCAGAACCGTTGTTGTAATGAATGATTAAGGGCTGATAGTCCTGCGCGGTTTTGATTTCATCGTTGGTCTGCACCTGCCAGCGTTGATTTTGTGCGTCAACGGCCCCTTGAGGGCGACGCACGTTCGCGTTGGCAATGGACGTGCGCACGCTATCGAGCGAAACGCCCTGATTAAACAGCGCTTCAGGATTGAGCTCAACGCGTACCGCGGGCAAAGAGCTTCCGCCAACCGAAACGTCGCCCACGCCGTCTACCTGCGCGATTTTTTGCGCCAGCTGAGTGGAGGCGATGTCGTAAAGCTTCGCTTGGTCATAGGTGTCTGACGTCAGCGTCATGATCATGATCGGCGCATCAGACGGGTTGGCTTTGCGATAGCTTGGGCGACTCGGCATGCCAGACGGCAGCAGGCTTTGTGCCGCATTAATCGCGGCCTGCACGTCGCGCGCGGCGCCGTTGATATCACGGTTAAAATCAAACTGAATGATGATACGCGTACTGCCGAGCGAGCTGGATGAGGTCATCTCGCTGATTCCGGCAATACGCCCTAACGCACGCTCCAACGGTGTCGCCACCGATGACGCCATGGTTTCAGGCGAAGCGCCCGGTAGGGAGGCGCTCACCATAATGACCGGATAATCCACCTGCGGCAGCGGCGCAACGGGCAATAATCTGAAGCCCAAAATGCCGCACAGCGTAATGGCCAGCGTCAGCAGCGTGGTGGCGACCGGCCGGTTGATGAACAGGGCGAAGAAGCCTTTCGACGGAGAGAACTTCACTGGATGTTCTCCTGCGGATCTTTAGCCGGATGCGTGTTTCGCGAAACCTTATCAAACAGCAGGTAAATCACCGGCGTGGTGAACAGCGTCAGAATTTGGCTCATGATCAAACCGCCGACCATGCAAATCCCCAGCGGCTGGCGCAGTTCGGCCCCAACGCCGGTGCTGAGCATCAGCGGCAGAGCACCCAACAGCGCCGCCAGCGTGGTCATAAGAATTGGGCGGAAACGCAGCAAACAGGCTTGATAAATGGCGTCATACGGCGCCATTCCTTGCTCACGTTCGGCGGCAAGGGCGAAGTCGATCATCATGATGGCGTTTTTCTTCACGATACCAATCAGCAAAATGATGCCGATAATGGCAATCACGTCGAGCTCGCTGCCCGCCATAATGAGCGCCAATAGTGCACCCACCCCAGCGGTCGGCAGCGTTGACAGGATGGTGACTGGATGAATAAAACTTTCATACAGCACGCCCAGAACGATATACATCGCGACAATCGCCGCCACGATAAGCCACAGCGTGTTGCCCAGCGCTGATTCAAACGCGAGCGTTGCACCTTGGAAATTCGTGGTGATATCAACGGGCATATTCAGCTGCTGCTCGGTGCTGGTGATGGTTTTCATCGCCTGCTCGAGTGAGTAGCCGTCGGTAACGTTGAACGACACCGTGGTTGATGGGAACTGATCGAGATGATTAATCGACAGCGGCCCAAAACGCTCTTCAATAGTCGCAATCGCATTCAACGGTACATTTTTGCCGTCGCTGCTGGTGAGATACACGTCGTTAAACGCGGCTAAACCATTGCTGTGATCCTGATTATGCTCCATCACCACGCGATACTGATTAGCTTGGGTATAAATCGTGGAGATCAACCGCTGGCCGAAGGCGTTATACAGCGCGTTATCCACGTCGGCCATGGTAATGCCTAAGCGGCTGGCGGTGTCGCGGTTAACGTTCACAAAGGCCACTAATCCCTGATCCTGCCAGTCACTGCTCACGTCTTTCAGCATCGGTGATTTTTGCAGTTCACCCACCAGCTTCGGTACCCACGTGCTCAGTTCGTCCAGCGACATGGCCTGTAAAGTGAACTGGTACTGTGTACGGCTCACCTGCGTATCAATGGTCAGATCCTGAACCGGTTGCAGATAAAGCTGAATACCGGGGATCTTGTCGGCCATTTTTTGCAGGCGCGGGATGATCTGCTGAACGCGATCTTTACGTTCATCCAGCGGCTTGAGGTTGATCTGTAAACGCCCGCTGTTTAGCGTGGCGTTGGTGCCATCCACGCCGATAAATGAGCTCAGACTCGCGACGTCAGGGTCTTTGAGAATTTCAGCCGCCAGCGTTTGCTGACGCTGCGCCATTTCGCTAAAGGAAACCGACTGCGGTGCCTGAACGGTGCCTTGAATCAGGCCGTTATCCTGAATCGGGAAGAAGCCCTTAGGAATGAAAATATACAGCAGAACGGTCAGCACCAGCGTGCTCAGCGCCACGCTTAGCGTGAGCATCGGGTGATTCAACACGACCTTGAGCCATTCGCCATATTTGGCAATGACGCGTTCGAAGAAACGCTCGCTGGCACGCGAGAAGCGGTTTTGTTTGCGCAGTGATTCATGGCTGAGCATACGTGCGCACATCATTGGCGTTAGGGTTAACGACACCACGGCCGAAATCAGGATCGCCACCGCCAAGGTAACCGCAAATTCGCGGAACAGTCGCCCGATAATATCGCCCATAAACAGCAGTGGGATTAGCACCGCAATCAGGGAGAATGTCAGAGAAATAATGGTGAACCCAATTTCTCCCGCGCCTTTCAATGCGGCATCCAGCGGCTTTTCGCCTTTTTCGATATAGCGCGAGATGTTTTCGATCACCACGATGGCGTCATCGACCACGAAACCGGTGGCGATAGTCAAGGCCATCAAGGTGAGGTTGTTTATTGAAAAATCGAGGAAATACATGACGGCGAATGTACCCACCAGCGACAACGGCACCGCCACGCTAGGAATGATTGTGGCAGGAACATTGCGCAAGAACAGATAAATCACCATCACCACCAGCGCAATCGCCAGCAGCAGTTCGGTCTGAACATCGCTGACCGAGGCACGAATGGTTTCGGTGCGGTCAGTTAGCACCGTCATTTTTACTGATTTTGGCAGGCTTTCTGTCAGCTGTGGCAGCAATGACTGAATGCTGTCGGCCGTGGTAATAACGTTCGCACCCGGCTGGCGCTGAACGTTTAAAATGATGGCGGGTTTGGTGTTAGCCCACGCGGCCAGTTTAGTATTTTCTGCCGCCTGTTCGATAGTTGCTACATCGCTTAAACGAACCGGCGCACCGTTGGCATAGGCCACGATCAGATCGCGATAGTCTTCTGCCGACTTCATTTGGTCGTTGGCAGACAGCGTAACCGAGCGCGTTGGGCCGTCAAAGCTCCCCTTCGCCGAGTTAACGTTGGCGTTAACGATAGCGGTGCGGATGGTTTCACTGTCTAAACCGTAGGCAGCAACCGCCGGTGCGTTCAAACGCACGCGCACCGCAGGACGCTGACCGCCTGAAATCGTCACCAGACCCACGCCGCTAACCTGCGAGATTTTCTGCGAAATGCGGGTTTCCACCATATCTTCAACCTGCGTCATCGCCACGGCATCCGAGGTGACGGCGATGGTCATGATCGGTGGATCGGCAGGGTTAACCTTGCTGTAAATCGGCGGATAGGGCAGGTCGGTCGGCAGCAAATTGGTGGCGGCGTTAATCGCAGCCTGAACCTCTTGCTCCGCGACGTCGAGCGGCAGCGTTAGCTGAAATTGTAAGGTAATCACCGACGCGCCGCCGGAGCTTTGCGACGACATCTGTTTTAAGCCCGACATCTGGCCGAACTGACGTTCCAGCGGTGCGGTAATGGCAGACGTGGTGACGTCTGGGCTCGCGCCCGGATAAAGCGTCACCACCTGAATCGTTGGGTAATCCACCTCTGGCAACGCGGAAACCGACAGTGAACGATAACCGACGATCCCCGCCAGCAGAATAGCCACCATCAGCAGCGTGGTGGCTACCGGACGCAGAATAAACAGGCGAGAAGGCCCACCGGCGGCGGGCGTTTCGTTTTTAGGCTCTTCAGAACCGACAGGCGTGTGTTGCATTATGACTTGTCCTGTTTACCAGCGTTCTGCTTATCCGTGTTTGGTTTAGCAGGAATATCTTTGCCTGCTTGTGCCTGAGTCTGTGCGGTATTTTCACTATGCGGGGCAATCACTTCGACGGTTGCGCCTTCGGTCAACTGATCGATACCGTCAGTCACCACGCGCTCGCCCGCTGAGAGCCCACCGGTAATCACCACGTCAGAGGCATCACGGGTTCCCACGGATACGGCGTGCTTACTCACCTGATTTTTATCATTCAATACCCAGACGAAGTTGCCTTCGTTCCCCATCTGAACCGCGGCCGCAGGCGCTACCACGGCGTCGCTTTGGGTGGAGACTTTCAGGCGCACGTTAACAAACTGATTAGGGAATAAGGTGTCGTCTTGGTTATCAAAACGCGCCTTAATTTTGATGGTGCCGGTACTGGTATCGATCTGGTTATCCATGCTCAGCAAGGTGCCGGTGGTGAGTAAGTGCTGATTGGAGCGATCCCACGCTTCCACCTCTAACTTGCCGTTTTCTTTTTGTGCCTGCTGAATGCTGGCAATATTTGCTTCTGGTAGGGTGAAGACCACGTCAATCGGATGGGTTTGCGTTAACACCACTAAACCGGTGGTATCGCCGCTGGTGATGTAGTTGCCCTCATCAACCAGCTTCAACCCCACGCGGCCATCAATAGGCGCGGTGATACGGCTGTAGGTCAACTGAAGCTTGGCGCTGTCAACGGCACCTTGATCGGCCACGATGCTGCCCTGAGTTTGCGTCACCAGAGAGGCCTGTGTATCCAGCTCTTGCTTCGAAACCATATTGGTTTTGCTGAGCTGTTGATAACGCGCTAAGTCGCGACGCGCATTGGCTAAAATGGCCTGATCTTTGGCCAGTTGCCCTTGGGCTTGCGCCAGTTGAACTTGGAAAGGACGTGGGTCGATCTCGGCCAGCAAATCACCGGCTTTGACCTGTTGGCCTTCGGTGAAGTGAATTTTCATCAGTTGACCGTCGACGCGGCTGCGCACGGTGACCGTATTGGCTGCCGTGACCGTTCCCAAACCGGTGAGGTAGTTAGGCACGTTAGATATGCGTGTTTCTGCCGCCTGAACCGGAGCCAATATGCCGCTGCCGCCACGACGACCGCCAGCTTTGCCACCTGCTTTCCCTTTCTGTGCCTGTTCTGCGCCAGCCGCGGGCGCTTCGGTGCCGCTGCTGGTATAACGCCAAACAATGACGCCAGCCACAACAAGAACGGCGATAGCCCACCAAAGGCGTTTACGGGAGGTCGGTTTATTGAAAGCGCTCATTGCAGACTGAATTCTCCAGAGAAATATCCCCGCCGCAGCGGGAATATAAAAATTGGACTTAGTGGCCCAATCACAAACAAATTAGTGACTCGTGTCAGTTTACTATTCTAGGCCGTCAGCTTTATCTAAAAATGAAGGAAATGTGGAAGATAAGTCAGATAGGGTAAGACCTTTCTGGATTTAGCCTAAATTGTCTATCACCTATACGAATAATTAGTGCTAATAGTATTCGTTATCAGCGTTGTTTTCTCAAATCTCAATACAGGAGCCAATAATGAATTTACGTGAGCTAGGACGTTCTGGTATTCGAGTTCCAACCATTACCTTCGGGGGGGAACGTATTTGGTTGGACCGTGGATCAGGCAACTTCGTTTAGCCTGCTTGACGCACTGCTAGACCACAAACTGAACTTCATTGATACCGCCGACGTTTACTCTGCGTGGGTGCCGGGGAATTTCGGCGGCGAGTCCGAAACTATTATCGGCAACTGGCTACAAAAAAGCGGCAAGCGTGACCAAATTATTCTGGCTACCAAAGTGGGTAAACCGATGGGGCCACAGCTGAAAGGGCTATCGGCACGTTATATCCGCGAGGCGGTGGAAGCCTCTTTGCGCCGCTTGAAAACGGATTATATCGATCTTTATCAGGCGCATGATGATGACCAAAACACGCCGTTGGCAGAGACGATGAATGCCTTTGACGCGTTGATCAAAGAGGGCAAGGTGCGCGCGATTGGGGCGTCAAACTACAGCGCGGAGCGCTTGGCTAAGGCGTTAGACGTGAGTGCTAAGCTGGGCTTAGCGCGCTATGAAACCATTCAACCCGAATACAATTTATACGACCGCCATGATTTCGAAGTCGGGCTGGCACCGCTGGTACAAAAGAAGGTCTGGGCGTAATTAACTATTACGCGTTGGCCAGCGGGTTCCTTTCAGGAAAATACCGCAGCGCCGAAGATGCTCACAAAAGCGCACGGGGTAACGGGATTGTGGAGAAATACCTCAATAGCCGTGGGTTGGGGATCCTTGATGCGCTTGAGCAGGTGGCTCATGAGGTCAATGCCTCGCCGGTGGCGGTGGCATTAGCTTGGCAAATCGCACAGCCGGGGATTACCTCACCGATTGCGAGCGCAACGTCGTTAAAACAGCTGAACGAGCTCGCGGTGGCGGCTAATCTCAGCTTGAGCACGGAACAGATTAGGGTGATTACCGATGCCAGCGCCTACTAAACAAACGTTCAGTTAATGAGCGCTTGAAGCCATAACCGGCGTGGTTCTCTCACAGTGTGAACTAAGTCAGTGACAGCACTGTTTTTTTCATACAAGATGCAGTAACCCCTTCTCAATACAGGTGCCATAGTATGTTGAATGTAAATGAGTATTTTGCTGGTAAAGTGAAGTCGATTGGTTTTGACAGTGGCAGCATTGGGCGTCAGAGCATTGGCGTAATGGACGCAGGGGAATACACCTTCTCAACCGATAAGCCGGAAGAGATGACGGTGATTACAGGTGCATTGCGTGTGTTAATTCCGGGTGCGCCTGATTGGCAGGTGTTCTCATCAGGTGAAACGTTCTTTGTTCCGGGGCATAGCGAGTTTAACTTGCAGGTTGCGGAACCCACTTCGTATCTGTGTAAATATCTGAGCTAAGTTTTCTTAGTCTCAAACAAACGGGCTGAAGTTTAACTTCAGCCCGTTTTTGTAGGTGCTATTTATTGGTACTGCCTATGGGTACGGCTTATTTTTCTGATTCGCCGCCGAGCGCTTCAATAATATTTTTGATTAACGCAGCCAGTTCGCTGGTCATCAAAATGAAATCGGCATCGAAGCGTTGTGCATAATCATCGCGGTCGATGTCTTCGTTCTGATCGCGAATCGTTTCAGAGAACTTCAAACGCTTCAGTGAACCATCGTCGGACAGCACCAACTGAATGCGCTCCTGCCAGTCCAGCGCCAGCTTGGTCACCAGTTTGCCCGCTTCAATGTGAACGGCAATTTCGTCAGAAACCAGATCCTGTTTTTTACAGCGGATCACGCCGCCTTCTTCCAGAATTGCTTTCAGCTCCGCTTCGTCTTGCAGAGCAAAGCCCGCAGGAACTTCGCCTGAGCGCACCCATTCGGTCATCGTCAGCTCAATTGGGCTTTCCATGGTTAATGGCACCACCGGCAGTGAGCCAATGCTTTTACGCAACAGCGCTAAGGTGTCTTCTGCTTTTTTCGGGCTGGCAGCATCGACCATGATTAGGCCGTTCGCCATATCAATCCACAGCCAAGTTTGGCTGAAACGGCTGAAAGCACGCGGTAGTAACGTGTGCAGGACTTCGTCTTTTAACGAATCTTTTTCGGTTTTCTTAAGCTTGCGGCCTTGCTCGCCTTCCAGCTTTTCAATTTTTGCCTGTAACGCCTGTTTTAATACCGGCGATGGCAAGATTTTTTCTTCTTTACGTGCGCACAACAGGATTTGGTCGTTGACGTAGTGAGTCAGCGCGTCGCTGTGGGAACCCATCGGAGAGACCCAGCCCGTTTTCGCCATATCCTGACTACCGCACGGCGTAAAGGCCATAGAGCCCAGCATTTTTTCAACTTCATCTGGCACCAGATGAACATCGCGGCTCAGACGGTAAACCAATAAATTCTTAAACCATAGCATTAGCGTTGTCCCTGATCGTGACGCATCGCGCGCCATGTTTTATACCCTTCATACTTGAAGTTGTATCTATGTTGGCTGCGCTCTCTTGCCGCCTTGATGCAACTCCCATTATTTGGGGTATGGCAATGTGTTAAACAGGGCGCATGATAACGAATAAAGAAGGGCGACTGTAGTATTAATTGCCCGAGAAATTTTGCACACTAGCTCGACTCAGTATTCGTCTGTTTAGGGGGCTATGTGCGTATTGGTATAGATTTGGGCGGTACCAAAATTGAAGTTATCGCCTTGGAAAACAACGGTCAGGAGCTGTTTCGGCATCGCATTGCGACCCCTCGTGATGACTACGCAAAAACCGTTGAGGCGATTGCGGGGCTGGTGGAGCTAGCCGAAAAGCAAACTGGTCAGCGAGGAAGCGTTGGCGTGGGGATCCCCGGCACATTATCGCCCTTTACCGGACTGGTAAAAAATGCGAACTCCACCTGGCTGAACGGCCAGCCATTAGACAAAGATCTTGCCAAGCGTCTGTCGCGCGACGTTCGTTTAGCCAATGATGCCAACTGTCTCGCCGTTTCAGAAGCAACCGACGGTGCAGCGACTGGAGCACATTTGGTGTTTGCGGTGATTATCGGCACCGGCTGTGGCTCAGGTATTGCCATCGATGGGCGGGTGCATGCGGGTGGCAACGGTATTGCAGGCGAGTGGGGACATAACCCTTTGCCTTGGCTTACTGACGACGAGTGGCAGTATCAGAAAGAGGTGCCTTGCTACTGTGGGAAATCAGGCTGTATTGAAACCTTTATCTCTGGTACCGGTTTTGAAACAGACTACCAGCGTTTAGGCGGCCAGCCGCTGGCGGGCGCTGAAATCATGGCGTTATCTCGTCAAGGCGATGCGTTGGCTGAGCGTGCGATTACTCACTATGAACAGCGACTAGCAAAATCGTTAGCCCACGTAATTAACATCATCGATCCTGACGTGGTGGTGCTTGGTGGTGGGATGAGTAATGTGGACCGGTTATATACCACGGTGCCGCCGCTGATCTCAACGTGGGTATTCGGACGGGAATGCGAAACGCCGGTGCGTAAAGCTAAACACGGTGACTCCAGCGGCGTGCGCGGTGCTGCGTGGCTGTGGCCGCTTTAAGGCCAAAAAATCCCGACTTTCTCTGGATGAAAAAGTCGGGAAGATTCATTTCTGGCGCGAGAAACTTACTTTGGCTCTATCGCGCTGCCGCTAGGCACCGTGACGGCTCGATTGCTATTCAAACGTTGGATTGCCGGTAGCGCCAGCGCGGCGATTAAGCCACAGGCCGCGGCAGCCGAAAGCCACATCCCCGGCATCGCTTTATCACCGGTGGCGTGGATCAGATAGCTGGAGATGGCCGGTGTAAATCCGCCAAAAATCGCCGTTGCCAAACTATAAGCCATGGAAAAGCCCGAAGCGCGCACTTCTGCTGGCATGATTTCGGTTAGGCATACCACCATCGCACCGTTATAGCTGGCATACATAAACGACAGCCACAGCTCCACCTCAATCAAATGCGCAAAGCTGGGATGTGCTACCAGCCAGTTCAAGGATGGATAAGACGTCAGCAGCATCAACGCGCTAAACAGTAACAACAGTGGCCGGCGGCCGACTTTGTCTGACAGAGAACCCATCACCGGTAGCCAGAATAGGTTTGAAATCCCCACTAACAGCGTGACCAAAAAGCTTTGCTGAGCGGTGAATTGCAGCACCGTTTTGCCATAGGTTGGCGTGAACGCCGTGATGAGATAGAACGACACCGTGGTGGTCACCACCATAAACATACCCACCAGAACCAACTGCCAGTTACTGGCAACCGAACGGGTAATTTCGCTCATGCTTGGACGATGTTTGCGTTGGTTAAACGCCTCAGTTTCTTCCAACATACGGCGGATATAAAACAAGAAAGGCACAATCAGGCAGCCCACGATAAACGGAATGCGCCAACCCCAATCCGTCATCACGCTCTTGCCAAGATACTGATTCAACCCCACGCCCAGCAGCGCCGCAAAGATAACGGCAATTTGTTGGCTGCCGGATTGCCAGCTAACGTAAAACCCTTTGCGATCTTTCGGGGCAATCTCAGACAGGTAGACGGATACTCCGCCCAGCTCCACACCGGCTGAAAAACCTTGTAGCAGACGACCGGCCAGAATCAGTAGCGGTGCCGCCATGCCAATGCTGTGGTACGACGGCGTACAGGCGATGGTTAATGTTCCCAGCGCCATCAGGCCTAAGGTAATCAATAAACCTCGGCGGCGACCGTGATGGTCAATATAGGCACCCAACACAATCGCGCCTAATGGCCGCATTAAGAAGCCCGCGCCGAACGTCATCAACGTTAGCATGAGTGATGCAAAGGGGCTTTGCGTGGGGAAAAATGTTTCAGCTATCGCGCTGGCGTAATAGCCAAACACCATAAAATCATACATTTCGAGAAAGTTACCGCTTGTGACGCGGAACACGGTTCGGGCGTTAGCCTGAGAGGGCTTTGAGGCAGATGAAGTCATATGTTACTTCCTATGTTTTTGTTTGTATTTTTTTTACAAGTTAATGACAACTGAAAGTGTGATGTTGGTGGGTGTTTCTTTTTTGTGCATAAAAACCAATGTAACGATCTGTAAAATAGGGCGCTTATTTTTTCACCAAGATCCGTAACGCGGCGCGAATCACAGAAGTGAAAATCGGCAGTTGGCAATTTGGTTTATTTTGACAATACTGTTTATGGATACAGTATTTCACTTGGCAATGAGAGAGGGCGTTACAATGGAAATGATTGTAGAGCAGCGCGCCGAGCGCATTTTCGCGGGTATTCGCATGGTTGGGCCGTTAGACCAAAATGTGGGTGTCGGTTTTCAGAAGCTATATCAATGGATTGATAATAATAAGGTGGATGAAAACGGTGACTGGATTGCGATCTATTACGACAACCCAGAAGAAGTTCCACCGGAAGAGATGCGCGTTGATACCGCGATTACCGTCGAGCCTGATTTTGTTTTACCGGCCAATAGCGAAGGGGTTCGCATTGATACCTTGAAAGGCGGCTTATACGCGGTGGCGCAGGCGCACGTTGAGGACGGTGATTTTGGTCGCCCGTGGATGGAGTTTTTCAACGAAGTCCTGCCAAGAAGCGGCTATGTACCCATTAACGCGCCGTGTTTTGAAAAATACCACAACGATGGCACCGAAAGCGGCATATGGGATTTTGAAATGTGTGTGCCTGTTCAGAAAGCGTAAGTAGAGGGCGTGGTATATTGACCTCATGACGACGGGGGAAATATGGGTGAGGGAATACGGGATGATGTGCATGTGTGAAGTGATATGTGAAGTGATATGTCGCTGACGGATCATCCGTTTTTCACCGAGTTATTAAGCGGGCTGGTTTTGAATCCTCAGCAGCTTAAACACACTTATTTTGCTCAGCGTTCCCATGATAACCAAGGCCATGCGTTAGGGAATGGCCTTGGTGTTAAATTTCCGCGCCTTGAAATTGTTTTACGTGGCAGCTATACGGCAGAAAAGCCAGCGGGTACGAGCATTACGCTGGCTCACGGCGATGCGCTGTTTATTCCTGCGTTGGCGAGCAGTCAGCCGACGTGGGACAAAGATGTGTTATTGCTCAGCGTGCTGTTTGCGCCGTCCTATATTGGTTTTCATTTCTTTGATAAACGCGCTGCAACAGCGGGCTTTCATCGTTTAAGAACGCTGGAAATAACCCAACAAAATGCCGAAGAGATCGAGCATATTTTACAGGCGCTAAATGCGTTAGCGGCAAGAACGGCAGATCCTGATATTGGCCGTTATTTAGTGCTGAGTCTGCTGCATGTTTGCCGCAATCAACTGGCCTTACCGCTGGCAAATAAAATGCAGCGCGGTGCTTTTTTATATAAAAGCATCTGTACTTACGTTCAGGATAATTTTTCCAGTGGGCTTACCCGCGAAAATACCGCCGCTATGTTCAATATCAGCGCTAATCATCTGTCTCGTATTTTTCAGCAAGAGGGAAGTATGAGCTTTATTGATTATCTGCATTGGGTGCGGTTGGGCAAAGCCAAGATGATCTTACAGAAATACCATTTGAACGTGAATGAAGTCGCCCACCGCTGTGGTTATAGCGATGCGAGCTATTTTTGCCGCTTGTTTAAGCGGCAATTTGAGGTAACGCCCTCGGAATACCGAGAGCGTTTCTTATCGAGTTAAAAGGTTAATTCGCTTTGTAGCAACGAGAGGATAGCCTCTGCATCCGGCGCTGAACGCATCGCCTCACGAAACTCTTTCTTCACTAATTTACGCGCGAGCTGCGAAAAGACTTTAACGTGGCTAACGCTGTCTTGCGCGCCGAGGGTTAGCATAATAACGAAATCGACTTCCCCCATTTCGGATTGCCAATCAATAACCTTTTCAAGGCGAGCAATACTGATACTGGAGTGCTTAATATGAGTCGATTTGGTGTGCGGAATTGCAAAACCAAAACCCACACCGGTGGTAACAATATCCTCACGCTGCCAAACATCCTCTTCCAGCTCGGTTGGATGATCGGTGCGATCCTGAATGGCTAAATTGCCGCATAAATATTGAATCACCTGCTCTTTATTGGTTAGGGGGGCGGGAACGATAATATTCTCTAGAGCCAATAACGGTTTCTGTTCAGCAGGAATTGCCTGCGTATCCAGTAACGCTTCAATATCGTTCGCCGATTTACACTCACAGGCGCGATTGGCCAGTGCAACGCACTCTTCGGCGCTGAGCTTACGCGCCAGCTCTTTAATGGCTGGAATGCGTGCACCGCTCATGCTCAGTTCGTCCAGACCTAGACCGATCAGCAGTGGCAAATATCTTGGCTCCCCTCCGAGTTCACCGCACAGCCCCACCCAGCGTTCACGTCGATGTGCTACGTCGATTATCTGGCGCAGCATACGCAAAAACGAAGGGGTAATCGGATTATAAAGGTGGGCGACGCGTTGGTTATTGCGATCGACGGCATACAGATATTGCGTTATATCGTTGGAACCAATGCTAAAGAAATCAACCTCATCGCAGAAGTGATCGATGATAAAACACACCGAGGGGACTTCAACCATAATGCCGAGCTCTAGCGTTTCGGCATAGCGTAAACCTTCCGCTTTCAGCGAAAGCTGAGCCGAGGCGATTTGCTGTTTCACCCACAGAATTTCATCGAGCGTGTGAACCATTGGGATCATTAAACGTGCATATCCCGTGGTGGCCGCTCGAAGTATAGCGCGCAGTTGAAGGGTAAATAGCTCGGTAAACTCGGGATAAATGCGTACCGCACGATAGCCAAGAAACGGATTTTCTTCTTGAGGGATATTCAGATAGCTGATTTTTTTGTCGCCGCCGATATCCATGGTGCGAAAAATCACGGGATGGTTGCCAGCATTCATCAGCACCTGCTGATAGGCTTCAAACTGTTCTTGCTCATCGGGCGCTTTGTCGCGATCCATAAACAGCATTTCGGTGCGAAATAGGCCAATACCTTCAGCCCCTTGGCTAAACGCGGCGGGGGCTTCTTGCGCCGTACCGATGTTGGCACCAATTTCAATGCAGCGCCCATCCTGCGTCACCGCCGGAAGATCCGCCATTTTCAGCTGACGTGCACGGTTTTGCTGTTCCAGCCCGAGAGCCACGGAGAAATAGCCACTGACGTCTTCATTAGGCTCAATCACCAGAATACCGGCCTGCGCGTCGATAAAGACGGTTTTATCATCCAAATGCTGTAAGGCCGACAGTTCGATCCCCGACAGCACGGGGATGCCCAATGAGCGCGCTAAAATGAGCGTATGCGAGGTGCGTCCGGTTTGCGCTAACACCATTCCTGCCAGCAGTTGTTTGTCTAAGCTTAAAAACTGACTCGGCGTGATATCTTCGGCGGCAATAATCGTTGGTTTATGTAAAACCAGCGGAGCGCCCAAATTGACGTTGGGATAGGCAACTTGCAGCAGCTGCGCGGTAATGTCTCTGATATCTTGCACGCGCTCGCGCAGGTATTCACTCGCTGACATGGCTAATTTGCCGCACACTTCTTCCATGCTTTCAATGGCCGCGGTCGCCAGACTGCACTTTCTCTGGTTCAGATGGCGCAAAATATTTTGGCTAAATTCTTTGTCCTGAATCAGCGAGAGATGGGCATTAATAATAGTTTTGCTTTGCCCTTTTAGGCTGGTCAGCTGGTGGTTAAGCTGTTCGGCAAGCGCAATCAAGCTATGTTCAAGCAGAAGTGGGTCCTGCACGTTGGCCGGTTGTGATTTATAGATGTCGATATTGGTATGGCGGTAGATCAACAGCGCGCCATGTCCGATGCCGCTGGATAGACCGCAGCCATGGATTAGGCTTGGTTGAAAGTGAGATAGCGAGCGTGGGATAGGGCGCGTGGTGGCTACGGGCAGAGGTTCAATTTCACTGTCGCTGTCGGCAAAGCTCTGTTTAATATAGGTGTCTAACGCGCGGTAGGCTTTTTCTTCATCGTGCCCGTGGATTTCGAGCAGGCAAGCGTCGTTAAACAATGTTCCGGTGCTGATAAGCGCGAGTGAACTTTTCGCGTCGGCGCGGTGATTGGAGCGCTGGTTAATAAAGATAATCTCACTGTCAAACAGACCGCACTGGCCTTTGAGTTCATAGGCGGGGCGGGCATGTAAGCCGTTTGGCAGAGGGCAGAGAAATTCTATCTTTAGCATGGCATGAATCCTTTTCTAAACTCGCGCTACTGCGAAAAGTCCGTTAAATGATGGAGTGTGTCGGCATTCAGTTGCTGGATGACCGCAACGAGAAGCTGCTTGGTCTGTTCGACATCCCGCAAATCCGCAATCGATGCGGCGCAATGGCCATGCCGCGTTGGTGCGCCCAGTACCGCAGTTGGAATGCCTTTGCCGCAAAGATGTACGCTGCCGCCATCGGTACCGCCGTTGCTGAACATATCGGTTTGCAATGGAATGGCATTTTGCTGCGCTGTGTCTTGAATAAAGTTCAGCAGGCGAGGGGACGGAATGAGCGTTTTGTCGTACATCACCAGCATCGGTCCTTGCCCAATCTGTCGATGATTAGCAGCACCGTAATCAAAGTTTTTTGACCAACACGCGGTATCGAGGATTAAGGCTAAATCAGGTTGAATCATGTGTGCTGCGGTTTTACCCCCGCGCATCCCCACCTCTTCGCTGGAAGAGGCGACTAGCCAAATTTCGGCATCCAATTCAACGTTGCGCAGGGCGTACATTAATTCAATCAGCAAGAAACAGCCGAGCCTGTCATCAAAGGCTTTTCCCATGATGCGCGATTCAGGAGAGAGGACCTTGAAGTCGCTGGCGTAGGTAACGCGATCGCCAATGCGAACTCCGCACTGATTCACTTCTTCCGCCGATGTAGCACCAATATCTACGCACAAATTATGCGCTTCAGATCCATGTAGCTCAGCGTCCAGCAACCCGTGGATTTTCTTGCCGTGCTGCGTGGTAATGCGAACTGGCTGCATGAAACGGGCTAGCATACGCACATTACCAATGGGGATAACCTCAACGGCACCTTCGCGAGTGATGTTTCGCACCATAAAACCCACTTCATCCATATGGGCGCAAATCATAATCGTAGGCCCTGAGGACTGGTTGAGCTGAATCAGCGTTGAGCCTAGCCCGTCAAAAGAAACCTTTTTGCCGCATAGGTTGGCGTGCTGTATGAGAATATCTCGAACTTCCTGTTCTGAGGATGCGATGGCATCTGCTTCGCAGAGAGCCTGTAATAGGTCGATATTCATTGGATATCCTCGCCGGTAGTCAGCAATTGTTTGGGCATTTGGTATAAAACTTCGCAGCCGTTTTCGGTGACTAATACCACGTCTTCAATACGCACACCGCCCAGTTCTGGCAGGTAAATACCTGGCTCGACGGTTAGCTGCATACCTGCCTGCAGAACCGTGGTATCTGTTGGGGAGAATCGAGGGTTTTCGTGTACATCAATGCCTATGGCATGGCCGGTATTATGGCCAAAGAAATCGCCATAACCTGCGGCTGAAATGATGGAACGCGCCACGCTGTCGATATCGCAGCAGCGCACACCCGGTCGAATAGCGGCGATGGCAGCGAGTTGAGCCTGCAACACCACCTGATAAATGGCATAAAGTGGGTGCTCTTGCAGGGAGTTATCGCCGTTACCCTCAACTAAAAAAGTGCGGGTCATATCCGAACAATACCCCTGATATTGAGCACCGAAATCGATCGTGATGAACTCTCCGGCCTCAACGACTTTCTGTGAGGCTTTGGCATGAGGCATGGCTCCGCGTACTCCGCTGGCCACGATGGTATCGAATGACGTCTTCTCCGCGCCTTCGTTTTTCATGAACCACTCAAGCTCGTTGGCGATCTGATGTTCCGTCATACCGGGGCGAATATATTGGCGAATGTGCGCGCAGGCGCAGTCAGCAATTAAACATGCCGATTTGATGGTATCGATCTCGGGCGGCGTTTTTATTTGGCGCAGTTCATCGAGACAAATTGGGCTCATCTCCGCGTTAATTTTTTCGATGAGAGACAGACTTTGGCTGTAGCTCAGATGCTCGGCTTCAAACCCAACGCAAGCGAGTTTTTCCTGCGCAATGATTTGATTGATGATGGCCGATGCAGGGTGTTGCGTATCCGTCATGTGCAACTGATAGCTATCAGCCTTAGCGGATAGCTCATGATAATAACGAGAGTCGGCCAAAATATGCTGGCTGGTGCGGGTAATAAAGAGGTATCCCGAGGTGCTAAGTAGCCCTGTATGGCTAAATTTATTCTGCTTGGCGTTAATAATAACGGCGTCTAAATTGCGCTTGGCTAGCCATATTTGACAGGCGGTGAGCGCTGAAGAGGGCGATTTATACATGAGACACTCGCTTAAATATCATGATAAGACCGACGGGCTATACTTGCTGCCATCGTTTGTGGCGATGGCAGCACCGTTATCCATTAAGACATCACCTCAATGTGCAATTTGCCTTTTTTGAACAGGATATTGCGAATAAATACGGTAATCAGCGCGGTCACAACGGCACCTAACGCAATGCCAAACATATAAGCCCCCAAGTTGGTCACTAAAGGCCACGCCCAAATAGCTGACTCAGGGAACCACTGCACTGCGCCTAATGCGACGGCGGTGGTGGAACCGACGATGGCGCCCGTCATATAGGCCGGAATTGAGGCTAGCGGACTTTCGAGCAGGAATGGAATGGCACCCTCACTAATCCCCATAAAAGCGAGGAACATCGCGGTTTTTCCCTGAGGATACAGCTGGCTGCTAAATAAGCGGCGGCCAGTCAGGCGATGATCAATGAGCGTTGCCAGCCCTAAACCGATAGGGGGGATCACAATTGCGATAGCGCGAGCGGTGATAGGCAGAACGTGATCGCTGGTGAAGCTAAAAGCGATAAAACCTGCTGCTTTATTAATAGGCCCACCGAGGTCAATAGCGGTGGTGGCGGAAATCCCCACGGCATACATCAAAACGCCTTTATCACCGGCAGCTTGCAGCATGACGCGAATACCGGCATTCACCCAACCGCCAAACGGCGTAATGACATAATACATGGCCAGCATGACAAAAACGGCCGATAGAATAGGCAACAAAAAGGTGGTTTTAAATGCCAGTAAATAAGCAGGTAATTGGATTTTGGCATTCATCCATTTCACTAAATAACCGGCGGCAATGGCGATAATGAGCGCACCAATAAACGTTGAGGGAACCGGTGAGTTGGTGACCCATTGCAGTTTACTTAAGTCCCACGTTAATTCAGGGGTTGGCTGAGTTGCGATTAATCCGCCAATAAACCCCGCAGGGAACGCCAGCTTTCCACCGATTGAATTGGCGACAAATGCGGCAAACATCGGGATGGCGAAGCTAAATAGAATTCCGCCAAACGACTGCGATAAATAAGCAAACTTCATCAAGGAGAGATTGAAGCCAACGTATTTCCCCGTGTTGATGGCCTCCATAATGCCCATCTCAGGAGGCACTTTCAGCCACGCATAGGCAATAAGCTGGGAGAAGGCCAAGATGACGCCGCCCATGATAAGCGTCGGCACCATGCGTGAAATACCAGACATCACATGCTGCGGTAGATCGCCCCACATACTGGGTTTTGCCGCGGGCATCGCATTGGGATTTTTAGCCAGCGTCGCTTCGCCGCCAGATGAAGGGTTCACTGCGCTCCTTTTCTTAATAGCCATAGGTATATCTCCCTGATGAATTGATTGAAAAATAACCGCGTTTCTTATTGTTCGGATTGAATCATTTCTTCAATTTCACGTAGGATCCCATCCGCATTTTTAATGGCGTCTTGCAGGGTGATTTCATATACGTCGCGGCTTTCAAAGCGTTCGTTATCTTCAGGCGTGATGGCAACCGAATGAATAATGATGTCGGCCTCCGCAATGTCCTGCACGGTTAAGCGATTTTCGATGCCGTCTGCGCCCTGAGTCTCAATTTTTATCTGGTCATAACCTGCCGCTTTTGCGGCATCTTCTAGCGCCTGAGCGGCCATAAACGTATGAGCTAACCCCATTGGACATGCACAAACAGCGATAAATTTTTTAACCATAACTACCTCTGAGTCTGAAAGGGAAACCAATCGCACTACGTTGCGGTTCTTTTAAGTAGGCTGAAATCTTGAAGGGAGTATGGCGTTTAAAAATGAGGGGATGTTATGGGATAAAAAATGCATTTACTGGATATTTGTAACGCTAATAATGAAATGTGAGCTCTCTCGCATTGTGTTGGGGGATTTTTCGGAAGGCGTAACATTGCATCATGCTGCGTCGAGGGCCACTATACGCACGCTTTCTTCATTCTATTTAATCGGTTTATTGCATGAATCTTAATCGCTTTTGTTATCTGTTTCTCGCACTGGCGGCCGTCGGTAGCCTGTTTTCTCTGCATCCGTTTGTGATGTGGTGCCTGTTACTCAATGCGTTAACGTTGATTATCTACGGCATTGATAAATTAGCCGCCGTGAAATCGTGGCAGCGAGTTCCTGAGATAACATTGTTATTCTTTGGCCTGATCGGCGGCTGGGTCGGCGCGATTTTAGGTCAGCAAATTTTCCGCCATAAGACGCAAAAACAACCGTTTAAAACCTATTTTATTATCACGGTGATTGTGAATTTAGCCATATCGATTGGGGCAATGTACTGGGTTTATCAGTATGGCATAGGGGTTCAGTGGTAGAAGACTTCTACCCAATGGGGATAACGATTCGTGTTTTGGTTGAGTAAAGTTATCCCCTTCCTATTTTTAAGCCGTAATAAAAATCATCTTCCAAATCTAGTCATGCGAATAGATTTTTAAGCACGGTTTACCTCGACGTGAAAATATAAATAATTATATCCGAAAAATTTGGCAGCTTATTTTATTGTATTACTGGCCGCATGGAGCGGTAGCGGAATTCTGTGGGAGACATATTGAAATAGCCTTTAAATATCTGGCAGAAAGTGCTCTGGCTCGGGAATCCCATGTCCCGTGCAATTTCGAAAATTTTTAACTCTGTGGATACGAGCTTTTGTGCCGATGCTTTTAGCCGTGTCGCTTTGATGAAGGATGAAACACTAACGCCGTGGTGTAATTGAAATTCGCGTAAAAAATAAGAACGTGAATATCCCGATATTCTTATTACATCGGCAGCATTGATTCCCTGGTGGATATTTTCATTAATCCAACAAATTACAGCTGGAAAACTTTGAATAACACATTTTTCTCTTTTCATATTCTCATCCCAATTGGCTCAATTTAAGTTGCTCCACCTAAAAGACCTAAGGGATTGTACCAATGCGAAACTGTTAAAATAATCAAGTTATTAATAACGGTGTGTTTAGATAAATTAAACAAAGTGGCATGAGATACCGCTCCGACTAACATTCCGAGAGGGTGATGTTCTATAGAACAATAGAACATTTTCCTGCTCGCAAAAGCGGAGCTGATTAAAATATAAGGACGAGGGAATATTTTATTCCCCGCTCCCCACCGCATACTGCGTTTCCAAGCGGCTGATGCCCAGCCCATTGACCTTCTTCACTTTTATCTGCACCGGTATGCGTTCTTTCATGGCTTCAACGTGGCTGATGACGCCAATCATTTTGCCGGTTGCGTTGAGCGTATCGAGGGCATCAAGCGCGGTATCAAGGGTTTCCGCGTCCAGCGTGCCGAAGCCTTCGTCAAGGAACAGCGAATCAATACTGGTTTTATGACTGACCAGATCGGATAACGCCAGCGCCAGCGCCAAACTCACCAAGAAGCTTTCACCACCGGATAAGGTGCGAGTATCGCGTACCGCATCGGCTTGCCATGTATCAACGACCTCTAACTCCAGCGCGTCGCTGGTTTTACGTTGCAGCAAATAGCGACCATGAAGGCGGGCAAGCTGCTGGTTGGCCAAATAGACCAGATGATCTAACGTTAAACCCTGCGCAAATTTTCTGAATTTATCGCCGCTGCTTGAGCCAATTAACTGGTTGAGATAGCTCCAGTCTTCATACTCTTGTCTGCTCTGTTCAATACGCGCAAAGAGACTTTGCTGTCCCTGTTTTCGTTCGGCATCGCTGCGGATCTGCTGCTGAATTTGCCCCTGCTGCACGCTGTTTTCGCGTAGCTGCTCAGCCAGCGTAGCCAGCTGCTGATTAAGCTTTTCCAGCGTGGTATCGATTTCTAGATTTTCAGGGCGTTGCGCCATCCACTGGACGAGTTCGTTTTCAGCCTGCTGCAAGAAGGCTTGCGCCTGCGAGAGCTGATTTTTACATTGTTCGCGCAGCGCAATCAGTCGTTTAAGCTCGCTTTCGTCTAACAACGCGGCAATCAACGTGTTTTCATCAGCGAATTGGCTGTTTGCGAGTGCCTGTTCGAATTCAGTTTGCTGCTGGCTGAGCCGTTTTTCCAACAGTAGACGCTGTTGCTGAGCGCTTTCGAGCTCACCGCTCAGTTTGTCGAGCTGTTGTCGTATCTGGTTTTCAGCCTGTTGCGCTTGCTGAAGCTGATTTTCAACCTGTTGCTCAGTTTCAATTAATGACTGGCGCACCTCGTCTACGCTGCGCCCATTCAACAGACTCTGGCGTTCGACCTGCATCTGTTTCAAACGATTTTCAAGCTCAGAACAAAGCTGACGTTGCGTTTGCCACTGTGTTTCCAGTGCGGTACAGGTTTGGCTTAGGCTGTGCTCTTCCGCCATCAGGCGTGTATTTTCTAGCGCCAATTGCTGACTGTGGTTTTGACGCTGTTGCCATAGCGAAAACTCGTTGCTGCGCTGTTCCAGCCATTCGGCTTCGTTTCCTGAAACAGGCGCGGTTAGTTGCAGTTTGTGCAGTTCATCGGCAAAGGTGGTGTCACGTTGCTGCTGCTGTGCTAACTGTTTACCGTAGTCTTCGCGCCACTCGTTGAGCTGTTTGCTCTGAGTTTGAGTGCTCAATTCCAACAGGCTGATTTGCTGTAGCGTTTGGTTTGCTTCTTGCTGTATGTTGTTCAGCGCATCTTTAGCCTGCTGCCAGTTCTTGCTCAAATTCTCTCGCTGGCGCAGCGTATTTTGCAGCGTTTCTTCTTGCTGATTGATTTCGGTGAGATAGTTTTCCAGCCCCTCACGGTCGTCAATCGCTAAGCTCAGTTCAAGCGCCGCCGTGGCCTGAGCCCAGCGCTGCTGATACTGCATAATTTCATCTTCAACGGCTTGGATTTCTTGCTGCTGCTGATTTTGAGTTTGCAGCATCAGCTTGTGTCGCTCTCCCAGCTCGCTGCCTTCGCGACCGAGGTTTTCGACTTCAATGCGTAGCGCATCACGGCGCTGCTCGCTGTCTGAAAGCGCCGGTGTTTGGTAGGTTTTAACCGCCGGATGCTCCAGCGATCCGCAAAGTGGGCAGGGATCGCCAGCGATTAAACGCGCTCGCTCTTGCTCTAGTCCGATCACCCGACGCTGTAGATCGATCTGCTTTTCCAGATCGTTCAGATGCTGACGTTTCTCTTTATAAGCCAAGCGTTTGGTGGCTAAAAGTTGCTCCAGCGCGAGCAGTTCCTGCGTGCGTTGCGTATTTTGCGCCTGCAATTGTTTTTGTCGCTGTGAGGCTTTTCCAAATAACGGGCTGGTTTGTATCAAAATCTGGCGCGCAGGTTGCCCGCGGTGCAATTTTTCACGCTGTGTTTCTAACTGCGCTGAACTGTGTTTCTGCTCCAGCTGCTGATGCTGTAATTCCGTTTCGGCGCAGATTTTTTGCTGTTGAGCTAAACGCTGATTGAGCAGGGAGCCAGCCTGTTGCAGCGTCGTGAGTTTTTCGGTTTCGGCTGCGATATTTTTTTCTGCATCGGCAATGCGTTTACGCAGTTCGTTTAAGCTTTGGCGGTGTTCGGCAGATTGCTCGAACTGGCTTTTCCAGCGGCCTAAATGGTTATTCCATTCCGCGTGCTGTGCAGTATCGGCCAACTGTTGCTGAAGCTGGTTGATTTCCTGCTGCTGGGCTTGCAGCTTTTCTCGATTTTGCTTCAGCGCCGCTTCTTGTTTCTGCTTTTCTTCACTGATTTGCGTGAGTTTTTGCTGCTGAGCCAACAGGTCTTCGCGGATCTGCGTCAGCCTTGAATCAAGCGGCACCACCTGTTGGTTGATCAACGTTTCCGTGGCGGCACGTTGCTGCTGGTGTTGCTGTTTGGCATGCAGCGCTTGCGCTGACGCGGTTTGCAGTGACGCTAGCTGCGAAGTTAGCTGCTGGTGCTGCTGTTCGCGCTGTTGCTGGCTTTGAGCCGTTGATGCTAAATCAGCACGTGTCTGGCGTAGCGTTAACAACAGCGGGCGTAGTTTCTCCGCTGGTTCACTGCGTTCCAAGCGTAAAACTTCCGGCTGGGCGGTTTGCCACTGTTGCGATGCCGCGGTAACGCGCTGAGTGCACTGTTCTCGGTTTTGGCTGAGCTCTTGGCTTTTTTGCAGCCACTGGAGATCGGTCATCAGCGTTTGGCGCAAAGACGTTTGCTGCTGTTCTTCACGTTGCAATTCAGACAAACGTTCGGAAAGCTGGTTAAGTGCTTCTTCGCTGAGCAGCTCTACGCCTGCGGCGCGTTCATGTAGCGTATCAAGATCGATTTTTGCCTGTTTGAAACGCTGGAATATTTGCTCCGATAGTTGCCCATAAATTTCGGTGCCGGTGAGTTCTTCCAGTAACTCAGCCCGTTCGGCTGGATCGGCGTTGAGGAAGGCGGCGAACTGGCCCTGTGACAGCATCATCGACTTGGTGAAACGGCCAAAGTCCAAACCGGTAATATCGGCAATTTTATGCAGCTTGGTTTGGATTTTATCGGTGATGATTTCACCATCGGCAATGTGCGCGAGCTCTACTTTTGGCGTTTGTAAATTGCCATCTGGTTTGTTATTGGCGCGACGCTGGCTCCAGAAAGCGCGATAGCCGACGCCTTTCACTTCGAATTCAACCTCGGCCAACGATTCAGCGGTGCCGCGTGTCATCAGTTCATTTTGCGTGGGTGACACCTTCAAGCGCGGCGTTTGGTGATACAGCGCCAAACAGAGTGCGTCGAGCAGCGTTGTTTTCCCCGCGCCGGTTGGGCCGGTGATGGCAAATAAGCCGTTATTGGCAAAGTCTTCACGGGTGAAATCGATCTTCCATTCGCCCTTGAGCGAGTTGATATTTTTTAACCGTAGGCTGAGGATTTTCATGCGTCATGCTCCTCGCGAGTTTCGTCTTGCTCTAACACCAGTTCATCCAGCACCTGATGGAATTGATTTCGAATGCGTGATTGTTGTGCGATCAGCGCTTCATCGTCGGTTTCTTCCTGCGCCAAGCGGCGTTCAAATACGTCGCTGACGCTTAGCTCGCTCAGCGTTTCTTTGTCTTGGCGCGTGAGGGCGCTTAGGCGTTGTTCTTTGCTGCGGCGTAGCAAAATAACCTCAACGGGAAGGGTTTCGGCCTGCTGCTGAATTCGACGTTGGAGATCGTTCAAATAGGCGCTGCTGCTGATTTCAATATCTAGCCAGACCGGTTTTTCACTCTCACTATGATCCGCTGTGGTGGCTTTAAATGCGGCGAGCTGTTGTTCGATTTGTTCAATGCTGCCTTTGATGAGCTGCATTGGCTGAAATTGGGGAACCGGCAAGAGCGTCACTTTTTCCAGCGCAGCACCTGAGAAATCCACTAAGCAGATGCTTTTCTCGCTGCCCAGTTCGTCAAAGCTAAGAGGGATTGGCGAGCCACTGTAGCGAATATGCTCGCTGCTGGTCACTCGCTGCGGACGATGGATATGGCCCAACGCAATGTAATCGGCAGGAGGAAACGCGGAGGCCGGGAACGCATCGAGTGAACCAATATAGATATCACGCACTGAGTCAGACGTGCTGGCACCGATAGTGGTGAGATGTCCGGTGGCAATAATCGGCAGGTTTCCGCCTAAGGCATCTCGTTCGGCAACGGCCAGATCGTACAACGACTGGTAATGTGCGGCGATAGCCTGCTGTAGGGCGTTTTGTTTTTCTGCGGCAGATTGCCCCGCTAAGCTGGTTTGGATATCTCGTGGGCGCAGATAAGGCACCGCGCACAGAATCGCGCCGACGGAACCGTCGCGCTGTTTGAGCTGCAATACCTGATGCTGTAAATCGCCTGCGCTGCTGGCGATAACCTGCGTGTTCAAGCAGGCGAGTAAAGCGCGAGATTCATTCAGCGTGGCGACGGAGTCATGGTTGCCACCTAACACCACTAACTGGCAGCCCGTTGCCTGCAACTCCACGACGAAGCGGTTATACAGTTCGCGCGCGTAGCTCGGCGGCGAACCGGTATCAAAGACGTCACCCGCCACAATAATGGCATCGACCTGATGCGCCGATGCTTGTTCAATGAGCCAGCGCAGAAAGGCCTGATGTTCAGCGCTACGGCTTTTGGTATAAAAATGCTGACCAAGGTGCCAGTCTGAAGTATGGATAAGACGCATGCGAGTCCTGCTGTCCTTGCTGAGCGTAGCGTGAGCCACGACGGAGAATGAAATCGATTATACGCAATCTATGAGGGAGGTGAACCCATGTCCGGCACTGAGGCCATAATCAATCTGGGTTTACAAAACCATTTATTACAGTGATGCTTGGCATATTGTTTTTTTTCATAAATCTGTCATAAATCTGACGCATAATGGCGCCCGCAACCAAACTTAAGCAGGATTAACAATGGCCAGACGCATATTGGTAGTAGAAGATGAAGCGCCAATTCGTGAAATGGTGTGTTTTGTTTTAGAGCAAAACGGCTACCAACCGGTTGAAGCCGAAGATTATGACAGCGCGGTGAACTCGCTTTCTGAGCCTTATCCTGATTTAGTGCTGCTGGATTGGATGCTGCCGGGCGGTTCTGGGATCCAGTTCATCAAGCATATGAAGCGCGAAGCGTTAACGCGTGAAATTCCTGTGATGATGCTGACCGCTCGCGGTGAAGAAGAAGATCGCGTGCGCGGTTTGGAAGTGGGCGCAGACGATTACATCACCAAGCCTTTTTCGCCCAAAGAGCTGGTGGCCAGAATTAAAGCCGTGATGCGCCGTATTTCGCCGATGGCGGTGGAAGAGGTGATTGAAGTGCAGGGGCTGAGTCTCGATCCGACGTCACATCGTGTGATGGCCAACGAAGCCCCGCTGGATATGGGACCGACTGAGTTTAAGTTGCTGCATTTTTTCATGACTCATCCCGAGCGCGTTTATAGCCGCGAGCAGTTGCTAAATCATGTCTGGGGCACTAACGTTTATGTAGAAGACCGCACCGTGGATGTTCATATTCGCCGACTGCGCAAAGCGCTGGAGCTGAGCGGGCATGATAAAATGGTGCAAACCGTTCGTGGGACGGGTTATCGTTTTTCGGCGCGTTTCTAACCCGCTATGCATATTCCGTGACGCTTGTTTGAAAGATCGAGATACACGGGTCTAGCACACCGCGGGGCGCTCCGGCGGCTTGCGCCGCTACGACCCCATCGGTGTACTCCCCCTAAAATCGAGCTTAAGTAAACGGTATGATTATGCATTGGGACCCTTAATCGGGCCTCACTGATTTTGGGTATCACTATGTCTATTATTTCTATGTTGTTAAGAACAAAGAGCCAACATCGTGCTTGAACGCCTATCGTGGAAAAGACTGCTGCTGGAGCTGTTGTTTTGCTGCATTCCGGCGGTGATCCTTGGGCTGCTGATCGGCTATTTGCCGTGGTTTCTGCTGGCTGCGGTGTCTGCGCTATTGGGCTGGCATTTCTATAACCAGTTGCGCCTCTCGCACTGGCTATGGGTCGACCGTAGTATGACCCCACCCGCTGGGCGAGGAAGCTGGGAGCCGTTGTTCTATGGTTTATATCAGATGCAGCAGCGTAATCGACGCCGTCGTCGCGAGCTGGCACTGCTGATTAAACGTTTTCGCAGCGGTGCTGAGTCATTGCCCGATGCGGTGATTATGACGACCGAAGAAGGCAATATTTTCTGGTGTAATGGCTTGGCGCAACACCTGCTCGGTTTTCGTTGGCCAGAGGATAATGGCCAGCATATTCTTAACCTTCTGCGCTACCCCGAATTCACGCATTATCTGCAATCGCAAGATTTTTCCCGTCCGCTCACGCTGCATCTCAATAATGGCCGTTTCGTTGAATTTCGTGTGATGCCGTATGCCGAAGGCCAACTGCTGATGGTGGCTCGTGATGTGACTCAAACGCGGCAGTTAGAGGGCACGCGACGTAACTTCTTTGCCAACGTTAGCCACGAACTGCGCACGCCGCTGACCGTGTTACAGGGCTATCTCGAGATGATGAACGATGACGATATGGCGGCTCCGGTGCGGCAGAAGGCGCTGGCGACCATGCAAGAGCAGACCAAGCGTATGGACAGCTTGGTGAAGCAGCTATTGACCCTCTCTAAAATCGAAGCGGCTCCGCCGATTGCCTTGAATGAAATTGTTGATGTCCCCGTGATGCTGCATATGCTGGAACGTGAGGCGCTGTCGTTGAGTAACGGTCGCCATGAAATCACCTTCCGCATCAACGATAAACTCAAAGTATTCGGCAACGACGATCAGCTGCGTAGCGCGGTTTCTAATCTGGTATATAACGCGGTTAACCACACGCCGGACGGCACCAAAATTGAAGTCTGCTGGCAACAAACCACTCAAGGCGCGCAGTTCGAAGTTAGCGATAATGGCCCCGGCATTGCGGCGGAGCATTTGGGGCGTTTGACTGAGCGTTTTTATCGGGTTGATAAAGCGCGTTCGCGCCAAACCGGCGGCAGCGGCTTAGGGCTGGCGATAGTTAAACATGCGTTGAATCATCATGAAGCTACGCTCAATATCATGAGTGAAATTGGCTTGGGGACGCGCTTTGTGTTTACACTGCCACCGCATCTCATTGTGCCACTGGCAGGTGAGAGCATGACGCAGAAAAACAAAGGCCAGAAAGGGCTACCGAGCAAGGAAATCTGATGCAGGGACGTCAAATCAAACAATGGAAAGCGGCGCTGATTGGCGTCGTTTGTGGTTTTATCTCGTTACCCGCGCTGGCCATCGGACAATCGATGCTGTCGGGGAATTTGTCTAGTGCGGGTTCGGATACGATGGTGAACCTGATGGCGCTATGGGCAAATAACTTTTCGCAGAGTAACCCTAATGTGAATGTGCAACTTCAGGCGGCGGGCTCGACCAGCGCGCCCACGGCGTTGGCTGCGGGCGCTGCTCAGCTAGGCCCGATGAGTCGCCCGATGAAAGCGGCGGAAATCGCGGCTTTCGAACAGCACTATGGTTATCCTCCGCTAGCGGTGCCGGTGGCTTTAGATGCCTTGGTTGTGTTGGTTCATCAAGATAATCCGCTGCGTGAAACCAGTTTTAATCAATTAGACAGCATCTATTCCAGCACGCTGCGCTGTGGTGATACAACGCCGATTACCCAATGGAAAACGCTGGGGTTGGGCGGAGAGTGGAAGTCGCGAGCCATTTCTCTCTATGGACGCAACTCGGCGTCGGGCACCTATGGTTATTTCAAACAGCAGGTGTTGTGTAACGGTGATTTCAGCCCACGAGTCAACGAGCTGCCAGGCTCGGCATCGGTCGTGCAGGCGGTTGCGGGTTCTCTTAATAGCATTGGCTATGCCAGCATTGGCTTTCGTGCTAGCGGCGTGCATATGCTGGCGGTTAGCCAGTTTGGTGGCCCCGCGATTGAACCGACGGCGGAAAACATTGTGCAAGGCCGCTACCCGCTAGTGCGCCATCTGTATATCTATGTGAACAAAGCGCCGGGGAAACCTTTATCGCCGCTAACCGCCGCCTTTATGGACAGCGTGCTATCGGCACAGGGCCAAAAACTGGTGTCACAAGACGGCTATATGCCGTTATCTGCGGCAGATATTGCACAGGCGAGGGCGGAGTTGGGGATTTGATAATAGCCCCTCCCAATAGAAGGAGGGGCATTGGTAACGATTAAAGCTGTTCTTCCACCAGCAAACTCCAGCCTTCAACGTCCTTCCAGTATGACTGCTCTTTTTCTACGTCGAGCTGCACGAGGTTATTTTGTTGCAGATAACCCTGTGGGAAACGCAGGATCCAATGAAAACCGTTGGTTTCAAGCTCCAGCGATTCTGGCGTAGTGGTGGACTGGCGTTGATTATTCAGCAACGCCGCCAAGCGCAGGATTTGGATCAGCGGGATATACTGCTTTTTCTTGAACAACGTCAGACGCGGCAGTTCATCCAGCTTAACACCTTTACGATGGAAGCGTACCAGCGTTGCCAGCAACAATTGTTGCTCCTGATTAAACCCCGGTAGGTTGGTGTTTTGCAGGATATAGGCTGAATGGCGGTGCATGCCGCTGTGGTTGATGCTCAGACCCACCTCATGCAGCATAGCGGCCCAGTTGAGCAGTGCTTCTAGCTGTGGGTGAACCAGTTTACTGTTCTGGGCCATCCACTGTGCGTAAAGCTGTTGTACCGTACTGAGCACGCGATAGGCTTGTTCATGATCGATATTGTAGTGTTCCGCAAGGCTACGTGCGGTTCGGCTGCGAATATCCTGATGGCGGAAACGTCCTTCCATCTCGTAAAGCACGCCTTCACGCAGCGCACCATCCGACAGCCGCAGCTGTTTGATCGCCAGCGCATCAAATACGCCGCAAAGAATCGATAGCCCTGGTACAAACACCGCCTGACGATCTTCTGAAAGCCCCGGTAGGGCTAATTCGCTGAAACGCTTATACTTAAGCACTTCATTACGCAGCAGTTCAAGGCGTTCCGCCGTGATGAGGCCATCTTTTTCACCCAATGCAATTAACACTTCATGGGCAGCTTTGATCGAGCCAGACGCGCCGAGCGCGGCCTGCCAGCCTTGAATGCGATACTGCCACGCCATATTTTCCAGTTTTTGCGCCGCCGCTAAACGAGCACGCTGGAAGTTATCTTTGCTGATTTCACCGTTAGGGAAGAATTGGCGCGCGAAACTCACGCAGCCCATCCGGCGGCTTTCGACCAGCAGCGGATCGAAGTCTTCACCGATAACCATTTCAGTGGAGCCGCCGCCGATGTCGATCACTAGCTTGCGGCCTTTTTCTGGCTGCGTGTGCGCCACGCCCATAAAAATGAGTCGCGCTTCTTCGTGACCTGAGATGATCTCAATCGGATACGGAATTACTTTCGCAGCCCGTTTGAGAAACTCTTCGGCGTTGGCGGCTTGGCGCAGCGAATGCGTGCCGACAATACAGACGTTTTCTTCAGGAAACCCTTGTAAACGCTCAGCAAACAGAGCGAGGCAGGCAATGCCGCGTTCCATGGCTTCTTCGCTGAGCATATTGTTGCTATCAAGGCCATCGGCCAGATGGACTCGTTGCTTCAGGCGTCCCAGAACCTGAAGCGCGCCGTTAACGATGCGGGCAATAACCATATGGAAACTGTTAGAGCCCAGATCGATTGCAGCAATTTCCTGCGGTTTGTTATTGGAATGATTTAGCGGCATAAGCGGCCTATAAGTCTGTAATTGTTATTGGTTATCAGGCTGTTCAAGGGCCTTGAGGTAATCATAAATCGCTAACTGAGATCGCACCTTGCGGCGATTTCCGCGCGGAACATAACGGTTGCTGAGATCTTTATCAAGATAACGCGCCTTTACGGTGTCGCAGAATTGCAGTTCGAGCAGATCTAACACGCGCTGGCGCAGCGTAGGATCGAGCAGTGAAACGGCAACCTCGATACGGTAGTCAATGTTGCGGGTCATCCAGTCGGCGGAGGAGAGATAAACCAGCGGATCGCCATGATTCTCAAATACATAGACGCGCGCATGCTCTAAGAACCGATCGACGATGCTGGTGATCTGAATGTTATCGCTAACGCCCGGGATGTTAGGCACCAGCGAGCACATGCCACGCACCAACAGGCGGATTTTGACTCCGGCCGAAGACGCGGTATATAAGCGATCAACCAAGCCTTTATCTACCAGGTTATTCAGCTTCAGGGTGATCCCTGCGCTGAGTCCGGCCTGTGCGCTGGTAATTTCCTGATCGATAAGCTGATACAACATCCGGCGTGAGTTTTGCGGCGATACCATCAGGTGTTCAAAGCTGACCGGACGGTATGGGTTTTCAATGAAGTTGAACACCCGACGCACTTCGTTGGTGATACGCGCATCGGCGGTGAGCAGCGAGTAGTCGGTATAGACGCGCGCGGTTTTTTCGTTGAAGTTGCCGGTGCCGATATGCGCATAGCGCACGATGTTGTCGCCTTCTTTACGCGAAATCAGGAACAGTTTGGCGTGAATTTTCAGACCTGGAGCCGAGAAGATTACGTGCACACCGGCTTCGGTTAAACGCTTCGCCCAGTGGATGTTGGCTTCTTCGTCGAAACGCGCCTGTAGCTCAACCACCACGGTGACTTTTTTGCCGTTGTGCGCCGTGTGGATCATCGATTCGATGATGCGAGAATCTTTAGCTACGCGGTAGATATTAATTTTTATCGCCAGCACGCTCGGGTCGAAGGACGCCTGACGCAGCAGCTCCAGCACGTGCTCAAACGTATGGTATGGATAATAGAGCAGCACGTCGTGATCGCGGATGGCGTCGAAACCGTTGCGGAATTTATCAAACCAGATATGGCGCAGGCGCGGTAGCGGCTTATTCACTAAGTTGGCGTTGCCCACGTTAGGGAATTTGATGAAGTCTTTGAAATTGTGGTAACGACCGCCCGCGATGACGGAATCGTAGGAGGAGATCCCGAGTTTCTGACGCAGCAGCTCGACCAATTCATCAGGCATATCACGCTGATAGACGAAGCGCACTGGCTCAGCGGTCAGACGCTGTTTCAGGCTTGATGACATGAGTTCCATCAGGCTGGATTCCATCTCCGTGACCAGATCGTATTCAGCATCGCGGGTCATTTTCATGGAGTAGGCATTCAAGGCATCGTAATCAAAGAAGCCTTTGAAGATATCATCCAGACAGTATCGCAGAATGTTATCAACCAGAATCATTGGCTTGCGGCGGCGAGGAGTTTCCGGCGGCAGAATGATGAAACGTTCGACTTTATCCGATGGAATTTCCAACAGCGCGTAGCTTGTCTGATGGCCACGAATAATCTCGACGGCTAAATAGGTGTAGTCATCTTTTAAGAATGAAACTAAGTCGGTTTCATTATTTATCAGGATCGGCGTGATGTGCTGGCGCAGGTGATTTTTAAAATATTGGCGCAGCCACACTTGCTGGTTTTCTGAAAGCTGGCGTTCGTTGATCAAGAAAATCTGATTACGCGCCATCTCCAGCAGCAGTTCGTTATATAAAGAGTCGAACTCCTGATCGGTTTTCAGCACCTTGGCCTGAATCTTTTTGAGGAGGTGTCGTGAGGCGCCCGTCGAGCCTTGCTCTTCACTGATCAGAATGCGGCGTTTCAGATCGGCAAAGCGGACCTTGTAGAATTCATCCAGATTGCTGGAATAAATCCCGAGAAAACGCATACGCTCAATGAGCGGATTGCTCTTGTCCGCGGCTTCCTGTAGAACACGTTCGTTAAATGACAACCAACTCAGTTCTTTATCGATATAGAGCTTTTCCTGACCCATTGTGACTCCAATACTAAACGGCGACGATATACCCGCCACGCTTGAATCTGTATCGCTCGATTCAATGATTTTGGGTATAGAAGTGGGAGTACCCAGTGTCTGCCTTTATTATGGCGAGAAGTTGACGAGAAAGTCCAATGACCAAACAGTAATGTGGCGTTAACAATGTTGCCATATTATGCTACCTGCTTTTTGATGGCCTCTGAATGGAATATGCATGAAGCACACCACTCCAGCGTTAATAATGCGTGATAAGCGTCGAGCTTGGCGAGATCGTCTGACTCGCTACGTCGTGAGTGCGGGTGGAATGGTGGTTTTAGCCATGCTGATGCTGATTTTTGTGTATTTGCTGGTTGCGGTCTGGCCGTTGTTTAAACCTGCGAGCATCGGTAAGCCTCAGGCGCTTCTTTGGCCCAAAAATACGACGGCGCTTGCCGTTGGCGTTGATGCCACCCATCAACTGGCATGGCGTATTGATGCGGATGGCAAGGGCATGTTTATTGCCTTGCAGCCGCAGGAAAAAGATCCTCAGCCGTTACAGTCGCGTCAATTCACCTCGTCAGCCCCGAGCGCGGCCGCATCGGTGAGCGGCGATCTTCCTACGACGGCGCTCGCCACCGCTGATGGTAAAATCCTATTGGTCAGCCCACAGTTTCATCCGGTGGGAAAAACGGGCGATACCGGGCATTTTGCCCCTGACTGGCTCTATCTGCGCGGTGCGACGGCAGAAGTTTTCGATACTCAACGCCAACCGTTACGTCAAATCAGCCTTGGCATGATGCAAAAGCGGCCGGTTATTGCCGCCATTGTTCAGGATGGACGACTGCTGCTCGGGCAATCCACGCCAACGGGCTGGCAGGCGCATCCGGTAGTGGTAAATACGCCGGTCACTCAGGTTCTGCTTTCTCCCGACGCTCATCGTCTGTTTGTGTTGAGCCCAACCAGCCTCACCGTGTTCACGCTGAATGCGGCGCTGGAAGGCGTAGGGAAAACGCTGACGTTTGATCAGCAAAAAATGGTGGCGATGAGGCTTTTACCCGGCGCAAGTTCGCTGCTGTTACAAAACGACCAAGGGCAGATCAGTCAGTGGTTTGATGTGCAACGCAATGGCGAGCGTGAGCTGACGCAAATCCGTCGTTATCAGCCTGCGTTAGCCGATAGCCTGATGGTTAACGAACCGTACCGTCGCGTGTTTGCTGCGATCGCCCCCACAGGGGAGCTTGCCATTTATTCTTCACTGCGAGAGAACGCGGTATTGCGGGCATCGATCAAGCCTGGCGTGAAAACCGCATGGTTTGACCCGCAGGGGAAAGGGCTTTTGGCTGAAACCGCTCAGGGAACGTTTTGGTATCCTCTGAGTAATGACTACCCTGAAATCAGTTGGCAAACCTTGTTGAAGCCCACGTGGTTTGAGAATCATCCAGCCCCAGACTATGTATGGCAAAGCACTTCCGGCAGCGATAACTATCAGGCCAAATATAGCCTGTGGCCAGTGATTTTTGGCACCTTGAAAGCCGCATTTTATGCGTTGTTGTTTGCGACGCCGTTGGCCGTTGCCGGAGCTATGTATACCGCATGCTTTATGTCACCCCGCCAGCGAAGCGTGGTGAAACCCGCGATTGAAATGATCGGCGCATTTCCCACCGTGGTGATTGGTTTAGTCGCCGCGATTTGGTTAGCGCCTATTATCGAAAACCATCTTTTAGCATTGCTCGCGTTACCGATTCTGGTTCCTCTGATTATTGTGGCCAGCGCCGCGCTGTGGACGCGAGTTTTTCCTACGTGGGCTCGGCGTTCAGGCTATCGCCTCGATGTTTGTCTTTTGTTGCCGGTGCTCGCTGGTCTGCTGACGCTGTGGTTTATGCTGGCGCCGCATCTTGAGATTGTGCTGTGGGGAATGCCGCTGCATGAGCGTTTAGGCGATGGTTACGATCAGCGGAATACGCTAGTGGTGGCGATTGCGCTGGGTTTTGCGTTGGTTCCGGTCATTTTCTCGCTGGCAGAAGATGCGCTGTTTAGCGTGCCAGCTTCGTTGGCGCAAGGCTCACTGGCCCTCGGCGCGACCCAGTGGCAAACCATGATGAGGGTGCTTTTGCCGAGCGCCAGCGCGGGGATTTTCTCGGCGCTGATGATCGGGCTGGGGCGCGCCGTGGGTGAAACCATGATTGTCTTGATGGCGACAGGGAATACGCCGCTGTTGGATAACACGCCGTTCCAAGGATTGCGGGCGCTAGCCGCTAATATTGCGATTGAAATGCCGGAAGCGGTGGTGGGCAGCGCACACTATCGCGTGCTGTTTTTAACGGCGCTGGTGCTGTTTATGTTTACCTTTGTGGTGAATACCTTAGCTGAAACGGTGCGCTTAAAACTGCGTACTCGCTATAGCGCTGAGCGAGAGGGATTATGAGTCATCAGCAAACTGCTCAAGTGCCGAATCAGCAGCAAGGTATGCGCCGATGGTTCCAGAGCGGGCGGCCTTGGATTTGGCTCAGCGCGGGCGCGGTCACGATCAGCCTATTGGCGTTATTGGGGCTGATTATGCTGCTGGCCGGGCAGGGAATGCGTTATTTCTGGCCGCATTCGGTTTATGAATTTGACCTGAACAACGGCCAGCGAATTATTGGCGAGCGCTATGCGATAAACCAGATCCCACGCCAGCAACTGCTGGACGCTGGCATCAAGCTTGCGCCGGATGCACCAACAACGCTGTCGCGCTATCTCATCAAAACGGGTAACCGTGAATGGCAAAACCAAGATTTTGTTACCCTATTGGCGCAGGATATTCGCCATACGCAGAAACCTAAAGATCTGTTGGTGCTTGAACGTGAGCATAACGGAAACGCCTATGGCTATTTGGTCGGTCTGCTGGAAAACGGCCAGCCGTTGGTGGGACGGCAAGTGGTACGCGATCTTCAGAGCAGCATTGAGCGCACGCGCGCGTTAACTCAGAAGATTGCGCATTTGCGTCAGCATCAGCTTTCGGCGATCAGCGCCCAGTTTGAAAAAATGCGTTTAAGTCAGCGTCAGGCCGAGATGAATGGAACGTGGAACGATCGTTTACAGGCTCAGGTTCGTGCCGAACGGCTGGAGTTGGAGCGCAAGCATCAGCAATTAATGACTCGCTTGGATGCGCTTGAGCATGATCAAAAAAGCGATAGCTTGCTGCTGCGTGATATGAACGGCATTCAGCGAGAAATTCCCGTTTATGAAATTCATGACGCATGGATGCCTAACGCGATGAGCACCGGTGATAAGGTTCGACACTGGGCGAAACAGATTAAAAAATTCATGGTGGATAACCCACGTGAATCCAACACGGAAGGCGGTGTTTTTCCGGCGCTTTTTGGCACCATGCTGATGGTGATACTGATGTCGGTGATCGTGATGCCATTAGGCGTGATTGCAGCGGTGTATCTGCATGAATACGCACGTAAAAACTGGTTTACCCGCTTGATTCGTATTGCCGTGGTGAACTTGGCTGGCGTGCCGTCGATTGTATATGGCATCTTCGGTTTGGGTTTCTTCGTCTATGTGCTGGGCGGCTCTATCGATCAGCTGTTTTTCAGCGAAGCATTGCCTAACCCAACGTTCGGAACCCCGGGGCTGCTTTGGGCATCGCTAACGCTCGCGCTGCTGACGTTGCCGGTGGTGATTGTTTCCACCGAAGAGGGGTTAGCACGTATCCCGGCATCGTTACGGCAGGGTTCGCTGGCACTCGGCGCAACCAAGGCGGAAACTTTGCGGCGTGTGGTTTTACCGCTAGCGGTACCCGCCATGCTGACCGGATTGATCTTGGCCATTGCGCGTGCGGCGGGTGAAACTGCACCGTTGATGCTGGTTGGCGTGGTGAAATCGGTGCCTGAATTACCGATTGATGCCGTGTTCCCTTATTTGCATCTGGATAGAAAATTCATGCATCTGGGTTTTCAGGTTTATGACGGGGCGTTGCAAAGCCCTAACGTGGAAGCCGCCCGTCCGTTGGTCTTTGCGACCGCATTTTTGCTGGTGACGCTGGTGGTGGGGCTAAATTTGGCCGCGATGTCGATTCGTCATTACCTGCGTGAGAAATATCGCGCGCTGTCGCTCTAGTTATTTTTTCTGAGGAGTCCTGCCCGTGGGTTTAACCGCACCGGAAATATTGCCCCTGCTGGATGTGCATCATTTGCCACCAGAGCAAACGGCATTAGCGACCAAAAATTTAAATCTGTATTACGGCACAAAGCAGGTGCTGTTTGACGTGAATCTGTCGTTGCCGAAGAATCGTGTTACGGCGCTTATTGGGCCTTCCGGCTGTGGTAAATCAACGCTGTTGCGCTGTTTTAACCGTATGAACGATTTGGTCGAACAGTGCCGCGTGGAGGGGGAAGTGAGCGTCAATGGCAGCCGTGTGAGCGGTGACGATATTGATGTTGCCTCCCTTCGCCGCCGCGTGGGAATGGTATTCCAACGGCCCAATCCGTTTCCGAAATCGATCTATGAAAACGTGGTGTATGGCCTGCGTTTAAACGGCATACGCGATCGGCGGATACTGGATGAAACCGTAGAGCGGGCGCTGCGTCAGGCTGCGCTTTGGCATGAGGTGAAAGGGCGCTTGAGCGATAACGCCTTCAAATTATCCAGCGGCCAACAACAGCGTTTGGTGATCGCGCGCGCGATTGCGATTGAGCCAGAGGTATTGTTGCTCGACGAGCCGACGTCTGCATTGGATCCTATTTCCACGTTGACCATTGAAGAGCTGATCGTTGGGCTTAAAGAAAATTACAGCGTGGTGCTGGTCACCCATAATATGCAGCAGGCGGCTCGCGTGTCTGATTACACCGCGTTTATCCATCAGGGGGAAGTGGTGGAGTACGCCGATACTGATACGTTGTTTACGTCGCCAAGGCAGAAGAAGACGGAAGATTATATTACGGGGAGATATGGGTGAGTTTTTGTATGCCCATGGCTATGGCTATGAGGGCATGGTGAAAGGTTACGTCCGCCTAAAATTCCGGATTCTACCTGTGCATGGTGCAGTCGTCTGAGTAAGGCGGCTCAATCGCCGTTATAGTTTAAGCGTGGTGAAAGGTTACGTCCGTCTAAAATCCTGAATTCTACCTGTGCATCGTGCAGACGTCCGAGCAAGCGGCTCAATCGCCGTTATAGCTTAAGTAAGGTGAAGGGTTACGTCCGCCTAAAATCCCGAACTCTGCCTGTGCATCGTGCAGGCGTCCGTGTTAGGGGGCCAATCGCCGCCCCCTAACAACCCGGCTTGGCACCCCCTTCCAGCCCGCTACGCGGGTGCCCTCATTTCATCATTCCGGTTTTAACGGAACGAACGGCAATCGCCATCCTGGCTCCTCCGTTCTTTCGCCGACGTCCCTGTCGGCGAATCCTAACCTGCATGATTCACTCGGCTGTACGGTAACGTGCCGGAAAAGATCAAACCCAAAAGACAAAAAAACATCTGTTATTTAGTTTAAGTTTTGGGAGAAAGAGTAACGCTAACAGGATGTTAGCGTTAGGGGAGGAGGCGCCAGGGATGGCGCATGCCGACCCGGTGCGGAGATGGCGTCTCGGATAAAAGCGCGAGGATTGAAGGGGCGCGCGCTGGCGCCCCTCATCGGTCGCCTTCGATTGAGCTATATGTGATAGCTGTTATTGATAGGCGGACGAAATCTTACGCGATGGCTGCATAAATGCTTGGCGAACGAAACCTTACGCTATGGCTGCATAAATGCTTGGTGTACGAAACCTTTCACTACGGCTCCGCGCCCCAACCTTACATTGAATTTGGATTCACCGGCGGCGTAGGGGATTTATATTTCGCCAAATAATCCGGCTGGAATATACACATACGGATCGCGTTGCGGTATTCGCCGTTGATGAAGAATTCGTGGATTAGTTCACCTTCGATTTTGAATCCTAGCTTGCTATAAATATGAATCGCCTTTTGGTTTTCTTTATCGACGATTAAATATAGCTTGTAGAGATTGAGCACCGAAAAACCATGATCCAAAGCCAGCTGTGCCGCTTTGCTGGCGTAACCGTGGCCTTGATGGGCCGGATCGATGATGATCTGGAATTCGGCGCGGCGGTGAATATGGTCAATCTCAACCAATTCGACTAGGCCAATTTTCACCCCGTCGTGTTCAACCACGAAGCGGCGTTCGCTCTGATCGTGAATGTGTTTGTCATACAGCTCAGAGAGTTCTACAAAGGCAATATAAGGTTCTTCAAACCAATAGCGCATGATGCTGGCGTTATTGTCGAGTTGATGAACGAACGTCAAGTCTTCCCGTTCCAGGGGGCGCAATCTGACGTTGTTGTCGCTGGACATGTTGATTCCTCTCACTGTCATAAGTTTCAGCTAAATAGCCGATGTAGTGAATACTACAGACTGTATTATACCCAAAATAATTCAAGTTGCTTGAAGGCGGCAAAGCCGTGAGTCCCTAGGAGCTTACTTGAGTAAGTGACTGGGGTGAGCGGGTGCAGCCAACGCGTAAGCAGCTTGAAGTATGACGGGTATATAGCGATAGTTAATACTTGAGAAAACCGATCTGCGACAAATACAAAAATCCCCAGCCAAGGCTAGGGATTTTGTTTATTTAGACGGTGAAGCGCCGTTTAATCTGGCGCGTATCCCTGCGGGGGTAAACGAACGCCGTCTAACCACGCAGCATCGTCTTTAGCCTTTAGGCGTCCATCAATGAACCAGCTTACCACCAGCGGGTAGATGGAATGCTCTTGCACCTGAACGCGCTCGATAATTTCATCTTCGCTGTCATGCTCGAAAATTGGAACTTTGGCCTGTAAAACAACCGGTCCGCCGTCCAGCTCATCGGTAACAAAATGCACCGAGGTGCCATGCTCTTCATCGCCGTTGTTTAGCGCCTGTTGGTGCGTATGTAATCCCGGATATTTGGGCAACAGAGATGGGTGGATATTGAGCATCCGCCCTTGGTAATGCTGAACAAAACGCGAAGATAAAATACGCATGTAGCCCGCTAGAACCAACAAGTCTGGCTGGTAGGCGTCGATCTCTTGCATTAACGCTAGATCAAAAGCATCGCGGTCAGCATAGGATTTGGGATCTAGACCGTGCGCGGGAATTCCATCCTGAGCCGCACGTTCAAGGCCATAGGCGTTTGCCTTATTGCTGAATACGGCGCTGATGCGTCCACGGATGCGTCCATCGTTACAGGCGTTAATTAGCGCCTGTAGATTGCTACCGTTGCCGGAAATTAAAACGACGATGTTTTTCATTGGCTCAGTCGCTTATGCGTTGATCACTACGCGTTCGTCAGTATTTGACGCCGCGATTGCACCAATTTTCCATGCTTTTTCGCCGTGGGCATTCATTAGCGCAATCGCTGCATCCACTTCTGAAGCAGGCAGTGCGATGATCATGCCTACGCCACAGTTGAAGGTACGATACATTTCGTGTCGGCTAACGTTACCTGCCTGTTGCAGCCAGTTAAAGACTGACGGCCACTGCCAGCTGGATTCATCGATAACGGCCTGCGTGCCTTCTGGCAGTACGCGTGGAATGTTCTCCCAGAAGCCGCCGCCGGTGAGGTGGGCAATGGCGTGAATATCGTGCTCTTCAATCAGCTTAAGAATAGATTTTACGTAGATCTTGGTTGGTGCCAGTAAATGGTCTGCCAGCGGTTTGCCGTCCAGCTCTTCTTGGAGCGGATCGGTATGGCTGACTTCCAAAATCTTGCGTACCAGTGAATAGCCGTTGGAATGTGGACCGCTTGCGCCCAGCGCGATGAGTACGTCGCCCGCTTGAACCTTGCTGCCGTCAATAATTTCGGACTTTTCAACTACGCCAACGCAGAAGCCTGCAACGTCGTAATCTTCACCGTGATACATACCCGGCATTTCAGCGGTTTCGCCACCAACCAGTGCGCAGCCTGACTGCTTACAGCCTTCGGCAATGCCGGTGATGACGCTAGCAGCGGTGTCGACGTCTAATTTTCCGGTCGCATAATAATCGAGGAAGAACAGTGGTTCAGCGCCTTGAACGACCAAGTCATTAACGCACATCGCAACCAAATCAATACCGATAGTGTCGTGACGTTTTAAATCCATCGCCAGACGTAATTTGGTGCCGACACCGTCGGTGCCCGAAACCAGAATAGGCTCGCGATACTTTTGCGGCAGGGCACAAAGTGCACCAAATCCACCCAAACCACCCATAACTTCCGGGCGACGAGTTTCTTTTACCACACCTTTAATGCGATCAACTAAGGCATTGCCAGCATCAATGTCTACGCCTGCGTCTTTGTAACTGAGAGCGGTTTTGTCGGTCACTGCGAAAATCCCCATGGCGGTTAGGATGAGTTCTGATATCAGGAGTGAAGAGGAACCGCTAACTCAGTAACGGTGCGGCTTGCACTTGCATCGGATAACAGAACTCACACTGAAATATTCAAAAGCGCGGCAATTCTAACAGTCTAGGCAAACGTTTGCGAGCGGCTTGTGAAGGGGATCTGATTTTTTCCTGTAAACAGTGGAGATCTCATCTAAGCTGATCTGGATCATGATTTTAACGGTGGCGTGGAATTTAAAAGGCGTTATAATCTCGCGATTTTTTTTTGCGCTGACCGCAACCTGGGAGATGAAATGATGAAGATCGTCGAAGTAAAACACCCGCTCGTAAGACATAAACTGGGCTTGATGCGCGAGAACGATATTAGCACCAAACGTTTTCGTGAACTGGCATCAGAGGTCGGGAGTTTACTGACCTATGAAGCGACCGCAGACCTTGAAACAGAAAAAGTAACAATTGATGGTTGGTGTGGTCCTGTCGAAGTCGATCAAATCAAAGGTAAAAAAATCACCGTGGTTCCAATCCTGCGCGCAGGCTTGGGCATGATGGAAGGTGTGTTGGAACATGTTCCAAGCGCACGTATCAGCGTTGTTGGTGTTTACCGCGACGAAGAAACTCTGGAGCCAGTGCCTTACTTCCAGAAATTGGTTTCAAACATCGATGAGCGTATGGCGCTGGTGGTTGACCCAATGCTGGCAACCGGTGGTTCTATGATTGCAACTATCGACCTGCTGAAAAAAGCAGGCTGTCACAGCATTAAGGTATTAGTACTGGTTGCTGCGCCAGAAGGTATTGCGGCGTTAGAAAAAGCGCATCCAGACGTTGAGCTGTACACTGCGTCTATCGATCAGGGCTTGAATGAGAAGGGATACATCATTCCTGGCTTGGGCGATGCGGGCGATAAGATATTTGGTACGAAATAATGATTGAGCCGACTTGAGAGTCGGCTTTTTTTTGGTCTATATCCTGCCTTCTTAAAGCGGGTAGACCAAGCTAAAAACACAACACCTGACTATTCAATAAAATCACTTAGAGGATAAAAAACATGACTCGTCGCGTCATCGGAGTAAGCGAACGCCCACCGCTTTTGCAAACGATTCCGTTGAGCTTCCAGCATTTGTTCGCCATGTTTGGCGCAACGGTTCTGGTGCCTATTCTATTCAAGATAAACCCTGCGACGGTTTTGCTGTTTAACGGCGTCGGTACGCTGCTGTATTTATTTATCTGTAAGGGAAAAATTCCGGCTTATTTGGGTTCGAGTTTTGCCTTTATTTCACCGGTTATGCTGCTGTTGCCTTTGGGCTATGAGCTGGCGCTCGGTGGCTTTATTGTGTGCGGCGCGCTGTTTTGTTTGGTGGCGCTGATTGTGAAGAAAGCCGGTACCGGCTGGCTGGATGTGATGTTCCCGCCGGCGGCGATGGGGGCGATTGTTGCGGTTATCGGACTTGAGCTTGCGGGCGTTGCCGCGAATATGGCGGGCTTATTGCCAGCCAGCGGAGCGTCGGTAGACACCACCACGATCACCATTTCTATGGTGACTTTAGGGGTGACCGTGTTGGGCTCGGTGCTGTTCCGCGGCTTTTTAGCGATTATCCCTATCTTAATCGGTGTGTTGGCAGGGTATGCGCTTTCATTTGCCATGGGCGTGGTGGATTTAACACCTATCCGTGAAGCACATTGGTTCGCGTTACCGACGTTCTATACGCCAAAATTTGAGTGGTTTGCGATTTTGACTATTCTGCCAGCTGCGCTGGTGGTCATTGCCGAGCACGTGGGCCATTTGGTGGTGACGGCGAATATCGTGAAGAAAGATTTGCTGCGTGATCCGGGTTTGCATCGTTCGATGTTTGCCAATGGTCTATCAACCATGTTCTCGGGTTTCTTCGGTTCAACGCCAAATACCACCTACGGCGAAAATATCGGCGTGATGGCGATTACCAAAGTTTATAGCACCTGGGTGATCGGCGGCGCGGCGGTTCTGGCCATTCTGCTTTCTTGTATTGGCAAGCTGGCGGCGGCGATTCAGATGGTGCCCGTGCCGGTGATGGGCGGGGTTTCTCTGCTGTTGTACGGCGTAATCGGTGCATCGGGTATTCGCGTGCTGATCGAATCAAAAGTGGACTACAACAAAGCGCAGAACCTGATTTTGACGTCAATTATTTTGATTATTGGCGTGAGCGGCGCGACCATCCACATTGGTGCTGCTGAATTGAAAGGTATGGCGCTGGCGACGATTGTCGGTATTGCCATGAGTCTGTTATTCAAAGTGATCAGCATGGTTCGCGGTGAAGAAGTGATCCTCGACGAAGCGGACGAAGAGCAAACGCCTGCGCGTTAATCTGATCCTGAAGATCCTCGCTCAACAGCCGCCAGTTTCTGTGTTAAACTGGCGGCGTTTTTTTGCCTGTTTTGGTTTGAGGTGCTTCTGAACACGCCGGCACAGCTTTCACTGCCACTTTATTTGCCTGATGATGAGACTTTTGCGAGTTTCTATTCGGGAGAGAATTCTTCTCTGTTAGCCGCATTGCAGGGCGCTTTGCAGCAGGAGCATGGTACTTATATCTATTTCTGGTCGCGTGAGGGCGGAGGGCGTAGCCATCTGTTGCATGCGGCCTGTGCAGAACTTTCCCAGCGCGGTGAAGCCGTAGGTTATGTGCCTTTGGATAAACGCGCCTACTTTGTGCCTGAAGTGTTAGATGGCATGGAGCAGCTCTCCTTGGTTTGCATTGATAACATTGAATGCATCGCTGGAGAAGCCGAGTGGGAAATGGCGATTTTCAATCTCTATAATCGCATTCTTGAAACCGGTCGTACCCGATTGCTGATCACCGGCGATCGCCCACCTCGTCAGCTTAATCTTCATTTGCCCGATCTGGCTTCGCGCCTAGACTGGGGACAAATCTATAAACTCCAGCCGCTCGGCGATGAAGATAAACTCTTGGCGTTACAGCTGCGTTCAAAACTGCGCGGTTTTGAGCTGCCTGAGGATGTAGGTCGATTCTTATTAAAGCGGTTAGATCGTGAAATGCGAACGCTCTTTATGACGTTAGATCAGCTGGATCATGCGTCGATAACGGCGCAGCGCAAGCTGACTATTCCGTTTGTAAAAGAGATTTTATCGCTGTAAACAGCCCTAGCTTATGTTTTCGTGGCTGAGTTAATGGGCTGGCTCGCGCCTTCCTTCGCATTGATGTGCCCCATCCGTTGGCGTACATTGCTTCTTCCGCTCGAATCTTATGAGTCCTGTATCTGTAAGGGAGTTGTACTGCGTGAAAATTGAAATGATCAGCAACAAGGTGTTATCCGATCATTGGGCAGTCCTGCGTCAATACACCTATGATTTAACGCGACATAATGGCGGCACGGTACGCCAAATGCGTGAGGTCTATGACCGAGGAAATGGCGCTACGCTGTTGCTGTACAGCGTGGAGAAAAAAACGGTGGTGCTCATTCGCCAATTCCGTATTCCAACCTACCTTAACGGCAACCGTGACGGCCTGTTGATCGAAACCATCGCGGGCTTGCTGGATAACGATGCGCCAGAAGACTGCGTGCGTCGAGAAGCGATGGAAGAAACCGGTTTTGAAGTGGGCCAAGTGACAAAAGTCTTTGAGGCTTATATGTCGCCCGGCGGCGTAACCGAAATTATTCATTTCTTTGCGGCTCCGTACACCAACAGCCAAAAAGTGGCAGCCGGTGGTGGAATTGAGGATGAAGATATCGAAATCTTAGAGCTTCCTTTCCAGCAGGCTCTTGAGATGATTAAGAGCGGCGAAATTAAAGATGGAAAAACCATCATGCTGTTGCAGTACGCCCAAATTCAGGGCTGGATGAATTAATCTGCTTATGGCCTAGCGTAAACACGATGGGCCACCCTTTCTGTACTCCCTCCTGATATGTCCTGTTGGTTTCCTAGCCATTAGCAAATTGTTGCGATAAATAACACTTTTTGTTTTGTTGTTTATGGCGCGCTTCATAGATTAAGTTGTTTTGCTCACTATACTGGTGGGGTTTCCTTTGCGTTAAACACCGATGAAATAAAGTAAAAAAGGACCCTACGATGGACGAACAATTAAAACAAAGTGCGCTTGATTTCCACGAGTTCCCAATTCCAGGCAAAATTCAGGTCGTGCCGACTAAGCCCCTCGCCACACAGCGTGATTTGGCCTTAGCCTACTCTCCGGGCGTGGCTGCACCCTGTTTGGAGATCGCCGCCGATCCGCTAGCTGCCTATAAATATACCGCGCGTGGAAACTTAGTGGCCGTTATCTCTAACGGCACGGCGGTGCTTGGTTTGGGCAACATCGGTGCCTTGGCGGGTAAGCCCGTGATGGAAGGCAAAGGCGTTTTGTTTAAAAAATTTGCGGGTATCGACGTTTTCGATATCGAAGTTGATGAGCTTGACCCTGATAAACTGATCGACGTGGTCGCCGCGCTGGAACCGACTTTTGGTGGGATTAACCTTGAAGATATCAAAGCGCCCGAGTGTTTCTACATTGAGAAGAAACTGCGCGAGCGCATGAAGATCCCAGTCTTCCATGACGATCAGCACGGAACCGCCATCATTTGTACCGCCGCCGTGCTTAACGGTTTGCGCGTGGTGAAAAAACAGATTAGCGATGTGCGCCTTGTGGTTTCTGGGGCGGGTGCGTCGGCGATTGCCTGCTTAAATCTGCTGGTGGCATTAGGACTGAAGCGTGAAAATATTACGGCCTGTGACTCGAAAGGCGTGATTTATCAAGGTCGTGAAGAAAATATGGCCGAAAGTAAGCTGGCCTACGCGATTAAAGATAACGGCTGGCGCTCGCTTGCTGATGCCATCCCTAATGCCGATATTTTCCTCGGCTGTTCTGGGCCAGGCGTGATGACGCAAGACATGGTGAAAACCATGGCACGAGATCCGCTGATTTTAGCATTGGCTAACCCTGAGCCAGAAATTTTGCCTCCGCTGGCTAAAGCCGTTCGACCTGATGCGATTATCTGTACGGGGCGTTCCGACTTCCCAAATCAGGTTAACAACGTGCTGTGCTTCCCGTTCATTTTCCGCGGCGCGCTAGACGTTGGCGCAACCACCATTAATGAAGAGATGAAGCTGGCCTGCGTGCACGCGATTGCTGATTTAGCATTGGCGGAGCAAAGCGACGTTGTGGCTTCTGCCTATGGCGATCAGGATCTCTCGTTTGGCCCTGAATACATTATTCCAAAACCTTTCGATCCTCGTTTGATTGTGAAAATCGCCCCAGCCGTGGCAAAAGCAGCAATGGATTCCGGCGTGGCGACGCGCCCGATCGAAGATTTTGATGCTTACATCGAGCATCTGACCGAGTTCGTCTATAAAACCAACCTGTTTATGAAACCCATTTTCTCTCAGGCGAAAAAAGAGAAAAAACGCGTGGTGCTGGCAGAAGGTGAAGAAGAGCGCGTATTGCATGCGACTCAAGAGCTGGTCACGCTGGGTATTGCTTCACCGATTCTGGTTGGGCGTCCTGAAGTTATCGAAATGCGGCTGAAAAAGCTTGGCCTGCAAATTGAAGCGGGTAAAGATTTTGAGATCGTGAATAACGAATCCGATCCGCGTTTCAACGAATACTGGCGTGAATACTATGAGATCATGAAGCGTCGCGGTGTTTCCCAAGAGCAGGCGCGTCGTGCGGTGATTGGTAATCCGACCCTGATTGCGGCCATCATGCTGCAACGCGGTGAGGCCGACGCCATGATTTGCGGCACTATCGGTAATTACCACGAGCATTATGAAGTGGTACACAACGTGTTTGGTTTCCGTGAAGGGGCGCACGTGGCGGGTGCCATGAACGCGTTGCTGTTGCCAAGCGGCAACACCTTCATTGCCGATACCTACGTCAACGACGATCCAACCGCTGAACAGCTGGCTGAAATTACGCTGATGGCTGCGGAAACGGTACGCCGTTTTGGTATTGAGCCTAAAGTTGCGTTGCTATCGCATTCTAGCTTTGGGGCATCAGACTGCCCTGCCGCACGCAAAATGCGTCGTACGCTAGAATTAGTGAATGCCGCCGCGCCTGAGCTTGAGATCGATGGCGAAATGCACGGCGATGCCGCGTTAGTTGAAAGTATCCGTAATGATGTTATGCCGGACAGCCCGCTGAAGGGGGCTGCCAACATTTTGATCATGCCAAATATGGAGGCTGCACGTATCAGCTATAACCTGTTGCGCGTTTCTTCTTCTGAGGGGGTTACCGTTGGGCCAGTATTAATGGGCGTCAGCAAACCCGTGCATATCTTGACCTCAATTGCCTCTGTGCGCCGCATTGTCAATATGGTGGCGCTATCCGTGGTAGAAGCACAAACGCAACCGCTGTAAAAGCTGTTATTGTTGGGTTTTCTAATGCCGTCTGTGCACCGCGGGCGGCATTTCAATTGCTGAGGGAATTGCTATGTTGATTGCAAAAATTAACGATAACTCACCCTATATCCCGCAAATAGCCGCATTGCTGCACTGGGAATGGTCAAGCCTACCGCGTTGGAGTACGCAGGAAGGTATCCAACAGCGCTTTATCACGCGTAATCAGCCAGACAGTGAAGAGTTTACCTTGGTGGCTTACGTTGAGGATGGTCAACTGCTGGGCACCGCGAGCGTGATTGTTCATGAATTGGACGATCGTCCTGAGCGTAAATTCTGGCTAGGTGAAGTGTTTACGCCTCCAGAACACCGTGGCAAAGGCGTTGGCTCTGCACTCACCAAAGCCTGTGTAGCCCATGCCCAAGAGCAAGGTATCAAGCAGTTATATCTTTATACCCCCGATCAGCAAAGCCTGTACCTGAAATTGGGCTGGCAAGAAATTGAGAAACGCGAAGTCTCAGGCGAATGGGTTTCTGTGATGAGCCTCAATATCGACTAGTTGACCTGCCGCTGCCGGTGAATGTCATATGACAATGATTATCATTAAGTTTAAACTAGGTTGAAACTTAATGGACTCAAAGGTTATGGCATGAAAAAGATTGGACTACTGGCGGCGGCTTTCCTGCTGAGCGCCTGCGGAATTGGCCAGCACGCCCAGACTATCAGCGCAGTACCGCAAGACAATATCGTCGATCTGCATACCGGACAAAAACTCACCCCACAACAGCTGCTCGCTAAGCTGAGCACTCAGCCTCGCGTCATCGTTGGCGAAAAGCACGACAATTTACAGCATCATCAAATTGAGCAGTGGTTGGTTGAGCAACTCCCGCGTCAGCGCACGCAGGGCAGCGTATTAATGGAAATGATTACGCCGAATCAGCAAGAAAAAGTGAACGCGGTGAAAGATCGGTTCAAACAAGGGGAAACGTTGACCGGTCAGCAGATTACAGAACAAACAGCTTGGCAGAAAGGGTGGAAATGGGATCTCTACTCTGGCGTTGCCACCGCTGCGCTGCAAGGGCCATACCCGTTGCTGTCAGCCAATCTTGATCGCAGTGAAATCAAAAAATTCTACGAGCATCCACTTCCAGTTACCGGTGCGCTAAGTACTCAGCCGTCTGTGCGAGCAGCCATCACGAAAACGATTGAAGAGTCTCACGGCGGCAAATTAGAGCCTAAACAGGCCGAAGCGATGTTGGCTATTCAGCAGCAACGCGATCGCCGAATGGCGGAAAGCTTGCTTGCCGCACCAACGCCAGCGCTGCTTATCGTGGGAGGCTATCACGCTAATCGCGCACTCGGAGTTCCTTTGCATATTGAAGACATTGCGCCGATGACGGAGTTAACGGTTGTGATGTTAGCGGAGGAGGGCGTTAAGGTGGATAAAAGCAATGCGGATTTCGTGTGGTATACGGAGAAAGCTAAGCCATAGTTATGGCCTGTAGGTTTTCGCCTAAGAGGATGCGCCGTGAATGGTGCATCCTGAACTAGAGTGAGAATTTATGCCTAAGTGACCAAACGACCGGCTGTTAATTTTGCATTTTGCCTTCAAGCCCAGCTTTCACCGCTTCCCATTCATCATCGATAATACTAAACCGCACCGAGTTGCGTTTTCGTCCATCAGGCATGATCCGTTCGTGGCGAATAATGCCTTCTTGCTGTGCGCCAATGCGTAAAATAGCCGCGCGGGAACGAGCGTTGTTTTCATCGGTGGTGAACTGTACGCGAACGCAGTTCATCACTTCAAACGCATAGCTAAGCAGCAGGTATTTGGCTTCGGTATTGATGCCTGAACGTTGGAAGGAATAGCTCAGCCACGTATGACCAATTTCGAGTTTTCTGTTGGCGAGATCAATTTTCCAAAATCGGGTGCAGCCGACCACTTTGCGGCTGTCGGCATCGACGATCACAAACGGCATTTGACTGCCGTTTTCACGCTGTTCAAAGGCATGGATGAGATATTTATCAATGGACTGCGGGCTTGGAATGACCGTTAGCGTCATTTCCCACAGCTGCCCGTCTGAGGCTGCATCGATAATTGGCTGGCGATGTTCAACCTGCATCGGGTGAAGCTCTACACGTTTGCCTTTTAAGACGGGCTGTTCCATATGAAAACCTCGCGTTAAAGAATCTCTAATACCTGCTCTGGTGGGCGACCGATACGGGCTTTTTTGCCTTTAACGACGATTGGGCGCTCGATCAATTTTGGATTGTTGACCATGGCGTCAATAAGCTGCTCTTCGGTTAACGATTCATCGGCAAGATTAAGCTCTTTGTACAGATCTTCTTTGTGGCGCATGAGCTGGCGAGCGGAAGTGAGCCCGAGTTCTTTCAGCAGCGTTTTCAGCGTTGCAGCATCGGGCGGCGTTTCCAGATACTGGATGATAGTTGGCTCGATGCCTTGTTCTTTAATCAGCGCGAGTGTTTCACGGCTCTTAGAACAGCGAGGATTGTGATAAATCGTGACGTGTTGTGGCATAGGTTTTCCTTAGCGGCCTCCGCGTTGATACTGCTTGAAGCTTTGTTGTAGCTGGCGTAGTTGATCGATACGCGCGTCGTAGCGCGCCTGTTTTAGGCTGCCAACCGGCATCAGGGCGCTGGCGTTGCTGAGCAAGCCAATCGCTTGATCCAATTGTCCTACCAGCGCCAAGCTTTCTGCGCGGGCGGAAAGCTCTTCATCTCGAATCCCCTGCGCGGCGCTGGCCTGCGCGAGAATATCCCAACCGTTAGGATCGTTCGGATGATCAAAGGTGTAGCGATAAAGAATGCGTGATGCTTTGGCTGGCTGATTGCCTTCAACGTAGGCATTCGCCAAGTTGATTTGTAATACGGGCTCGTTGCGGTTTTTAGCCAGCGCTGATTCCAAACGAGCGATAGCCGATGGCGCTTTCTTCTGCTCTAAATCGATATCGGTCATCAGGTCGATAAACCAGATATTATCTGGCTGGCTATCGAGCAATGGTTGCAGCGTTTTGCGCGCATCATCATATTTATTCGCTTGGCTGAACAAGATGGCTCGGCCATAGCGAGCGGCGGTTTGTTCGCGAACGTTACCGTTTTCCATTGCCTTAAGCACATCTTCGGTCAGGAACGTATTGCCATCCTGCCCGCCGCTGTACATGCCTAGTGCACGCACTTTTGCGAGTAAATAGTCTTGTGATGACTGAACGGGGTGCGGCGGCATCTGGTTTGCGCGGTTGCGCGTGTCGGACAGGCGGCTGTCGGGCAGGGGGGTGAGTCAGCAAAATTTCAGGGGGCTTCGATGAGTAGCGCGATTGATCGGACAGCTTTTGCAGGAAGCTTGGCATGGCCTGCGGATCGAAACCGGAGCGCTGTAAAACCTGAAGGCCGATGCGGTCAGCTTCTTGCTCATTTTGCTGAGTGAAGCTGATCATATTTTGTTGGCTACCGGCTAAGGTGCCACTCAAGGCCGCCATACCCGCCTGAGGGCTGGCCATCGCGAGCAAGATTGAGCCGAGTGCGCCCACCCAGGTTAGCGGTTGGGTACGCTGCTGTTCTTCCATCGCACGGGCTAAATGGCGCTGGGTTACGTGAGAGATTTCATGCGCCATAACCGAAGCCAACTGGCTTTCATTATCGGTATAGCGGAATAGCGCGGAGTGCAAAACTACGTTGCCGCCGAAGAAGGCGAAGGCGTTGATTTCGTCATTGCGCACTAAATAGAAGTGAAACGGCGTGCGTACTGAATGGGCATGAGACACCAAACGCATACCCAATCCGTTGATATATTCTATCAATAAGGGATCGTTGATAAGCGGCGTACTGGCACGGAGCTGGCGCACGTAAAAATCACCCATCGCCAGCTCTTGATTGATGCTGAGCGTGTTCCCTGCGGTCGTACCAATGTCAGGCAGTTGGTCATCGTTTGGATCTGCTTGGCTAGGCATGGAGCCAGTCAGCAATAAACCAGCAACTATCGTCGCGATAACCGATGTTTTAAACCGAGAAGTCATAAGAGACAGTTCCATTCAGTTTCATCTGTACCCATGTGGGGAGTTTTGCTTGGCAGAAACACGAATCATTAGGATATAACGCATTGGTTTGTTATCCACAATGGCATTTTTGACAGCAAAGGCCTGTAAGAGTTCTTCTTAACTACGCCACTCTCTATTACACTCATTCTGCCATCATAGTAGGATCGACTCCACGCCGCCATGACAGCAAAATCATGATTTTACGTTATTGGCTTTTTGCCAGCTCTTTTCAAGGATAAAAACTGTACGCTTGTGCAGCTTAAGGAGTGACCCGCATGCTTGATATGTTAATGCAGTGGTATCGACGACGCTTTACCGATCCACAGGCAATAGCATTACTGACTATCCTGCTAGTCGGCTTTTGTATCATTTATTTTTTCAATGGGATCTTAGCCCCGTTGCTGGTGGCGATTGTTCTCGCCTATCTGTTGGAATGGCCAACGCATAAGCTTCAACTGATTGGTTTTTCACGCGTATGGGCCGTGGTTGCCGTGCTGATTGTATTTGGCGGCATTACGCTACTGTCTGTTTTCGTCATTGCCCCTGCGGTTTGGCAGCAGGGATTCAACCTGTTGGCCGATATGCCGAAAATGGTGACGCGTTTTTATGAATTTGCAGCAACGCTGCCAAGGCGTTATCCGGCGCTGATGGATGCGGGCATTATTGATATGGTGGTAGAGAATACCCGCGCCAAGCTGGCGGTGATGGGAGAGTCGGTGGTGAAATTATCACTGGCGTCGTTGGTGGGGCTGCTTACGCTGGCGATTTATCTTATTCTCGTGCCGCTGATGGTATTTTTCCTGCTCAAAGATAAAGAGCAAATGCTGAATGCTGTTCGACGGGTGCTGCCGCGCGATCGCGGATTGGCCGGACAGGTTTGGATCGAGATGAACCAGCAAATCACGAACTATATTCGCGGCAAAGTGCTCGAAATGGTGGTTGTGGGCGTGGCGACCTATCTGGTCTTTCTAGTCGTGGATTTGCACTATGCCTTGCTGTTGGCCGTGCTGGTCGGGTTCTCGGTACTGATTCCGTATATCGGCGCGGTGTTGGTGACAATCCCCGTGGTCATTGTTGCGCTGTTCCAATGGGGGCTAGGCGCTGATTTCTGGACACTGTTTGTTGCGTATCTGGTTGTTCAGGGGTTGGATGGCAATCTGCTTGTTCCGCTGTTGTTCTCTGAAGTGGTGAACCTGCATCCATTAGTGATCATTCTTTCGGTGATTATCTTTGGTGGGCTATGGGGGTTCTGGGGCGTATTCTTTGCGATCCCACTGGCGACGCTGGTAAAAGCGGTGATCCACGCTTGGCCTGATGAGTTTATTTCCGAAGCGGATTAATCGTTAGCGCTCGAAAAAACAACGCCCTGCATGCAGGGCGTTGGCGTTTTAAAGCAAAGGTTTATTAACCGTTGTTTTTGACGTAGTCCAAAACGATATCGTGGTGATTGCTGGTTTTGAAATCGTCGAATACGTGCTGAACTTTGCCTTCTTCGTCAATCAGGAAGCTGATGCGATGGATGCCGTCGTAGGTTTTCCCCATAAAGGATTTTTCACCCCACACGCCAAACTCCTCGCACACTTTGTGATCTTCATCAGATAGCAAGGTGAAATTAAGCACTTCTTTTTCTACAAAGCGGGAAAGTTTTTCAGGCTTATCGGTGCTGATACCAAGCACTTCTACGCCCAATTTTTTCAATTCATCCATGTTGTCGCGCAGTCCACAGGCTTGAACGGTACAGCCTGGAGTCATGGCTTTTGGATAGAAATAGACTAAAACTTTCTGACCTTGGAAGTCGGCCAAGCTGATTTGCTCACCATCTTGATCTAACAGGGTAAATTTAGGAGCGATGCTACCGGCTTTCAATGGGCTCATTACTGCTCTCCGTCTTTATCTTCATGCAGGGAATAGTTCACGACGTTTATACTGCCTTGCGCGCTGAGTTCTGTACAGAGCTTCTCAAAGGCTTGCTCAATACTTTCTGCATCCTGACTGGCAGGGCTGTGTGCGGTGATTTGAATATACAATTTTGGCGCCGCAGAGTCTTGGCTCAGTTGGGTTTTAGAAACCAGTTCGGCAATATTCATGTGGTGTGAATCAAACAGGTCGGTGAAGCGCTCGATGATGTGCGGGGAGTCTTTGACTTCAACCTGCACCCATACGGTGGCTGGCATGGTTGGGCGTTCATGCCACGTTGTGCGTTTCATCACGATCAGCAAATCCATCTCAACGCCCTTAAGCGGTAAAGTGGATTCAATGAGGGTAATCGCATTCCAGCTACCGGATAGCAGCATGATAAAAGTGAACTCTTCGCCCAACATAGCCAAACGGCTGTCTTCAATATTGCACCCGCAGCTACTTACATGGCGGGTGATGTTATTGACGATACCGGGGCGATCTGCGCCTAAGGCTGTAATGACTAAATAGTGTTGATTGGGCTGTGGCAAGAGCATTCTTCCTGACTTTGTGGTGGTGTCCCAAGGTAAACACAAAAAAACGCCTCGACAAGCAGTTAGCACATAGATGTTTACTTGCTTTGCGATCGCTTTCAAAAGTACCATGAGGAACCTGTTTGTGGAGGGACTGTCAATGTTCACGGGAAGTATTGTTGCGCTGGTTACGCCGATGGATGACAAAGGTCAGGTCGATCGCGCTAGCTTGAAGAAATTGATTGATTATCATGTGGCCAGCGGGACGTCTGCGATTGTATCCGTAGGAACCACCGGCGAATCTGCCACGCTAAACCACGACGAGCACGTCGATGTGGTGCTACAGACGCTGGATCTTGCTGATGGCAGAATCCCTGTGATTGCTGGCGCCGGAGCAAATGCTACCACGGAAGCGATTGCTTTGACCGAGCGTTTCAATAATACGGGCGTCGTTGGTTGTTTGACGGTCACGCCGTATTACAATAAGCCAATGCAGGAAGGTTTGTTCCAGCACTTTAAAGCTATTGCGGAACACACTGATTTACCACAGATTTTGTATAACGTACCTTCGCGTACGGGATGCGATATGCTGCCAGAAACGATTGCTCGTTTGGCAGAAATTAAAAATATTGTTGCTGTAAAAGAAGCGACCGGGAACTTAAGTCGTGTTAGTCAGATCCAAGAACTGGTCAACGACGATAGCTTTATTTTGCTAAGCGGCGATGACGCAACGGCTCTGGACTTTATGCAACTGGGTGGTCAGGGCGTTATTTCTGTCACAGCAAACGTCGCTGCGCGTGAAATGGCTGAACTCTGTAAGCTTGCTGCCGAAGGCGATTTCGCTAAAGCGCGTAAGCTGAATCAGCGTTTAATGGCGCTGCATCAACAGTTATTTGTAGAAGCAAACCCGATACCGGTGAAATGGGCCTGTAAGGTATTGGGACTCATAGCAACCGACACGATGCGTTTACCAATGACGCCAATTAGCGATAAGGCTCGTCCTGTCGTAGAACAAGCGCTTAAACACGTCGGCTTGCTGTAACTCTTAGGGAGATTGAATGGCTTACTTAGTACAAAAGTCGGCGGTAGCGACTGTCGTTGGCATTTCTTTGGTGATGATGCTGTCTGCATGTTCGACCGATCAGCGCTATAAGCGTCAGGTGAGCGGCGATGAGGCTTATCTTGATGCTTCTACGCTGTCCGAATTGAAAACGCCCGCTGGCATGATTCTGCCTGTACAAAACGGTGCCTATGATGTGCGCTTAAATGCGGCTCAGGGTAACGTGGGCAAAGCGTTGGATATTCGACCACCGGCGCAGCCATTGGCTCTGTTGAACGGTTCTCGTGGCCAGTTTGTTAATGGCGCAGCAATTGTCTTGGTTGAGAGCACGCCGGGAGCCAGTAGCCTGTGGTCCCAAGTTGCGCAGGCGGTACAAGGGTTAAATTACCCTATTGCCAGCCGTAACGATGCAGGACAAGCGTTGACGACGGATTGGATTAACTTCCAGCGTGGCGACGAAGATGTGCAGTATCAGGGGCGCTATCAGGTATCTGTGCAGCCACAGGGTTACCAAACGGCGGTTGTCGTTAAATCCTTGGGCTTGAAGCAGGGCGACACGGCGATCACTGAGGACTCACAGACTCAGCGTTACGCGGTTTCTGTGTTGAACGATATTGTCAGCGGTTTGGATAAATATCAAACCGACCAGGCTAATGCACGTGCCAACCGTCAGGTAGGTGATATTGATGTGCAGAGCGGTGCTGATGATACCGGCTTACCAGTGCTGATTGCGCGTGCGCCTTACACTGCGGTTTGGGATCGTTTGCCGGCAACTCTTGAACATGTCGGCATGAAAGTGACCGATCGTAGCCGTCCGCAGGGGACAATCTCCGTAACCTACAAATCGATCAGCAGCAGTAGCTGGGACGATCTGGGTGCGAAGGATCCTGAGCTGAAAGAAGGTGATTATAAGATTCAGGTCGGTGACTTAGATAACCGTACCAGTCTGCAATTCCTCGACAGCAAAGGGGCTCCTCTGAGCCAGTCGCAGAACGATGCGTTGGTGAGCGTGTTCCAAGCAGCCTTTGCGAAAGTAAAAGCTAGCCAGTAATCGCACAACGCATGAAAATGTAAAAAGGGGCTTCGGCCTCTTTTTTTATTTCATTTTTTTAATGCGCAATCGTTTGGCTGGCGTATAATGCCCCTAAATTGATGCGCTTTGACCTAAAGCTGCTGATTTCATTTTTTATGTTCTTAAACCTATGGAGTAAGCAAAATGCAAAAGCTCGCTGAGTTGTATCGCGGCAAAGCAAAAACCGTGTACACCACTGAAAACCCGGATTTGCTGATTCTTGAGTTCCGAAATGATACATCAGCACTGGATGGCCAGCGCATTGAGCAGTTTGATCGTAAAGGTATGGTGAACAACAAATTTAACCATTTCATCATGAGCAAACTGGAAGAGGCGGGGATCCCGACTCAGATGGAGCGCTTACTCTCTGATACCGAAGTGCTGGTGAAAAAGCTGGATATGGTTCCGGTTGAATGCGTGATCCGCAACCGTGCCGCAGGCTCGCTGGTGAAGCGTTTGGGAATTGAAGAGGGGACGCCTCTTAATCCACCACTGTTCGATCTGCTCCTGAAAAACGACGCTATGCACGACCCGATGGTGAATGAATCATACTGTCGTACTTTTGGCTGGGTGAGCGAAGAAAACTTAGCCACGATGAAAGCACTGAGCTACAAAGTTAACGATGTGCTGAGCAAGATTTTTGGCGACGCAGGACTGATTCTGGTCGATTTCAAACTTGAGTTTGGTTTGTTTAAAGGCCAAGTTGTTCTGGGGGATGAGTTCTCACCAGACGGTAGCCGCCTGTGGGATAAAGAAACGCTGAACAAGATGGATAAAGACCGCTACCGTCAGAGTTTGGGCGGCTTGATTGAAGCCTATGAAGAAGTTGCACACCGTATCGGCGTAAAACTCGATTAATCTTGTCGCTAGTAAATAGCGTTAAACAGCAGAGGCGAGAGCCTCTGTTGTCATTTTTATTGCCTGCCAATCAGTTGAAATACCACATATCTCTATCTGCAATGATGTATTTCATTATCTGATTCCTCCTTTTTATGGTATTCGCGCCAGCAATTTCCTACCATTAAGGCATCATGTAATTTCTGAGGTTTAACTATGCGCTGGCAAGGGCGTCGTGAAAGCGACAACGTTGAAGATCGACGTGGGGATTCCACGGGTTCGTCCGGTGGTTTAGGTGGCGGTGGTTTTCGTGTGCCGCGTGGTAAAGGTGGACTAATTCTGCTGGTGGTTGTGCTGGTTGCGGGATATTACGGCGTAGATTTAACGCCGCTGCTTAATGGCGAAGCGCCCGTTGGTCAAACCCAAACTCAAAGCCAACAGGTGAATTCACCAGAAGATAACCAGATGGCTAAGTTTACTTCCGTTATTTTGGCGTCAACGGAAGACACTTGGAGCCAGCTATTCCAGAAAATGGGCAAACAGTATCAAGATCCTAAGCTGGTTCTCTATCGTGGAGCTACGCGCACGGGGTGTGGTACCGGTCAGTCGGTAATGGGGCCTTTCTATTGCCCAGCAGATAAAACCGTGTATATCGATCTCTCTTTCTACCAAGAGATGAAAGATAAGCTTGGTGCTGACGGTGATTTTGCTCAGGGCTATGTGGTCGCGCACGAGGTTGGGCACCACGTACAAAACCTGCTGGGCATTGAGCCGAAAATTCGGCAGATGCAGCAAGGGGCGAGCAAGGCTGAACAAAATCGACTCTCGGTGAAAATGGAACTTCAGGCTGACTGCTTCGCTGGCGTGTGGGGGCATTTCATGCAGAATCAGCAGGTGCTGGAGCAGGGCGATTTGGAAGAAGCGCTGAATGCCGCACAGGCTATTGGCGATGACCGTTTGCAACAGCAGAGCCAAGGGCGAGTGATCCCAGACAGTTTTACCCACGGCACATCTGAACAGCGCTATACATGGTTTAAGCGCGGTTTTGACAGCGGTAATCCAAATAGTTGTAATACTTTCGCATCAGCCAACTGATCGCGGTATTCATGCCCTGCACATAATGTGTGGGGTATGAAATCAACGTGATAGCGCCGCTGTACGCTAATAATTCGAGTATAATCATCCGCTAACTTTGCTGACAACGCAGACTCTTATGCCGTTTTCTTCTTCTATTTCCTCAATGCAGGGTGCGGGTATTCGCCGTTTACTCATCGTTAGCGGTGATACTGATTGGCATCAGCAGGTTATTGCGGAGATTTTACCTACGTTGCGTTCACCGCTTTTGTGGGTTGGGGAAAGCGCGCCGCAAGAGGTTAGGTCTATTGCCCCCCATCTAGCCAAAGGATTATTGGGGCAAGAACTTGGGCATGTGGTTTTTAATGCAGCGGCAGGATTTCACGCTGAAGCGCTAGCCGCGGTGCTTGGAGCCATGAGCGCAGGGCATTGGCTTATTCTATTAGTTCCTGACTGGGAACAATGGGATAGCCAACCAGATCTCGATAGTTTGCGTTGGAGTGAACAGCCTGAACCTATCGCCACTCCTCATTTCGTTCATCATTTCCAATGGATTACGCTAGAACAGCCGGAAATTGCTATTTGGAAGAAAAATAGCGAGAAAGAAATCCCTGCGCTGAAACCACGCCCTGAATGGCTGCGCCCAAATGGATTGCCCACGACCGAGCAGACACATATTTTGCACGCGCTGTTGAACGATAAGCAGCCCATTAACGTTGTGATTGGTGAGCGTGGCAGAGGAAAATCAACGTTGGCGGGCATGCTGGCAGAACGTGTAAAGGGCAAATGTTGGGTAACAGGGCCAAGCAAAATGGCCACGCAAGTGTTGTTACAACAAGGCGACGGCGTTGAATTCTATGCGCCAGATGCACTGCTAGAACAATGCCGACAACAAGCGCCGAAGGGTATTGATTGGTTGCTGATTGATGAAGCCGCAGCGATCCCTGCGCCTATGCTGCGTGAACTGATCGCGTTTTTCCCTCAGGTTTTACTGACTACAACCGTGCAAGGGTATGAAGGTACCGGACGTGGTTTTCTACTGAAATTCTGTGCTTCTCTGCCATCTTGCCGAACCTTTTTCTTAGATTTGCCTATGCGTTGGGCAATCAGCGATCCCGTTGATTCTTGGCTAAAGTCTTTGCTGTTGTTTGACGAACCACAAGAACCACAGGTAGAAGCGATAGAATTTCAATCGAAAAAGCTGAGTCAGTCTGAATGGCTGTCTTGCCCAAAGACCATGTGTGATTTTTACACGCTCCTCACCAGCGCACACTACAAAACAACGCCGCTAGATTTACGTCGTTTAATGGATGGCGTCGGCAATCATTTATATGGCAGCTTTGCCGGAGATGTTATTGCCGCTGCGCTGTGGATGGTTGATGAGGGCGGATTAGATGAGCCGCTGGCTAAAGCTGTTTGGGCGGGGGAACGTCGACCTAAAGGAAGTTTAGTTGCTCAATCACTCGCTGCGCACGGTGGCCAGTGGCAGGCGGCGGCATTGTGCTCTCGTCGAATAAGTCGAATTGCGGTATATCCAACATGGCGACGCCAAGGTTTAGCGAAATCGTTGGTGATTTCAGCGATTCAACAAGCTCAAGAGGAAGGGCTAGATTTTGTGTCTGTTAGTTTTGGTTATACACCTGAGCTTTACCATTTCTGGCAGCAATGTGGTTTTGAGCTAGTGCGTTTTGGTACCCACCTTGAAGCAAGTAGTGGTTGCTATACTGCGATGGCAATGTTGCCCTTCAATGCGCATTCTCGGTCACTTTTGGATAAATTGCGTCTGCGGTTACGGCGTGATGGATACTTTATCCAAGAAAAGCTAAAACTTCAGCTGCCGGTGGAGGTGGTAAAAGATCTGTCTCTTAACCACGATGATTGGGATGAGCTTCACGGTTTTGCATATTTTTCTCGCCCGCTTGATGTTTCTATTTATGCGCTGATTAGATGCGCGGATAAGCTTTCTAATAGTGTCGATGCTTATGCTCTCAAAGATTTTCTGAATGAGGGGAATAATATCGAATTGTTGTGTAAAAAATATAATATCTCAGGTAGAAAGGCACTTATATCGATACTGAGGAAGGCGGTGTCTGATTTTATAAAACATTCCGAAAAATAAAATTTAGGTTTGTTTTTATTTTTTTAATATTATGCGTAGTTGGTTTTTATTTCTTTGTTTTTTCTCTTATGTTTCTACATTTCAACTGTATTTATTTTTGTTTAATGTGTAATTAAGATAATTGATATTACGGAATGGTATTCTGAAATATTTTTTATTTTAGTCTGTTTAATTTGTTGTCTATTTAAACTGTTTTTTTTAGTTGAATTAAACTTACCTCTTAATTATTATTTAATTCCGCTGAACCTTAGCGAACACACTTTCAAATAGCAGTATATATTTTAAAAGTATCAACAATTCATAACTATATTCATCTCTGATGGGTTATGAATTAAAGTTGCCTATAATGAGGGAATAACAGATGTCTTCTTGGAAGAAAAAGACGGCTTTATCGCGTCTGGCATTGGCTTGCTCTATGGCTATCGCGGCGCAAGCTGCAGTAGCTGCTACAAATGATATTTCAGGTACTACATACGAAACGTACGGCCATGATCTTGGCTATGGTAATCATGTTCGTACCACCACGGGGAGTTCCGTTGATGGGTATGTAGATTTTGATGGTTATGTTGGCTGGAATAATACAACTGACGGATATTTCGGTGGTGATATTTATCCAGTAATCAATAAATCTGTCGTTAATGGTGTTATCTCAACCTATTATCTTGCTTACGATTCAACCAGCACGAATGACACTTTAAATATCTCTAATAGCACTATTCACGGTATGGTGACATCATATTGTGTCACTGATGAATGTGCTAGCGATGGTTTTGAACATAAATTAGGTACATTACAGTTAACCGTTGATAATACGACGATCGATGATACCTACGAGCATTATGATTATGATGTGACTAACAATGATGTTCGCGATCATGATACTTATAATACCTATGGTATAGGCAACGCAATTACTCTGGATCAGGAAGCAAATGTTGTTATCCAGAATAACTCCCACATTGCAGGTATTACCTTAACGCAGGGCTACTATTGGCCAGATGATGTAACCAATAACCCAAATATTTTCACAGATACTTTAACTGTTAAAGATTCTGCGGTGACTTCAGGTGCATACTCTGAACTGGGAAATACTGGTTTTTATGGTCAATCTAACAAACCAAGTGACTATGCAGGAACATATGAGGCTGGCCGTGATGACGCCGCACTGATTGTTACAGCAAGTCGTCTTGATAACGCAATGCAAACCACCGCAACGTTTGATCATTCAACGCTGACTGGCGATGTTCTGTTCACTAGCGTGTTTGATAATAACTTTGACCCAGTCGGTCATGATTCTAATGGCGATGGCGTTAAAGACACCAATGGCTGGGATGATCAAGATTCGTTAAATCTGACATTAACCAACGGCAGCAAGTGGGTTGGTGCTGCGACATCTAACGTTCAAAAGACTAACACTCTGTATGACTACAGCTCTAACAGCCTGTGGCCAACGGATATACGCAATGCAGATGGCGATCTCACTTCAGCATCTGTTTATCAGAGCGGTTTGTTCAACGTTACTCTGGATAATGCTTCTGAATGGGATACTCGTAAGTCTTCCAATATTGACATTCTGACCGTCAATAACGGTTCCCAAGTTAACGTTGTGAATTCGAGCCTGTTGGCTGACAGCATTACACTGAATAACGGTTCATCAATGCAGATTGGTGATAGCAACAGCGCAGGGACTAGCATCCCTGATGCGACTGGCTATAACGATGGTGTTGCTACCGATTCACTGAACATCAACAGCGGCAGCCAGGTTAAACTGACTGAAGAAACTGCGGCGCTGTATGCTAATACCATTACTGTTACCAACGGTGGTGAACTGAACTTAGGTTTAGGCCAGACCGACACCCACAAACTGGTATTAAGCGATGGCGGTATCCTGAATGTAGGTAGCCGTGAATACGTCTTGAATTCAGATATGGGTAATGCGCGTTATGTTACTAATGATGTAAACGCGACGGGTTATGACCACGGAGTGGTGGCTATTAACTCTGATGGTCACTTAGCCGTTAACGGCGATGTGAGCGGCAACTACAACGTGCGTATTGATAATGCAACGAGCAAAGGCTCTATTGCTGATTACAAAGATAAAGAAGTTATCCGCGTATACGACAATAATGCTGACACGCATGCAACCTTTACTGCGGGCAACAAAGCTGATTTGGGTGCGTACACCTATGAAGCGCAGCAACGTGGCGATACTGTTGTTCTGAACCAGCGTGAATTGACTGATGCGGCTAACATGGCGCTGAGCATTCCTTCTGCGAATGCCAATATCTGGCATATGGAACAGGATACTCTGGAACGTCGCCAGACTCAGACTCGTGACAGCGTGGGTGATGCTGGTGGTGCTTGGGTCAGCTACTTCGGTGGTCATGTCAACGCTGACGGCGGCGCGGTTAACTACGGTCAGGATATCAACGGCGTGATGATTGGTGTTGATAAAGTGATCGACGGCAACTACGCAAACTGGCTGATTGGTATGTCTGCGGGCTTCGCCAAAGGCGATATTAACGACCATAGCGGTAGCGTAGATCAGGATAGCCAATCTGCTCGTATCTACTCTTCAGCTAAGTTTGATAACAATATCTTCTTGGATTCATCATTAAGCTATGCGCATTACAGCAACGATTTGGATGCTGATATGAGCAACGGTGACCATACTTCAGGTTCAACCAGCAACGACGGTTGGGGCTTCGGTCTGAAACTGGGTTATGACATTGCACTTGATACCCAAGGTAAATTGAGCCCGTATGCTAGCGTTTCAGGCCTGTTCATGGATAGCGATAGCTATCGTACCAGCAATGGCATGGCTGTTAACGATCAAAGCTACGACAGCATGCGTTATGAAGCGGGTATCAATGCTAACTACCGCTTCGACTATGCGAACGAACAGTCTCTGACTCCATACTTCAACTTAGCTTATGTTTATGACGATGCTGGCAGCAATGACGGCAAAATCAACGGCGACAAGATTGATAACGGTCAAGGTGGCTCTGCAGTGCGAGTCGGTGCAGGTGGACAGTTTAACTTCACTAAGAACTTCAGCACTTACGCTGGTTACAGCTACTTGGGCGGCAGCGATGTTGACCAACCATGGGCTCTTAACGCTGGCGTGAAATACAGCTGGTAACCTATTCATACTATGAGATAGCTGTATGCAGAGGTTATTGCTAGCGTCCAAGTGATAACTTTTGTGCTGAAAGGATTTCGGGCAGCTATCTGGTATGAACTCCCTCTGTAGTTCAGGCTACAGAGGGAACTCCAATGAATGAAATGGCCTCCTAGTGAGGCCATTTTTTTGCATTATTTTCTGATTGCGGGATCGGCAGATTGTGCAAAAAAATAGAACAACATCATCAGGGAAACCCGATTTTCCTGTGAATTCTTCGGCGTATAGTACTCTTCAACAGATGATGTCGATGAATGACATCTTTTTATCCAGCGAGGAGTATCTAATGAAACACGAACATCATGTTGTCCAAAGCCCTGCAATACCGGCAGAGCAGCTGATTTTGCTGTTTCATGGCGTTGGTGATAACCCTGTTTCAATGGGAAGCATTGGCGAGTATTTTGCCAAGGCGTTTCCAAATTCACTGGTTGTCAGCATAGGTTCTCCGCACTTGATCCCCGGTGGGCAAGGCTTACAGTGGTTTTCCGTGAGCGGTGTGACGGAAGAGAATCGCATCGAGCGCGTTAATGAAGCGATGCCGCAGTTTGTTGATATCGTGCGATATTGGCAGCGCGTTGCTGATGTGAATCCAGCAGCAACGGCGTTAGTCGGCTTTTCGCAAGGAGCGATCATGGCTTTAGAAGCCGTGAAGGTGACGCCAAATTTGGCAGGAAGAGTCGTATCGTTCAGCGGTCGCTTTGCAGCATTGCCGGAAAAAAGTTTGGGCGATACCGTCGTGCATATGATCCATGGTAGCGAAGATCGGGTGATTGCCATTGAGAATGCGCAACATGCGGCAGAAAAAATGCGTGAACAGGGCTCCGATTTTACTTTGGATATCGAGCCGATTGGTCATGCGATTGATCAGAATATGATGGATTTAGCGCTTGAGCGTTTACGTGCATATATCCCCCAGCGCTATTGGGATGAGGCTGTAAACGGGAAACGCGGCGATCTGATTGCGTTCAAGTAACTATTTAGTGGTTTAGTAAATAAACAAAGGGCAACGAAAGTTGCCCTTTACTATAGGAAGAGGAAAATGACGGCCTATTGTTTTTTTGGCCAGTCGTCGTCTTTGTCCCATTCTGCGTTATTATCACGATGCGGAGGTAACTCAGGCTTGTTGCTCAAAAAACTTTTATGATCGACTTTGAGCAGGGCTTTCATCCCATTCCAGACCATACCAATCAAAACGAGTAGAATTATCCACCAGTAGTCGGCTAACCATTGCATGGTTGCCCCCTGTCTTTTACGGTAATAAAACGAGAAAAAACGTCGGACAGATGCGGGATTAACCAATCTGAACCGGCAATATGCTGCCCTTGCCAGGCATTTCTAAGCACATCTTCAGTAAGTTGATGCTCCGCTAACGTTGAAAGTGGCCGGTAGCTAAGATGCCACGGTTCAACGGCAACACCTTGTTCTTCATCACTAAATGGGCGATAGAAACCAAACTGTTCCATATTATCTGTTAGCCATTGGCTCAAAGCCGAGAAATATCCATCTTCAAGATATTCCCATGGTTCTAACTGAAGCTTTTTACCCTCAGGTAGAAGGTCGGGATCGTAGATATCAAGATCGGTCCCCCAGTGATGTCGGCTAGCCCCGGGCAGTGCAGACCAGCGTAAAATAGCGCAGCACAGCTCTCCCTTGCTTAGCGTACTGATGTCTATCGGCTGGCTATTTTCATCCAGAACGGCGCGCTCACCTTCGAATTTGGCATTCCAAATGGTCTGCTGGCGAGCGAAATCTCTAAACGTACTTGCGGGTTGTAAATTAAATCCCGCATCTTTTGCTGCTTGCTGCAATGCTCGAAAAGCCTCAACGGCCTCAGGCTGCAAACGATGATGACCACGGAGCACGGCAAGATGCTCTGTGCTCTGTCCAGTCAGCATAGCCATCGTCATCATACGATGAGTTGCTCCATGATTCTTTGGTACATACGGCTGAGTAATTGCAGGTCAGCCGCATGGACACATTCATCAACTTTATGAATAGTGGCATTGACTGGCCCCAACTCAACCACCTGAGTGCCCATCTGCGCGATAAATCGCCCATCAGAAGTGCCGCCGGTAGTCAGCAACTGAGGCGTTATTTCACCGTAGTGCTCAATGGCATTGACGACGGCGTCGACCAGATGACCACGCGGGGTCAAGAAAGGTAACCCTGATACATTCCATTCTAATTTATAATTTAACTGATGGCGATCTAGCAGGTCTTTTACACGAGCCTTAATCGAGTCTACGGTCGATTCGGAGCTGAAACGGAAATTAAACTGTACATAAAGCTCACCGGGGATCACGTTGTTGCTTCCCGTTCCTGCCGCCATATTGGCAATCTGCATGCTGGTCGGTGGGAAAAATTCGTTGCCCTCATCCCAAATTTCATTCACGAGCTCGTGAATCATCGGAGCCGCTTTATGAATAGGGTTATCAGCCAAATATGGGTAGGCAACATGACCTTGAATTCCGTGAATATAGAGGTTCGCGGTCATTGATCCACGACGGCCATTTTTGACAACGTCTCCAACTCTTTCGGTGCTGGATGGCTCGCCCACCAAGCAATATTCTACTTTTTCTTTTCTCGCAGTGAGCTGTTCAACTACTTTAACCGTGCCGTTGACCGCACTGGCTTCTTCATCTGAGGTGATTAAAAAGGCGAGTCGACCTTGATGATCTGGATTGGCTTCGACAAAACGCTCAGCAGCAACCACCATCGCCGCCAATGAGCCTTTCATGTCAGCGGCCCCTCGACCGTAGATCATGCCGTCGCGTAACGTAGGCTCATAGGGCGGGTTTGTCCATTTGGACTCGTCGCCGCTTGGAACCACGTCGGTATGACCTGCGAAGGCTAGCGTGGGGCCTTTCCCACCGCGATAAGCCCAAAAGTTTCGGGTATCACCAAAGGTCATGTCTTCAATGGTGAAGCCGACGGCTTTGAGGCGGTCAATTAACAGATCTTGGCAGCCCGCATCTTCAGGGCTAACGGAACGGCATTTTATGAGTTGCTGAGTGAGCTCAAGAACAGGGCAGGTCATCGTATTTTCTCCTCAGCTAAAAATTGTGTGTATTGATCTGGATTGAATCCCAACAACATACGGTGGTTGTGGGCGAGCAGTGGGCGCTTAATAATTGCGGGCTGTGCCAGCATTAATTCCGCAGCGGAATCAGCATTATTGATGCTTTGGCGCACAGATTCATCGAGTTTACGCCATGTTGTGCCGCGCGTATTAAGCAGTGACTCCCAGCCAAGTTGATCGATAAAGGTGCGTAGCAGTTCCGCATCTAGCCCGTCGGCTCGGTAATCATGAAATTGATAGGCAACCTGCTGTTCTTCTAGCCACTTTTTAGCTTTTTTGATCGTATCGCAGTTTTTAATACCGTAAAGGTAAAGAGACGTATTTTGTGAGTGTACTGTCATATCGCAGAGTCCCTGTGTTTAAGCTCACGTTCTGGCAAATTATTTTATTACTGTGCAGATCGTGATTCGCTGATGTTGTTAAATTATTTAACACATAATGCGGGAAAAAAGGCTCTCGATCTAGAGTGTTAGCCTTAAGAGTGCTCCGACTATGTCAATTTGATCTGCGTGCTTACCATAATTGCGGCTTCTAACCATCAAATTGATAGAAATATCGAATAGGTCAATTATTCACCGCTGGTCTCTAAAAGGTTATCATGTGCGGGTACTAAATTATGTAGGCCACAAAAGACGTAAATATGATTGATACAGAACTGAGCAACTGGAAAGCGTTTATTGACGCCATGTTGCAAAACAAGCACCAGTAATTCTGAAACTGGTCGGGCAGTAAGCTAGTTATCGGTAGTGAGTTTGAAGCAGTCGGCAATGAAGAGATCGTTTTAAGCCATATCATTAATAACTTTGTGATAAGCCAAACACCAAGGGTCATACCCCATAAAAAAGGCAGCCAAGCGGCTGCCTTTTGCTTATTAATGGCTATTCATTTGGCGGGATGATTTCTTCAGGTTCAATCGCTGACGCGGTTTTTCCTGGGAAACGACGACGAACCAAAATGAAGAACACCGGTACGAAGAAGATGGCAAGGAAAGTGGCGGTGAACATTCCGCCTAATACGCCCGTACCGACGGCATGTTGACTGCCTGAACCTGCGCCGTGGCTGATGGCCATTGGCAATACGCCAAAGATAAATGCCAATGAGGTCATCAGAATTGGGCGTAGTCGCAACCGACAGGCTTCCAGTGTAGCTTCCAATAAATCTTTGCCAGAGCGATGTAGCTCGTTGGCGAACTCAACAATTAAGATCGCGTTTTTGGCTGAAAGGCCAATGATGGTGAGCAGACCAACTTGGAAGTAAACATCGTTCTCCAGACCACGTATCCACGTCGCGCATACTGCACCTAATACGCCTAACGGCACCACCAGCATAACGGAGAAGGGGATAGACCAGCTTTCGTATAACGCAGCCAGACACAGGAATACCACCAGTAATGAAATGGCGTAAAGCGCTGGCGCTTGTGCGCCGGAGAGGCGTTCCTGATAAGACATCCCCGTCCATTCCAAACCAATACCATTTGGCAATTGGCTAACGAGGCGTTCCATTATATCCATAGCCGTACCGGTGCTGACGCCTGTTGCCGCTTCCCCAACGATTTCCAATGCTGCGTTACCGTTATAGCGTTCGAGCCGCGGTGATCCTGATGTCCATGTGCTGTTGGCGAAGGCGGAGAACGGCACCATTGCACCACTGCTATTATTTACGTACCAACGATAAATATCATCCGGCAGCATACGATAAGGCGCCGCACCCTGAACATAAACTTTTTTAACGCGGCCTCGGTCGAGGAAGTCGTTGACGTAGGTCGAACCCCACGCTGTTTTCAAGGTGTTATTGATATCATCGATACTGACGCCAAGCGCCTGCGCTTTGCGTTGGTCAATATTTACCTGTAGTTGGGGACTGTCATCTAAACCGTTGTGGCGAACTCGCGTCAAGAGAGGCTCTTTCGCCGCGGCGGCCAACAGAGTATCACGCGCTTTCATCAGTTCCGCATGGCCGAGGCCCGCATGGTCTTCCAGCTCCATATCAAAACCGGCTGAGTTGCCTAGACCGGAGATTGCCGGTGGGCTGCTGGCAAAGACTCTGGCTTCTTTAATTTTGCTGAATGCCGTTGTTGCGCGATCGATAATGGCAAACGACGTATCATCAGGCCCGGTACGCTCATCCCAGTGTTTTAAGCGGACAAACATACGCGCCACGTTCTGACCATTCCCCCCAGGCCCAGAGCCGATAATCGAGAAGACGGAAACAACGTTTTTCTTTTCATCCTGCAACAGATAGTTTTCAACTTTCTCAACCACTTTGAGTGTCTGCTGCTGGGTTGAACCCACCGGCAACTGAATCTGGGTCATGAAGACCCCACGGTCTTCCAGCGGTAAGAATGACGTTGGCAAGCGGGTGAAGGCGAGCGCTAGACCGACAATAATCAGTAGGTACAGCAGCATGGTTCTACCACTGTTACGAATGACGCGAGCAACGCCATTTTCATATTGGCGAGTGCTGCGATCGAATACGCGGTTAAACCAGCCAAAGAAACCTCGCTTCGTATGAACGTGACCCTTTTTAATCGGTTTAAGCAGAGTAGAGCACAGCGCAGGGGTAAGAATAAGCGCGACTAAAACAGAGAAAACCATCGCGGAAACGATGGTGATCGAGAACTGGCGGTAAATAGCGCCAGTGGTGCCACCAAAAAACGCCATCGGTACAAACACCGCAGACAGCACCAGAGCAATACCAACCAGCGCACTCTGGATCTGCGCCATGGATTTGCGCGTGGCTTCTCTGGGCGACAATCCCTCTTCGGCCATAACGCGCTCGACGTTTTCGACGACGACTATCGCATCATCGACCAGTAATCCGATGGCGAGCACCATGGCAAACATCGTGAGCGTATTGATGCTGTAGCCAAAGGCGTAAAGCACCGCATACGTTCCCAGTAAAACAACCGGTACGGCGATGGTTGGGATCAAGGTTGCACGGAAATTTTGCAGGAACAGATACATAACCAAGAAGACGAGGAAAATCGCTTCAAACAGCGTTTTTACGACGTCTTTGATCGATGCTTGAACAAACGGTGTCGTTTCGTAAGCGTATTCAACCTTCAGACCGTGAGGAAAATACTGTTCAAGCTCGCCGAGCTTAGCTTTAACCAGCTTGTCGGTGGCTAATTCATTAGCGCCAGAAGCAAGTTTGATACTCATTCCTGAGGCGGGCATTCCGTTGTAACGGCTTAAATAGTCATAGTTTTCAGCCCCGAGCTCGACCGTAGCAACGTCACCTAACGTGACGTAAGAACCATCAGCATTGACTCTGAGCGTGATGTCTCTGAACTCTTCCGGCGTTTGCAGCTGGGCTTGGGCATTCATGGTGGCGTTCAGCGCCTGACCATTCACCGACGGTGTCCCGCCGACTTGCCCAACGGCGATTTGGTTGTTCTGGGTTTCAATCGCATTCACCACATTTTGGCTGGTGAGGTTATAGCTATTAAGCTTGTTCGGATCGAGCCAGATACGCATTGCGTACTGTGAGCCGAAGGCATCGACGCTGCCGACGCCGTCGATGCGGCTAATCGGATCCTGCAGGTTGCTGGCGACGTAATCGGCAATATCCTGTCGCGTCATGCTGTGGTCTGTTGACACAAACGCAACGGTCATCAGGCTGCTATCACCCGATTTGGAAACCGTGATCCCCTGTTGCTGTACGTCTTGCGGCAGCTTACGCGTGGCGCCTTGCAGCTGATTTTGCACCTGCTGCATGGCTTCATTAGGGTTTATACCCGCCTGAAATGTCAATGTGATTGTGGCATTGCCGGTGCTGCTGCTTTGGGAGGACATGTAGAGCAATCCGTCCAATCCCGTCATATTCTGTTCAATGATCTGGGTGACGGTATTCTCAAGCGTTTGTGCTGATGCGCCTGGATAAGATGCGCTGATACGCACCGTCGGTGGCGCAAGGTTAGGGTACTGCTCAACGGGCAGTGAGTTAATTGCTAACAACCCGGTCAGGCTGATAATAATGGCGATAACCCAGGCAAAAATAGGGCGATCGATAAAGAAATTAGCCACGGGTGAATACCCTCATAACGCTTACTCTTATGCTTGAAAGTGGAAGTCTAGACGTAAACCGATCCATGCTAACGCACTTTATCCTGTTGACGAGTTCAAAACGTGGAGAAAAAAAGGAGAAATGGTAAATATTTTTTCGCAGCGTATGAATTTACTGCAGTTGCGCTTCTTGACTGTATGTTTGCGTAAGATTCATACAAAAATGTGGCGTCGCCCTGCTGCTGCAGAGCGACAAATTTTAGCGTAGTTCCATTTTGACCGTAACGTTACCTTCAAATTTTCCAGGCTGTGGACGATTTGAGGTGGTACTCACCGGTGCCGCGTCCATGCTGATCTTGCCATTTCCCTGAGTGTCCAGCGTAACGGGTAAATCAAGCGAACCATCTAATACAATATCGTTGCCACTTTTATCATACATGCGCACGCCAACGTCGTTGCGATTCAGCATACTGGCGATTAGGTTATTGCTGTCTGGTACAACACCTTGATCGGCACTAAGACTGAACTTTATTTTCCCTGCGTTTGCTGCGGCAGGATCGTCACAGTGGTAGGAGATATCAACGTTTTTTAGCGTGTAGCTTGCTGGTGGCTGACCTTGGGCAACGAATTGGGAGGTCACAATGTCGCCTAGTTCAACCTCAATCGTGCTGCCAGCATTAATTGTGCAGGTGAGAGGTGCGGTGATTTTACCGGCGATGCGAATATTAGAAACCTGATTGGTGTCACTGAGAGAACAATAGTTACCCATGGCGAGACAGGAATAGTTTTGCGCAACGATAGTGGATGGAATGATCTCCTCACCTAAAATTGCCGCTTTAACGTAAATGCTGAGGCCGATGACATTCCATTTGAAGCCTCTTTTCGTTGTACTCCCGCCAGTTGGCCGTGTTGCATCACTACAGACGTCATCAGTACCTTCAGTCGGTTTTAGCAAGGAATCGTTGACTTTCGCCATGCTCGAAAATGGTGTTGGATAGGTACTGATGCTGATTGGTTGCAGACCACTTCCGTCGGAGGAATTTATTGAATTAGTATAACCAGTGATGTCGATATCGAGGTGTTCGGTCAAATAACCATATCCAGTTCGCCCAGGAGGAAGTGGGCTTCCAGCCGCCGTAGACTCATAAATAATGGTATTGGAGTAAAGGTTTCTTGGGCAAGCGCAGTTGGCGGTTATTGACGGCCCCTCACCGATAATATGGTCGCTAATGTTAATTGTGTTTCCATTCCTGTTTTGCGCAGATGGTATTTCAGTGTTGATATTAATCGCGTAATCGGCAAGCGTGGAGAAACATCCTTGCAATACGGTTGTTGCTGCCTGAGTGAATATAGGGAAAAGTGCCAATAACCCAAACAAGATCTTCATTCGTACACGGTTCATACCGCGGGTTAGCTCATTATTCTGCATGATTTGCCTCCGGATTGCAGAGTGCGCTGGTCTGGTGAATACCGTTAGGTGCCGAGTCAGAAGAGGGGGATAGCGTGACGCTGGCGTGGCAGCGTTGTTGCGCTGAGCTTCCCCATGTCACGGTTAATGGCACGTTTTCACTCACGCCAGAAAGATATAACACGCCGCGGTCATCCACGATTCCGCTCAGTGTTAACCCGTCTACGCTGGCTACCGCGCCAAAGGGAATCATGCGTCCATCGGGTCGAGTTAATGAAATCAGGGCGCGATAACCTACATGCGCCGTAAATTGCGAGCTAACCGCGGCGCTGCGGCTGGGAACCACCGTCATCGTCGTTTCATCTGTATCGACATCGTCTGGCAGGCTGGTGGTATCGATGTAAATAGTGTTTTCCTGATAAGGCGTTAGAGAAGGGATGATGGCATTGCCAAAGTAGTCGGTTTGGACGCCGCGCTGGTTGGTAAAACGCACGCCGGATGCGCCTTTCGCACTGACAATGGCAAACTGATCTCCGAGAGGTTGAGATAGGGTGACACCGGCTGGATGAGCCACAACGGCTCCGCTCATGCCGTAGGTTAGCTGCTGAGAGTTGTCGGATGCGTAGTAATAACCTGCATTTAAATTGGCATATTGAGAACGATAGCTGCCATAAATACTACTGTTGTCAGTACTGCCATGGTTGGTATGGCTCTGTTGTAATGAGTAGCTCAGCCGGTCGTCATCAAGCAAGGTGCCGTTAAGCCCAACGCTATGGCTAGTATCGCCTTGTTTGCTGGTGCTGAGATTATAGCTGGCCCAACTTTTGGGTAGCCAGCGTGATAACGGGACGCTAAAACTTAGCGACAGCATCTGATCGCCCGCTTCATCGCTGGTTTTGCTATAGGTGTAAGCAAGGTTAACGCTGACGTCACCTATCGTTCGATTGATGCCTGATGATACGCTGCGTTCTTTATGGCTAGTTTGCCAATAATCTTGTTGATACGATGAAAAATATATACTGCTGTCCAGTAGAGTCTGATTAATATTTAACTGAACTCGGCTGCGTTTATTGTAACGGTACGACCAGTCGATATTGTCATCGTTGTCATCATATTTTTCGTTAGCATCGGCAAAGTTATAGTAACCACTGGTGGAATAACGATAGCTCGCCAGCGAAAAGTTGGTGTCCGTGGTTTCTATCTTCTTGGTATACATTAAGCGCCAAGACTGCCCATCGTGCTGCTCGTCATTATCCAAACGTGCACGCGCCCATGTCACATCGGTTGACACTGAGCCTAAATTACCCAAAACAACGCCAATTCCGCTGTCAAAAGCCTGATAGTCTGATGAGAAGGTAGAACCACCGAAAAGTGTGAAGTAATTATTAAGGCCATAAATCGCGCTGCCTTGGGCAAATAGCGGTTCATTAGAGGCTTGATTATCATCCGCACGATAGCGTGCGATCGTCATTTCATAGCGAATATTGCCCGGCCGTTGCATGACAGCCACGCTAGAGTAGGGCTGTGTGAAGCGGTGCTCGGTACCATCGGCTTCTTTGATGGTGACTTCAAGGTCGGCGCTGTTGGTCGTTGAGTACAGGTCCCTAATTTCAAAGGCACCCGGTGCCACGTTGGCCTGATAAATAACGTAGCCGTTTTGGCGTATTGAAACTTCAGCGTTAGAGCTGGCTATCCCACGGATGATTGGCGCAAATCCCCGCTGGTTATACGGTAGCATTTGATCGTCAGAAGCGACGTTGATTCCACGAAACTGCAGGCTATCAAAAACATCACCTCGGGTACTGTTTTCACCTGCAATAAATTGCGCTTCTAATTGATGGATGTCGTGCTGGATCCAAGTATTAATCGTCTGCCAAGACTGGGAATCATCGGATTGTCGCCATGTTGAATAATTGCGCAAGCGCCACCCGCCGAGGTTAGCTCCGCTGCGTAGGTTAAGGTATTGGTTGTTGCTGCTGTCGCTGTTGCCGCTTCCCGAATTTTCACGTCGTGAGCCAGAGAAGGAATAATCGGCAAATAGAACGGGTACGCCATCATTCCAGCGGGAAGGATCAATCTTTTCATTATGATGCTCATCAATGGCTGCTTGCGGCATGCTGATGCGCAATGTCATGGCATTAAAATCAAACGTTGCCGAGGCAAAGGGAATGTAGTCACTAATCGATTTGTTCAGCGGTTCGTTTTCGGCAAGTTTTGCCAGCTCTGGGTAGGCATCTACGCGAACGCCCCATTTTCGTAGCTGCTGTGGGGTCAGCTGTGGCTGTAGTGCTCCGCTTTTGCTGTTAATGTAGTTGATTGATTCCTCATCGACGTTCTGTTTATTAATTTTTATTTTCGTCTGGTAGGTGCCGGGTAGCTGCCCATTCTCTTTTGAGAATAACGATAAATCGATATCCTGCTGCGATAGTCCATCCCCCTCAAGTGAGGAGGGCGCGAAATAAAACTCTTGTGCGCTAACGTTACCCATGGCGACCATCAGCAAACCGCTTAGGGTTTGTCGCATTGGATGAGATCGCCGAATAGGGCGAAAGATATTTAGGCGCAGTCCGTTAGCAGCCATTAAGCACCATTAATCCTGAGTTAAACTTGATGTAAATTCATCTGACGCATTGCCATAGTCAGTAATGCAGCGCCATACCACTTTCGAACCATTAGCCGCATCGGGCAGCAGGAATTGCGCAGTTGCTTTTGGTGCCACCATTTCGGCATTTTTTATTGCTGTTGTATTCAGTTTTAAGGTATCGAAAACGCTGTAGTAGTCGCCATTGTTGGTAATATGCAACTGGTTTGCCTGTCGGCTAAATTTTAGATTCTTGCAGGCGTCAATCGGCGTGCCGTTTAGCCCTGATGGGCGCCAAAATAATTTCAAGCGTGTTTTATATATCAGGCGTAGGACATTTTTATCATCGTCACTTTTTTCCATCGCCGGGATAGTGCGCACATTCATATAAAACAGGGATTCTCTGTCGGTCGGCAACGCTTGGCCTGACCACGTAATACGTAGGTTCTGCTCTTTTTGCGGGTCGAGGCGAAAAAGCGGTGGGGTCACAATAAAAGGACCTCGTGTTTTTCCATCACCGGTATCAATCCATGACTGAATAAGCCATGGCAGCTCTGTTTCTGTATTCTTCAGCGAAAGGGCGACTTCTTTTTTGCTTGCGTCATAGATAACACGAGTCCGCCCTATTTGAATTCCTGCTGCATGGCTGAAGGTAGTAAAAGCAAGAATAACAGAGCAAGCCTTCAGCGCGATAATTCGCATATAAAATCCCTTTAATAAGTAAAGATACCGTGTAGGAATCTACGCTGAATCTGAATTTTCCATATTTTAAATGTCGGCGTGTAATAGTGAATTCGCTAATAACACGCCGGATGGAATAGCAAGAATTAATGGTAAAGAATATTCACTGTTAAATCAGCATCCGCAGGGCCTGCGGTGACAACTTGGGCGAATGATATATAGCGGGCGTTAAATGATGCGCTAATCTTGTCTGAGGCATTTGAAGATAATGGGATATAAACCTGTCCTTCAGAACCATCAAATTTGAGATGCTCGGTGTTGTGTCCATCAGGGCTAAGCGCAATACCAACTCCCGTTGCAGCTGTTGTACCGCCGGTGGTTATCTTGCTGACATCCAACAAGGTATTAGAACCCGTTAATGCGGTGCTGCCTGTAAAGGTGAGTTGAACGGCTGCGAGACCATCGCTAGTCAGCGGGCAGTCCTTAAGAGTGATAGAGAGAGGGACAGGATCTGTCTCTATTCCTGGGCCGGTAAAAAGCGAGGTCGGGTAGGTTCCTAGCGGTACGGTAGAGTCAGTGCCACTATCACCTTCGATTACACAACTTGGCTCAATGATTTGGCCGGTAAAATGAATTTTACCCGCATTCATCTCTGCGGCAAATGTCGTTGCCGATGAGAGTGCCATAATGGCGATAAATAGATTCCGTTTCACAATATTATTCTCCGTAATAAATTAGTTAAATGACATATTTTAAATTAATAGAAATAATGCAATCAAATCGTGAAATATATCAATTTTTATTGACGCGTATGCTCACGCCTTTTTCATTAAACTAGAACTGTTTTTGGTGCAATGTACTTAAGGCTGAACGCTTGCTCAGAATCGAAGCTATTAAATATATAAGTAATGCTATTGGATGCTCTTTGTAATGCATTTTTGTCATTATAGCAATAATGGTTCGTGAATATTTTTTAGGCAGAAACATCCATGTTAGTTGAGTAATTATTTATTTTTATGGTGGAGGTGCGGTTTTTATGATTAATGATCATGTTTTATGATGGAATTATATAAAACTATTTAATGAATGGATTTTTCGATTACTTAATCCTCGCAAGAATAAGTGTTCATTAAAATTGAATTAAATAAAGCTCAATATTACAAATTAATTAATAATAGCCTGATGTTTTACTACCTATTCGGACTTTTGTTACATGACAATGCCGTTGATTTCCGCCTTGCTTCCTTTTCTTTCTTGCTAAATTACCTACAATACCAATGTCATTAATCATTTTTGGCTCTAACTTCAGCCACTGGTGGGTAAATTAGGAGAACAAATGGACTTTAACCCCGTGTTTGCGCGACGTTTATATCTCTGTTGGTTGATTAGCCATCTGGAGAAGCCGAATGTTCCTCACCTTATGCAGGTAACAGGTTGGCCACGTAGAACCTTACAGGATGTGATTAAAGCGCTACCAGGTATGGGCGTTGAGCTGGACTTTGTTCAAGAGGGCGTGCGTAACAACGATGGTTACTATCAGTTGAAAAACTGGGGGCCGCTAAACGAAGCGTGGATTAAGAAGCATGCTGAACAACTGCTGGCAGCGATTTAATTCATGGATTCGTTGAGAAGGGTGAGCGACAGCCTTGTGGTCATCGCTCATTGTCGGTGTTATTGATTTTTGTGTTCTAAATACAAAACGGTTGCCGCCACACGCGAGCGCACGTTGAGCTTGCGGAGCAGGTTGCGAATATGCACTTTTACCGTCTCTTCGGAAATATGTAGCTGTGAAGCGATTTGCTTATTAGACAGGCCACGCGCCACTTCCTGCAGGACATCAAGTTCGCGCTCAGTCAGATCGGCAAAAGGATCGGTTAACTCAGTGCGTGATGCCAAATATTCGCTGATGATGTCGCTAAAGACATTTTTACCGCTTGCTGCTTGATGGATCTGTGATAGCAACGTTTCTGGCTCGCTATCTTTCAGTAAATAACCATCGGCACCGGCATCAACTAAAGCATAAACATCACTGCGTGAATCTGAAACGGTGAGAATAATGATGCGTGCATCAACGCCTTCATTACGCAGCGCCTTCAGCGTATCTAAGCCCGATAGCCCCTTCATGTTGAGATCTAATAAGATCACGTCGGGCTGGGCGCGACTGGCCAATGCAATCGCTTCGCTGCCGCTGCTGGCTTCTGCTACCACGTTAAAGGCAGGATCGAGTTCAAGTAGCTGACGAATTCCGCGACGCATAAGCGGATGATCGTCCACGATCATAACTGCGTAGCTTTCATTTTCCATAAAATGCTCCGAAATAAATAATAGGGGCGGCCCGTTGCCTATTACTATTAAATTTTAATTAAATACCCGTTGCCGCTGACCATCAGTGCTGAAAAATCAACGAAACCTCTGTACCTGCTGGGGGCACCGTGCGGATGGTCAGTTCACCACCCAGTCGTGTCGCCCGTTCGGCCATAATCGTCAGGCCGTAGTGTCCATCGGGTTCCTCAAGGCTGGCTATCCCAACGCCGTCATCTTGAATACTGATCACGCTTTCGCCTTCTGGCCCGTAATGACAGCGTATTTCGATATGTTTTGCCTGAGCGTGTTTGATGGCGTTTAGTACGGCTTCGCGCACAATTTGCAAGACGTGAACTTGCTGCTGAGCGTTAAGTGACTGCGAAGAAAGGGCACAGTTTAACGTAATAACGGCGTCAGTTTGCAATTTTAATGGCGCTAAGAGCTGATGTAAGGCTTCTCGCAAATCAGCTTCCTGAATAGTTAAACGAAAAGTTGCCAATAATTCACGCAGTTGGCGATAGGCATCAGACAGCGCTTGGTCAAAATCACGAATGATTGCCTGCGCTTGGGTGTTGTCGCTGGGAATAGAACGTTTGAGCAGCGTTATCTGAATACGCAGGAACGAGAGCGCTTGGGCCAGCGAATCATGTAATTCTCGTGCAATCGTCGCCCGTTCTTCCATCAATAACAGCTGAACCTGCTGTTTTTGCGCACGGTTGAAATAGACCCCTCGGCTAAGCATGTTAGCAACGTTTTGCATCAGCTGCTGCTGGGGATGTTGATGCTGAGGCCAGCGTAACTCCCCCAACCGATGCCCGTCCAACGTTAGCGGTATGGCTGAAGTGGACGCTGAATCATCAAGCTGACCGCTGTGTAAAAGCCAACGACCGTTACCGCTGTCATGAACTTCTAATTCCAGAAAATCTAAGGCTTCGCTGGTGCGCACGATATTTAGCACTTTCTCAAAGCTAGGCTGGGTGATTTCGCTGACGGTCAGCGCTTGCGAGCAATCAAATAGCACGCCGAGTGATTTATTCGCCTGCGTCAGGCTCTCTGTCTTCTCCTGAACTTTGTCTTCAAGAGAGCGATAAAGCTTTTCAAGCTCGCTCGACATTCTGATGAATGTTTTTGATAACACACCAATTTCGTTGGGAAGGTTAACGTCCAGCTGCATCGGAGAGAAATAGCCGCTCTGCATCCGCTGGCTGGCATTGAGCAGTTTATTCAGCGGGAAGACAACCTCACGACGCGTGGTGCGGATCGCAAACCAAACCAGCCCGACGATCATCAAAACACCTAGCAAACTGATCGCCGCCACTTGCTGCATTTTTTGCTCAGAATAATGCTGAAGTACCAAGACAAAATGATCGATCTGGCTGACATGCTGGGCGACATGAGCAAGATACTGGTCACTGTTGCCAGCTTTAAGCTGTTGGTCTAATAAAAGCCAAGTTTCCAGTAGGTGTCTATACTCTTCACGAACAGAGGATGGAACATAGAATCGGTCGAGCTTTTTCAACGCAGGAGCCTGCATCGATTGCTCATACTCTGCCAGATGTACGGCGACATCATCAGGATGATTGGTTAGATCATAGGCCAGACGATAACTTTGCATGCGCAGTGAGCCTGCGATATTCACCGCTTCGGCATCGCTTAAACTGCTGGCTACGGTAACAAGCGCGATGCCGGTCGAGAGAACCGAGAGGATCACAATAGCGGCCAGCGTTTTAGCCAAGGTGCTGGTAACCGAACGTTTTACGAGCAATCTAATATACCTATTTCGTATGACAGCGATAAAAAGGGCGGTAGGTCGTCATCATTTTTGTGCAGGTGCTTAATAAATGGGTTATTAGTACCGTTCTGTTTATTGATAACAGGGTACCCAAACAATCGTTATATAAATCAGTAAATAACGAAATGTGATTGCAGGGTCTATACAGTGCGCGAAAACCCAGCAAAAGGTTTGATCTCGCGCAATCGATACCCACAATTACCTATTTAGGGGGATTATAACTCATCCTCTAATCCGCATACTTTATGCTTAGAAAAAACCTATATTTCTGGTCATTAGTTAAATAAGAATTATTACTAACAACAAATTAAAACAATATCGCTGACCAGCAATATCTTTCATTTTTATTGGTACGTGTTTTTCATCAGGATGGATGAGCAATGTCACCGGAGTACCCATGACTACGCTTTCTCGGCGCAATCTACTCAGTGCTCGCTGGCGCAAGCCCGCTAGCGCACAGCGTCCGCCTTGGACAATCCCAGAGCCTGCTTTTATCGCAGGTTGTACGCGTTGCCATTCCTGTATTGAACAGTGTGAAACCGGTGTGTTAATCGCGGGCGATGGCGGATTCCCTGCTATCGACTTCCATCGCGCTGAATGCACGTTCTGTCATCGTTGTGCTGATGCCTGTGAATTACCGCTTTTTGAACTTGAACGCACACAGCCTTGGACTATTCAGGCAGAAATCCAGACGAACTGCCTAACGCAAAAAGGCATTGAATGCCGCAGCTGTCAGGATGCCTGCGAGCCATATGCCATCCGCTTTGCACCGCATTTGAGCGGGATTGCAAAACCCACGGTTGATTTAGATAAATGTACCGGCTGTGGCGAATGTGTTCGCGGTTGCCCGGTTGATGCTATTCGAATAACGCCAGCGGCGCGGCCTGAAACGCACGACGCGGTAGCAAGGAATGAAGTATGAGCAATGAGATGTGGCACGTATGTGGATTGGTTGTTCAAGCCAAGCCAGAAGCCGTACCCGCCGTCGCAGAAGCTCTGGCCGCCATGCCAGAAACTGAAGTGGCAGCGACAGAACAAGAAAAAGGCAAGTTAGTGGTTGTCATGCAAAGCGAAGATTCAAACGCATTGCTAGACAGAATTGAGTCAGCGCGCAATGTGGCAGGTGTGCTGGCGGTGTCGCTGGTTTATCACCAGCAGGATGAGCAAGGTGAGGATACGCCATGAAACTCAGTCGTCGAGACTTCATGAAAGCCAACGCCGTCGCCGCTGCAGCAGCAGCTGCGGGGCTGACTATTCCGACCGTCGCGAAAGCGGTTGTCGGTGGGGCTGATGAAATTAAGTGGGATAAAGCGCCGTGCCGTTTTTGTGGTACCGGTTGTGGTGTGTTGGTTGGAACACAAAATGGTCGCATCGTGGCTTCTCAAGGGGATCCAGATGCACCGGTTAACCGTGGCCTAAACTGCATTAAAGGCTATTTCCTGCCAAAAATCATGTACGGAAAAGACCGTCTAACGCAGCCTTTACTGCGCATGAAGAATGGTCAGTACAACAAAGAGGGCGAATTCACGCCGGTGACCTGGGATCAGGCCTTCGACGTGATGGAAGAGAAATTCAAAACTTCTCTGAAAGAAAAAGGCCCAACGTCAGTGGGTATGTTTGGATCGGGCCAGTGGACCGTTTGGGAAGGCTATGCCGCTTCCAAACTGTTCAAAGCAGGTTTCCGCTCTAACAACATCGATCCGAATGCGCGTCACTGTATGGCATCTGCGGTTGTTGGCTTTATGCGTACCTTTGGTATGGATGAGCCGATGGGCTGCTACGATGACATCGAACAAGCCGATGCTTTCGTCCTGTGGGGTTCAAACATGGCGGAAATGCACCCGATCCTCTGGTCGCGCATTACCAACCGTCGTTTGACCGACCAAAATGTCAAAGTGGCGGTTCTGTCTACCTTTGAACACCGCAGCTTTGAGCTGGCCGATAACCCGATTATCTTCACCCCGCAGTCTGACTTGGTGATCCTGAACTACATCGCAAACTACATTATTCAGAATAATGCGGTCGATCAGGAGTTCATGAAGCAGCACGTGAATATTCGCAAGGGCGCAACAGACATCGGTTACGGCTTACGCCCAACCGATCCGCTGGAAAAAGCTGCGAAAAATCCGGGCAGCGATGCCTCCGAGCCAATGAGCTTTGAAGACTACAAAGCATTCGTGGCGGAGTACACGCTGGAGAAAACGGCCGAAATGACCGGTGTGCCAAAGGATTCCTTGGAATCACTGGCTAAGCTGTATGCCGATCCTAACGTCAAAGTTGTTTCCTACTGGACGATGGGCTTTAACCAACATACGCGCGGCGTTTGGGCGAATAACCTTTGCTACAACATCCATCTGTTGACCGGCAAAATCTCCAAACCGGGCTGTGGTCCGTTCTCTCTGACCGGTCAGCCGTCAGCCTGTGGTACGGCGCGTGAAGTCGGGACGTTCTCCCACCGCTTACCAGCAGACATGGTGGTGACCAACGAGAAACATCGCCAGATCGCCGAAAACACTTGGAAACTGCCAGCGGGCACCATTCCAGAAAAAGTGGGTCTGCACGCCGTAGCGCAAGACCGTGCGCTGAAAGACGGCACGCTCAATGCTTACTGGGTGATGTGTAACAACAACATGCAGGCTGGGCCAAACATCAACGCTGACCGTATGCCAGGCTGGCGTGATCCACGTAACTTCATCGTGGTATCCGATCCGTATCCAACCGTCAGCGCTTTGGCCGCCGACCTGATTTTACCAACCGCAATGTGGGTGGAAAAAGAAGGGGCTTATGGTAACGCCGAGCGCCGTACTCAGTTCTGGCACCAGCAGGTGAAAGCGCCGGGTGAGGCGAAGTCTGACCTGTGGCAGATGATGGAGTTCTCCAAACGCTTCAAAGTAGAAGAGGTTTGGCCTGCGGAACTGATCAACAGCAAACCAGAGCTGAAGGGTAAAACGTTGTTCGATGTGCTTTATGCCAACGGCAACGTCGACAAATTCAAGTTAGAAGAGATCCTAGCCGATCAATTGAACGATGAATCGCGTGATTTTGGGTTCTACGTGCAGAAAGGGCTGTTTGAAGAGTACGCCTCATTTGGTCGTGGTCATGGCCACGATTTGGCTCCGTTCGATGAATATCACAAAGCACGCGGTATCCGCTGGCCAGTGGTGAACGGCAAAGAAACGCTGTGGCGCTATCGCGAAGGGTTTGACCCGTTTGTTAAAGCCGGTGAAAGCGTGCGTTTCTACGGCAAACCAGATGGTAAAGCGGTGATTTTCGCGCTGCCATTTGAGCCAGCGGCTGAAGTTCCAGATAAAGAATTCGATCTGTGGCTTTCTACCGGTCGCGTGCTGGAGCATTGGCATACCGGTTCGATGACGCGTCGCGTACCTGAACTGCACCGTGCGTTCCCAGAAGCGGTGCTGTTTATTCATCCTTTGGATGCGAAACAGCGTGGCCTGCGTCGTGGCGATAAAGTGAAGGTCATTTCTCGCCGTGGCGAACTGGTTTCTATCGTTGAAACCCGTGGACGTAACCGTGTGCCGCAAGGACTGGTTTATATGCCGTTCTTCGATGCCGCTCAGTTGGTGAATAACCTGACGCTGGATGCAACCGATCCGCTGTCAAAAGAAACTGACTTCAAAAAATGCGCGGTAAAAGTTGAAAAGGTGACTGCCTAATCAGGCAAGGAGCGTTACCTGATGACGAAACAACGAGATAAAGGGCCTGCGCGTCGTCGCTTTTTACGCGATGCAGTGCGCAGTGCGGGTGGATTAGCCGGGCTGGCGTTGGTTCTGGGATTGCAGCAAAAGCAATCACAGGCGCGTGATGGCTTAGCGTTGCGTCCACCGGGAGCCTTGCCGGACGGTGAGTTTGAGCGCGCCTGCATTCGCTGCGGGCAGTGCGTTCAGGCTTGTCCTTACGACACGCTGAAGTTAGCGACGCTGCTGTCGCCTTCTTCGGCAGGCACCCCTTATTTTGTTGCGAGACAAACGCCTTGTGAAATGTGTGAAGACATTCCTTGTGTGGTGGCTTGTCCGAGCGCGGCACTCGATCCCAAACTGACCGACATCGATGATGCGCGGATGGGATTGGCGGTGTTGCTCGATCATGAGAACTGCCTGAATTGGCAAGGCTTACGCTGTGATGTGTGTTACCGCGTCTGCCCATCGATTGATAAAGCCATCACGCTGGAGCTGCATCGCAACGAGCGAACCGGCGTGCATGCGAAATTCTTGCCGACGGTTCACAGCGATGCCTGCACCGGCTGCGGAAAATGCGAACAGGCCTGCGTACTGGATGAGGCGGCGATCAAAGTGTTGCCGCTCTCGATTGCACGCGGGGAGCTTGGACAGCATTACCGTTTGGGGTGGGAAGAGAAAGCGAAAGCTGGACACTCATTAGTTCCGTCCGGTACCCAGCTACCTTCACGTATGCCGCAGGGAGGTGAATGATGGCGAACAGTGCAAATCAGGCCGGTCTTGAAGCACGCCAACGTCACGGTATTATCCGCAGCCATCGCTGGCTGCTGTTACGCCGTTTAAGCCAGCTGGCGGTTTTGATGATGTTTTTATCAGGGCCGTGGTGGGGCATTTGGATTTTAAAAGGGAACTACAGCGGCAGTTTACTGCTCGAAACCGTTCCTTTGACCGATCCATTAATGATGTTGGAAAGTGTGTTTGCGGGACACTGGCCTGCGCTCACGGCCTTGGTAGGAACATTGGTCATTGTGGTGGCCTATTCCCTGATAGCCAGCCGCGCGTTCTGTGCATGGGTTTGTCCGTTAAATCCGGTCACTGATTTAGCGGCGTGGATGCGGCGTAAGCTGAATATCCGCCAATCAGCCTCACTGCCACGAAGCCTACGCTATGGCATTTTGCTGGCGGTGCTGGCAGGAAGTGCCATCAGTGGCACCTTGCTGTGGGAATGGTTGAATCCGGTAGCGCTGCTTGGGCGTAGCCTGATTTTCGGCGCTTTTGGCGGCCTTTGGCTGATTCTTGCGGTGTTCCTGTTTGACCTGCTGGTGACGGAGCATGGTTGGTGTGGTCACATTTGCCCGATGGGCGCGCTGTATGGCGTGATTGGTGCTAAAGCGGTTATTCGTGTTAGCGCCGAACATCGAGAAAAATGCACGCGCTGTATGGATTGTTTTCACGTTTGTCCAGAGTCTCAGGTGTTACGTGAGCCTGTATTAAATAACGATCATAGCCCGCTGGTACTGAGCAAAGATTGCATCAGCTGCGGGCGTTGCATGGATGTGTGTGCCGAGCACGTATTCGAATTTAAGAACCGATTTCATCGTTCGGGAGCTAAAGAATGAAGAGCAATGTCCTGAAAAAGCACGCTTCGCTTTGGGCAATGTTACAGGCCGTCGTGCTGTCATTGTCTGTGGCTGGCGCTGTATATGCGGCCAGCGACGTCGATTTAAGTCAATCACCGGAAGTTTCGGGAACGGCAGAAGGGCAGATTAAAATGCCTAAGCAGCAAGAGCGTATGGCGCTGAACTATGTAAACCAGCCGCCGATGATCCCGCATAGCGTAGATGGCTATCAGATTAGCAAAAATACCAACCGCTGCCTGCAATGCCACGGCGTTGAGCATTACCGTACCACCGGTGCGCCGCGCATTAGCCCAACTCACTTTATGGATGCTAACGGCAAAGTGCTGGGAGAAGTTGCGCCACGTCGTTACTTCTGTCTGCAATGCCACGTACCGCAAAGTGATGCACCACCGATTGTAGGTAATAGCTTCCAGGCCGCACCGGGCTTTGGGCAGTAACAGGAGCCGCTATGCTGGATAATAAAGAAGTAGACAACAAGCCGACCGAGCAGAAAAAACCGGGCATGATTCGCCGCGTGTGGCAATGGTGGCGTCGCCCAAGCCGTTTGGCTTTAGGCACGCTGCTGCTGCTGGGTTTTGTCGCCGGGATTATTTTCTGGGGCGGTTTCAATACCGGTATGGAAATGGCGAATACGGAAAAGTTCTGTATCAGCTGCCATGAAATGCGCGACAACGTGTATCAGGAATATATGGATACCGTTCACTACACCAACCGCAGCGGTGTGCGCGCAACCTGCCCAGATTGCCATGTTCCACATGAGTGGGTGCCTAAAATTGTACGTAAAATCAAGGCCAGTAAAGAGCTGTACGCTAAAGCTTTTGGCTTGATTGATACGCCGCAAAAGTTTGAAGCACATCGTTTAGTGATGGCTGAAAATGAATGGGCACGTATGAAAGGCAATGATTCTCAGGAGTGTCGTAACTGCCACAACTTTGAATACATGGACTTCACGGCACAGAAAACCGTAGCAGGAAAAATGCACGACCAAGCCATTCAGGACGGAAAAACCTGTATCGACTGTCATAAAGGGATAGCGCATAAGCTGCCTGATATGAAAGGGATTAAGAATGGGTTTTAAGCGTTCTGTGGTGCAGGCATGAGATTCGGTATGCCGATGACTTATGGTGTATTCGTGTAATATTCCGTCTGCCAGTTCATACCGAGCTTCATTGCTGCATTGGTGAAGGCATACGGGCAGAGACCACCAGCGCGTGGTCTCTGCACTCTCGCGCTTTTATCCGAGACGCCATCTCCGCGCCGGGTCGGCATGCGCCATCCTTGGCGCCTCCTCCCCTAACGCTAACATCCTGTTAGCGTTGCTCTTTCTCCCAAGACATAAACAAATAAAATCTTTTGAATTTGATTTTGACCTTTTCCGGCACGTTGTTTTTCAGCCGAATAGAGGAATGAAGGCTAGGATTCGGCGACAGGGATGTCGGCGAAAGAACGGAGGAGCCAGGATGGCGATTGCCGTTCGTTCCGTTAAAGCCGGAATGACGAGATGAGGGAACCTGCGAAGCAGGCTGAAGAACGGTGCCAAGCCGGGTTGTTAGGGGGCGGCGATTGGCCCCCTAACACGGACGCCTGTACGGTGTAGATGTAAGACTCAATATTTTGGGCGGACGTAATTTATGTCATACCTATATTTGGGCTGCTATCCCTTCACCACAAACCAATACGTTGTTGCCGCTTGATAAACCTCACCCGGCTTAATAAAGCAATCCGGCTGTGGCCATTCAGGATGATTCGGGCTGTCAGGTAAAAACTCACTTTCTAATGCCACACCAGCATAAGCCGCATATTGCGCTCCGCGGCGATCGGGCGTTCCGGCCAAAAAGTTACCGCTGTAGAGCTGAAGCGCAGGGGCATCGGTAAAAACCTGCATCTCTAGCTTAGCGTCGGCTGCGGTAAGTATTGCGGCAGGGTGTTCTGCATGATGACAGGTGCTGTGCAGCAAATAGGCGTGATCGTAGCCTTTCACGCGCTGCTGGCAGCGATCTTTTAGCAGATCCTGTTGCACGGTTTTCGCCTTACGGAAATCCATGCCTGAGCCACTGACATCGGTAAGATCTCCGCAGGGGATCCCGTCGCTTTCCACCGGAAGATAGTGATCGGCAAAAAGCTGTAGCTTTTGCGCTAATGCATCGGTCGTGCAGCCATCGCCGTCTAAATTGAAATAGGCATGGTTGGTTAAATTCACCGGACAGGTCTTATCCACTTTTGCCTGCCAGCTAATCTCAACGCGGTTATCTTCCGTGAGCCGATAGGTTGCTTGAGCAATGAGGTTGCCTGGGAAACCCTGATCGCCATCGGCAGAGTCCAACTGATAGGTCACATGTTGGGTATCGTGTGAAATGCGTTTCCAACGGCGTTTGTCGAATCCTTCTGGCCCGCCGTGAAGCTGGTTTTCGCCTTGGCTCGGATGTAAAACGACGGTTTCACCTTGATACACATACTGTGCTTTAGCGATACGGTTGGCATAACGACCTACCGTAGCCCCCAAAAAAGCGCCCTGTTCGGTAAACTGCTCGGGCGTTTGGCAGCCGAGCAAAACTTCACGCAGACTGCCGTCGCTCAGTGCGATCTGGCATGAAAGCCACGTTGCGCCCCAGTCCATAAAAGTGGCAATGCTGCCAGCGGCGTTGGTTAGCGTGGTGAATTGAAACGGTTCGCCGTCCGGTGCTCGGGAGGTATCAGCGAAATTTAGCATACGCTGGCTCCTTGTGATGGATAGCAGACATAGAAGGTTTCTTTCAGGCCGGTTTGCGCTGGATATTCGCGCTCAACGGTAGCACGAACTTCCTCAACCAAGTCTAACGGCATCAGGGCGACGATACAGCCGCCAAAGCCGCCGCCGGTCATGCGAACACCGCCGCGTTCTCCGATGACGTCCTTCACAATTTCAACCAGCGTATCGATAGGTTTAACGGTGATTTCAAAATCATCGCGCATTGAAGCATGAGATTCCGCCATCAATGTGCCCATCAGTTTGAGATCGCCTGCGGCAAGCGCTTTGGCAGCGGCTTCAGTGCGGTCATTTTCAGTGATCACATGACGGGCGCGGCGTGCGGTCAGTGCTTCCAATCCCGCCTGTTTGGCTTCGAATTCGGCCAGCGTGACATCACGCAGGGCTTTTACATTGAAATACTGCGCTGCGGCTTCGCATTGCTGACGGCGAGTATTGTATTCGCTATCGACCAATCCACGCTTAACGTTGGAATTGATAATCACGATGGCCACGTCTTTTGGCATAGGAACCGAACGCGTCGCCAGCGAGCGGCAGTCAATCAGCAGCGCGTGCTTTTCTTCGCCCAGCGCGGAGATCAGCTGATCCATGATGCCGCAGTTGCAGCCGACAAACTTGTTTTCCGCTTCCTGTCCGTTTAACGCCAACTGAACGCCGTCTAAAGGCAGATCGTACAGTGCTTGGAAGGCCTGCCCCACGGCAACCTCAAGCGAAGCCGATGAACTCAGCCCGGCACCTTGTGGTACGTTGCCGCTGATCACTAGGTCTGCGCCGCCGAAGTTAGGATTGCGGATTTGCAGATATTTCAGTACGCCGCGCACGTAGTTGCTCCACATCATGGTGGGATGGGATTCAAATGGGGCATCAAGAGAGAATTCATCTTGTTGATTATCGTAGTCGGCGGCAATCACGCGCACTTTGCGATCGTCACGCTTAGCGCAGCTAATCACGGTTTGATAATCGATAGCGCAGGGTAAGACGAAACCATCGTTGTAATCCGTATGCTCGCCGATCAGGTTCACACGGCCGGGAGCTTGTACCGTCATTGCCGGAGCATAGCCAAAATAACGATTAAAAATATCCTGTGTCACGGTAGTAAGTTGTTGCAGACTCATTTTCGTTTCCTTATTTGACGTTGGCTTCACGGTAATGGACGTCACTTACTGCGCGTAGACGTTCAGCGGCTTGCTCAGGCGTTAAATCGCGCTGAGTTTCGGCCAGCATTTCGTAGCCGACCATAAATTTACGCACGGTTGCAGAGCGCAACAGTGGGGGATAGAAATGTGCGTGCAACTGCCAGTGAACACAGTCAACCTCATGGAACGGTGCACCGTGCCAGCCCATAGAGTAAGGGAAAGAGCACTGGAACAGGTTGTCGTAGCGGCTGGTGAGTTTTTTCAATGCAATGGCTAAATCGGCACGCTGCTCTGCATTGAGATCGGTAATGCGCAAGATATGCGTTTTCGGCAGCAACAGCGTTTCAAAAGGCCACGCGGCCCAGTACGGAACCACGGCAATCCAATGTTCGGTTTCCACCACGGTACGGCTGCCGTCGGCCATTTCGCGCTTGGCATAGTCCAGCAGCATCGGCGTTTTATGCTGTTCGAAATAGGTTTGCTGTAGGCGATCTTCGCGCGCAGCTTCATTAGGGAGGAAACTATTAGCCCAAATTTGTCCGTGCGGATGCGGGTTAGAACAGCCCATCGCGGCGCCTTTATTTTCAAATACCTGCACCCACGGATAGGTTTTCCCAAGATCGGCGCTTTGCGTTTGCCAAGTCTTCACAATCTCTTCAAGAGCCGGTAAGGAAAGTTCGGGCAACGTTTTGCTGTGATCGGGTGAGAAACAGATAACGCGGCTGGTACCACGCGCGCTCTCACAGCGCATTAGAGGATCGTTGTTTTGCGGTGCGTCTGGGGTATCTGGCATCAGCGCCGCAAAGTCGTTAGTAAAAACATAGGTGCCGGTGTAATCGGGATTTTTATCGCCGGTAACACGCGTATTGCCCGCACACAGAAAACAGTCTGGATCATGCTGTGGCAGCGTTTGATTCGACGGCGTTTCCTGTGCACCCTGCCACGGGCGTTTGGCACGGTGCGGAGAGACCAACACCCACTGATCGGTCAATGGGTTATAACGGCGATGAGGGTGATCGACCGGATTAAATGTGGTCATTATCGGTGCTCCTTTAAATATTATTCAGGTACTTATTCGGGATAGCCCTGCGGATTCTGTGACTGCCAGCGCCAGGTGTCCTGCGCCATATCGTCCAGCGTGCGGGTGACGCGCCAGTTGAGGTCTTTGTCTGCGCGGGTTGAATCCGCCCAGTACGCGGCAAGATCGCCTGCGCGACGCGGTGCAAAGTGGTAATTCACCGGTTTGCCACAGGCTTTGCTGAAGGCGTTAACCACTTGCAGCACGCTATAACCCACGCCTGCGCCAAGGTTGTAAATATGCACGCCGGGCTTGTTCGTCATCACGTTGAGTGCGGCCAAATGCCCGTCGGCTAAATCGACGACGTGGATGTAATCACGTACGCCAGTGCCATCTTCGGTCGGATAGTCATTGCCGAAGATAGCTAGAGAATCACGGCGGCCAACGGCAACCTGAGCGATATACGGCATCAGGTTATTAGGAATGCCCTGCGGGTCTTCACCCATCAATCCAGATGGGTGAGCGCCAACCGGATTGAAATAGCGCAACAGGCTAACGCTCCATTCCGGATCGGCACGGTGCAGGTCTTCGAGGATTTGCTCAACCATCAGTTTGCTGCGGCCATAAGGGCTTGATGGGTTTCCGGTAGGGAAATCTTCAACGTAAGGAATTTTTGACTGATCGCCATACACGGTTGCGGAAGAGCTGAAAATCATATTTTTGACATTCGCTTCGCGCATTGCTTCTAGCAGCGTTAACGTACCGCTAACGTTGTTATCGTAGTATTCCAGCGGTTTTTGTACTGATTCACCGACGGCTTTTAGCCCTGCAAAGTGGATCACCGAATCAATCTGGTTTTCCGCGAAAATACGGTCAAGCAACAAGCGATCGCGAATGTCACCTTGATAAAGGGTTGGCGTGGTGCCGGTCAGGGTGTTGATGCGTTCCAAAACGCTGGCTTTGCTATTGCAAAGATTGTCTAAGATGATCGGCGTATGCCCAGCGGTGATTAACTGTACGCAGGTATGGCTGCCAATGTAACCGCTACCACCAGTAACTAAAACAATCATGATTCGCTCCTTTGGAACATTCAATGCAGTAAAGGTAGCATGAGAAAACCGTGAAAAAGGTGATCTATGCTAAATAAATGGAATCGTTTACACAACAATGCAAACGGCTTAGATTCCGATAAAGGTCTATTGTGAGGTGTGACAAAGCTGTCTGCAAGTTCAGATAAATCGAGAATGAGTGGTAACGGTTACACAGTGAAAAATATAAAAGCGTGAGCGATAAAAATAGGGCCTTCTGACGAAGACCCGTGAGGCAGACTAATTTAAGAATTACGCGTGATACATCGGGTAGGTAAAGAACAAGAGATGAATGATATTTAGCGCAAAGTGGAACAGCGTCGCTACCCATAGCCGACCGCTCCACATCCATGCTAGGCCATATATTACGCCCGCTAATCCAGCAAAAATCACCATCAGCCAACCGCCAGCAAAATGCGCTAAACCGAAAATAACCGCCGTAATCAACAGCGCGGGAAGGTGACCTAGCCAGCCGCTGAGGCGCTGCTGTAGATAGCCACGAAAGAGCGCTTCTTCTGCCAGAGAGACAAAGAACAGATTCGCGAGAGCAAATTGCCATAGCCACGCGGGCTGATGAAGTTCAATCCGCAAGCCGCCAAGCGCCACGGCGATAAGTAATAAAGCCGGAACGCTAACGCCAAGCACAACCCAATTCCACGCCGGTCGTGACTCTGCAATAGGTGCACGGAATAAGGTAGGCAGAGCAAGTAAGAGAATAAAAGGAACCAGCGCTTTGTCGAAGTTGTAGTACATCGAGAACGGCGCGCTGTGTGGACCGGCAATCACTTTGTCGAGAATTTTAGGATTATTGAAGCCGGGCACCATGTGTAGAAACAGCACGATTGCGGCCAGTACTAATAATATTTCGCTGTTGAAACCGCCTTTTTGCTGATGTTCCCAGCGATAGCGGGCTAGCCCAGCAAGCACGACAACGGCCATAAAGGCTAAAGCATTAAAATTAAGAATGCCTTGGCTGAACGCCAGCGCTGTAGCAGAAAGAAGTAAAAAAGCAGATAGCTGTCGCTGAAATGAAAGCACGGCTAAGGAAGCGGCTAGAGCACCCCACATAGATATTCCTTTGTGTTTTATATTTAAGCTTGAATGATAACACAGAGAAATTAGTTAACTGCTCTGAGAAGCGGGCTTTAAGGTAACTAAAGCCCTGTAAAAAGAGGCAAAGCAGATGAGCAGTGCGTTATAACCGATCGGTTTGGTACCGATAGGTATCGCCTTCGGCGATAAACGTCAGGCGGTGGGTTATGCACTCGGGAGCATCTTCTGCGTGATGAGAAACAAACAGCAGCTGGCTATTGCCGTCGGTCATCAGAATATCAATCCAGCGCTTAACCAGTTGGCGGTTAATAGGATCAAGCCCTTGTAATGGCTCATCTAAAATTAGCAATGCGGGGTGTTTCACTAACGCACGGGCGATCAGCGCCAAACGCTGTTGTCCCCATGAGAGATCGTGGAAAGGATGATGGCTTAGCGCCTGCATGCCCAGCATTTCCAGCCATTGGTCGGTCAGCTTTTCCTGCCTGTCGGACGTAGCTTGATAAATACCAATGGAATCTAAAAAGCCGGACAAAATGACGTTACGCAAGCTGATGCTAACGCGATATTCCAGATGCAGGTTGCTGCTCACATAGCCAATGTGTTTTTTGATATCCCAAATGGTTTCACCGCTGCCGCGACGACGGCCAAACAACGTGAGATCGTTGCTATATCCCTGCGGGTGATCGCCGGTGATCAAGCTGAGCAGCGTAGATTTACCTGCGCCGTTAGGGCCGACGATTTGCCAATGCTGTTGAGGATCGACCTGCCAATCAAGATGGTTGAGAATGGGGCGATCATTGTAGTGAACATGACCATTTTTAAGAATGATACGTGGCTGATCGTGGGGTAATTGATCCTGTTGACGAGGATCTTCAGTTTCAGGCAATCGCATATCCGCAAGGTTTTCACTGTGAGCTAGCTGCGCGACTAATGCCTGTGATAGGACATCTAGACGGTTACCCACGTGGGTGAGCTCGCATTCAGCCAGTACCCCAACATGCTCAATAAAATCAGGGATATCATCAAACCGGTTGAGTACTAAAACCGTAGTCACCCCCTGAGCGTTTAGCATTTGCAGCATCTGCGCTAATTGCGCCCGCGAGTTAACGTCTAATCCATCAAAGGGTTCGTCCAACACCAGCAAATCAGGCTGGCTCATCAGCGTTTGGCACAGCAAAGCTTTACGCGTTTCACCGGTCGAGAGGTATTTAAAGCGACGGTCGAGCAACGGCTCAATACCAAACTGAGCGGCTAATTGTTGGCAGCGTTTTGAGTCTTTTACTTCAGACTGAATAATTTCGGCGGTAGTGCTGCCGGTATCATCTTCACCTTCGCTAAGCATGTCGGTGTTATTACGCTGCCATTCGTCGCTAAGAAGCTTTTGCAATTGCTCAAACGAGAGGCGGATAGGGTGAACGAATGCCGATGTTGCTTCGCCATTAAGCTGTGGTAAGTCCTGCGTGAGCGCCCGCGCCAGCGCTGATTTTCCACTGCCGTTTGCACCGACAAATGCCCAGCTCTCGCCAGAATGAAGGGTGAGTTCGGGTAAAAAAAAGTGTTCGAGTGTCGCCGAGGCGAAAACGGGCTTGGCTAAAGCTTAATGAGGTCATACGGCACGCGGCTCCCTAAAAAGTTTTCAGCTATTAGGGATAATCAGTGCGTCGTGGAGTGTCAAGGCTAGCAGCGGGAGATTTCATACGAAAGAATGATAACGGCACTATATCCCTCCGATTAAAGAGGGAGCGCTATTTTATCAGTGTCGGCGTTTAGGCTAAGGTGGCCAAAATCACCTGATCGGCATTGAACTGCGCCGTTACCGTTTCACCTATGCTTAGCTTCAGATGAGCCATGGTTTGGTTATCAACGGTAGAACAGAGCGTAACGCCGCCGTCGAGTTGTACCAGTACTTCGCTGTTTTCGGCACCCGACTGAATGTGGCTCACTTTGCCGGTTAAGTTGTTATCTGCGGCATGAGCGAGCGCCGCGTCGGTGGTTAATTTCACCCACGGGGCTTTGATTAATACCAATACTTCTTTACCGGGAGCCAGCGCTAAACGCTCGGCGCTTTGCTCCGTGATGGCGGCGCGCAGCAAGGTTTTTCCATCGGCGAGCAGTACGCTGATGTGCTGCTGTACCTGCTGGTGGTCGCGTTCGGTGACGGTACCAAAAAACTGGTTACGGGCGCTGGTTTGTAAAGAGAAACGCGCGATCGCGGCTAGCAGGCTGTCTAGGGGAAGATCGTCTTTGTTTAGTACGTCGAACGCTTTTTGCTGGATCTGCCCAAGAAGATCGTAAAGGGCAATCAGGCGCTCGCCGTAGCGGGTGATTTTGGCACCGCCGCCGCCTTTACCGCCGGTTGCGCGATCGACCAATGACTCTTCGGAAAGCTGGTTCATCTCATTCACGGCATCCCAAGCGCTTTTGTAGCTGATCCCAGCTAGCTTCGCGCCCTGACTGATAGAACCGGTGTGGCGGACCTGTTTGAGTAATTCAATCCGACGCGGATCGGCAAACAGGCGTTGCTGGAGTTTTAGCGTCAGTAAAATTTCGGCTTGCATTAGGGTTCATCCTTCACAGGTTATGCTTTCATTTTCGCTGATAACGCCCCCAAGACGCAAACCGCATATGCGAATAACTTCAGACCGCACGTTTAGGGCGTACAATTTGCGCTAAGCTGTTTAATATATGCAGCGAGATTCTGTATTATGAGTCAGTATGAGATAGTGTGGCTGAATTGCTGCAACCAACACTGAGTGAGGCTGTTATGTTGGAATTATTAAAGAGTCTGGTATTTGCTGCAATCATGGTTCCCGTGGTTATGGCTGCCATTCTTGGCTTGATTTATGGCTTGGGAGAAGTGTTTAACATTGTCTCCGGCGTTGGTCATTCTGATGAAAAACGTTCTAATCACTAAAACGTGATATTTTTACGAAACGCCCAGCGATAATCGCTGGGCGTTTTTGTTTGAGACGCCGCAAACTTTTTCGATAAATCAAACTCACTTCATGTTTACCGATATCGCACCGATATTGTCAGTGACACTGATGTTGCTCACGTCATATAATCAAATACATAACGTATGGGCATCACATCATTTTAATGGGGTCACTGATGAAAGCATGGAATAAGTTGGTTGTAGGTACCGTTCTGGCCGTTGGCGTTAGTCAGGTTGCTATCGCACAAGAAAAAGTTACCGTATTTGCGGCGGCGTCCTTAACTAACGCACTGCAAGATATTGCCGCACAGTATGAAAAAGGAAAAGACGTAAAAGTTGTGTCTTCCTTTGCTTCCTCTTCCACGCTTGCACGCCAAATTGACCAAGGCGCTCCAGCAGACCTCTTCATCTCTGCAGACCAGCAGTGGATGGATTTCGCTATTGATAAAAAAGCGATGGTTGCTGATACCCGCATCACGCTGTTGGGCAACGAACTGGTGTTGGTCGCTTCAAAAGACAGCAAAATCGATAAAGTGAATATTGATAAAAAAACCGATTGGAAAGCATTGTTGAACGGTGGCCGTTTGGCGGTGGGCGATCCTGATCACGTTCCTGCGGGCATCTATGCGAAAGAAGCATTACAGAAATTGGGCGCGTGGGATGAGCTATCTCCACTCATGGCACGGGCTAACGATGTGCGCGCCGCGCTGGCCTTGGTTGAACGCGATGAAGCGCCTTTAGGTATTGTTTACGGCTCTGATGCTGTCGCAAGCAAAAAGTGAAAGTTGTTGGGATTTTCCCAGCGGATTCGCATAAACCTGTTGAATACCCAATGGCCATTGTGAAAGACAAACAAACGCCAGCGGTAAAAGCATTTTATGACTATCTGCGCACGCCAGAAGCCGCAGCGATCTTCACTCGTTATGGATTTACCCCGCGCTAATGTTTCTGAGTGCATATGAGTGGGAAGCGGTCGTCCTGAGCCTACAGGTTGCAGGGACGGCCGTTATCTTTAGCCTTCCAGTCGGTATTTTTACTGCGTGGGTGCTGGTGCGTTGCAATTTCCCCGGCAAGTCTCTGCTTGATAGCATTATTCATCTGCCGCTGGTTTTACCTCCGGTCGTTATTGGCTATTTGCTATTAATCGGCATGGGACGTAAGGGCGTGATTGGCGCATGGCTTTATGACTGGTTTGGTTTTAGTTTCAGTTTTAGCTGGCATGGTGCTGCGTTAGCTTCAGCGGTGGTGGCTTTTCCTCTAATGGTTCGTGCCATTCGGCTCGCGTTAGCGGCGGTTGACTCTAAACTGGAGCAGGCTGCCCGTACTCTGGGGGCAAACCCATGGCGGGTATTTTTCACCATCACGCTGCCGCTCTCGTTCCCTGGCATTCTGGCTGGAACCGTGCTGGCGTTTGCTCGTTCACTCGGTGAATTTGGCGCAACCATCACCTTTGTATCCAATATTCCTGGTGAAACCCGAACGATTCCTCTGGCGATGTATACCCTAATTGAAACGCCGGGTGCAGAAGCGGATGCTGCTCGCCTGTGTGCCATTGCGATTGTTTTATCTTTGGTTTCATTGCTGCTGTCTGAATGGCTGGCACGATGGAGCCAGAAGCGGTTGGGGGGCTAAGACGCATGCTAGAGCTTGATATACATCAGCGCCTTGGCGATTTGAATCTCGACGTTAAAGCAACGCTTCCCTCAACGGGTATCACGGCTATTTTTGGGTTATCCGGTGCGGGAAAAACTTCGCTTATTAATGTGATCGGTGGGCTGACTCGCCCGCAAAAAGGGTCTGTCGTGCTCAACGGTAGGGCATTGGTCGATACTGCGCGCCGCATTTGTTTACCGCCTGAAAAGCGCCGCATTGGCTACGTTTTTCAGGATGCGCGTTTATTTCCCCATTATCGCGTGCGTGGAAATCTGGAATATGGCATGGCTGCATCGATGCACCCGCAGTTTGACAGCATCGTTAAACTGTTGGGTATTGAGGCCCTGCTAGACCGTTTTCCATTTAGCCTGTCAGGGGGTGAAAAACAACGCGTAGCAATCGGACGTGCGTTGTTAACAGCTCCAGAAGTTTTATTAATGGACGAACCCTTAGCTTCGTTAGATGTACCGCGTAAACGTGAGCTTCTCCCGTATCTAGAGCGCTTGGCGCAAGACGTGAATATCCCCATCCTTTATGTTAGCCACAGCATGGATGAAATTTTACGTTTGGCTGAATATGTGTTGCTGCTTGACCAAGGCCAAGTCCGTGCGTTTGGCAAGCTTGAAGATGTTTGGGCGAGCAGCGCATTACGTCCTTGGCTGCAAAAGAAGAGCAGAGCAGCGTGCTCAATGTCAGCGTATTAAAGCATCATGAGCACTATGCCATGACGGCATTATCGTTGGGTGAGCAGCATATTTGGGTGGGCAAACTCGATGCTGCGCCGCATAGCCAACTGCGCATACGCATTAATGCTGCGGATGTCTCGTTAGTTTTAGAGCCTCCCGCGTCGACGAGCATTCGTAATATTTTAGCGGCGACCGTTGTAGAGTGCTTGGACGTCGACGAGCAGGTGGAAGTGAAGCTATCGGTGGGAGAGGCGATCTTATGGGCGCGAATCACCCCGTGGGCGCGTGATGAACTCAATATTCACGTGAACCAAAAGCTCTATGCGCAGATTAAAAGCGTGTCGATCAGTCGTTAATCTTCGCAAATGAATAAAACAAAAAACTCCGCCTAGTGCGGAGTTTTTTGTTTATGCGCCTAACGGTTGGTTGCCGAAGGCGAAAAATGTACGGCACGATCACCCTAACGGGAAGAGTATAGCGATAGGTTCATGCCCGTCGCAATACGCGAATAACTTAAGATAGTTGTAAATTTGGCGAAATATACAGTCGTGAGAAACTGTATATATAATCAGTATTGTTAGGGCGGCATGCCAATGTGGATGAAAGAAGATTTCTTAAGTCCTAGCTGGAACAGGTGGTGCTGACCGGTGCCTTGGCTTGGAGTATGGCACGATCGCCCTAACATGTGATCCCAGTGTGGCGATAGGCAATGTAAAGGTAAGTCATGCAGGCGTCATGCTCCTTATGCAGGGAGCAAGCGGATGAGTCTATTATCAGCAATAATTGTTGTTTTAGAGTTCATCGTCGCAGCGATGCGGCTGATTAGATTACTGCTCAATCATATTTGAGAAATGATATCTGAGAAGTGATATCAAGAGCAGCAAGCTAAAACGTAACTAAGGTGTGAGGGAATACACCTCCCTCACCCTTTAACATCGGTTGACTCGAATACGGTTGGCTCGAATAGATATCTTGCGGAGTCGGTTGAATGAAACTACAGAACTTTTTGCTTCAGGAAATCGGCAATAGATGTTTCTTCATTTCCACCGATAACGGCTTTGGCACGCGCTTTTACTTCGTCGGCGCTGTTGCCCATAGCAACACCGAGCCCGACGTTTTCTAGCATGCTGATGTCGTTGAAGTTATCGCCAAAGGCAATCACTTCAGACATATCAATGCCGCGTGACGCAACGTATTCAGCTAGTCGATTACCTTTGCTGTTGCCCGCTTGCGCAACGTCGACCTGATCGTGCCAAGACCATTCACAGGCGAGTCCCAGATCAGATTCGATACCGTCAGCGAAAGCGCGCAGTTTGGCAATATCGGTATCGGAGGTAGCGAACTTCCAGATGGCTTTAACATCGTTAGCGGCCTGCTGGAGGCTTTCAACCTGAAGTAGGGTTGGGCGCTGATTCTCAGGTAGAGATTCCGCCCAAGCATGAGAACGAATGACATGGCCACTGGTTTGCTGATACAGCATAGCGTCATCGACGTACATCAGGCCGTGGATATCAGCATCGTTTAGGCGTTCTAACACTTGATGAGCTTGCTCTGCGGTCAACGGGTTTGATGCCAGCACGCTGCGCGCCTGATAGTCATAGAGATAGGTGCCATTGCAGCAAATCGCCGGGGTATTGAGGTTAAGTGCCTGATAGAAAGGATGAATGGCAATATGATGGCGACCGGTAACGATCATCACTTCTAAACCTGCTTTGCGTGCCAAATCTAGCGCAGCCAGCGACTCAGGAAGTATCTGTTTACGACTGGTTAGCAGGGTGCCGTCCAGATCAAGCGCAATCATGCGGTAGCTCATAAGCATTCCTTTAATAGGTAAGATAAAATCGTTTAATAATTAAGGATAAATGTTACACCTCAACGCTGATTTGAAAAATGAAAAACTGTTCGTGCGGCTTACCGCACGGCTTCAATTTATCGGCTCAAATAGCGCACTAAGATCGTCAGCCGAGAACTTCGTCGTACCACTGGTGTCCTCAGACAAAATGCTGTCAGCCAGCGCGGCTTTTTTATCCTGTAGCGCCACGATTTTCTCTTCAATGCTGCCAGCGGCAATCAGTTTGTAAACGAACACCGGTTTGTCTTGCCCCATTCGGTGCGCACGGTCGGTCGCCTGATTTTCAGCCGCGGGATTCCACCACGGATCGTAATGGATCACCGTATCCGCCGCAGTCAGATTTAACCCAACGCCACCAGCTTTTAAGCTGATTAAAAACAGGGGAACTTCGCCCCGCTGAAAACGTTGGACTGGCGCATGCCGATCCGCCGTCGAACCGGTCAACGTGACGTAGGCAATGCCGGCTTTATCCAATGCCTGCGAGATTAAATCCAACATGCCGGTGAACTGGGAGAACAGAAGGATACGGCGACCTTCATCGATCATCTCAGGCAGGAGTTCGAGCAGCAGTTCAAGCTTGGCTGATTCTTTCACCAATGCCGCTTTTTCTAAATTGACCAAACGAGGATCGCAACAAACTTGGCGCAGTTTTAGCAATGCGTCTAAAACGATAATATGGCTGCGCGCCATACCTTGAGAATCAATCGCGGTGCGAACTTTTTCCTGCATCGCGGTGCGTACCGTTTCATACAGATCGCGCTGTGAGCCCTTTAGTTCAACGGTACGAAGCAGCGTGGTTTTTGGTGGTAGCTCGGTAGCGACGTCGTCTTTACGGCGACGCAGCATGAATGGGCGGATGCGTCGCACCAGCAAGTCACGACGCACGGCATCACCGTCTCTTTCGATAGGCACGCGCCAGCGCTGGTTAAACTCTTTTTGGCTGCCGAGAAAGCCGGGGAGCAAAAAGTCGAATAACGACCAAATTTCACCCAGATGATTTTCCAGCGGCGTGCCGGTTAAGCATAAACGATGACGTGCATTGAGATCGCGTAATGCGGTGGCTGCACGCGTTGTCGCATTTTTAACGCACTGTGCCTCATCAAGGATCAACAGGTGGTAATCATGTTGGGTGAGGTCCTTCTGATCTCGCCACAGCAGAGAATAGGTGGTCAAGATCAGATCGCACTGTTCGATGCGATCAAAATGATCTTTTCGCTGCGGCCCGCTGAGAACCAGCACATTAAGATCGGGGGTAAAGCGGGCGGCTTCTTCGCGCCAGTTGTGTACTAAGGTCGTGGGCACCACGATAAGCGCAGGGCGGTCGAGCCTGCCTGACTCTTTTTCTAGCAGGATATGCGCCAGCGTTTGCACCGTTTTGCCCAGCCCCATATCGTCGGCCAGTACGCCTGAGATATTTTGTTCGCGTAGAAACTGCATCCAGCTCAGGCCTTGATGCTGATAGCCACGCAGCGTTGCCTGAAGGCCAACCGGAACCGGCACCAGCTGTAATCCCGGCCCATCCTGTAAACGCTGAGCCAAAGCCTGAATAGAGGTTTCTCCGTGGAACTGCCAGCGTCCTGTATCACTTAAAGCGGCCAAACGGCCAGCATCAAGCGCGGAAACCTTCAGCGTTTCTTTGCCATGACCTAATTGTGCGAATAGGTCGACAAGCACGCGGACGACCGGTTTGAGGCGATTGGCCGCAATACGTAAACGCTCGCCTTGCTCGGTGCTAAGAATAATGCCTTCATCATCGTCGATAGTTTCCAGCTCGCCGTCTAACCAGCGACGATCGCGGCGAAACAGGTCAGCCAATAACGGCTCGAGTCGAACGGTACGGTCGCCGACTAAAATACCCATTTCAACGTCAAACCAACCTTCGTCGCCTGACTGGATGCTGCCGCTAATATCGTTAATTTCAATAATATTGAAGTTAGAATCATGGGTCATCACGATACGCCAGCCTTTGTTTTGCAACGTAGGAAGCGTATGGCTGACAAACGAAGGCCAACTTTCAGGGTTTGGCAGACCGTAAATGGTATCTGGTAATGAAGGCGGTCGAGTTTTGTCGCTTAGCGTGATGAGTTCTAGGCCGCAATTTTTGAGCTCTTTGGCGCGTTGTTTTTCAATATCGCTACGTCGCTGAATTTGAATCACATTGCCGTTGTCAGCGGGGAATAGCGTGGTGTCCTGTTTAGGATCAACGCTAATCCCATCGTAATCGAAGGAAAACGTTGCAAAGTCGAGAGGCCAATTACGATAGCCATAGTTGCCAAAACCGCCCATATAGACGTTTTGGGTATCAAGCTGCAAAACGGGAACGGGCTCGACGTCAATAACGCGAAGTTCTGAAGAACTCATACTCGGCGGCAAAGGCAACTCGGGCGCGACTTCGCCCAGTACCGCAGCCACTAACGGCGCTTCACTCAGTGAAATCGGGGGCATGGACAAAAACTCATCCAACTGAGCAAAGGCGTGATTGAGCTCAACGGTGCCCGCTTCACCGCTTTGTGTATCGATATACCACGGCGGCGTGGTGGGCAACACCCATGATGCCTGAGGCTGAACCTGCAATATGGGCCGCAGACGATGATCGGGCAGGCGCTGCCACTGAACTTCACCCGGACGTTGCTCGCCCAAATATAAAGGCTCATTGGAATCAATCACAAAGAACCGGCCCGTGGCCATCATTTTGCGGATCAGCTCTGCGCCGCTGGTACCCTGTAGTTCAAACGCCATCATGCCGTTGCGCGGTCGTTCGATCCACAGTTCGCGCAGGATTTGAAAATCTTCAGGCGTAACGAATTTCGGCGGCTTAACCAGCGCGGGCTCAATATTGTTCCACTGTTGATCGATACTGCGGACGATGCCGTCTTTATCTAACTTTGCTTTGAATAGCCGAATTTCATGGTGCTGTCGGTGTTCTGACCATGCCAAGACATAGGCTAAGGTTTGGGTGGGTTTTTTAGCCGCAATAGAAGTTGTCTGTTGAGCGCGAAAAGCCTCTAGCCAACGTAGTAACTCAGGCCGCGCACCGGTGGCAGTGGGTTCTTGCTCTTCGAGGCCCGCTAAAAGAACGGCGGCAACGTGTTTACAGTTAAAGCCCACGGGGCACGAGCATTCGCCCTCAATGCGTAACTGGTTTTGTTTATCGTGGAAGTAGATAACCACTGCGTAGGGGCGTTTTTCGGTTCCCTGTACCTTGGCCGTGAGCATATTGCCCTGCCAGTGGAGTTGCGAAACGGCTCGCGAATAATCTCGCGCCTTGGCCAAGGTCGCATGACCTAACCAATGAGCAACCTGAGTTCGGTCATAGGAAACTGACGGCATTATCTTGATCTCTTCTTCATCGTTTGAAAGGAAAATGACAGCACATAGACGTTGAGAAGTTTTCACCCAATGATGCAGCTGCGCGCACCCGCGTGAAAAAAGAAAGGGTATTCTAACAGATAAACGGCCACAAAGGGGGATGCCCCTAGTCTCTAGGGGCGGAAGTAGGCTCGATTTGCTAATCAGTAACCAACGGCAGAACCCGAAGGGCGTCGAACATCGTTAGCGCCGTAGATAAATCCTTCGCGCACTTTCCCTGATACCGCCGAGTCATTGCCCGAACTCTCTGAGCTAACACCGGCCGCGCCCGGTAGACCGACCATAATCAGTTCAGCGGCCCCCCAAGGCGTTTGCTCAACCAGTTTATAGCCACGATCCTGTAACAGTCTTTGGGTGTCTGCCGAGAGGCCGCGCTGTTCGAAGTAAACTTCATCCGGCAGCCACTGGTGATGAATTCGAGGGGCATCGACGGCTTCTTGCGGTGCCATGCCGTGATCGATAATGTTCAACACCGTTTGCAATGTGATGGTGATAATTCGCGATCCCCCCGGAGAGCCAACAACCATAAAGACTTTGCCATCTTTGGTCACCAACGTTGGCGTCATGGATGACAGAGGGCGTTTACCCGGTGCGATAGCGTTGGTTGCACCTTGCACTAAGCCATACATATTTTGTTCACCCACTTTAACGGTGAAATCATCCATCTCATCGTTGAGGAAAAATCCGGTGCCGGGCGCAATCACGACGGAGCCAAAACGTCCGTTGATGGTATAGGTGGTGGAAACTGCATTACCGCTGTGGTCAACGATAGAATAGTGCGTGGTTTCTGGCTTTTCATGTGGTTCCATGCCCGGCTGAACGCGGCTCGAAGGCGTGGCGATTTCAGGCTGAATCTGCTTACGAATTTCAGCGGCGTACTCTTTGCTGAGCAGTTTTTCCGTAGGGTTCTTCACAAATGCCGGATCGCCTAAGAACGTATTGCGATCCATATAGGCATGGCGCATTGCTTCCGTCATGGTATGAATAGTTTGTGCAGAATTAAAGCCAGATGCCTTGAGGTCGTACCCTTCCAGAACGTTGAGAATTTCGCAAAGCGTGACGCCACCGGAGCTTGGCGGTGGTGCAGAGACAAATTCATAGCCGCGATAAGAGCAGGTAATCGGCGCAGTTTCTGCTATACGGAAATCGGCGAAGTCTTTGGCCGTTAGGATCCCGCCCCCTTTTTTCGCCGCAGCTTCAACGGCCTGAGGGATTTTACCTTGATAGAAAGCATCGGGACCGTTCTGGGCAATAGACTCAAGGGTGTTGGCCAGATCGGTTTGAATCAGCCGATCGCCGGGCTGAAGGGGATCGCCGTTTGGACGTAAAAAGATACGTGCGGCTTCGGGATCGTCACGAAACTTAGCAATGGTGGTATCCAAAATATCGGTATCGCCACGATTGAGAATAAAGCCTTCGCGAGCCAGCTTGATTGCTGGTTCCATCACCTGCTGGCGTGTCAGTTTGCCATATTTACGCTGTGCGGTATCGAGCCCTAAAACTGTTCCCGGAACACCTGCGGCAAGATAACCATAGAGGCTGGCACCTTTCTTCACGTTTCCTTTTTCATCGAGATACATATTGGCGCTGGCGGCGGCCGGCGCCGTTTCACGGAAGTTAATGAAAGTATCTTCACCGTTAGCCAAATGTATGGTCATAAAACCGCCGCCGCCGATATTACCGCAGCAAGGGTTAACCACCGCCTGCGCGTAGCCAACGGCGACAGCAGCATCAATGGCGTTGCCTCCTAATTTGAGGATATCAACCCCAACCTGAGAGGCCAGATGCTGAGAGCTAACAACCATGCCGTTTTTTGCCTCAACAGCGGGCATTGATGCGGCGTTAGCGCTCTGTAATAGGGCGAGAGAAAGCGCTGACGCCATCAGCGCAAGTGGCCATTTCTTCATCTAAAACTCCTGTCTAATTCGATTATTAGTGCGTATTCACACTCATAGGTGTGAATTATCGTTATGGCGCTTATTATTTAAGCAAAAACGAGACCACCTAAAGGTGATCTCGCTAATAAGCGTAGACAGGAAATAGAGATTCGAACTTGCAAGTTTACCGCTAAGTCTTTTTTATCAAGCTATTCCAGAAAGTGTTCGGCTTGATCTAAGGCAGTGGATACGGCTTGAGTGAGCTTGGTGAGCTGTTTGGCAGAAATAATATAAGGCGGCATTAGATAAATTAACTTACCGAAAGGACGCACCCAAACCCCTTGTTCGACGAAATAGCGCTGTAAGTTAGCCATATTCACCGCTTTATGCGTTTCAACAACGCCGATAGCCCCTAAGACGCGAGCCTGCTTTACCTGAGGGTGATCGTTAAGCGGTAATAGCTCTTGCTGTAGCTGGTGTTCTATCGCCGCGACCTGCGTTTTCCACTCTCCGCTGGCAAGAATATCCAAACTGGCCACCGCCGTGGCGCAGGCGAGTGGGTTACCCATAAAGGTAGGGCCATGCATGAAGCATCCCGCTTCGCCGTTACTGATGGTTTCTGCCACATTTCGCGTGGCGATGGTGGCAGATAAGGTCATATAGCCACCGGTAATGGCTTTGCCTAAACATAAAATATCTGGCGTGATCCCCGCGTGTTCGCAGGCAAAAAGCTTGCCGGTACGGCCAAATCCCGTCGCGATTTCATCGGCGATGAGCAAGATCCCATGACGCTCGCAGGCGGCGCGAACGAGCTTCAGATAACGGGGATGATAGAAACGCATGCCTCCAGCGCCTTGAACGATAGGCTCCAGAATAACCGCCGCGATCTCCTGATGATGCGCCGACAGCAAGCGGGCAAAAGGCACAAAGTCCATTTCATTCCACTCATCGCCAAATGCACACTGTGGCGCGGGGGCAAACAGATGCTCAGGAAGGTAGCCCTGATACAAACTGTGCATGGAGTTTTTCGGATCGCATACCGACATGGCGCCGAAGGTATCACCGTGATAGCCGTTGCTTAGGGTTAGAAAACGCTGACGTTTCTCCCCGCGAGTATGCCAGTACTGCAATGCCATTTTCATCGCCACTTCCACGGCAACGGAACCGGAATCCGCGAGGAAAACGCACTCCAGCGCTTCAGGCGTGATATCCACCAAACGCTGGCATAGCGCAACGGCGGAAGGATGAGTGATCCCGCCAAACATCACGTGTGACATGGCTGAAAGTTGCTGAGTCACGGCGTGGTTCAGCGCGGGATGATTGTATCCGTGAATCGCGGCCCACCACGAAGACATGCCGTCGACCAACTGACGTCCGTCCTCCAAATGCAGTTCGCAACCGTGCGCCGAAGTTACGGGATAACAGGGCAATGGCTGGGTCATAGACGTGTACGGATGCCAGATGTGGCGGCGGTCGAACTCGATATCAGATGGGGTCATAATAAGTATTAGTAAACTAAAATTGTGATCATTTGGTTGACAGTGTACCGCTTTTTTCTAAACTGACGACACTTTTTCCCCTCAAATTGAATAGGGAGTTGCCATCATGGCAGATCGTCATCACTGGACATTAGAGCAAGCCCAAGCTCTGTTTGCAAAGCCGTTCCTCGAGTTAATGTTTGAGGCTCAGCAGGTTCATCGCCAACATTTTGACCCGCGTCAGGTGCAGGTAAGCACGTTGCTTTCGATTAAAACCGGTGCTTGCCCCGAAGACTGCAAATACTGTCCACAAAGCTCGCGTTATAAAACGGGTTTAGAAACTGAAAAGCTGATGGAAGTGCAGCAGGTTCTGGATTCTGCGCGACAGGCCAAAGCCGCTGGCTCCACACGATTCTGTATGGGCGCGGCATGGAAAAACCCGCACGATCGCGATATGCCTTACCTTGAGCAAATGGTGCAGGGCGTCAAAGACATGGGGATGGAAACCTGTATGACGCTCGGAACGCTATCCGACCAACAGGCTAACCGTTTAGCCAATGCGGGGCTGGATTATTACAACCACAACCTCGACACCTCGCCAGAGTTTTACGGCAGTATCATCACGACCCGCAGCTATCAGGAGCGTTTGGATACGCTGGAAAAAGTGCGCGATGCTGGTATTAAAGTTTGTTCAGGTGGCATTGTTGGGCTTGGTGAAACTGTACGGGATAGAGCCGGTCTGCTCACTCAGCTCGCGAATTTGCCTAAAGCACCGGAAAGCGTGCCGATTAATATGTTGGTGAAGGTCAAAGGAACGCCGTTAGCGGATAACGACGATGTCGATGCTTTTGATTTTATTCGTACTATTGCCGTGGCACGTATCATGATGCCAACGTCTTACGTGCGTCTTTCCGCTGGTCGTGAGCAAATGAATGAGCAAACTCAGGCCATGTGCTTTATGGCGGGAGCGAACTCTATTTTCTACGGTTGTAAGCTGCTTACCACGCCGAATCCGGGTGAAGATAAAGATGTTCAGCTGTTCCGCAAACTGGGGCTGAATCCGCAGCTGACTGAAACTGAGCACGGTGATAATCAGCAACAGCAGCACCTCACCGAACAATTGCTGCATGCCGATACTGAGCAGTTTTATAACGCCGCCGTGTAATCATGATGAATTTTCAACAGCATATCGAGAATGCGCTGGCTGAGCGTCGCTCAGCCGGAGCCTATCGTTCGCGGATTGTGAGTGAGGCGGGCAGCGGGCGTGAGATCCTCGTGAATGGGCGGTCATATCTCAATTTCTCGTCTAACGACTATCTTGGCCTAAGCCGCGATAAATCGGTCATCGACGCGTGGCAACAAGGCGCTGAACGCTACGGCGTAGGCAGTGCGGGCTCTGGGCATGTGACGGGTTACACCACCGCGCATGCAGAGTTAGAACAACAGCTCGAAGGATGGTTAGGCTATCCACGTGCCTTGTTGTTTATTTCAGGCTATGCGGCCAATCAGGCCGTAATTGCTGCGCTGATGCAAAAAGGTGACAGCATCTTAGCCGATAAGCTCAGCCACGCATCACTAATGGAAGCTTCTATTCAATCCCCAGCGACGCTGCGACGTTTTCAACATAACCAGCCAGGTTCCCTTCAAAAGCTCTTAAACAGCGATAGGGAAGGGCGAGCGCTGGTGGTGACTGAGGGCGTGTTCAGCATGGACGGCGATAGTGCGCCGCTGGCGGATCTGCATCAACAAAGTCAACGTGCCGGAGCTTGGCTGATGGTGGATGATGCGCACGGCATTGGCGTGTGTGGCGATCAGGGGCGCGGCACCTGCGACGCACAGAAAGTGAAGCCTGAATTGCTGGTGGTGACATTTGGCAAAGCCTTTGGGCTCAGCGGTGCCGCCGTTTTATGTTCTGAATCCGTGGCTGAATACTTCATTCAGTTTGCGCGTCATCTAATTTACAGCACCAGCATGCCTCCCGCTCAGGCCTGTGCGCTTACGGCTGCGCTGCGCCGAGTACGTGAAGGTGATGAGCTACGTAACCAACTTAACCAGAACGTCGTGCAGCTTCGTCAAGGGTTAAACGATTTAGGCTTAACGCTGATGGAATCAAGCTCTGCGATTCAACCCGTGATTATCGGAGAGAATCAGGCCGCGCTGGATTTAGCTCAGCAGCTGCGTGAGCAGGGGATTTGGGTCAGCGCTATTCGTCCGCCAACGGTTCCCCCCGGAACCGCACGTCTACGTATTACCCTCAGCGCAGCGCACAGCGAGCAGGATATAAACCATTTATTGGAGGCGCTGCATGTTACCGCACACACTTTGCGTTAATAAATCTGCGGTGGCCGCGGCGTTTAGCCGCGCAGCGGATAGTTACGATGCCGTTGCTGGTTTTCAGCGGCGGTGCGGCGAAAAGCTTTTCGCTCAGCTCGATAACCTATCGGGCTTGACGGTGTTGGATGCGGGCTGCGGTACCGGCGTTTTTAGCCGTCAATTCCGCCGAGCAGGTTCACACGTGATCTCTCTCGATTTGGCTGCAGGGATGCTTGAGAAATCGCGCGCTTTGGACAGTGCCGAGGAGTATCTACTCGCGGATATCGAACATATTCCGTTACCTGATAACAGCGTCGATCTCTGCTTTAGCAATCTGGCTATTCAGTGGTGTGGTTCACTAGGTTCTGCATTGGCTGAGATGTGTCGTGTCGTTAAGCCAGGGGGAAAAGTGGTGTTTTCAACGTTGGCACAAGGCTCGCTGACTGAGTTAGCTCAAGCTTGGCAGCAAGTGGACGGCCAAACGCACATTAACCAGTTCTTAGACTTTGACGCAATCAAACTGGCCTGTGAGCCGTTTGCACATGATTTGCAGCTAATCCATGAGACTGAATTTTATCCCGATGTCATCACTCTCATGAAGTCGCTCAAAGGCATTGGTGCTACGCACTTACACCAAGGTCGAGACGCAGGGCTAACCAGTCGTGGACGTTTTGCGCAACTAGCCCGCGTCTATCCTCAACAGGCCGAAGGTTTGCCTTTAAGCTATCAGTTAGTCATCGGAGTTTTGCACTGTGAATGAAAAGACATATGAGCAGCCTTGTTTAAACGAGGCATGGTTTGTTACCGGAACCGACACTGAAGTGGGAAAAACGGTCGTCAGTAGCGCGCTGTTGGAAGCTGCGACTCTGCGTGGGAAAGATACGGTTGGGTATAAACCTGTCGCTTCTGGCAGTGAATGGCGTGAGGGAAAACTGCGAAACACCGATGCGCTTGCTTTGCAGGCTGCCTCTTCAATCTCCGTCGGCTACGAAGAAGTGAACCCGTATACCTTTGAAGAGCCTACGTCACCCCACATTATTAGCGCTGATGAAAACCGACCTATCGAATTTGACGTGATGTCGCAGGGGCTGCTAGCGCTGCGCAAAAAGTCGAATTGGACGTTGGTGGAGGGCGCGGGAGGATGGTTCACGCCGCTCAGTGAGACAACGTCTTTTGCGCAATGGGTGGTTCGAGAACAGCTTCCCGTGATACTCGTTGTAGGAGTGAAACTCGGGTGTATCAACCACGCCTTGCTAACGGCTCAGGCCGTTGCGCAATCTGGATTAAGGCTGGGCGGATGGGTGGCTAACTGTGTGGTAGAGCCAGGAAAACGTCACGCTGAATATATGGCAACCCTCATGCGATTATTACCAGCGCCATGCCTGGGGGAAATCCCGCATATCCCGCACGCCGATGCGAAAGCGCTTGCCGCATATTTGGATCTCTCTTCCCTGAATTAATGTAATACAACGCTACGCAAAACTATTTTGCGTAGCGGATTCCAGTCTTCTTCATTCCCTCTGTTGGTCTGTTTTTATCCCGTGTATGTTGCTCTGACTTAAATAAAGGTTGTCACTTGACAACTTTATGGTGTTTTTTTAAGCTTGGAGCAGAAAATGAGCAGAGCGACTCATCCAAAAAAGGAAATTGAGCTGGCGCTTAACTTCGTTGAGTTGAAGGGGTGGCGTATCGAAGTGGGCGGCAGCCATGCGTGGGGGAAAATGTATTGTCCTTATCCGCAGGAAAAGTGCCGTTGTGGTGAGTTTTGCATTACGTGCATTTGGTCTACGCCAAAGAATGCAGAAAACCATGCGCGTCAGTTAAAAAAAATCGTTGAGCATTGCGCTCATCATGCCAAGTAACGACTGAGGAAAAAACATGAAGGATTATGAATTTACGCTCATTTTTTCTTTGCCAGATCAGAATGATGAACCATCAAACTACCTTGAGGCATTAGGCGCGGCAGGTTGCACCGATGCCACCATCGGCGTGGGGATTGCTGGCCGTATTGCCATGAATTTTTGCCGCACCGCCGAGGATGCTAATGAGGCGATATCGACGGCCATTCAAGATGTATTGAGCGTTATGCCACATGCCGTGCTGTGCGAGGCTGCGCCTGATTTTGTTGGACTAACCGATATTGCCGAGCGTTTGGGTTTTTCTCGCCAAAATATGCGCAAATTAATGGAGCAGGGAGGGAATAGTTTCCCCGCACCTCTGCATCAGGGGAAAACGTCCATCTGGCATCTGGCCAGCGTTCTGACATGGTTAAGAGATGTTAAAAACTACAGTATAGACTCCCGATTGTTAGAGCTGGCAGCGGTCAATATGCAGTGCAATTTATATCGTGCCATTAACGAAGCGGATAGTGGTTCTCAGAGAGAGATTTCAGGCTGGCTAAGAAAATAACGGCTGAGAACACTGCAACCAAAAACGTCATTTCCCATACAAAGCATTAACAACAAAAGTGTGAATAAATACATTGTTTGAATCACAGACGGAAAATCTTAATAAGTGCTAATGAAACCTTAAGAAGAGAGCAAAAAAACGCAGATAAATTCTGCATTATTAAGATGCTCAAAAAAAACACAGCGGTGCAAGCGTGGTTCATTAAGGGAATAAAAGATCAAGCTCTGAATCCTCGCTTAACGAAATAAGTTACCCTAGCAAGCACTTTTGTTAGTGCGAATAAGTATATCAAAAAGAAAAAATAGCTAAAAAATTAACTAAAAAAAGGACTCCAGAGTCGATTTACTGACAGATTGTCATTTTTCCGTAACTCAAGCGCCAAGCGGAGTGGTGCAAGTTATCCACTATTCCTGTGGATAACCTTGTGCATTAGGTTTAGAGAACTCGTCAAAGCCCAGAGCCAGCGCGGCTTTCGCACAGGTTGGTTGATATGGTAACTATATTTTAAAACTGTTTTTATTCAATGGGTTATTTAAAATCAAGCACTAGATAAAGAATCGCGTTGCGCAACAAAACGGCCTTGACAAGAGCAGACTAAAAAAGTTAATTCGCGAGCTGCATTGGGGATAAATGTCACCGGTAGGTGAAAATTGTAAAACGGATGTAATTTGAGGTTTTGGGGCAGCTTAAGGCGGCGAAATTGGATAGGGAATTACACAAAACGGTGCAGATAAGGTTTGAAGCTGGTTTTATATCCAGTATCATAGTTCCCCTCTTCTCACATCATCGTGAGCGTGATTTTCTGACCGTGTGGAGAAATCCCTCGCAGGAGATATCCAGAGACAGTGGCAAAATTGGGTAGGCCTTCCATAATCAATGCCGGACGATTAAGCATTCGAAAATGCCGTGGCCCTTCTAAAAGACAAATGCATTTAAGCAAGGTGTTGATTCATGAGTAAAACGTTCAAATTGCATTCTGCATTCAAGCCAGACGGCGACCAGCCTGAGGCGATTCGTCGTTTAGAGGCAGGTTTAGAAAATGGTTTGGCGCATCAAACGCTGCTGGGCGTAACGGGTTCTGGTAAGACGTTTACGATTGCCAACGTGATTGCCGATCTCAATCGTCCAACCATGGTCATGGCACCCAACAAAACTTTAGCGGCACAGCTTTACGGCGAGATGAAGCAGTTTTTCCCAGAAAATGCCGTGGAGTATTTTGTCTCCTATTACGACTATTATCAGCCAGAAGCCTATGTGCCGAGTTCAGATACCTTTATCGAGAAAGACTCCTCGGTAAACGAACATATTGAACAAATGCGGCTTTCAGCGACAAAAGCGTTGCTTGAGCGCAAAGATGTCATTGTTGTGGCCTCGGTTTCTGCTATTTATGGCTTGGGCGATCCTGATGCCTATTTGAAAATGATGCTGCATTTAACACGCGGCATGATTATCGATCAGCGGGCCATCTTGCGTCGCTTATCCGAGCTGCAATATGCGCGTAACGATCAGGCTTTTCAGCGTGGTACCTTCCGCGTTCGTGGCGAAGTGATTGATATTTTCCCCGCTGAATCTGAGGATGAAGCCCTACGCGTAGAGCTGTTTGATGAGGAAGTGGAGCGTCTATCGCTGTTCGACCCATTAACGGGACAACTGATCCAAGAAGTTCAGCGTTTTACCGTGTATCCAAAAACGCACTATGTCACGCCGCGTGAACGCATTTTGCAGGCGATGGAAGATATTAAGGTTGATTTGGCGGAGCGGCGCAAAGTGTTGCTGGCCAATAACAAGCTGCTAGAAGAGCAACGGTTGACGCAGCGTACCCAGTTCGATCTCGAAATGATGAACGAGCTAGGCTATTGCTCGGGCATTGAAAACTACTCGCGCTATCTCTCTGGGCGTAAGCCGGGTGAAGCACCACCAACGCTGTTTGATTATCTTCCTGCCGATGGGCTGCTGGTGATCGATGAATCCCACGTCACCATACCTCAAATTGGCGGCATGTATCGCGGCGACCGAGCGCGCAAAGAGACGCTGGTGGAGTATGGATTCCGCTTGCCTTCTGCGCTTGATAACCGCCCAATGCGCTTTGAAGAGTTTGAGGCTTTGGCACCGCAAACGATTTATGTGTCTGCAACGCCGGGTAATTATGAGCTTGAAAAATCAGGCAGTGATATTGTCGATCAGGTTGTACGCCCGACCGGTTTGCTTGATCCGTTGATTGAGGTGCGTCCGGTTGCCACGCAGGTTGACGATTTGCTCTCTGAAATTCGTATTCGTGAGGCGATTAATGAGCGTGTGCTGGTCACTACGTTGACCAAGCGAATGGCGGAGGACTTAACCGAATATCTCGATGAACACGGTGTGCGGGTCCGCTATCTGCATTCTGATATCGATACCGTTGAACGTGTTGAGATCATCCGAGATCTTCGTCTCGGTGAGTTTGATGTACTGGTCGGTATCAACCTTCTTCGTGAAGGGCTCGATATGCCAGAGGTTTCGCTGGTCGCGATTTTAGATGCAGACAAAGAAGGCTTCCTGCGTTCAGAGCGTTCGCTGATTCAGACCATTGGCCGTGCGGCACGTAACCTGAATGGTAAAGCGATTCTTTATGGCGATCGCATCACCAACTCTATGGAGAAAGCGATTGGTGAAACTGAACGTCGTCGCGCAAAACAGGAAGCGTATAATCTCGAGCATGGCATAACGCCACAGGCGTTGAATAAGAAAGTATCCGATATTCTCCAACTGGGTGAAGCATCGTCACGTGGTAAAGGTAAGCATGGGCGAAGCAGCAAAGCGGCTGAGTCTTCTGCTGCTTATCAAGCGTTGTCTCCAAAACAGATCGAGCAGAAAATTCGCGATCTGGAAGCGCAGATGTATAAACATGCTCAAAACCTTGAGTTTGAAGAGGCCGCCAGCCTCAGGGATGATATTCAGGCGTTGCGCGATCAGTTCATTGCGATGTCTTGATAGCTAAAAAGGTGCTGACGGTTCCAGCACGCCTGCGGCTTGCACTCTCAGGCCGCAGTCAGTATGGTGTGCGAAAATTTTTTAAACTCGTATTGAGTCCATTGCCGACAGGAATTTCCATGAACGCCCAAACATCTAAAGACCCTTTGCATGGCATCACGCTGGAAGCTTTGCTGACATCGCTGGTGGAGCGTTATGGCTGGGCTGAGTTGGCGAAGATTATTAGCATCAACTGCTTCAAAAGCGATCCTAGCATTAAATCAAGCCTGAAATTTTTGCGTCGCACCCCGTGGGCTCGGCAAAAAGTGGAAGAGCTGTATATTGATTCACTGGCGGACACACCTGCTCCTCTCCAAGAAGCCAACGTCTCTGATGCAAATCCTTGGGGTAAATGGGAAGAGAAGAAACCTTCTTAAAACCGCTTATTTAAATAAGCCAAATTTGGTCTGTCATCCTCCAGCAGAGAGGATGACAGCGTCAAAAATCAGTCAGCGTTTTGCAATTCATGGATTCGACTCAGTAATCCATTCACACCAGTATCAATTAATTGATCCGTAATATCGTTAGCGCCCTGAATCAAATATGGGTCCAGCCAATGCATGCCAACCAAATGACTCATATTGTTAAACGGTAATAAGAGGCTTTCGACAGGATAGCGATTGTATCCCTCGGCGGTATACGCCTGCGCATTGCCTCCTGTTGAGGTCGCGATCATCAGCGATTTGCCATGTAATGCTTTGCCTTGGCTGCCATAGGCAAAACCATAGGTTAATACGGCATCTTGCCACTCTTTTAAAATCGCCGGTGAGCTATACCAATAGAAGGGGAAGAGCATTACCACAATATCGTGTTCAGTGAGCAGTTTCTGTTCACGTTCTACGTCGATGTTGTAATCGGGGTAGTGGCGCATCAGCTCATTTACGGTGACGTTTTTCTGTGTTTTCAATGCATCAATCGCAGCATGGCTGATGCGTGACTGATCGGGAAAGCGATGCGCGGCTAATACCAGCACTTTTTTCATAGGTCTTCTCTTGTGATTTCAATGATAGGGAGAATGATAATGCTACCGATGTGGCTATTTTTTCATTTCTTCGCGTGGTGGTGTAGCCTGTAAAACAGTAAATCTGTTTCAACCTAAGGTTAAAAGCATGGCATTGCCTGTAGACGTATATCGACTGATCCCCGCCTTTTTGGCTTCGGCAGAGGCACAAAGCTTTTCTGCGGCAGCTCGCCAACTGGGGATTAGCGCCGCGGCGGTGAGTAAGAATGTGCGGGCATTAGAAATGCGTTTAAATATCCGCTTATTTGCGCGCAATACGCATTTTGTCATGCTGACGGAAGAGGGCGCCGATTTTCGCCGTCGGATAACGCCGTTATGGCAGGCATTAAATCAGGCCTTGGACGAGAGGCAGCTGAGCGAAGAGCCCTCTGGATTGGTTCGTGTGAGCGTCATTCCCGGTTTTGGTCGCCATCGATTAATGCCGCTGCTGCCGATATTCAGCCAACGTTTTCCAAAGGTGACCATCGATCTTGAGATGGAGCCGCGTTTAGTGAATCTCATCGGTGAGAACATTGATGTGGCAATTGGTCAACGTACCGCCACCGACAGTCGACTGGTGGGGCGCGAAATATGCATGGCCTACAGTAAAATGGCGGCATCGCCTGAATATCTGGCGCGTTTCGGCACGCCACAAACGATAAGTGATCTTCTCTCGCATCATCGCCTGATACATCGAAATTCCGGTAGCGGAAAGCTGATGGCGTGGTGGGATGGTGAAGGTAGCGTGAATGAACAGCAGGCTTCATTTATTGCCACATCGCCCGATAGTTTGGTTGATGCGGCGCTGAGCCATATGGGCATTGTGTGCTTGGCGGATTGGTATCTCGAGGAGCACTTTCGCAGTGGGCGTTTAATACCGATTCTGGAGCCGTTTTGGCCGCAAGCGCGTTCGATGCATATTTGGTATCCCTCGGCGGATATACCGCCAAGAGTCAGAGTGTGGGTCGACTTCGTATTAACCCACTTTCCTCCGCGTAGCTAGGTCTTACTGACGCATGCTGATTGCCATACGATTGAAGGCATTCATAAGGCTAATGGCAAACGTTAAGTCAGCAATTTCAGTATCGTTAAAGTGTTCTTTCAACGTCGCAAATAATTCATCGGACGTTCCACAATATGAAATATGCGTGACGGCTTCGGCCCAGTCTAGCGCTGCACGTTCACGCGCGTCGAACGCTTCTGCCATACGCCAGCCAGATAAAATATCCATTTTATGTTGGCTGTAACCGGCTTTACGCAGCGCCGTACTGTGCATATCCAAACAAAATGCGCAGCCGTTGATTTGGGAAATACGCAGGTAAACCAGTTCAACCAAATGGCCTAATGAGCTTTTGCTTAATGCCATGCTGGTTTGAATAAGGCCGTTATAGGCCTCAGGGGAAAGTTTGCCGTAAGCAAGACGCAGGTGTGACATGATTTATTCTCCGCAAAATACATTTGAACAACGCTAAAGCGCGTCGCTGTCGTGGTTTGATAAAGCGACTTTACGCTCAATATGGCCTAGTATATAGAGCCATATCTTCACTATTTTTATAGGCCATATCATGGCGGCGCTTCATTCTTTCCTCGTCGTTGACCCTGCGGCCAAAGAGCCGATTTATCGCCAAATTTACCAACGTATTAAGATGGCGATTGCCGATGGCGTACTGGCTCCCGGCGAGCGGTTGCCTTCGCTGCGTGGCTTAGCCAGTGATTTAAACGTTGCCCGTGGAACCGTTGAAGCGGCCTATGGATTGCTGAGCGGTGAAGGATATATCGAAAATAGCCAGCAGGGTGGAACGCGGGTTTCTCGACGGCTAAATATGGCGAAAAGCGCTGAGATCCCGAAACCGATATTAGAAGCGCCTCGTCATGCCGGCATGCCTTTGCCCTCTTCACAGCTGTTGCCGTTTCAACTCGGTGCGCCTGCTTTGGATGCATTTCCTTTAGGGCAATGGAATCGCTTATTAAGCCAGTGTGCGCGTCAGACTCGGCGTGAAGAACTTTCTCATCCTGCGCCTCAAGGTTATCCCGCACTGCGGGAGGCGTTAGCTGGGTATTTGCATATTTCACGCGGTATTCGCTGTGCGGCGCATCAAATATTTATCGCGGCTGGATATCGCTCGGTGCTATCACTGATTGCGAATGCCTTACTCAACCGCGGGGATGAAGTTTGGTTAGAAGAGCCCTGTTTTCCGTTTCCATGGCATGTGCTGCAAGATTTTGGCGTTAACACCGTGCCCATCCCCGTGGATGAGCAGGGCTTGTGCGTGGAAAAAGGCGTGCGCAATCATGCACAGGCACGTGCGGCGTTGGTGACGCCAGCACATCAAAGCCCGCTCGGCTTAGGGCTTAGTCTGCCACGGCGCATGCAGCTTTTAGCATGGGCGCAGCGCCAGCAAAGCTGGATTATTGAGGATGACTATGATGGTGAATTTCACTATCAAGGGCATCCGCTACCGGCGCTGAAAAGTTTAGATCAGCTGGATCGCGTGCTGTACGTCGGCACGTTTAGCAAGGTGTTATTCCCTGGGCTGCGGATTGCATACGTGGTGGTACCTGAGTCTCTATTACCTCAGTTCCATCAGACCATGCGGACGTATCCCTGCGTTTGTCCTACGCTGATGCAGGCCACTACGGCACAGTTTATCTATTCAGGTCAGTTTTATCGTCATCTAAAGAAAATGCGCAGTTTGTATGCTCAGCGTCGCCTCTGGCTGGCGCAGGCGTTACAGCGACAGACACGTTATCGGCTAACCACTGAGCTTCAAGCTGGCGGTATGCATTTGCTGGTACGTTTACCCGAATGTTTCGATGATGCTTTGGTTGAAAGAGAGGCGCGCGTACAGGGGCTTGCGCTGGAGGCGCTTAGCGTTTGGTATCACGGCACTGAAAATCCGCCCCACGGGCTGATCTTAGGTTTTACCAACGTGGAAAGTGAAGCTATGGCTCAGAATTGGGTGGAATTATTGCTGAATGTGCTGGCGCGTTGTTCTCCCGTTGCGGGCGAGCGCTGAACTCAGTACCATTTGCGCCTCAAATTTAGGCGCAGATACTAACGATGATCATGCAGGCTGATTTATGCAGACAGTAAAAAGGGTGCTTTTAGCACCGATGGAAGGGGTTCTCGACTCTTTGGTGCGCGAACTGCTGACCGAAGTGAATGATTACGATCTCTGCATCACCGAGTTTGTGCGCGTGGTGGACAGCCTGCTGCCTGAAAAAGTGTATTACCGTCTTTGCCCAGAACTGGCTAATCAAAGCCTAACACCTTCAGGAACCGCCGTGCGCGTGCAATTACTGGGGCAACATCCTCAGTGGTTGGGCGAAAATGCGGCGCGAGCCGTTGAGCTGGGGTCGTGGGGCGTAGATTTGAACTGTGGGTGGACTAAGTTTATGAGGGATCAACTTAGTACAATGGCTTCATCCAATAATTTGAACTGGATCATCACCGCTAACTAAATGTTCTATATGCGTAATGGTATGATGAAAAAAAAGGTCATTGGAGGGAATCTCGGTGGATAAAGCCTTTTGTACTATTGATGAGCAGGAATGGACGGCTGAGGCATTTTACGCGCTGCCCACAGCTGAAATTCAATCAAAAAGACGTAGTTTACTGTGTACCGAATGTAGTGGAGATGCATGGTTTAGACGGTCTAGTTATGGAAATGATGCACCGCATTTTTGTGCCCATCACCAGGAAAACTGCTCATTAGGTACTTCATATGAAGCAGTGGGCGAGGGTAGCAATGATAAGGCATTACCAGTATCGGATACTGATAGTGGCTTAGTTATAGATTTCGATTTAACTCAAAGCTATGATATTGACGTGAAACTGGCTGAACAAACCTCCGAAGCTACACCTATAGGACAGAGGTTTACGGGTGAAAAATCTAACGACGGTGGCAGTGTAAAATACCCAGCACATTTTACTTTGAAACGATTGCTCTACAAATTAGTACAATCAAAAGGGCAATGTTATTTAGAAAAAAAGATTGGCTTCAAAGGTCAGGATTTTAGTGATTTACCAGAGAATGGTGCTGAACTATTTGTTGAATTTGCAAATGTTAAGCCATGGATGGATGGAGCACGGAGGATCTTTTGGGGGTTCATTAGTGATGTTGGGCAAACGAATGATGGGAAAATTTGGTTAAACGCAGGTAATATTAAATCAGGTTTAAGTGTTTGTATCCAGCAAGATATAGCTAGTGCTTTCAGAGAACAGTTTAAGGTAGTCAATAGTCTAGACGAGTTGGATGGCTGTCATGCTCTAATTATTGGTAAATGTTTGTATGCAACAACTGGTAAACCGATTCTATGGTGCGGCGATCTTAGCTATGTTGTGCTTAGAAGATATAAATCAGATCAGGAATTACAGCACCAGCTTCTAAAGTAATAATATCCAATTTGAATTTTTCAGGAAATACATGCGAGTATTACTAGCTCCGATGGAAGGTGTTCTCGACTCGTTAGTGCGAGAGCTTTTAACTGAAGTAAACGACTACGATCATTGCATTACGGAGTTTTTACGTGTAGTCGACCAGTTATTGCCGGAAAAATCCTTTTATCGATTATGTCCTGAATTACATAATCATAGCCGCACTGAATCCGGCACTTTAGTACGTATCCAATTACTCGGGCAGCATCCAGGGTGGCTTGCGGAAAATGCCGTTCGTGCTGTTGAACTGGGTTCAAACGGTGTCGACCTTAATTGCGGATGTCCTTCAAAGCTCGTTAACGGAAGTGGCGGCGGGGCGACGTTGTTAAAAGATCCTGAGCTGATTTATCGTGGAGCAAAAGCCATGCGTGAGGCGGTGCCTGCGCACTTTCCCGTAACCGTTAAAATTCGACTCGGTTGGGACAGCGACGCGCGGCAGTTTGAGATTGCGGATGCTGTTCAGCAGGCCGGCGCGACCGAACTGGTCGTTCACGGGCGTACCAAAGAAGACGGCTACAAAGCGGAGCGCATTAACTGGCAAGCGATTGGTGAAATCCGCAAACGGTTATCGATTCCGGTGATTGCTAACGGCGAAATATGGGATTGGCAAAGTGCGCAAGATTGTATGATGGCAACGGGCTGTGATGCAGTGATGGTCGGACGTGGTGCGTTGAATATCCCAAATTTAAGCCGCGTAATTAAATACAACGCTCCTCGTATGCCATGGGCGGATGTAGTGAAACTACTGAAAAAATATAGCCAGCTTGAAAAACAGGGCGATACAGGTTTGTATCACGTTGCGCGCATCAAACAATGGTTAGGATATTTGCGTAAAGAATATGTTGAGGCCACTGAGCTCTTTACAATGATTCGTACAATGAAACACTCAACAGATATTTCTTTTGCAATTAATAAATTAGGCAAATGATTAGAATTAAATTATAAAAGCGTATATCAAAACACTAATGGGGATAGTTAATGACTGCGAAAAAAATCACGCAAACAGAATACGAAATGATTTATATAAAGAGTAATGATGTTGTTATAGTCCATATTGAGCCATATACGATATCAATACTGACTAAAGAACAAGCACAAAGTTATGGATATGATATATCTAAAATGGTTGAGCATGAAAGCATTAGCATTAATGGAATACCTAAAGGTGGCTATGAAATTGTTGAGTATTATTATGAAAATAGTGAATCAGTAATGTATCTGGGAGAGGATTTTGAAAAGTTACTGAACAGTATTGATTAAAAATAACTATCTAAGAAACTATGCTTTAATGAAATTTAAAAATAATTAAGTTCAGTTTCAATAAACTCGTTATTTTAATGAAGGCTATAAAAACCATTTATTTTTATAAAACTGATATAGCACATGACTTAAAATAAGATAAAGGGGCATGTGCAGCCCCTCTTAACGACACCACACATAATTTATGAAACTACCATTTATATTCATAAATCATCTATCAGACCTATTTTGCTCTTCACAACACCAATAGTACTAAAATGTTCAACGACAAAATCATTTTCACATTTTTTTATGTGATCAGGGATGTCATTGTCCACAATAATAATTTGACAGGATATGTCTTTTGATTTTGCTAATTCTGTAATATTTAAAATTTCAGCATAAATATTTTTATACTTCTCAGGATCAGTTAAACCCTCATCTACTTCATTATCAATAGGTTGTGTAATTTGATAAGTACCAGTTTTACCTAAGTACTTTCCAACGGTATCTATCATAATAAAATTAGGGTAATTAATATTCATTTTTATACTTAAATTCATGAGGCTTAAGTAATACCCTATTGACAAAATAGTTCTTAATCCACCTGAAGTAATTGTACTATAATCATGTCCTCTGAAAATAGGCAAAAATGTTTTTTCGCTAATAGAAATGTTTTTCCTATTTTTTATATTTATGTTTTCCAAATAGGAATGCATATAGTTCTTCATTTCAGAAAATATAACATTAATATCTGGCGCTTTACTTTTTAGTTCATCAAGAGTGTCATTAAGATAAATCAACTGAGATTCATGCTGGGCGATTCTTTCAATTATTTTATTAAGTTGATTTCTTAATTTAAGAGTGGATACTAGATTGTTACGTCTCTCTTCGCTTCGATTCAACTCTTTTAATAGAGCATCTCTTTGTGTTAGAAATGGTGTCACCATATTAGAGTTTTCTTCATCAATCATTGTCCTAACTTTAATTAATAAATTTTGGTTCTCGATCATCTCAGAGTATTTAGATTTATGTTCATCCTTTGATAGTTGAATCAATGATTTGATATCTCGCTTACGAGATTTTAGGGATGAAATTTCCTTTTCAAGATGTGTCGAAGGGACAATGGAAAAATTATCTTTTTCAATTTCAATAGTTATTGAGGAATCACAAATAGGACATGGTGAAACCTCTTTACTAATCTCACCTATACGAGTTTGCGCCAGTAAAACACTAGAGATTTTATCTATATCGTTGTCATAGCCATTTAGAAGCCTTGAATAATTCTCTATCTTGGCTGACAACTCTTTCGTTTCAATATCTAGTCTTTTAGTATTAATATTCAACTCATCATAATAAGATTTTAACTCTAGATAGTTCTTAGAGTTAGCTTCCATACTAGTATTTATATTATTAACTTCATCGGTAAGTACATCAATGTTTTCATCTATTACGTTAATCTCATGATCTATTTCATTTATATTTTTGACATTAGACTCTTGAAAGAATTTAGATATAACGCTATGTTCTTTTGATAATATATCTTTGCTATTAATTAAATTGGCAATTTCAATAGAAATCTCAGAGATTGATGAGTCAAGAGTATTTGTTATGTACTTGAAAGTTTCTTTTAGAATAGATGACTTTACCCAATTATTATTTTCTAAGAGATTTTTACTTCCAACGCTATCTTGGTCAAGATAGCAATACTTGAATATATTTCTGAAACTGACTTTTTGGAAATTGGAATTTGCTTTGGATGGTGAGGTTTTGATTTTTAATTTGGGGAAGTTAAGAAGATCTAGTAAAAAGTCTGAAACGTATTCTAATCCATTATTTAAAGGGATAGAAGTTGGATTAAATTTATCAGGATAAAAATTCGAGCAATCTTCAAACGAGCAAGGGTACACTTCTATTGGATTATTTTTATTGAAAATATCTCTCTTAAAGGTATATAATTTATCGTTTATAACAAACTCAGAGGAAACATAATGACAGGATGTATTTATTTCATCAGCTAAGTCAATGGTTTTTGAACCAAGTGTATAGTTAATAAGCTCTAATATGGTTGACTTGCCAGTATCTGAATCACCATAGATAATATTCACCCCTTCATGGAAAGTAGTGATGTAATTCTTCCGTATACCAGCAATAATCAATCTGGATATCTTGAATTTAGTTTTCATAATTGTCCCGCAAGTAGTTTGTTTATTGATTTAATAGTTTTTTGAGCAGACTGACTAGCCAGTGGTTTGATTTTAATTGCGATAGAACTAATTCTTGATACGTAAGCTGTATCTATTCCCCTTAAAAAAACCTCACCTTTTTCAGATGCGCAATATTGTATCTCATTAGATTCATCGCTAAACACATCCAGGAACCCGTGTAAAGCTAAATTCTTAATTATTGTTTTAAGTTTACTGCGAGAGTAGAGTATATCAACATTTATTGACTGACTTGCAATTGTGTATATTATTTTCGATTCAAAAAATATTACATTTCGATCGTTAGCTAGCAAGACATCATTTATTTTTGATGGGTTTTTTATTAAATAAAATAAGCATTGTATTTTTTCAAAGTTCAATACAGGTGTTGAGTTCCTATTTTTGCCCAAAGCTGACAATATTACCAATAATATAATTGAGTTCAATTCCAATGTATCATCGGCATCAATATAAGGTAATTTACCCATTACCTTGCCCCTTCATTTTTTCAAGAGAGTCCAGTTCAAAGCTTTCAGTCCATATCACTTTATCGTTAGGAGAATTAGCAAGTTGATGAAGCATTCCAGCTTTGTGAGTTATTGTTAAATTCTCGAGTCTAGATTTTAAATGAACATCATTTTTTTCAAGTATTTTGGAGTGTACGGTATATATTAACTGCTCAGAACTCACTCTCCCTTTTTGGCAAAGGAAATTTTGATACTCTATTTTATATATTTCATTAACTCTGTCGTAAAGATATTTCAGATCTTTTTTATCTTGATCACTAGTGAATAACTTCCTTGCTCTTTCCGCATTGTAGAAGTATTCCTTCGCTTGGCCTGTTATACGTTCATGTACATCAGCTATAACTAACTTTAAAACAAAATACTCATCATTATAAAGTTGTTTATCATCTAATCTTCTGATATCAAGTATTTCTTTTGCTCTACACGATTCGTCAATCTGTTTTATATACTTAACAATAGATTTATATGCAAGAGCATCCCTATTTATAGGTTTGCATATGCTGGTATGATCTTCATCCAAAGCTAAATAGTTGGCACGATCATTACTATGAATAGCAATTGCACTTTGTTTTTTTACAACTGTATCATAAGAACCATAAAGATACCGATCTAATGGCCTAAAGGCCAATCCCATCCATTCTCGATTTAACCTGTCAACTTCGTTACTTAAAACAGATAAATCTTTTATTTGTTCATGGCTACTAATAAAGGAAGCATAATTTGCTATAGCTGAACCTGAGTGAGGTACTGCCAATGATATAAAACCAATAATATTAGTCGAAAGATTTTTGGAAATCTGTTTAATTATACAAGATTTACTAATCAGCCCACCCATACTATGAGCTATGATGATAACTTTTTTGTACCCATTGAATTCAACAATAAAATTAGTTTGTAAAAGTTCTGAAATTTCATCAATCGGCAAGTTTTTGGGTGTTTTATTTCTTACTTTGAATAATCGCTGTACGAGTGTCTTCGTACCACTGATTTTTCTACTCCAAGTAGAATAATAATCGAAGCAGGCTATATCAAATGTTTTATTTAAAGCTGGGTCTTCATCTATTAATTGAGGAAGGGAGACACCTGATGGCGCCATCCACGTTTCACTTCCCCCCCATCAGTCCATGAACAAATAGCAAAAGAGTATCTGATGAGCCTTGTCTAGTCCAAGTTAACATTGTCACAGTCCGTTATCATTTAATTAAATATAATTTCACTAAACCATATGATTATGTGAACAATAGCATATTAGTTACGAATAATATCCAAGGAAGTCAACTAGTTCAAATGAACAACGAACTAATTTCAACATTTAATGCTTCAGCGATAATACCAATAATTTGCAAGGTTGGGTTTCTAATGCCGCGTTCAATCCCGCTCACGTAAGTACGATCCAATCCGCACCTATCAGCGAACTCCTCTTGTGACCAGCCTAGCGCCTTACGAAGCTCCCGGACACGCTTCCCGAATTTGATATGTAGTTCAGTTTTCATAGGATAAGCATCACTTTTTGATGCTTATCAGACCACGGACTATGAGTCACATTTCTAATGTGTTATTGTGACTTATAGTCATCATTTCTGTGTGCAATAGAAACCTGATTTATATAATTGAACGGACTAATGCTTAAAACATCAGTCACGAGTCGTCTATCGACTACCACCAGTTACTCGGTAGACAAATTCTTAACACAGCACACTTTGGAGGATAAAAATTGTACAAATCTACGTTATCAGGTGTTCAGAACCGCGAATGACCAACATGAGACCAACGAATCATCAAAACTAAATCCCAATCAGAAAAATTCGAGTTAGGTTAAGATGCTTAAAAATTCTATTTTACCTTTGGTAGTAACTTCCTCTTTAGCAACACTTACTGGTTGTAATAAAGAGCCGATACCGGATTTTAAATGTTCTTATCAACAACCCGGCAGTGGTGTAACTGATACTAATTTATTCAAAAACCGAAGTGTTTCTAATGATAAGAAATACTTTATCTACGAATCAGATGACAAAGGATATACATTTAAACTTGAAGTAGATCGTCGAACACTTTCGGCAACAATGGTAATGACAGAAAACAAAACCAATGAAGTATTATCCTACTTAACAGGGAGTTGCAAATGAAAAGATTAGTTTTAGCTTCATTATTAACGTTCTCATTTGGTGCTTCTGCATATTCTGTAAATATGGAAGAACTCACAAACTTCGGAAATCAGATGCGAGGTCGATTTTCACCACCGCATGAAATACAAAAAGCTAATAGCGCACCAACTTGTTTCGTTAGTGTGACGAATGAAAATACCGGTAAAATAACTCGAACCAAGTTAAATTTGGTTGGTGAACATTCACAAAAAGGAACACAGCATACCTACCATGAAGAAGATAATACTGGTAGTACAACAGTCTGGTTCGACAGCCGTACTGGTAAAGGTGAGATTTCAATTATGGATAGTCAGGAGGTCATTGCTAGTGGAACGGTAAGCAATTGTAAGTAAACCTGTTTCATTAACATCACTATCAGTATAGATATGATCTGCGAAATTATACATGATCGTATCTATAATGCATCTTCGATGCAGTGGCAAAGCCACATTCTATCTTCTTAGGTTTAGTTAGTAGTAAGAACTGATAGAAAACCTGTAGAACCATTATAACACTCATTTTTTAAAGCAAATTACAAATGCTTCAATTATTTACAGACCAGATGTAGTGGTTGTAAAGGCATTATACTTACGATACCACAGTTTTCGTGAAACAAATTGAACATATTTCGTACAATCAATTTTGTATCGCTACCAGCTACTTTCCAAGTGCGTTACGCAACGTTGTGCGAGATACAGGTTGACCTAATGTTCTCAAATGAATCAACATTTGAGCCTCAGTAGCGTTCTGCGCGATTAACTCACTCAGGTTTGTACGAATCATCTCATAACGTTCTAAAGCTTCCTGGCGCCGTTTAAAGGACCTTATCGCTACTGATTGATGTACAGCTTCTAGCTTATACCCATAACTTTTACCCTGCTTCCGTCCATTGGTAAACCCATCTTTAATACGTTCAGCGATCCGCTTGCGTTCAAAAGTTGCCACTGAAGCCATTATAGTCAAAATCATTTCACCTATCGGAGTAGATACATCAAGGGCAATATCAAGGATTCTTAACGTGACATTTCTTTTCTGAAGCCATTTAACTGTGTTTAAGCAATCGGCGGTATCACGGAATCCACGATCTAATTTAGCAACTACTACTATATCGCCTGATTTGAGTACAGATACCAACTTTTGTGCTTCTGGTCGTTTTTGAAATGGCATTGAGCCAGAAATGTTCACATCAGAATATACGTTATCTATCTTTAATTGTGATTCAATGTTTATGATCTGATTATCTGTCGTGCCGATTTCATTTTCGGCTTTTGAAACGCGGGTATAAGCGTAAATAGTCATAAATCCTCCTGAGATCATTATATCTTATCTACAGGAGGGGTAAACCTTTTGTAGTAACTAGGGGTTATTTTGTTAAAGTCTTTTGAATCATTAAAATGTATTCATCTGGAGTATAAGTATTTCCATTTTCCATAATTGTTCTATTGATAGTATCCACTTCTTGGTCTTTAATATTCTAACCAAGTTCGAGAGTTTTTCTAACACCATTATTAAATGTTATTTGTATGCTAAAGTTTCCTTTAGATGGTTGGATTTTTTTACCCGATGGTGTTGTTATTGGACCAGTGTTGGCCCATGGACCATATTGAAATACAAGAATCCTTTTAATCGAGCCGCGAATTAATTCGCGTAATTTAAGTATGTTTTCTTCGTCATACACGCTTAAGTTTGTTTTAATTGTTTTCCATTTAGCTGTAATTTCACGCTTACTGTTTGTAAGAGTGTTTAGTTCTGATTTTTGTATCTTTTGTTGTAAATTCTTTTTGTCTTTTTCAGCTTCATCAAGAGCAGAAATTATTGCAGGGCTAATATTGCCATCAGATATGAATTTAACGTAATTAGCTATTTTAGTATCTAGTTGTTTTAAATCAAGGCGGTACTTTGCTAAATCTAACTTTGAACTATTAGATTCAGGAGCAAGTAATGATAAGTCAAAATACTGACTACAATATTCTGCGATTGCACTTTCAACAATAGATATTCTGAATGAGCTAGTGATACAACTCCCGGCATTATTGTTTGTGCCACAACGTGCTCGTCTCAATCCATCTACGATTTTGCCATTGCGTTTAGTCGATTGTGAAACTAAAACACCTTGACAATACCCACAATAAGCTTTACGAATTCCAGTTATTGCTGAGGGTATTTTTCCTCCACGGGTTGGTGCTCGGGAATCTAGATTTTCTTGAATTACAGCGAATTTGGATTTATCTATAATAGCGGGATAGTAATCATCCATAATATAGAGTGTGTCATTCATATTAAATTGGCGTTCTCCATAAAGAGATACAGAACGAAGAAGTTTTTGTAGGTAAAGTGGATACCAAGATTTTCCTGCAAATGGAGGTATTGTTTCATTAAGATGGCGTGTTAATTTATTGATGCCAAATCCAGATAGATATCTTTCAATTATATATGAAATGGTTTGGGCTCTTTCTGGAATTAGCTCTAAAACATCTTCATCTTTATTATGTTTAATCCAATAGGGTAGCTTGCTAGGAATTATTTTTTTATTATCTATTTTGTATTTTATTGCTTCTTTAACTCGTTTACTCTTTGTTTCACTTTCTTCATTAGCTCTAATCATGATCATTAGGCTATACATAAGATCAAATGGATTATCTGATACAGATTGAAGATTATATGAGCGGTTATCCATCGCTGTGACAATAGTAATGCCAGCACTGATAATTTCAAAAAAGACTGCTTGAGCTTTTATAGCTGTTTGTCGTGATAATCTGTCAAAGCTCTCGATAACTAATGTACTACCGCTAGGGATTTGTCCACTTACTACAAGTTCCAGAAATTTACCTAGAGCTCCATTTTTAAGATTGCTTCCCTTATATGCACTGACGCCAAGATCCTTGAAGCTGAGATCTTCAACTAAAGTTAGATTATGGAGCTTACAATAGTTACTGGCAAACTCCATTTGGCGACGATAACTATCACCTTTAGCTTGGTCTGGTGTACTGAATCTAACATATGAATAACAAAGCATAATTTCCTCCCTAAAAAATTTTAACTATTTTCTAAGGAATAGTACATACTCAGGTGTGGATCTTTTTCTTATCGAGAATGTTAATGCATTTTTCAATTGTACTAATTTGTATTTTATATTTTTCTATAGTTTCTACGGAAGTAGATTTAAATTTTGTGTTGTGAGAGATTATTGATAATAAAAATGAACGATATCCAGTCAGTTTATTCAGTATTTGGTCTAGAGAATAAGCGTTGACATATTTTTCTCTGTTACCATAACGCATCATTTTTCTCACATCTTGTTTAAATAGCTTTTTGAGGATTTCTTCATTACTATTTTTCTTAACGAGAATATGGTGTAAAAGTTTGTCAATTATGACTGTTTTTTTATTCGATAGTCTTATCTCTGCTGGGGAAAGAGGAGAAATCAGACCTGCAAAACCAGTAAGTCTGATCTGGTTCTGTATAATATATCCATTCAAGGAAATTGTATGAGATTTTATTATCGTCTTCTTGTTGTTTATCTTTAATCCTAATAAAGATACTAATATTTTTATTTCTTTAAGAAAAAATTCTGAATGAATTATTTTTTTGTTTATTGGGGAGGAGAAAAGCATGTCATCAGCATATCTAGTATAAGTAATATCAAGTTTCACGCATAGTTTTTGTATTAATATATCTATTTTTCTGAATGAAATATTAGATATTATAGGAGAAGTGCTAAAGCCCATGGGAAGAATTGTTTTGTCGTGAAAATCTTTATTTTGAAACTTCGTAGGAATTGTATAGGTAATGCATTTTATAACTATGTCTATTAATTTTTGATTGTGTTTGGTATTTATCACATCATCATCAATATATTGGCTAATAGTTTCTTTAACGTCATCCACGTTCAAGGAATGAAAGAACGAGCTAATATCCATTCTAAGAAAATGATAGTTTTTAGCATGAGGTTCTAGAAAATCAAAATATGAGAGTCCTGTCCTATATGCTATCGCGGAATTATTTAAATCTAAAAGTGGATTTAATGCAGTATTTATATTTGATTGTATTTTTCTAAATGTACTACTGTAGCTCAGTGAATACATGAACTTATTTTTATATTTTTTCTCAACTACATTGGAATCAGGTATTGCATTTTGGTAAAATTCATCAATTTCATCTTTCCTTAGTAAAAGGATTTTTTCGATGAGGATTTTTTTTGTGATCTTATTCATGATTACTTCGGTTCCGATACAATGAACAGACTTTCACTTTAGTGGCTTACAAAGTCTACTTGAGACTAGTGAGACCGGCTAGTAAATAATAGGCTGATCAGATCAAAATCTGACCATAGGAACGTCAAGCGTTCGCCATAAACTTCTATGACCCATTTATCTATCGGAACCGAAGTCTCTCTAGAATACTACTTAATTCTGAGAAAATCAATCTAAACTCGTCGTGAAATCCCTTATTATCTGCAGAGTTTTTCTCAATTTCATTGATTGAAAAATCGACAAACTTGGTAACCCATCCACTAGTCTTCTCTGTCAAATAGCTCAACATTGTAAAGTCATCTTTAAAATTTTTTATTTCGCCCGCAAAATGTCCGGGTACAATTTTTTTGAAATTTTTATTAAAAGTGGCTGTTAGTGTTTCAGTTTTTCCGCAAAATATCAGCCTGAGTACAATGGATTGAATTTTATCGTCTGGAAAAGCTGTGCTTAATCGTCTACTAAGTAATTTAACTAAGTCACTTTTCAATTTTCGTATGAATAATCTATTTTGATCACTAATAGTTTGAATGGTAGCATTGTTGCTTAAGACTGATTTACAGGTTTGTAAAAGCTGCGTATCATTTATGTATGGGCTAAGTCGTGCTGAGTTTACTATTTCTTCTATATTCCCAATTTTTTGGGATTTAAGTTTTTCAACACTTCACTTAGCATCCATTTTTTAAATAAAATTAAGCTCTTTTCATTAATTAAACAACCTTCAATTGTTGTAGAGGTGATCCAGTAGTTTTCTTTTGAAAGTATGAACTTATTAATGCGATTAATTAATCCTGACCAATCAATGTTGGTTATATTAATATTATTGCTGTCCGTCTGAATTGTTGTGTTATTTAATAATTTAAGGAACATATCTATGTTTCTTTTTGCTTGATAGTTGCTAGAGCCTATATATGAATACTTATATGTGTTTCTAACTTGAGCAATACTTAATTTGCCAGTCTTTAATGTGAACTTTTATTTTGGTTATCAAATGCAAATAAGTGATCGGCGTCATATAAAACGATGTAAGGAATTGCCGTGTTTGAATAGGAAGGATTTATATATTTTAATGCAACATCGCTTGTGGCATATATATCAATGTTTCTCAAATGCTGAAATTTATTAGTAAGTAATCTATTGGAGAAAAGCTCTTGCTCGGTTACACCTTCAACGAAGAATATAAATTCACTAAAAAACAATCTTGCTTCATTATCATTGAATATATTTAAGAAGCGAAGGTCATCGTATGTTGAATTCATTTTTCTTATGTTGGTATTTTCATTTAGCATAGAAAAATGTAATACCTGCTGGTTTATACCGAACTCTTTAACAACAGATTTTAATATATTAGGAGAATGTGTAGACATGAAAATATTTGGATATGGTGTTGCATATTTGTTTTGCTCTATTCCTTCTTTGCTTTTTTTAAATGACATGTATATTTCATGGAGGTTTTCTATTAGTTGCTCACCTTTTTTGGATGCAACCCTATTTCAGGTTCATCAATAAATACTATTGGTGTTATATAGTCTCTTCTTGTAAGGGATATCAATAGGGATAGAAATATTTCAATATATTTGAAAGAATTTGTTCCATCTGATTGAATCTCTAGTTTTTTACCATCGATCTGGAATGTTTGACCATCTAATCCTACTTTAACATAGTTTAGAACTTTCTCTTTATACCCATACTTAGATGTTTTAGTGATTTCTTTTATTTTATTAATGTAATCAGAGTACGATTTGCTATTCTCACCTATTTTGCTATCAAAAAAAGCAACTATCTCTTCATTAGATATTTTCTCTGTGTTGAATGATTTAAGTTTGCTGATTAATACCCACAATTTATCCCAATCATATAAGTCAACATGACGAGTTTCAATGTCGAAATAAGGGAATAGATGATTTATTATATTTAGGGTTTTAGTGTCCTTTATCGACCATTGCACTGATTCATCATTTTTTATTTTTAGACTTAAAGTGAAGGTTTTATCATTTTTTGATTCGGTTAGAAAAAATGACAATCTTTCATAGTACGCTTGTTTTAAAAGAGTGCTTGCAATTTGTTTAAAGAATTTATTATTATTGTTTTTGTGTCCTTTCACTATTTTAGATATTCTGGTTATGTCATATTCAATTGATATTTCACCATAGGAACTGTAATTATTATTCAATTTCGGAGGGAGTGCATCTCGTCTTTCTAATTTTGTATAAAAGAATCGTATCAATTTTAATAGGTTGGATTTTCCTGTGTTATTTCTTCCAATTATGCAGTTTATATCTTTAATGTCAGAAATGTGAATTTCATCATATGAGAGTAAATTTTTTATTTTTATTGATTTAATACCCATGTGTTCATCCTTTTTATTTGTTGTACGGGATTGTATCCTTTTTAAAGATATTCGATAAGTGTTTTAGTATTTTAGTAGCTTGCATGAGTTCATACATATCCATGATGTTTACTTTTTATAAACTTTGCCTGCCCCTCAAAAATGGTCAACGGCAGCGGCGGCGGTGCGACGTTACTCAAAGATCCTGAGATGATTTATCTCGGTGCCAAAGCGATGCGTGAAGCCGTGCCGTCACATTTACCGGTTACGGTGAAGGTGCGTCTTGGCTGGGATTCGGGGGCGCGCCAGTTTGAAATTGCCGATGCGGTACAGCAAGCGGGTGCCACCGAAATTACCGTGCACGGACGTACCAAAGAAGATGGGTATAAAGCCGACAAAATTAACTGGGCGGCGATTGGCGAAATCCGTCAGCGTTTGAGTATTCCCGTGATCGCGAACGGTGAAATTTGGGATTGGCAAAGCGCGCAAGATTGCATGGCGGCCACCGGCTGCGATTCGGTGATGATTGGCCGTGGCGCGCTGAACGTGCCGAATTTGAGCCGCGTCATTAAACAAAACGCACCCAAAATGCCGTGGCCTGAGGTGATGTTGCTGCTCAAAAAATATGTGCGTCTTGAGAAACAGGGCGACACCGGGCTATATCACGTCGCTCGTATCAAGCAGTGGCTGGGGTATTTGCGTAAAGAATATGCCGAAGCTTCAGAGGTTTTCAGTGAGATCCGTGCGCTGAAAACCTCGGCCGATATTGCCAGCGCTATCGAGCGGCTCTAGCGTTAACTACTCTTTCTCAATGGCTGGGCGCTGTATACGCTTAGCCATCAGTTTCCCGCCAAAAACATTCACCAATAATCCCAGCATGATGAGCAGTAATCCATAAATCTGTAGGGTCGAAATGCGTTCGCCTAAAATGAGTGCGCCACTGGTTAATCCAACGACCGGCACCAGCAGAGCGAACGGCGTTACGCGCCACGTTTCATAGCGGGTCAGCAAGCTTCCCCACAGGCCGTAGCCAACATGAGTGGAAAGAAACGCGATATAGCACAGCGCTAAAACGGTCGGAATGCCAATATTCAGCACGCTGTTTTCGATAGCGGCTTGTCCTTCGAACAACCATGAACAGAGTAAAAAAGGCAAAATAGGCACCAAAGCGCTCCACACCACCAACGACATAATGCTGGTCTTGCCCGCATTTTGCATGATGGAGCGGTTGGTAATGTTGCCGCAAGCCCATGAGAATCCCGCTGCGAGCGTGAAGAGCAGGGCGATTAAGGGAATATCGGTTAAGCTTCCCGTCATACCGCCTTTGGCGAGAACCAGCATGCCTACCGCCGCCATAAGAATGCCGACGACCTGACTACGTTTGATTTTCTCACCCAGAATTAATGCCCCAAGCAAAACGCTAAAGAATACCTGCGATTGCAATACCACAGAGGCGATACCTGACGGCATGCCTAGGTTGATGGCGCAGAACAAAAAGGCAAACTGCGCGAAGCTGATGGTAAGCCCATAAATAACTATCCCCTTCAGTGGGATTTTTGGGCGTGGTACAAAGAATATCGCCGGAAACACTACCAGAATAAAACGCAGTGCGCCGAGGAGCAAAGGCGGCATACCGTGCAAACCCACCTTGATGACCACAAAGTTTACGCCCCAGATAACGACAACACACAGGGCTAACAGCATATCTTTAATGGACATTATGACTCCTTGAAAGGGCGCGCTTTTTTGAGTTTTCTCGCTGGCTTGGATGCAAAACTATAGCTAAAGTCATCAAGGGGAGATACCCGCGAACGGGATATGTTCTGAATAAAGAGAAAGGTGACATAGTTAGCCTGCTTAGATGCGTGGCAAACCATGAATTTGGCTATCCAACAGAAGATTCTGCTTAAAGGAAAAGGTCATGAGCGATTGGGATCCCGAACTGTATTTGCGCTTTGAGGCGGAAAGAACCCGTCCTGCACGTGAACTGCTTGCCAGAATTAATCATCCTCAGGCCATGCAGGTTAGCGATTTGGGCTGTGGACCCGGTAACAGCACGGCGCTTTTAGCACAGGCGTGGCCAACGGCGCAGGTAACCGGCGTGGATACCTCGCTCAATATGCTCAACAAAGCGCAAGAGCGATTACCGCAGTGCACCTTTGTACAATCAGACATCAGCCACTGGCAGCCCGATGAAGCACAGGATGTGATTTATGCGAACGCGGCTTTGCAGTGGGTGTTGGATCATGAAACCCTGCTGCCTCATTTGGTGGCGCAGCTGGCAGATAATGGCGTTCTGGCGATTCAAATGCCGGACAATCTCAATCAGCCTTCTCATGTACTGATGCGAAAAGTGGCGGCGGAAGGGCCATGGGAGAGTCTGAATGGTGAAGCAGAATCCGTGCGCAAAAAGTTGCTGACCACTGAGGAGTACTACGATCTGCTGGCATTACAGGGATGTGAAGTCGATATTTGGCGCACGACTTATTACCACGTCATGCCATCGGCTTCGGCCATTATTGACTGGCTAAGCTCAACGGGATTACGCCCCTTCCTCGATAAACTCAGCGAAGATCAGCGCCCCGAGTTTCTTCGCCGATATTTATTTGAACTCGAGCAAGTCTATACACCTCGCGCCGATGGAAAGGTGTTATTAGCGTTTCCTCGCCTGTTTATTGTAGCGCGCAATGTGGAGAATGGGGCGATTTAGCGATGCGGGTTTTGCGCTAGGTGTTATTCATTATCTTTAATCAAAAAAAGAATAACGTTCTGAATATTAAGCTCACAACCAGAAACATAATTATTACATCTTCTCGTAGCTCAAACATTCACGTTAAGAGTATGATTATCGCCAGCTTGTCGGCCTGCATCCCTTGTGTGGCGCGGCAAGCAGCGTTCCGAGGATTTAAGCACACTATTTTATGCTGCCCTCGGTGTTATCGAACATTTGATTGATACGTGATCATGCCTGTAAAACTCCGATATTCCTTATTAAGCCTGTTGCTTTTAGGCAGCAGCGTGGCCAGCGTTCCAAACGTGCTCGCAAGTGAGAACGCGCCAACAACGCATAATGCCTCTTCTCTGGTATTAGCGTCAGGCAGTGCAATGGTGGTGGATTTAAAAACCCATAGCGTCATTTATTCGAGTAACCCAGACGTGCAGGTTCCTATTGCTTCAATCACTAAACTGATGACAGCAATGGTGGCGTTAGATGCCAAACCTGCGATGGATGAAGTGATTTCGGTTGATATCCACAATACTAAAGAGCTGAAGGGCGTTTTTTCTCGGGTACGTGTGGGAAGTGAAGTCAGCCGTCGTCAAATGATGCTAATGGCGCTTATGTCTTCAGAAAACCGCGCCGCGGCAAGTCTTGCCCATCACTATCCGGGCGGCTACAACGCCTTCATTAAAGCGATGAATGCTAAAGCACGTTCGCTGGGGATGACGCATACCCGTTACGTGGAGCCCACCGGACTTTCTGTGAACAACGTGTCAACGGCGAGGGATTTAACCAAGCTGCTGGCTGCGAGCAAAAACTACCCGTTGATTAGCGAGCTGAGCACCACAGAAACGAAGTCGGTGACGTTCTCAAACCCGGTTTATACCGAAACATTTAACAATACCAACCACTTGGTGCGTAATGATAAATGGGCAATCCAACTGACTAAGACCGGCTTTACGAATCAGGCCGGTCATTGCTTGGCGATGCGTACCACTATCGGTGGCCGTCAGGTGGCGTTAGTGGTATTGGATGCTTTCGGAAAATATACCCATTTTGCCGATGCTAACCGCCTGAGAGATTGGATGTTAACCGGCAAAGCGGCGCCGGTTCCTGCGGCCGCGCTGAGCTATAAAAAGCAGAAGGGCCTGCACGGTAGCGTACAGGTTGCTGATAATAAATAGCTTTTAAAAACTATCAGGTACAGACAGTTTTCCTTCTTACACTAAAAACGGCAGAGGCTAAAACCTCTGCCGTTTTTTTATGTGCCAAGGTGGTTTTGAGATTAACGCGACATTTTTACCCCTAACCCCTATCATTATCTCAGTGATTAAAGCTTAAGGATTTCAATGTGGCTGGTGGTAGCTTACTAACGTTATTAGATGATATTGCTTCAGTGTTAGACGACGTTGCGCTGATGAGCAAAATGGCCGCTCGTAAAACCGCAGGGGTTTTAGGGGACGATTTAGCCCTAAATGCGGAGCAGGTTACCGGCGTTTCGGCTGACCGAGAATTGCCGGTCGTGTGGGCGGTGGCAAAGGGATCTCTGCTCAACAAAGTGATTTTAGTGCCGCTTGCCTTACTGATTAGCGCTTTTGCACCGTGGGCGATTACGCCTTTGCTGATGCTGGGTGGCGCATTCCTGTGCTACGAAGGTTTCGAAAAACTGGCGCATAAAGTGTTGCACGGCAAAGAGGAAAAACATCAGCCAAAAGCTGAAGAGAAAGTGCCTGATGACCTACGTGCCTACGAAAAGGCCAAGGTAAAAGGGGCCATACGCACCGATTTTATTCTCTCAGCCGAAATTGTGGCGATTACGCTCGGTACGGTCGCCGGTGCGCCGTTCGTCCAGCAGGTGATCGTACTCAGCGGTATTGCCATTGTGATGACGTTAGGCGTTTACGGCATCGTTGCAGGCATTGTGAAGCTTGATGATTTAGGCCTGTGGATGAGCAAAAAAAGCTCGGCGTTGGTTCAGAAACTCGGTGGTTGGATCGTTGATGCTGCGCCGTATCTGATGAAAATCCTCTCAGTGGTGGGGACGGCGGCGATGTTTATGGTGGGCGGTGGGATTATCGTCCATGGTTTACCGTGGGTGCATCACTACTTCGAGCATTTAGCCGAAAGCGGAGCCGACCTGCCAACGGTCGGTACCGTGATTGCGGGTCTTGGCCCTACGCTGCTTAATCTCGTGTTTGGGATTATTGCAGGCGCGATTGTATTGCTGGTGGTGAGTGGCGTTGGGAAGCTGATCCCGAAAAAAGGATAAGGCATTCCGTAGAGCATAAGCTGCTGAGGTAAAACTCCGCCTGTCGATTTGTATCGAGTTTTGGTCGTCTATCTGTGGAGCATAGATGAAACTCGGTACTCATTGGTGGGCGGAATTTTGTCGCTAGGTAGCTAGGTCAAATTTAAAATCGACGTACCCCGATCTTAAAAACTATCCCAATTCTCACCATTATCGTCGGTAACTGCTTTCAATTTTGGCGCAGCTACTGCTTGTGGCTGTGCTCGAATTTTTTCTGGTGCAGAACCTGACGTGGAGAGTTTGAATACCGCAACAGTTTGATTCAAACGATCGGCCTGATCTTCAAGGGCGTTAGCAGCGGAAGCAGACTGTTCAACCAATGCCGCATTCTGTTGGGTGACCTTATCCATTTCATTCACGGCCTGCGCAATCTGAGTGATCCCACGGCTTTGTTCTTCTGAAGCGCTGGAGATTTCTTGCATGGTTTCGGTGACTTGCCCAATGGCGGTCACAATTTCAGTCATGGCACCACTGACGTTTTCAACTAAATCATTGCCTTGATCGACGCGCAAGACAGACGCATCAATCAGCGTTTTAATCTCTTTGGCGGCCTGAGCACTACGCTGCGCTAAACTACGCACTTCACCTGCCACAACGGCAAATCCACGGCCTTGTTCACCAGCACGAGCGGCTTCAACTGCCGCATTGAGCGCCAGAATATTGGTTTGGAAGGCGATTCCATCAATGACGCTGGTGATATCACCAATTTTGCGGGAGCTATCGGCAATATCACTCATGGTGACCACCATCTTACGGGTGATTTCACCACCGTTAACGGCGCTGTTTGACGCACGTTTTACCAGTGATGTTGCTGCGTTTGCACTGTCGGCGTTGTTTTTCACCGTTGCAGAAAGCTGTTCCATGCTGGCTGCGGTTTCTTCAAGCGAACTGGCCTGCTCTTCGGTGCGGCTGGAGAGGTCGCTGTTACCTGCCGCAATTTCCTGCACGCCGGTATAGATATTCTGAGTGCCTGCACGCACTGCGCTGACCGTATTCGCCAGCTCATCACGCATGTGCTTCAATCCCTGCATCAGTTTGCCAATTTCGTTGTTGCCATTGGCATCAATTTCAATCGATAAATTGCCGTGTGCAATGGCTGCTTGGTAGTCGATGACCTGATTGATTTTATTCAGCACATATTTTCTTATCCACACCAAAACCGCGCCGGTCAGGACAATAAATACGAACATAAAGGTGAGCGAAAGCGGCAACATTTGGCGATAACTTGCCTGAGCCGCGTTGGTCGCTGGGGTAATAATAGAATTGGCCACATACTCTGAGGTGTCATCCAGTGCAGACATAAAATGCGAGGATGAGCTATTGTGCATAACAGACTGGAATTTAACCAGATCGTTATTTTCTAAGCTGATAATCAATTGCAGCAGATCGCCGCGTGCTCTTTCATAGAGGGATTTTACATTTTTGGTGCGCTCAATTTCATTTTCGTTTGATTGAGAAAGTTGATAAAACTTCTCCATCTGCTGATCGACTTCGGTCAGATTTTGGCGCAATTCACCGAGTGATTGACGTGCTTTGGTATCTTCTGGATGGGTGGCGAGCATCAGCGCGTCTTTCAGTACTTCTTCACGGATCTCGGTAACTGAAGCATAGGCAGTATCCATCGCCATAATTTGGTTAAAGCCGGAGGAGATTTGCGTGAGTCGGTCATTGGTGCCCGAGGCATCAAGAATGCTCCAGGAGCCGGAGAAAATTTGAATAATGCAGAATAGGGCTAATACACCCATTAATCCCTGAGAGATTTTTAATCGTTCGAACATAGATAGCACAACCTAAAATTTAATCAGATGCAATAGGACAAATAACGTTGTCATTGCCGTGGGAAGTGCTCCCTGTTTTCGGCGGGAAAGCCGAAAACTTTAGCTATTTAATAAAGCCTGACGCTTAAAACGCTGATATGAATATTTCGTTAACCTAATTGAATCAATTAAAACATAAAAATAACATTGTGCCGTTTTTATATTTTAATTATTGATGTGTGTATTTAGTATAAAATCATAAATGAGCTTGTTAATTATATCGTGCTTAGGAATAACTTTATAAAATCAAATTAGCCCACATAAAATGTAGGCTTTGATATCACAAGGTCATCTTAAGCAGTCTACGTCTTAGAGGAACATGCCACCCGAGGCCTCAATGCGTTGGCCATTAATCCAGCTAGCCTCATCTGATAACAACATGGTGACTGCTTTGCCAATATCGTCAGGTAAACCAACGCGGCCCAGAGCGGTTTGGGAGGCGATGAAGTCATTCACCTGCTTGTTATCACGTACCACGCCGCCGCCAAAATCTGTTTCGATAGCGCCGGGAGCGAGAATGTTTACGCTAATGCCCCGCGCACCGAGTTCTTTGGCCTGATAGCGAGTCAGCACTTCCATCGCGCCTTTCATCGCCGCATAGGCCGCAAAGCCTGGCAGAACAAACCGGCTTAACCCAGTGGAAATATTAATAATACGCCCACCGTCTATGATGATTGGCAGCAGAGTCTGGGTGAGGAAGAATGGCCCTTTAAGCTGAATGTTCATGAGCTGATCGAACTGCTCTTCGCTGGTTTCGGCGAAAGACGCATTGATGCCAATACCCGCATTGTTAACCAAAAAATCCACATTGCTGCGTCCCCACTTTTGCTCTAAAACGTGCTCCAATGCGGCACGAAAATGAACAAAGGAACCGGCTTGGCTAACATCTAAGGGTAAGGCTGCTCCCTGTGCTCCAGCTTGTTCAATCTGTTTCACCACGTTATTGGCTTCATCTTGTTGGCTGCGGTAGGTCACGATGACATCAACCCCTTGCGCCGCAAGATGTAGCGCCATGCTTTTACCTAAGCCACGGCTTGCGCCGGTAATCAGTGCGATCTTATTGCTCATGTTCATAACCCTCGTGTTGGGCACCGCCGATGCAGGCCATATCAGGAAGCATATTGTTTGTTTGAAATGAAATAAACGTGCTAAATATGACAATACTGTTCATAAAATAAGAATAATCAAAAATGGATAAAATCACTGCGATGCAGGTGTTTATCAGCGTAGCCGAACTTTCTAGCTTTAGTCGTACCGCGGATCGGATGGGATTGCCTAAGGGATCGGTATCTGGTGCGATCCAGCAGCTTGAAAATCATTTTGGCACTCAGCTTTTGCACCGTACAACGCGCAAGGTGACGCTGACCCAAGATGGACAGCGCTGCTATGCGAGGTGCCAAGACTTGCTGGCAGAAATTGAGGAGCTTGAGGGGATGTTTCGCACATCGAATGCACCGCTCTCTGGGCGTCTGCGCGTGGATATGCCAAGTGGATTAGCCAAAATTGTGGTTCAGCAAGGACTCGCTGCGTTTTTATCCGCTCATCCCGATCTTGAACTCGAACTGAGCAGCAGCGACAGACGAGTCGATTTAATTCAAGAAGGTTTTGACTGTGTGGTAAGAGTCGGGACATTGCCAGATTCTGGCCTGATCGCTCGCCCTCTAGGCCAGTTACAGATGGTGAATTGTGCCAGCCCAGCCTATTTGGACAAGCATGGCTGTCCGCAAACGCCAGCAGATTTGCAGCGTCATCACATGATCCATTATCAAAGCGCGCAAGGTGCCCCTAGAGATAAGTTTACCTACGTTATGCCGCAAGGTGATATTCAGACAGTTGATATGCAAGGTGCACTGACGGTGAATAGCACCGAATCTTATTCAGCGGCATGTATGGCGGGCTTAGGCATTATTCAGGTACCGGTTATTGGTGTGCGAGAAGCGTTGCGAACGGGAGGGTTAGTTTCAATTCTAGAGAATCTACCGGCTCCCGCTATGCCTGTTTCTTTGCTTTACCCACATCGCCGTAACTTAGCCATGCGGGTACAGGTATTTATGGATTGGATGTCGGAGGTGATCCGTAAACAATATGTCGAATAATTTTAAAGACTAAGATTTTTCATATTGGTACATAAATTTAATCAGCTCGCTTTCGAGAATTTTTTCACGCCACCAACGAGAGGCAACGCCTTCAGAAGAGTTGTTCCATCCCAAATAAGCCAGATCTTTCTGTCTGCTAGACGTGGTTTTTTTAGCAACTAACGTTCCCGTTTTCAAATAAGGTTCGACGATATGGCGCGGCATAAATCCACACCCTAAACCTGACACCAGCGCCAGCAATTTATTATGGAAGTCATAAACCACCATACGTTCCTGTTCCTGCAAATAGTTGGTGGCTTGCCCCGTACTGAAGCGAGCAGTATCACCGATAACGATTGCGCGGTGAGTGCAGATGAGACGTGGATCGAGTGGTTCATCCGCGGTGGCCAAGGGATGAGAAGGGGATACAACAAACACATTCTCCAACATGCCTAACATTTGGTAAGAGAATTCAGTGGAGGTTGGGGGTTCGTTGATGGCGCCTAAAATAATATCAGCATCGTTTTGAGTCAGCTGTTCCCATGAGCCGGAAAGGGTATGGTGGGTAAATCTAAGCTGGGTCAGACAATTGAGCTTATAAAATTCCTCAATCATGGGCAGCAGTAGATGGAAAGGGAATGAGCCATCAAGCGCAATAGTCAGCTCTTTTTCCCAACCAGATTCGATCTGGACAGCCTGCTTTTCTAACTCACGAGCGGCGCTCAGTAAAACTCTGCCCTTTTCTAATACTATTTTGCCCGTATCGGTGAATTTTGCTCTGTGACCTGAACGGTCTAAGAGTTTGATACTGAGGTCATTTTCAAATTTCTGCACCATGTAACTCAGTGCAGCGGGTGTTTTAAAAAGCGACTCGGCTGCTGCAGCAAAACTTCCATGTTTTTCCAGTGCATCAAGAATCAGTAGAACATCCAAATTTACGCGCATCGTAACCTTCTAATTTTAAGAAATAAAATTTACTCATAGTGTACGGTGTTGGTCGTTTTCTTTGTTTAGGAATATCTTTGCTTAAAAATAATGTTAGGAAAATTCTTTAATCTTTCACGGATATATAAAGTAATTAATATTACGAACGTTACCAATATATTACTGGCAGGTATAGGCGATTATTCTGTTTCTTCGTTGAATTAAGATATATCGAAACTTGGCGTGAAGCAATAATCTCTACAATACTGTTAGCGCGATAATAATAAGTAAGAATTTACGCAACATAAAATAACTTAATAAGTTGTTAAAAATTTCCAGCTATCAACTAATTCCATGAATACCTAGCATGTAGCCGTTCATCACAGGTACGAAAGTATTATTCAACTAAGTGAAAATTAAGGATATTACATGTCAATTCGTGAATTGCTCGATCCAAAGAACTCAACACTGATTTTTATCGACCATCAGCCGCAGATGTCTTTTGGGGTGGCAAATATTGACCGTCAAACCTTGAAGAATAACACCGTGGCTTTAGCAAAGGCCGGTAAGATTTTTAATGTTCCTACTATTTATACGTCTGTTGAAACGAAAAGCTTCAGTGGTTATATCTGGCCGGAATTGTTAGCGGTTAATCCTGAACTTGCCCCAATCGAACGTACCTCCATGAATTCATGGGAAGACAAAGCGTTTGTTGCCGCCGTAAAAGCGACAGGTCGTAAAAAATTGGTTATTTCTGCGCTATGGACCGAAGTTTGCTTAACTTTCCCTGCGTTGATGGCTTTGGAAGAAGGTTTTGAAGTTTACGTAGTGACTGATACCTCGGGCGGCACTTCAGTTGACGCGCATGAGCGTTCTATCGACCGTATGGTTCAAGCCGGTGCGGTTCCTGTGACCTGGCAGCAAGTCCTGTTGGAGTACCAGCGTGACTGGGCGCGTAAAGAAACCTATGACGCGGTTATGGATTTGGTGCGCGAACATAGCGGCGCTTACGGCATGGGCGTTGATTACGCTTACACCTTGGTACACGGCGCACCACAGCGTAAAGCTTAATTTTTAGATTGCTCGGGGGCGAGATTATCTCGCCTCAATCACTTCCGTTTTTCCAATCAGGATGCCCCAGCATGGCAGCAACCAATACCGTAACCTTGGTTATTACGCATAATCTGCAACCTAATCAGGCAATAGCTTATGAGGCATGGCTCGCCCGCATCATGCCTGCTGCACAGCAATTCCCGGGGCATCTGGGTGTTCATGTTATTCGGCCAACAGCTGGAAGCGAAGCTTATAACATCGTGATCCGCTTCGATACGCTGGATAATCTTTACGCATGGACCAACTCCGATCTGCGTAAAAAGTTAGTGGCTGAAATCCAGCCGATCCTCGCGCAAGAAGAACATTACGAAGTTCGTACCGAGCCAGAATTTTGGTTCACGCCAAGCACTCCTACGGTTAAACGTCCGCAAAAATGGAAGCAGTTTCTTATTACGCTGCTGGTGATATTTCCCAGCACTAATCTGGTGCCGTGGATAACCGGAATGTTGTTGCCTGGGCTTAAAGGTACGCTACTGCTGCATTTTATTAATGACGCCTGCGTCGTTTGGCTGGTGGTGTTTATGTGGATGCCGTTGGTTACACGCATATTTGCTGGCTGGCTGAAGAAATAGTCAACCTAGGTGATAGGAGTACGACTTATGTCTCAAAATGCTTCACTGATACTCACTAACGGTCAGTTTCATACGCTCGATCGAGAAAATCCGCTGGCTGATGCGGTGGCGATCAAAGAGGGTAAAATTCTGGCCGTTGGCACAACCGCTTACGTGATGGGTTTTGCCGGTGAAGGTACACAGCTGGTTGATTTAAAAGGCCATACGGTAATCCCAGGTCTGAATGATTCCCACCTGCACTTGATTCGCGGCGGCCTGAATTACAACCTTGAACTGCGTTGGGAAGGCGTGCCATCTTTAGCTGATGCATTGCGCATGCTAAAAGATCAGGCGGATAGAACGCCATCGCCACAGTGGGTTCGCGTCGTGGGAGGCTGGACTGAGTTTCAGTTTGCCGAACGCCGCATGCCAACGATTGAAGAACTGAACGAAGCTGCGCCGGATACTCCGGTATTTGTGCTACATCTTTACGATCGTGCCCTATTAAATCGTGCTGCATTGAAAGCGGTGGGCTACACCAAAGACACGCCAAATCCAGCCGGTGGTGAGATCGTTCGTGATGCTAAAGGCAATCCTACGGGAATGCTGATCGCTAAACCAAATGCCATGATCCTGTATGCAACGCTGGCCAAGGGGCCAAAATTGCCGCTCGAAATGCAGGTTAACTCGACCCGCCAGTTTATGCGTGAGCTAAACCGTCTGGGTGTGACCAGCGCCATTGATGCTGGCGGTGGTTTCCAAAACTATCCTGAAGATTACGAAATTATTCAGCAGTTGCATGATGAAAAGCAGATGACGGTACGTATCGCCTACAACCTTTTCACGCAGCGTCCTAAGCAAGAACTGGAAGATTTCCAGAAATGGACCGACATGCTAACGCCAGGGCAGGGCACCGATTTTTATCGTGCCAACGGTGCCGGTGAAATGTTGGTATTTTCTGCCGCTGACTTTGAAGATTTCCTCCAGCCTCGTCCTGATTTGCCTGAAGGTATGGAAGATGAATTGGAACGAGTGGTACGCCATTTGGTTGAAAACCGCTGGCCGTTCCGTCTACACGCCACCTATAACGAATCGATTTCGCGCATGCTTAACGTATTCGAAAAAGTGAATCGTGAAATTCCATTCAATGGCCTGCATTGGATCTTCGACCACGCTGAAACCATCACCGAGCAGAATATAGAACGTGTTAAAGCGTTGGGCGGTGGGATTGCGGTTCAACATCGTATGGCGTTCCAAGGCGAATACTACGTTGAGCGTTATGGTAAAGACGCCGTGAAACAGACTCCGCCGATCCAGAAAATGTTGGAGATGGGTGTTCCAGTAGGTATGGGGACTGATGCCACACGCGTTGCCAGCTATAACCCGTGGACAGCGCTGTATTGGTTAGTTTCTGGCCGCACGGTTGGCGGTATGGCGATGTACGACGATAACAATCGCTTACCGCGCGACGTGGCCTTGGATCTGTGGACCGCAGGTAGCGCATGGTTCTCTAACGAACAGGGTAAAAAAGGCCATATCAAAGCCGGACAGTTGGCGGATATGGTTGTGCTGTCGCAAGATTTCTTCAGCGTGCCGGAAGAAGCCATTAAAGGTATTGAATCAGTGATGACGATTGTGGATGGCAAAGTAGTATATGCCGCGGGTGCGTTCACTCCGTTAGCACCGCCGTCGATTCCTGTGGTACCGGATTGGTCACCGGTGGTTAAGGTTCCGGGACATTACCGTTCGGCTCCACCCGTTGAGAATAAAGCTGGCGTTTTGGCTCAGATGCACCAGTGCTGTGGCTCTTGCGGTGTGCATGGGCATTCTCATGATAAAGCACGTAAATCTGCAATTCCTGTGTCGGATGAGCAGGCGTTTTGGGGCGTTTTAGGTTGCTCTTGTTTCTCATTCTGATTTCAGTGAGTTGGCCTATGGCCGTTTGAAAACGATGAGTTGTTTGTTTATGGGCGCTGGATTATTCCAGCGCTTTTTTATTGCCTGTTAAAACAGAATTCCCTTTGCTCATAGGGGCGATAAAAACGCCAACTTATGGCATAATGTGCCCAAAATCACATTTCTTAAGAGTACTAGTCTTGTTAATCAGCAATAACATCACGATGCAGTTCGGCAGTAAGCCGTTGTTTGAAAACATTTCTGTCAAATTTGGCGGCGGAAATCGCTATGGTCTTATCGGGGCAAACGGCTGTGGTAAATCCACGCTGATGAAAATCCTCGGCGGCGATTTAGTGCCAAGCGGCGGTAACGTGTTCCTCGATCCGAACGAACGTTTGGGTAAACTGCGTCAGGATCAGTTCGCATTCGAAAACTATACCGTTATCGATACCGTTATCATGGGCCACACTGAACTGTGGGACGTGAAGGCCGAACGCGATCGCATCTATGCGCTGCCAGAAATGACCGAAGAAGAAGGCTACAAAGTGGCCGATCTGGAAGTCGTATATGGCGAGATGGATGGATACAGCGCTGAGTCGCGTGCGGGCGAGTTATTGCTGGGCGTGGGTATTCCCGTTGAGCAACACTACGGCCTGATGAGTGAAATTGCTCCAGGTTGGAAACTGCGTGTTTTACTGGCGCAGGCGCTGTTCTCGAACCCAGACATTCTGCTGCTCGACGAACCAACCAACAACTTGGACATCGACACCATTCGTTGGCTGGAAACCGTGCTGAACGAACGCAACAGCACCATGATTATCATTTCCCATGACCGTCACTTCCTGAATATGGTGTGTACGCACATGGCTGACTTGGATTACGGCGAGCTGCGCGTTTATCCGGGTAACTACGATGAATACATGACGGCGGCAACGCAGGCGCGCGAGCGTTTGATGTCTGATAACGCGAAAAAGAAAGCACAGATTTCTGAGCTACAGTCGTTTGTTAGCCGCTTTAGCGCGAACGCCTCAAAATCTAAGCAGGCAACTTCGCGTGCTCGCCAGATTGATAAAATTAAGCTGGATGAAGTTAAAGCCTCTAGCCGTCAGAACCCATTCATTCGCTTCGAACAGGATAAAAAACTGTTCCGTAACGCGTTGGAAATTGATGGTTTAAGCAAAGGCTTTGATAATGGCCCGCTGTTCAAAAACCTGCGCATGTTGCTGGAAGTGGGCGACAAGCTGGCGGTTCTGGGTACCAACGGCGTGGGTAAAACTACGCTGCTGAAAACCTTAGTGGGCGAGCTTGAGCCAGATACCGGTTTTGCTAAATGGTCTGAAAATGCCAACATCGGTTACTACGCACAGGATCATGAAAGCGAGTTTGCTGAAGACTTAACTCTGTTTGATTGGATGAGCCAGTGGAAACAGCCAAGCGACGACGAGCAGGTTGTTCGTGGTTACCTCGGACGCTTGCTGTTCAGCCAAGACGACATTAAAAAGTCGGTCAAAGTGCTGTCCGGTGGTGAAAAGGGTCGTATGCTGTTTGGTAAGCTGATGATGCAGCGTCCAAATATCTTGGTTATGGATGAACCAACGAACCACATGGATATGGAATCTATCGAAGCGCTGAACATGGCTCTGGAGATGTACGAAGGTACGTTGGTCTTCGTCTCCCATGACCGCGAATTTGTTAGCTCATTGGCGACGCGTATTTTAGAAATTACGCCAACTAAGACGATTGATTTCTCTGGTAACTATGAAGATTATCTGCGCAGCCAAGGTGCTGAATAATTTTTATAATTTATCCTAGCTGAATTAATCAGGCTGCTTCGTGTACGAAGCAGCCTTTTTTATGCCCAGACGTCATATATTCATTTATACAGAGTTTTCTTTTGAAATATAAAAATATGGCTACATCAGTAACGTGAATTAATCAGAATTGACCTATAATGCTTTTGGTCAGGCTATGCTACCGTAGCGACATTAATATCATTATCTGTAAGTAGGGACATATTATGAACAAGGTTTCAGCTGTATTGGCTAGCTTATTATTGGCTTCTTCTGCCGGTGCTATCGCGGCTACCGCGGGCGCAAATGACGATCTCAGCAAACAGCCACTGGAAAAAGTTGCACCTTATCCGCAAGCGGAAAAGGGCATGAGCCGTCAGGTCATTTATTTACCGAAGCAAGAAAATGAGAATGACTTCAAAGTTGAGTTGCTGATCGGCAAAACAATGGATGTTGATTGCAACCGCCATATGATGGGTGGCAAGCTGGAAAGCAAAACGCTGTCTGGTTGGGGTTATGACTACTTAGTGATGGAAAAAATTTCAGAGCCAGCATCAACCATGATGGCTTGCCCTGATAACACCAAGCACAGCCAGTTTGTTACGGCAAACTTGGGTGATTCCGCTATGCAGCGTTACAACAGCCGTTTGCCAATCGTAGTGTATGTACCGCAGGGTGTTGATGTGAAATACCGCGTATGGCAGGCAGATACTAAGATTCAAGATTCTGTTAAGAAATAACGAGGCATTGCGCGTTATCTCATCATGAATAGCTGCGAGGAGAGCAATTCTCCTCGCTTTGATAAAATAAAGTTAAGATTGATTTTTGAGCTTTATAGGCATTATCAGACATTTTAATTTTCATGCATGGAGGATGGAGCCTGCCTGAAAACTCCCGGCGAGGTCCCAAAGCGTCGTTTGAAGGCACGGGTAAAGGTCTGCTGGCTTTCGAAACCATATTGCAGTGTTATATCCATAATTTTCTTATCCGTTCGTTTTAATTCTGCCGCGGCGCGCATCAATCGGCGATGGCGAACATAAGACGCTAAGTTATCGCCCGTCACCTCTTTAAATAGTCGCTGTAGATACCATTTCGAATATCCCGCTCGCTCGGCGATATCATCAATAACGATACGTTTATCTAAATTCTGTTCTATCCATTCAGACAGTGTTTCTACCAGTTGCTGATGTTGTCCTTTAGTACCCAATCTGGTCACCTTAGTCTGTGGCGTGGCACAAACAAAAAAGATAATTTCACGAGTAATGATACTACTGGACATAAAAATAAAGAGAATAGCTCACGGCTAAGAATAAATGTATTTTTGTAAAGTTATCTCAATAAATAAATACTAAATATACACTAGGTAAAAACTTGTGTGGATAATAAACAAGAAAGGATGAATTATGGAATTTTCAAGATGGCAGGTAAAGCATCTTGATTTTTTAGTGATATTAGTAACAAGCCGAAAATGGATTATTAAACACCAACAGTAAGACTCTACCGTGATTTTTACCAAAACGATATATTACTGAGTATCAGGTTTATTATTTTATATTTTACTTTATTAATTTACCTCATCAGTGCGCCGTATTTTTATGCTTTGAGCGACACATCAACGAGAAAAACTCAGAACGTGATTTTTATAAAACATCTTTTCATTAAATTTGAATATGGGTTTCTGTGATGGTAAGGTCGACAGCATTCAACGGCTGGATAACCAGTTGTCACCTTAATCAGTCCCTACTGGAGAGCGTTATGAAAATTGCACTGATGATGGAAAACAGTCAGGCAAGCAAGAATGCGGTGGTTCTCAAAGAACTGCATACTGTGGCAGATGAAAAAAATTACCCAGTATTCAATGTGGGTATGAAGGATGAGCAGGATCATCATCTGACGTATATTCACCTTGGCATCATGGCGAGCATTTTACTGAATGCCAAAGCGGTTGATTTCGTTGTCACCGGATGCGGTACGGGGCAGGGTGCGCTTATGTCACTGAATATCCATCCGGGCGTGGTCTGCGGTTACTGTATTGATCCTGCGGATGCGTTTTTATTTGCTCAAATTAATAACGGTAATGCGCTATCCCTGCTGTTTGCCAAAGGCTTTGGCTGGGGAGCTGAGCTCAATGTACGCTACATTTTCGAAAAAGCCTTTACGGGCGCGAAGGGCGAAGGTTATCCGCTAGATCGTAAAGAGCCACAGGTACGTAACGCTGGAATTTTGAATCAGGTAAAAGTGGCCGTGGTGAAAGATAACTACTTAGATACGCTGCGAGCGATTGATGCTGAGTTAGTCAAAACCGCGGTAAGCGGTGAACGTTTCCAGCAATGCTTCTTTGAAAATTGCCAGAACAAAGAAATTGAGGATTTTGTACGGAAGATTCTAGCTTAAAGAATCGCTTGGCTCATTCGTAACAAAGGCTCCTAAAAGGAGCCTTTTTGCTTCATGTCTTTTGGTATTAAGCCGAAGTAGCAAGCTTAGTGGCAAATCCGAGGAACAAAAGACCCACCATTGAATTGCCAAGTTTGGCGAGGCGTTTCTTTTCGCTCAGGAAATGAGCCAGGGCAGCGCCGGAAAAGATCAGCAGCGTCATATAGCAGAAGCTAATCATTTCTAAAATGACCGCTAGAATGGCAAAGGAAATGCCGGTATGTGCATAGCCCATATCAATGAACTGAACAAAGAACGATACGTAAAACAGAATTGCTTTAGGGTTAGTTAAGCTAAGCGTTAACGCCTTACGAAAAACATGTTCAGGCTCTTCATGCGCTGAGCTCTGGCTTTGCCCTTTTTTGGACAGCGTGCTGTACAGGATTTTCAGCCCGAGATAGAGCAGATAGAGCGCGCCGAGCATTTTCACCAGCGAGAATAAAAATGGGGAAGAGCGGATCAGCGACGCGATACCGATGTAAGCGCAAAAAATCAAAACTGCGTCACCGATAAAAACGGCTAGCGCCGCTTTATAACCCTCTTTCACGCCGCGTGTAATGCCGGTTTTGAGTACAAATAACGTATTCGGCCCCGGAACCATAATGATGAAAATCGCACCGAGAACGTAAGTCCAGATATTGAGTACACCATAGCTCTCAAACACAACAACCTCACCTTTAATTCACGCTATTAATAAGTTGCGAATACAGGGCTCATCAGCCCAAAAATCGATGGCGTATTGTACTCTTTTAAAAGGATTTTGGCAGCATAGTGTGATCTGTATAACATTTAGTCACTGGAAGATAAAATGCGCAGTCTGTAATTAATGTTGCAGCATCAGCGCAGTTTTCCATGCAGGGGCTCGACAATCTCAATGCTGCGCTCAAGTGTTTCTTTATTACGGTGGTAATCCTGCAACAAGATGGCGATAAACAGCGTATCAAGTAGGTTCAGCTGAATAATACGCGCTACTGCATTTTGTCCGAGTATTGGTCCGCTCATGGCAGGGCTAAAGATTGATAAATCAGATAGTTGTGAAAGCGGTGAAACATTATCATTGGTGATGCAAACAATGTTCGCTCGACGTTGCTTCGCGATCTCTACGGCGTTTAATAGCTCACGCGTATCGCCTGATTGAGAAATCACAATCACAACATCTTCTTCGGTTAATTGGCATGCCACCATCAGCATCAAGTGAAAATCGCTGTAGGTATGGCTATGCACCCCAATGCGTAACAGCTTGTGTTCAAAATCCTCACAGACTGATGAAGAACCACCTACGCCAAGAAGCACAACGTGTTTGGCTTTATAAATCAGCGCTGCGGCGGCGTTGATCACTTGGGTATCGGCGACGGCCTGCGCTTCTTTTAACGCTTGAATGCTATTGCTGAACACCTTATCTAACACGGTATTTAGATTATCTTGCTCCGTGATCTCTTCTTCTTTTTCGTAAGGCAAAGAAGCAAAGTAGGCGACTAGGGCACGTCTTAACTCTCGAAATCCTGAGTAGCCTATCTTTTTAGCCACCTTAACAACGAGCGGTTCAGAGACTTCTAATGCAAGCGATACTTCACGCAAACTTGTGTTTTTTGTGATGTTGCCTTTTGTTATCAGCCATTCAGCAATACCCCGCTCGGTGGGGTTCAGCAGGGAAAGCGACATTTTTATCTTTGCCCCAATGGCGAGCGTATTCTCGCTATCTTGCATAACATCCATCGTTTATCCCCTACTAGATTAAGCGCTTACAAAATCTTATCACAGCCATTTGGACATCTGTACTTTGATTTATCGTCGGCGGATGAAACTGATAGGAAAAACCACGCGAATAAATCATCCGCACTAAATCACAAAACTTCCCCAGTTTGTGAAGTTAATCATTTTTAGTACTTGATTCTGTCATTACTTTACAATAATAATATTTTTCGTGAAGTATGCTTAATTAATCCTCACCAGGGAAATGCCCTCGGGCTCATGCTTTCATACTAAAAAAGGAAAATGCAGGGTTGATTTTGGCGTAATGACGATCTAACTCAAGGGAATAACATGAAATCATCATTTTTCGGTGTCATCCAGCGTGTAGGGCGTTCTTTCATGCTGCCTATTGCGTTATTGCCCGTTGCAGGGCTGCTGTTAGGTATTGGTGCCTCCTTTACTAATGCGACTACGATTGAGTCCTACGGGCTTCAATCACTGCTCGGCGAAGGTACGGTACTTCACGCATTACTTACAGTAATGAAAAGTGCAGGGAGTATTGTATTTTCTAATTTGCCAATCTTATTTGCTGCCGGTGTGGCGATGGGAATGGCAAAAAAAGAGAAAGATGTCGCCGCAATATCGGGGGTTATTGGCTTTCTTACCATGCATGCCACGATTAACGCCATGCTGGAGCTAAACGGTTTGCTTAAGCCCGGAGCGATGGTTGATGGGGCGCTCGGGATGAGCGTTGGGATTAACTCGTTGCAAATGGGGGTATTTGGCGGTGTCTTGGTTGGGCTTGGCGTTGCAGCTTTACATAATCGTTTTTATAAAATCGAGCTGCCACCCGTATTTTCATTCTTCGGCGGTACGCGCTTTATTCCCATCATTACCGCTTTAACCTATGTGATCGTGGGCATGGTGATGTTTTACATCTGGCCGACTATTCAACATGGCATCATGGATTTAGGGGGACTCGTCAATCGCGCTGGATATGCAGGAACGTTCATATATGGCTTTATTGAGCGCGCATTAATTCCCTTTGGATTACATCACGTCTTTTATATGCCGTTCTGGCAAACCGGTTTGGGAGGCACTGCCGTGATTGATGGTGTTACCGTCACGGGGGCGCAGAATATTTTCTTTGCCGAGTTGGCAAGCCCAAATACCCAGCATTTCTCTGTTGAAGCCACTCGTTTTATGGCAGGTAAATTCCCGTTCTACCTGTTTGGCATTCCGGGAGCCGCTTTAGCGATTTACCACACTGCAAAACCCGAGAACCGTAAACTAGTATTGGGGCTATTGCTTTCAGCAACATTGACTGCCGTGCTAACGGGGATCACTGAGCCAATTGAATTCTCGTTCTTGTTTGCTGCGCCGCTGCTGTATGTGCTGCACTGTTTGCTAGCCGGTTTGTCATTTATGTTGTGCCATATGTTTAATGTGGGGGTTGGGCAGACGTTTTCGGGCAGCCTCATTGATTTCTTCTTATTTGGTGTTATGCAAGGTAATGCCAAAACAAGTTGGATGAATGCCATTCTGATCGGTATTCCTTTATTTCCGGCATATTACTTTAGTTTCCGCTTTCTTATTACTCGCTTTAACTTTAAAACGCCAGGGCGAGAAGAGAGTGGAGAGGAAACTAAGCTTTACACACGAAAAGATGTGGAAGCTGCTAAAGAACAAGCCGCTATTCAGCGGTTGGAAAATACCCATGGTGTTTCTGAGTTAATCATTCAAGGCCTAGGTGGGGTGGGTAATATCGCAGATGTTGACTGTTGTGCTACTCGCTTGCGAATTACAGTAAACGATGACTCTTTGGTTTCTGATGCTCTGCTTAAGCAATCAGGTGCGCGTGGTGTTATTCGAAAAGGAAAAGGCGTTCAAGTTATATATGGTCCACATGTCACATTGATTAAATCAAACTTAGATGAATGCCTCCAAGCTGCAATTTAAAATATTACTTAATTATCGTTTTTAAAAAATAAAGGGAAATAATGAAAATCGCCATTGGTTGTGATCATGTTGGGTTTATTTTAAAGCCATTAATTATTTCACATTTGAAAAATCGTGGAGTCGATATTATTGATAAGGGCACTCATTCTGAGAGCCGAACAGATTATCCAATTTATGCCGAAGCTGTCGCAAGAGCGGTAGCTTCAGGCGAAGCCGATCTAGGAATTCTGATTTGTGGTTCAGGCATCGGTATTTCGATTGCGGCAAATAAAGTTCATGGGATCAGAGCGGTGGTCTGTAGTGAGCCCTATTCGGCTAAGCTTTCACGTCAGCATAACAATACGAATATTTTGGCTTTTGGCTCGCGAGTGATTGGTGCGGAACTGGCCAAAATGATTGTAGATGAATGGCTGAACGCTGAGTTTGAAGGCGAGCGTCATCAAACTCGTGTGAATATGATTACTCAGCTTGAAGAGGAATAATTAACATGGCGAATTTCTGTCCTTCTTTAATGTGTGTGGATTTTTCTCAGCTGAGTCATGAAATTCAGCGTTTAGAAAGTGCAGGCGCAGCGATGTTTCATATTGATATTATGGATGGGCACTTTGTACCTAATTTTGCGTTGGGAATTGAGGATGTCAAAGCAGTCGCTAAGTTAGCGACGATCCCTTATGACGTGCACTTAATGGTGTCTAATCCTGACGGCTATATTGATAAATTTTCAGATCTCGGTTGCAGCATTATTTATGTTCACGCTGAGGCGCCCATTCATTTACATCGTACATTAACCCATATTCGCCAACGGGGGGTTAAGGCCGGAGTGGCGATTAACCCGGGTACTTCGTTGAGTGCTTTGGAAGAAGTGCTAGATGTCGTGGATGTAGTGTTAGTAATGTCGGTTAATCCTGGATTTGCCGGTCAGCCATTTATTCATAGCGCTATTGATAAAATTAGCCGCTTAAGAAAAATGTTACATCAACACGGCAGCAGTGCTCAGATTGCCGTCGATGGGGCAATTTCTCCGCAGGTCGTTAGTACTCTGGCCCGTGACGTGGATTATTTCATCTTAGGTACAGCGGGCTTGTTTAAACCTGACCGCGACTATAGCAGCGCAATGAAAACGCTGGAGCAATGTGTAACGCAGGGCTTGGAAATCGTCACCGAAGCATAATTATAGTTGCCCCTATCTTTAATTGTCGCCAGTATCTAATGTTTGATGCATGGCGGCGATTAAAGCGGGTTAGGGGTAACAATGAACAGTACACCATATCGAGATACACGTTTAGCTCGACTTATCCAACCGCTATGCGAATGCCATCCTGAGTTAAGCGGGGTCTATCCTTTAGAAGAGGGTAATGACGCTTTCGCTGCAAGATATTTGCTCACCAACATGGCTGAGAAAACGCTGGATGTGCAGTATTACATCTGGCACAACGATCTCTCGGGGCGACTGCTGTTTAGCGCATTATTTCGTGCCGCCGAGCGCGGGGTAAAAGTTCGTTTACTGCTGGATGACAACAACACCGGCGGTTTGGATGAATCACTGCGCCGACTCAATGCGCACCCCAATATCAGCGTAAAACTCTTCAATCCCTTCCAGCTACGGCGCATGCGCTGTTTATGCTATTTAACCGATTTTAAAAGACTCAATCGGCGCATGCACAATAAAAGCATGACGTTTGATAGTCAGGCGACCATCGTCGGTGGGCGCAATGTGGGGGATGAGTATTTTGGTATCGGTGAACAGCCGCTTTTTTCTGATTTAGACGTGTTGGCCGTGGGCAATGTTGTTGCTGAGGTCTGTCAGGATTTCGAGCGCTATTGGACTTCAGCCTGTGTATCACCGGCGGAAGACGTTCTGGGCAACGCGTCGGAAAAGCGCTTTCTGCATGGCCTAACGATTGAAGAAGTGGGCGGCAGAGCGCGTGCCAAAGTCTATATAAAGCGTCTGCGTGATAAATTTTTAGCCCGCAAAATGGAGAACAACGAGCTGCCGCTGACGTGGGCAAAGGTGCAATTATTTAGCGATGATCCGCTTAAAGGGCGCGGCGAGTTAGCCACCAAAGCGCTGATGGCATCACGTCTGTTTAAGATGATTGGTGAGCCAAAAGTGAGCATGGATATTATCTCCGCCTATTTCGTTCCTACCCGCACCGGCGTGTCACAGCTGGTTTATTTAGCGCGGCAAGGGGTGAAAATGACGGTGCTCACCAATTCTCTGGCGGCAAACGATGTGGCCATTGTGCATGCGGGTTACGCCAAATGGCGAAAAACCCTGCTGCGTTGCGGTATTGAATTGTTTGAAATGAAAGCCAATGAAACCGAGCGGCCATCACGTAAAGAGCGCTTACGCGACCGGGGCTTAACCGGACATTCTGGTTCCAGCCTGCATGCTAAAACTTTTGCCGTTGACGGCAAGTTGGTCTTTATTGGTTCGTTTAATTTTGATCCGCGTTCGGCTCGATTAAATACCGAGATGGGATTCGTGATTGAAAGTGAATCGCTGGCGTCATCTACTCATCAGCGATTTATTGCTAGCCTGCACGACAAAGCATTTCAGCTAGTGCTTGCCCCGCGTCGTAAAATTAATTGGATTGAATATGAAAATGATGAGAAACAAATTCATCATAAAGAGCCTGATAGCCCGCTATACAAACGTATTTTAGCCAGAATCGCTTATTATTTGCCGATTGAGTGGCTGCTATAATTGCGGTTAGCGCCATGTGTTACTGAACGCATGGCGCTTAATCTCATTATGTTAGGTCAACGTTTTTACAGCCAAACAGCAACGTCAGAATGAAGCCTGCCGCATACGAGATGGCAACGCCTGCAACATAAACCAGCATGCCCGCATAGATACCCTGTGATGAAGTAATGAGCGGTATGGAAACCAAGCCAGACGGGCCAAATACGGTATTCAAACCAATCGGTAATCCCATATAAGCCACCAACCCGATAAAGAATCCGCCTACGGCACCACCCAAACAGGCGGTAATAAACGGTTTTAAGCGGGGCAGCGTGACACCATAAATTAGCGGCTCGCCAATACCCAATAAACCGGGGAATATGGCGCCCTTAATTTGCATACGTAAGGTCGAGCCCGGCTTGGCTTTTAAATATAACGCTAACGCGGCACCAACCTGTCCGCCACCCGCCATTGCGAGGATAGGGAACAAGGAGTTAAACCCTTGAGCATCCATCAAAGCGAAATACACCGGCACAAATCCCTGATGAATACCAAAGACCACCGCAATCAGGAATAGCCCCGCTAACAACGCGGTGCCGAATGGGTTACCGTTTAAATGCAGAAACAGCCAAGACATTCCCTTAAAGAGTTCGACGCCGATGGGCATGATAACCACATAGGTTATGGCACCAGTGATGAGTAGCGTAATGGAGGAGGTGAGGATCATATCCAAGTTATCAGGGATAACCTTGCGTACTTTGCGCTCAATCCATGCGCCGAACATACAGGCTAACAGTACGCCGATGATATTCCCTCTCGGATCTATTACTAGACCGAAGAAGTTATCGATCCCCGCATAATAGCCCACGGTTCCTTCTGCGCTGTAACGCAGAATAAATAATGACGCGATGATGGCACCATTAACGCCGGTTCCGCCGAAGGCTTTTTGTGTATTGAAGCCAATCAGGATACTCAGGAAGGTAAATAAGCCCACGCTGAAGGTTTTCATATAGCCAATCAGGCTCGTAAGCCAAATCGGCGCAATTTCACCTTCGAGTATTAAGGTTTGCTGGAGCAGCGTCGCGATACCGAGCAGTAGACCCGCGGCGATAAAGCCGGGAATAAGCGGGGTGAAGATCGTCGCGAATTTTGTCAGGAAGCTGTGAAAAGCGTTATTTTGCTTACTCTTGAGCTGCTTTTTATTTTCCGCCGCGAGGGCATTTAAATCAGTTTCTGGCGTGCTGCTATCGGCTTGTGACTGTGACTGTGACTGTGATTGGCTAAGGATCACGTTCATCATTTCACTGGCGGTTTGCGCCTTGCCGGGCCCAAGTACAATTTGCAGCTGGTCGTTGCCTTCTATAACGCCCATGACCCCAGCGATCTTTTTCAGCTCGGCGTGATTAACGCGAGCGCGGTCGGCCAAGGTAAGGCGCAGCCGCGTCATGCAATGTCCGCATAGGGTGATGTTGTTATTACCACCAACGTTCGCCAAAATTTGCGTGATGGTGGTATCCGTTATTTTAGCCATCGCTAAACTCCCTGAGAACGTGAGGCTAAGGCTTGGCGGATAAAACCATTATTTTGTGCCAGAACCGTGCTGGCTTCAGCCGCAGAGAGCTGGGCGAGAATCATCAAAATGGCGGTTTTACAGTGTCTTTTACATTCGCTGAGCGCTTTAACGGCTTCATCGCGGCTGCATTCTGTGGCCTGCATAACGATGTCAATTTGGCGTTGAACCAGCTTGGCGTTGGTCGCCTCAACATCCACCATGAGGTTGCCATATACTTTTCCGCTGCGGATCATCGCGCCCGTGGTGAGCATATTCAGAACCATTTTTTGCGCTGTACCCGCTTTCATTCTTGATGAGCCCGTTACCACTTCTGGCCCTACCACGGCTTCTAGCGCGATATCGGCTAATTGGCTCATCGCGCTGCTGGCGTTGCAGGTTAATGACACGGTGGTTGCGCCGACCGAGCGGGCATATTTCATCGCGCCGATGACATAAGGCGTTCTTCCGCTGGCGGCAATACCCACGAGTACGTCGCGCTCGCAGAGATGATGGTCTTTCAGATCTTGCTCGCCAAGTTCGACGTTATCTTCGGCATTTTCCACCGCGCGGAGGATTGCGGTGTGGCCTCCGGCGATTAACCCGACCACCTGTTCATGTGGGGTGCCGTAGGTTGGCGGGCATTCACTTGCGTCTAGAATACCCAGTCGCCCCGAGGTGCCTGCGCCGCAATAAATAAGACGGCCACCTTGGCTAAAGGCCAGAGCGATAGCATCTACGGCCTGCGCGATTTGCGGCAGGATACGCTCAACGGCCAGAGCCACCTTTTGATCTTCTTGGTTGATAATCGTCAACATATCTAAAGTAGACAGGGTGTCGATGTTTTCGCTGGCGATGTTACGGCCTTCAGTTTGCAGGCGGGAGAGGTCAATATTCATTTCAGTATTCTCAGAAGCACAAAGTTAAGGAATAAATTATTCCAAAAATCATGTGATTTAAAGAATTAATAATTTTATGCGCATTTTTTGTGATTGATATCGACTATTTCCCCGCGCCGAAATGCTTGCCATTTGGGCGGCGTTTGGGATGAAGTGAATGCTCACCCAAGAATCCAGCCTCCATTTTTTGCGCCATGCAAGGTAAGATAGCGGCTACTTACCTCCTGCTGACCGAGTCCAAATGCGCTGCCTACAACGAATCACTCTCAACAAAGACGCCTTTACGCCCGGTGAACGTATTATTGCCGATTATATTTTGGCTAATCCCGATAAGTTGAAGCAGTGCTCTTCGCAAGAGCTCGCCAGCATTTTGAATATCAGCCAGTCGAGCATTGTGAAATTTGCTCAGCGATTGGGCTTCAAAGGATTTACTAACCTCAAAATGGCGTTGATTGAGGAGTGGGGGCAGCAAAGTAAGCAGAACGCTGAATCTGAGCAGCATTTGCATAACGATATTAATGTTCATGACACGCCGTCGGTGATTGCAGAAAAACTATTTCGAGCCAAGCAGCAGGCTCTGAGGATGACAACCGACAGCGTAAACTTGGCGCAGTTGGAGAGTGTGGTGGCTGAAATCAAGGCGGCGCGCCGAGTGCAGATCATGGGCATGGGCGGTTCATCGCTGGTGGCGAAAGACTTGGCTTATAAGCTGATGAAAATAGGCTATCCCGTGATGAATGAAATGGACAGCCACGTGCAGATGACGGTTGCTCAATCGCTAGGAGAAGGGGATGTGCAAATTGTTATCTCTTACTCGGGCGCGCTGAAAGAGATATTTATTGCAGCACAGGCGGCACAGGAGAAGGGGACGAAAATCATAGCGATAACGTCGCTTCAGGATAGCCCGCTCAGAAAGCTGGCTGATTTTGTTCTCGATACCATTGCTGATGAGGCGCGCTGGCGTAGCTCTTCTATTTCTGCGCGCACGGCACAAAATACTATTACCGATTTGTTGTTCGTTTGCCTGTTGCAGGAAGATAGCGAAAGAAGCCGCAGCTTTATTCATCGCAGCCAAGAGATGATTGAGCAACTGAAGTAGGCATGCCGTACCAAGCCGATATTGGCGGTGTGGATTATCTATCCTTTCGCTTCAATGAGAAGCAAATTGGGGCGCTATTTATTTACGGCGCTTCTTTTTTTTGTGCGTTAATATAAAAAATGTATTATTAGAATAATAACAAGCCTCTTCTGATAAAACTCAATGCGAAATACTATAAATATAATTACGGATGCCTATAACTCACTGTGATAGGCAGATTCTGTAGGGTTATGCATTAAGCATTTTTTAGTGGATTCATTTTTATTGGTGAAAGTGCCACAGCGATTAGTGCGGTAATTATCCTAAAATAAAAGGCACTATTTGAAATTTAGCTTTGAGGTGTTATGAAATAAAATATTATAAATACATTATTGTTTGGTGTTTTAACCTGATTCGTGATGTTTTGTTGGTTTATAATTAGTGTTTATATCTGTGCCTTAGGGGTTAACGGTTTAATAAAAAACTTATAATTTGTATAAACTCCCAGTGTGGCTTGTTTTACCCACTCAATTTAATTTGAGATAATTCCTGTCACTTCATGGGTGAAAAAAAGAAGAAGAGGTGATAGGGCGTCGATATAAATAGAGCGGCGTATGTTCTTTGTGCCTGCGATAAATGATTTTTTGTTTACTATCACGTAGTAAATTTCTCTGTATTTATAGTTAATTTTTCTAATGTGAGTGCCATAAATTGAATCACTATAATGCAAGGATTATGATTTATAAAATTAACGAAATGGTGATATTTAAACCTGCCGATGGTGCTATTTGGCGCGTTGATAATCCAGAGCAAGTGATTAGTTTAACGATCACTAATTGCAACCTTCTTAGCCTATTGCTAAATAACAAAGGTGAAATTCTTTCTAGAGAGTACATCTTAGAAGATATATGGGACAAGCAAGGTTTACGTTCATCTAATAATACACTTAACCAATACATATCCATTCTAAGGCGAACGTTTTCCTTGCTTGGCATTGAAGATGAGGTGATTAGAACGATCCCAAAGGTAGGGTTTTGTTTAAATTCATCGATTAAAATAGATGAGGAGTATAATTTAGAAAATGTGGTGACGACACAAAATTTAACACGCGTCCATGGCTGTAAATATTATGGCTATATCGCCTTGATGGCCGCGTTAGCTTTTTCAGTTATGTTTTTTACTAATACCATTCTCTGTAAAAATAAGGAGTATAAGCTCGATACGGTTATCACGGATATCGGAAAGTTTGCGACTTGTGATGTTAGCATTTTACCAGAGTATACGCGTGGCCAGCCACGTTCTCTATTAGAACCGTCAGTTAAATTAATTACTCAGAATGGGGTGAAGTGTACGCCTGAAAAGGTATTTATTGTAAAGCCAGAAAGCAGAGGAAGTGGAAGGACGTTTCTTACTGAATGCATTGTAGATAAAGGGAAAAATGAATACTTTTTTTGTAAAGGATACTATATACAATGAACAGGAAAATTTTTGCTTTGCTCCTTTTTTCGATCGTATTGTCTTCTGAAGTTATCTACGTTTTCTTTATTTATGAGCCTGCATATACCTTCAGTTGTGATGGCGAGCTTTCTTATAACGACAGTAAAAGTAAAGACTTATTGGATGGGAATATTTCATTTAGTTTAAATGATAAAATGCAAGGCCATGCCGAGATCACCGGGTTTTTAACCAACAATGGTTTGACTCAGAACGTTATCCGTAGTGTTGATTTTAAGTACCGAGTGGCTGAAGCAAAGCACATTGTTATCTATGATGCGCAGCTAGTGACTTACTTTCACGATTCCACTGAAAAATCGTTCTCGCCGGAGCCTATACTTGATTTTTTGTTTTTCAGAAATAAAGATCTGAAAGAAATTAACGTCAGCATCAACAAGATAAAAAACACTTATTTATTTGGTAGAGCGAATAACTTTGTGTTTGTCTGCACTTCATGATTTTTATCGTCATTTAGTCTCGTTCTATCATTGCTAAATTTATTGACCACTAAAGGATATAGTATGAATAAAAAGCATATAAGCATAATGTTAATTGGAACAACGTTTCTTCTTGCAGGGTGTTCCTCATCGGATACGGCTAACCATAGTTTTCAAGGTGAAGATCTTGAGTATGATTACTTTTATGCAAACAGTCAGCAATCGCCAACAGAAGAGAATACGCCGCCGAAAGGCGGGATGGTAGGTGGAAACGCATTCAAATCGACGAATAATAAATGTATGGATAACTACAATTTTCTGCATGAAGAGAATGCCGTTCAATATCCTAAATACGCAGATGACTATAATAAAATCACAGAAGGATTTAAATTTCTTAACTCTAATCAAAACATTATGGATAAAGATGCCAAAAAAATCTACACCATGGAGCTAAAAATGAAGTTGGAGACGCTTTGTTCTAAGATCCAATATTCAAGCTTTATCTTGGTTAATGATAAACGTAAAAATCTTTCTGGAATATAGTTGGTTAATCGAATATACGTTTGTTGTAGGGTGTTTACATTATTTAGTCTTTGTTTGTATTATCCCATTTGGTTTTGAGCGTAATAAAAAAGGAGCTAACCACGGTTAGCTCCTTTTAGCTATTAGCTGCTCAATTACTAATATTACTTACATCCGGAGTTACCCGTAGTTAAGGTATTAATGGTCTTAACATCGGTCTGGCCTGCTGTGGTATCGATTTTAAAGACGGTCCAATATTGCATGTTATCAGTACTCCCTGAGGCATCTTCAATCTTAAACTCTTTCGTTGAACCATCAGACAAATAAAGCTTAACTTTTGCTCCAGTATAGGCTTTAGGATCGGGTGAGTAGCGGTTAACGGCGTAGCAATAAACGCCAGAATGCATCGTCGTTACGGTGATGGTTTCTGGCCCGTAGCCTGCTTGTGCGTCGACATCAAGATTAGCATCTGCACCTGATGGTGTTTTAGCTAGATAGTACACTTCATAGAGGGAGCTTGGATTGTCTACTTTAGGAACCCATAAATGACCGTCCATATCGCTTGGTGAGCTGTCCCAAGTCAGCACGATACGCGCAGCTTTGCCATCTAAATAAGGCGACAGAACAAAGTCTTTTTGTTGATCGGTTACCGCTTGTATATCAAGGGTTGTTTCATAAGGGCTAAAGCCGGTTGCGGTAACTTTTAGATAGTAACTCCCTTGTGGAATGCTGATGGCGTATTTGCCGTCGGAGCCACTGGTCACCGTAAATTCCGGATTTGAGTTATTCGGTGTTAACGATATCTCAATTTTGGCATTCGGGATCATGGCGTTGTTTATCGCATTTTTAGTCACTCCGTGCACGTTGACGAGTTGTTTTCTGAAGCTCACTTTTTTATCCGCATTCACCTTCGTTCCACTTCCAACCGCGGCCATTACTTGAATCTGTAAGGTTTCAGTTTTGGTGCTGGTTAGAATAATAGTGGCTTTGCCGGTGGCATCCGTGGTGCTGGTTGCCGGCAATGTAACGGCGGCGCCTTTATCCTGCGACCACGTCACGACGGTATTCGGTACCACATTGCCATGCACATCTTTGACCAATGCGGTAAAGGTGAAGTTATCCGTAGTGTTGGCTATTTTTTCGATAACGGCATCATTGAGCGTAACGGTAGAGACATTGGCTGTGGTTGCATCAGCAATGAAGGTGGTGTTGACCGTTTGGCTATGACCGTTAATCGCCGCAGTGACCTTACTGATACCCGCCGTGATGCTGGTGAGGGTCGTCGTGGCGATCCCCTGAGCATTGGTGGTGGCTGACGCCGTGGTAACTGTTGCACCGTTGTCTGCCGTAAAGCTCACGGTGACATTAGGCACTACGTTGCCGTTAGCATCGGTTATCTTAGCTTGTACCGCATTGGTGGCGAGAGCATTGGCTTTAGCGTTATTGGCTGTCACCGTGAGTGCGCCGCTGGCGACGGTCGCGGTACCGCTGTCGGCCACAAAGGTGGTATCCACGCTTTGGCTATGACCATTGACGGTTGCCGTTACTTTCGATATTCCCGCCGTGATATTGGTGAGCGTCGTGGTAGCAAGCCCCTGTGTATTGGTCGTGGCTGATGCCGTGGTGATCCGAGCGCCGTTCGCTGCCGTAAAACTCACCGTCACATTAGGCACTAAGTTACCGTTAGCATCTGTCACCTTCGCCTGCACCGTATCGGTGGCAACACCGTTAGCTTTGGCATTATTTACGGTGACCGTTAGATTGCCGCTGACCAAGGTAGAGGTGCTGCTGTCGGCTATAAAGGTGGTATCAACAGTTTGGCTGTGACCATTTATGGTCGCAGTGACTTTGGTGACTCCCGTTTTGATGTTGGTTAATGTGGTAATGGCTAATCCTTGCGCATTGGTCGAAACCGGAGTGGCAACGATCGTTGCGCCGTTGTCGGCGGTGAAGCTGACGGCGGCATTAGGAACAAGGTTTCCATTCGCATCGGTGACCTTAGCCTGAACCGTATTTTTGTCCGTACCGTTGGCCTTGGCGTTATTCACGGTGACCGTTAACGCGCCGCTGATGAGGGTAGCGGTGCCGCTGTCGGCGACAAAGTTGGTATCAACGCTTTGGCTATGCGCATTAATGGTTGCGGTGACTTTGCTCACACCGGTCTTGATATTAGTCAAGGTGGTGCTGGCTATCCCTTGCGTATTCGTCACCGCCGAGGTGTTCACGATGGCGGCACCGTTGGTGCCGACAAAGCTCACGATGGCATTAGGAACCAGATTGCCGTTGGCATCGGTCACCTTGGCTTGAACGGCGTTAGTGGCAATACCGTTGGCTTTGGCATTATCTGCCGTAACTGTTAGTGCTCCGCTAAGAATATTTGCCGTGCTGGCGTCGGCGACAAAGGTGGTGTCCACGGTTTGGCTGTGGCCATTAATGGTTGCCGTCACCTTGCTAATGCCTGCAACTTTGCTCGTTAACGTTGTGGTGGCCACACCTTGAGCGTTGGTGGTGGCTGAGGTAATGATGGTTGCGCCGTTATTGGCTGTGAAGCTAACCGCGACATTGGGCACCAGGTTGCCGTTGGCATCAGTGACCTTCGCCTGTACCGCATTGGTTGCGGCGCCGTTGGCTTTGGCATTATCAGCAGTGATCGTTAGTGCACCGTTGAGAAGGGTTGCGGTGCTGCTATCGGCAACGAAGGTGGTGTCTACGGTTTGGCTGTGGTTGTTGACGGTTGCCGTCACTTTTGCCACACCTGCTGTGGCGCTTGTGAGGTCATTGCTGGCTATTCCTTGTGCGTTGGTTGTCACTACTGAGAATGCTACACGAGCACCATTAGTGGCCGCGAACGAAACGGCCACGCCAGATACAAGGTTGCCGTTAGCATCGGTAACCTTAGCCTGAACGGTATTTTTCGCTAAAGAGTTGGCTTTGGCATTATCCGCGGTGACGGTGAGTGCGCCGCTGGTAATGGTGGCCGTACCGCTGTCGCCAACGAAGCTGGTAGCAACGGCAGAGCTGCTACCGCTGATGGTGGCGGTAACGGTACTGATACCGGCAGTTGTATTGGTGAGCGTTGTGTATGCCAGCCCGGTTGCGTCGGTAGTCGCCGATGCGGTGATAACCCTGGCACCATTGGTTGCCGTGAAGTTGACCACCATATTCGGTACCACGTTACGATGAGCGTCGGTAACCTTGGCCTGCACGCGATTCGCTGCGGTGCCGTTGGCTCTAGCATCATTATCGACAATTACAGCTAGAACGCTCGCCGTACTGCTGTCGGCGATAAAGGTGGTATTTACGGTTTGGCGAGCGGTATTAAGCACGGCAGTTACTGGTACGGTGCCTGCCGTAGTACTGGTATAAGCAGCGCTGGCTATTCCTTGCGAATTAGTTGCAATCCACTTATCCGTTATGCCAGTTCGCTGGAATGTTACGGTCACATTCGGAACGACGTTGCCATTGGCATCGGTGACCTTCGCCTGCACCACATTGGTTGCTGCACCGTTGGCTTTGGCATTATCTGCCGTGATCGTTAACGAACCGCTGAGAAGGGTTGCGGTGCTGGCGTCGGCCACAAAGGTGGTATCCACGGTTTGGCTGTGGCCGTTGATGGTTGCCGTGACCTTGGTTATTCCTGCCTTATTGTTAGCTAAATTAGTGCTAGCAACTCCCTGAGCGTTGGTTGTTCCTGATGCAGCGATAATCGTGGCATCGTTATTTGCCGTGAAGCTGACGACCACATTTGGCACGAGGTTACCGTTGGCATCGGTGACCTTGGCTTGCACGGTATTCATCGCCACGCCGTTGGCGATAGCATTATTGGCTACCACCATGAGTGCACCGGCGATGATTGTTGCCGTACCGCCGTCGGCGACAAACGTCGTATTAACGGTTTGGCTATGTCCACTGACCGTTGCGGTGACTTTACTGATCCCCGCTGTGATGTCGGTTAGGGTTGTGGTGGCTATACCTTGGTCGTTAGTGGTGGCCGATGCGGTCGTAACTCTGGCACCGTTGGTGGCGCTGAAGCTGACCGTCATATTCGGCACAAGGTTGCCACTGGCATCGGTAATTTTCGCCTGTACCGCATTGGTTGCAACACCGTCTGCCTTGGCATTATCCGCCGTGACCGTTAGCGCGCCTGCGATGATCGTTGCCGTGCCGCTGTCGGCCACAAAGGTGGTGTCCACGGTTTGGCTATGATCATTAATGGTCGCCGTGACTTTACTGATACCGGCTGTCAGGTTGGAGAGGGTAGTGGTAGCTATTCCTTGCGCATTAGTGGTGGCTGATGCCGTGGTTACCGTGGCGCCGTTGGTCGCCGTGAAGCTGATGGCCACATTTGGCACGAGGTTCCCGTTAACATCAGTGACTTTGGCCTGCACCGCATTGGTTGCTGTGCCGTTGGCTTTGGCATTGTTCGCCGTGACCGTCAATGCACCGCTGGTGATGGTTGCGGTGGTGCTGTCGGCGACAAACGTGGTATCCACCGCTTGGCGGTGCTCGTTAATGGTTGCGGTGACTTTGCTTACGCCGCTCTTGATGTTAGTCAAGGTAGTGCTGGCTATCCCTTGCGCGTTGGTGGTGACGGACGCTCTGGTGATAGTGGCACCGTTGGTGGCGCTAAAACTCACTGCGACATCAGGGATCAGGTTGCCGTTAGCGTCAGTCACTTTAGCCTGTACCGCATTGGTTGCGGTGCCGTTGGCTTTAGCGTTATCCGCTGTAACCGTGAGTGCGCCATCGATAACCGTTGCCGTACCGCTGTCGGCCACAAAGTTGGTATCAACGCTTTGACTATGACCATTAATGGTGGCCGTTACCTTGCTGATCCCCGCTTTGGTGTTGGTTAAACTGGTGTTAGCTATCCCTTGGCTGTCGGTGGTCACTGATATTGAGGTGAGCATTGCGCCGTTAGTGGCCGCGAAGCTGACCTCCACATTTGGCACCATGTTGCCGTTAGAGTCGGTAACTTTGGCCTGCACCCCATTACTCGCGAAACCGTTCGCTTTGGCATTATTTACCGTTACCGCCAGTGAACCGCTAGTGATCGTTGCGGTACTGCTGTCAGCCACAAACGTAACGTTGACGTTTTGACGGTTGCCGTTGATAGCGGCGGTAACTTTACTAAGACCTGCGGTTCGGCTGGTCAACGTGGTGCTGGCTATCCCTTGCGCATTGGTTATTGATGACGCGGTGGTTACCGTTGCGCCATTGATGGCGCTAAAGTTGACCGTCACATTAGGAACGATATTTCCGTAGGCATCGGTCACTTTGGCTTGTACCGCATTGGTTGCGGCACCGTTAGCTTTGGCGTTATCGGCCGTGATCGTCAGCGCTCCATCGATGATGGTGGCCGTTCCATCGTCGGCAGCAAAGGTGGTATTCACCGTTTGGCTCTGGCCGTTGATGGTTGCCGTTACTTTGCTAACGCCTGCGGTTAGGTTGGTCAACGTAGTTGTGGCAAGGCCTTGGGCATCGGAAGAGGCAGACGCCGTGATGACCGTGGCACCATTATCGGCGGTGAAGCTAACGGCGGCATTAGGAACGACGTTGCCATTGGCATCGGTAACCTTAGCCTGTACCGCATTCGTGGCATGTCCATCGCTCTTAGCATAATCAGAGGTAACAATCAGATTCGCTCTGGTGATGGTAGCCGTTGCGCTGTCTGCGACAAACGTGGTGTTGACGCTTTGGCTATGGCCGTTGACCGTGGCGGTGACTTTACTGATACCTGCCTTGGTGTTGGTTAACGTGGTGCTAGCAAGACCTTGAGCATTGGTGGTGCTTGAGGCGGTTACAATTGCGGCTCCGTTATTAGCCGTAAAGCTGACGGCAATATTCGGTAGCACGTTGCCGTTGGCATCGGTGACCTTAGCCTGCACCGCGTTGGTTGCGGCACCGTTGGCTTTCGCATTATCGGTGGTCACCGTGAGTGCCCCAGTGATAATCGTTGCCGTACTGCTATCTGGCACAAACGTGGTGTCTACGCTTTGGCTGTGACCATTGATGGTGGCCGTTACTTTACTGATCCCTGACTTGATGCTGGTGAGGGTAGTGCTGGCAATCCCTTGGGAATTGGTGGTCGCTGATGCTATCGCGATGCTTGCCCCGTTAGTGGCTGCGAATCTGACCACGACATTGGAGAGTACGTTGCCGTTGGCATCGGTGACCTTAGCCTCCACCGCATTGGTTGCGGTGCCGTTGGCTTTGGCATTATCAACGGTTACGGTCAGTGCGCCGCTGGCGATGGTCGCGGTGCCGTCGTCAGAGACGAAGGTTACGTTTACGTTTTGAGCGTGTCCGTTAATCGTGGCCGTCACTTTCGATATACCTGCTTTTAGGCTGGTTACGGAAGTGGTGGCGATCCCTTGGGCGTTCGTGGTGGCTGACGCGGTGGTGATGGTTGCACTGTTATTGGCCGTGAAGGCGACAGCGATATTTGGCACAACGTTGCCATTGGCATCGGTGATTTTTGCTTGAACCTTGTTGGTCGCAGAGCCATTGGCTTTGGCATTATCCGCGGTGACCGTGAGGGCGCCGTTGATAATGGTTGCCGTGCTGGTATCTGCCGCAAAGGTTGTGTTCACACTTTGGCTGTGCCCATTGACTGTGGCTGTAACTTTGCTGATCCCCGCAGTCAAGCTGGTCAATGTGGTGCTGGCGAGCCCTTGCGCATTGGTGGTAGCCGATGCAGTGACGATTGTGGCTCCGTTATTTGCCGTGAAGCTAACGACAACATTTGGCACGATATTGCCGTTAGCATCGGTCACCTTAGCTTGTACGGCATTGGTCGCGGTGCCGTTGGCTTTAGCATTATCGACAGTGACCGTGAGTGCGCCGCTGATGAGGGTTGCCGTGCCGCTGTCTGGCACAAAGGTGGTATCCACGCTTTGGTTTTGACCATTGATGGTGGCAGTGACTTTGCTGATACCGGTTCTGATGTTGGTTAACGTGGTGGTAGCGAATCCTTGGCTGTTGGTGGTGGCTGAAGCGATGATGATCGCGCCGTTGTTGGCCATGAAGCTGACTGCGACATTGGGCACAATGTTTCCGTTCGCATCGGTAACCTTAGCTTGCACCTTATTGGTTGCAGTACCGTTGGCTTTGGCATTATTGACGACCACCGTTAGCGCACCGCTGATCAGCGTTGCCGTACCGCTGTCGGCCGTAAAGGTGGTGTTCACGCTTTGGCTGTGATTGTTAATGGTGGCCGTTACTTTCGAGACGCCAGCCGTTAGGCTCGTCAACGAGGCGTTGGCGAGTCCTTGGGCGTTAGTGGTGACGGTCGATGAGATAACGGTAGCGCCATTATTGGCGGTGAAACTGACTGCGACATTCGGAACAACGTTGCCGCTGGCATCAGTCACTTTGGCCTGCACCGCATTGGTTTCATCACCGTCAGCTTTGGCATTATCCGTCGTGACGGTCAGTGCGCTGCTAGTGATAGTCGCGGTGCTGGTGTCTGCGATAAACGTTGTGTCTACGCTTTGGTGGGTATTGTTGATGGTGGCGGTGACTTTGCTGACGCCCGCCGTTTGGCTGAGCAGCGTGGTGCTGGCAATCCCCTGATCGTTAGTGAGCGCTGATGTGGTGTTAACCGTTGCACCGTGAGTGGCGCTAAAGCTAACAATCACATTTGGCACCACGTTACCGCTGGCATCTGTCACCTTCGCTTGTACCGCGTTGGTTGCGCTGCCGTTGGCTTTGGCGTTGTCAGCGGTAACCGTTAATGCACCGCTGGCAATGGTTGCCGTTCCGCTGTCGGCCACAAAGTGCGTATCAATCGATTGGCTGTGATCGTTGATGGTGGCGGTGACTTTCGCCACGCCGGTTAAGGTATTGCTCAGCGTGGTCGTCGCCAATCCATCGGCGTTGGTGGTCGCTGACGTAGTGGTGATCATCGCGCCGTGGTTAGCCGTAAAGATGACGTCCGTATTGGGTACGATGTTACCGTTAGCGTCGGTGACCTTCGCCAGTACCGTATCTGTCGCGTGTCCATCAGCCTTGGCGTTATCTATGGTGACAGTCAGATTGGCTTCAGTGATGGTCGCCGTTGAGGCATCGGCGACAAAGTTAGTGTTCACTCTTGGGCTATGGCCATTAATCGTGGCCGTGACCGCGCTGGTGCCTGAGTGGATATTGGTTAATGTGGTGCTGGCAAGCCCTTGTTCATCCGTGGTGACCGAGGCAGCAGCCACCGTGGCACCGTTGGTGGCGCTAAAACGAATGATGGCATTAGGCACTACGTTGCCATTGGTATCGGTAACCTTCGCCTGTACGGTGTTGGTGTCATGACCGTCAGCCTTGGCGTCATTGTGGGTAACTCGCAGATCGCTTTGGGTGATGGTTGCCGTTGAACTATCTGGTGTGAAGTTAGTATTCACATTTTGGCTATGGCCGTTAATCGTAGCCGTAACGATCGCATTTCCTGCAACGGTATTCGTGAGCGTTGTGGTCGCTAGACCATCCGCATCCGTTACTGCCGATGCCACGGTGACCAGCGCGCTGTGATTGGCCGTGAAGTTCACCGTTACATTAGGCACCCGGTTGCCATGTGAGTCGGTCACTTTAGCTTGAACGGAGTTCATTGCCGTGCCGTTAGCCAGTGCATTATCAGCGGTAACTCGTAGACTTCCATTGGTTATTGTTGCGGTACTGCCGTCTGCTACAAACACCGCATCTTTGGCCGTTGAACGACCGCTAACCGTGGCTGTTACTTTGAATTTTCCCGCAATATTACTGGTTACTTTCGCTTTTGCCTTACCATCCGAGCCGGTTGTACCCACTAAGGTGGTGATCGCGGCTCCTGATGCAACGGCAAAACTCACCGTCGTATTTGGAAGCAGGTTAGCGTTGGCATCAGTGACGATAACCTCTACGGCATCAATATCAACACCGTTTGCCAGTGCCCCATTTGGATTGATAGTCATATTGCTATCAACGATGATCGCCGTTGAGTTATCTGGGATGAAGCGGGTTGTGGTTTGGGCGGTATGACCAGATTCCTGAATTCGCGCGGTAACGGTATAGGTTCCAACCTTAAGGCTGGTCACCGTTGCGGTGGCGATACCATCGTCGCCGGTAACGCCTCTGACCGTCGTGATTCGGGCTCCATCGCTCACGGTGAAGCTGACGTTAACACCTGCGACCGTATTGGCATTCGCATCAGTTATTTTCGCGGTGATCAGGTTTGTGGCTACGCCGTTGGCAACGGCATCTTGAGTTGCTGTCAGATCGCCTTGGGTAATGGTTGAGGTTGATTTATCCGCAACGAAGGTCACAACCTGCGTTTTGGAACTGCCGTTGATACGTGCCGTGATCGTGCTATCACCTACGGTGAGATTCGTCACGAGGAAGGTGGCTTGCCCTTCGGCGTCAGTGACCACGGTGGAACCGCCGACCAGAGTTGCTCCATGAGAGGCGCTTAACTCAACGGTAGAGTTCGGGAGCGTGTTGCCATTACCGTCTTTGACAGTCACTTTAAGTTTATTGGTGCTTTGCCCATCGGCAAGCGCTTTGTTGTTGATGATCTCCAGCGTACTGATTTGTGCAGAAGCGGTATCGGCGACAAAGCTAACGCGGCCAGACATATTGTTGCCGTTAGTCATCGTGGCGGTAATGGTGCCTTCTTTCGCCAGTTTGCTGCGCACGTATATCGTTGCTTTTCCTTGGCTATCCGTGTTGGCCGTCAGGACTTGGCTATTAGAATCCCCGTCTTTAAATAACGTTGCAGCGGATTGGCCGTCGTTGCCTTTGAGATCGTCAATATTGAATTTGATTGCTTCCGCAACCATCGGTTGACCCTGTTCGTTAACCACGATGGCTGTTACGGTGAAATAATCTGCATTATTGGCAGGTAATGAGCCTGTAGGGGTGATAATTAATTCACTAATAACGTTTTTAGAAGGGGCGACGTTGATGGTGGTTGCTGCCGTGTTGGAATTATTGCCATTGTTGTCCACACCGACGGCTTTAATAATATATTTTTGCGCGGCATTAGCGCGCTGGTTATATACGTATGCAGGTAGTTTAACTTCAAGCTGCGTTAGTGACAGCTTGCGGAATGTCCCGCCGTTGGCTGTGAATTCAGGGGATGCGCTCCAATCAACATCCTTTAGACCGTACTTGGCTTTTGTGACGGTCAGTGGCAGGACGATAGTTTCAGCCGCTTTGGCGTTTACATTATCTGGCAGTGAAATATGCAGCAAATCCTGCTTGCGATACTGCATAACAATTTCATAGTTACGGTCGACAAATTCATACATGCTGCCCATCAGGCTGCGCAGTGAATCTACAGAGTCGGTGCTAATTTGTTGTTCCCATGGCACACCAAAACGATAGGTAACATCGAGGCCGATGAGGCTTTCATTTTTATCACCAACGGAGTGCTCACCTTTCAATGTGATCAGGGGAACAGGGGTATAATTCAGACCCACCGTCAGCGCTTTTGGATTATCTTTTAAATCATCGGGATCTGTACCGGTGCCTAAATCAATATCTTTACCGAAATATTGTTCATATTTGATGTTGGCACCCAACTGTGGGTATGACGGCAAATAGGCTTCGGCGCGGAGGTCAAAGCCATTTGCTGGGCGTTCATCGTAATCTTTCATGTCGGAGAGATGAGACTGGTGCCAGCCGGTCAGGCCATAATAACCATTAACGGCGAGCTTCAGATAATCAGTCCAAGCTTCACCACCAGCCCCTAGCCGCGCATTTTTACCAGTGTAATCATAATCGTAGAATGTATTAATGCCATACATCCAATCGCCAATATATTGGCGATAACCGAGGCCTAAGTTGGCTGTGTTTCGGTCTTCATTACCGTGCATGCCAAGCTGGGTAAATAAGAGGCTATCGTTATTTCCAATGACAGGAAGTAGCATATCGCCTGAAATTTTGCTGTCAGAGGTTACGCTGACGCGTGCGGTACCTTTTTGATTTAACCAGTCATTAATTTGCTGATTAATTAAACCTTCACCAACGCTTTTAGCATAATTAATTGATGAATTAGTAATGTTCTCACTAGAGAGAATTTGGCCCGCCTGCATCGCATTGCCAGTGATAATAGATTCGGCGGCAGGTGCTGATTCAGACTCAGAGGAAGCCGTATTATTACTTCCTAAAGACGGCAACGCGGGCGTTGAATCGGTTGGCGTTGCTTCTGATTGAGAAGAATCTACAGGCGCTGTAGGTGATGGAAAAAGTGATTGAAATCCTGGTGTCGGCGTTGATGCCGGTGTGCTCTGTTTTTCAGGTGAGCGCTGGGGCTCGGAAGGAGGGCTGGTTTTATTTGCATTGTTATCCACGATGGAGTTATCTACGACAGATTGCAGCCCAAGAATCGTCTCCTCCATATTGCTATATTCTGCGGCGCGAACAACTGAGCTGGCAGAAATTAGCAGTGGTGTAAGGAGCTGAATAAGTATCATTCCCCAGGAGGTGATTTTCATCCCCCTAGGTGAAATTATTTTTCTCATAGTGAATACCAATGTGATTTTTATAAAAATGCAAAGAACCCTGACTTTAAAATAAGGGTTCCTGCATGAATAAAGAGGTAATTAAATACCGGCGAGTTCTTTTATTTTTGCTTTAACAACAGAATAGCCAGTGTATTGAACTTTTGAGCACAGGGTATCTAGCTTCATATCAAGCGACATGGTGTAAACCTCTCTGGCATCGTTATCCATAATGTTTTTATTGACGTTCAAAAAACGATAGCCTTTGCCTATATCACCATAGTCTTTTGTATATTTCTGATACTCAGCCGCCTTAGTTTCTCGAAGGAAATTAAAATGGTCTACGCAGGTATTATTGGTCGACGCTAATGTTATACCGGTTAAACTTGCGGTACGTTTTGTAATATAGTTATCCGTTGGCGTGTTTGTATTGGTATAACCCGTTGTTGCCGCAGCTGTTTTATGATTGTTGCTGTGAGGCTTCTTGGTAGATTGTGTAGAGCAAGCGGCCAGCAGACAGATTGATCCCAAGATCAATAATTTTGATGAACTCATGTTCATATCAAATAACTCCTCAATTACATCATGATAAAATAATTAATAAGCGGCCAGGGCTGGTTACGCTTGGGCTAAAGTTGACGGTAATCGTGTTTGATTCTGATTCGTGAATTTTCCTGAAACAAATGACAGTAACGGCGTTCTTAGTGAGCAATTACTTAGGCGAGAATCAAAGTAAGATGGAAGAAATCTTGAACGGAGAAAGTAAAATAAAAAATTAATATTCCTCACGTTAAAATATAAAACTAAGCCGCCGGTATAGCGATAAAGTGTTTTATGTGAAATCTTTAACGTTCGAGCAATAAGACTAAATGACCACTCTCTATTAATCATGAGGATGATGGCCATTTTCATCGACCCAAGCTTTTCTACGCAGATAAGATCGCTACATGCTTTCACGAAGTAATGCGTTAAACTTGATCTTAATAGCCCAACAATATCTCTCATCCATGTGGATATATGGGCACGAATATCGATATGTGGTAAACGTCCAAAAACCATAGACATATCGCCGCCAGAGCAGATGAGAACCACTGACATTCTATTTGCATAGGCATCTTTTAAAATGGCATCTAAGTCTGAAATTAATTTCAAACTATCGACATCAATAAAAATGGCTTTGGTTATGATGATGTTAGCAGCAAGCTTATCGAGTACAGAAATCAAACCTAACTTCAAAAACTCGTTGTTTGTTATAATTGAAATATCATGGTGACTTGTATCATTGTTCATATCTATCTCCATATTATATCTCGCATCCATTTTTATTCAGCAGAGGAGAGGGCTTTGATTCTTAATGGAATTAAAGCTTTAGTGAGTGAATGTTTTGTTGAAATTCACATTCTATTTATATGAATTGAGAGAAAGGAAATTACTGGAGAGATGATAGACTCCTTTCTGTAATTCAAACCTCGCAATCCTTGTTAGGCTTTGTTCTATTGAAACCTATTAATTATCTGTTTTATCCATTATTCGTAATTATATATGTAATAAATAAATATGAAGCCAGTTAAAAACCAAACTGAAAATTTAGCTGCTGTCGTTGGCTCGTTCTCGTATTACTAGATGTAATAGCAAGTATTGATACCTATGCATGCCCCATGCTGATTTTTATATGGAATGTTCAGAAGCGATGCTATTGATGAATTGAATATCTTTAAAAATATTCTTTTCTCGACAGGTAAGAAGTATATCCAGTACCACTCTTTTTTAGATACTTATATTCATAACCATCAATTTTATAATGTTATGAACTGTCGGTTAGATGTCGATTAGGTTTTTATTCTTCATTTATAAGTTTATCTGTTAGATGTTTTTATACTAAGGTGAAAGGAGAATGAGGCGTGCAGACAAAAAACGGTGAGATAATGCCTGAATAATCATCAAGGCTATGCGGCGATCAAATCTTTTCTTGAATGAGTTATTTGTGTTTTATGTGTGTTCTTTATGTTTTGTTGCGGTGTGGATATTCAATCCATCGACAGCGATCAGCGTTGTGTTGACGAAATAAGGATGAATCACGGCTTGGTAATTGTCTCGATTTTGAGTGCGACGAGAATAGAATTAGGCAATCGCTATGCCCGTGCTCGCATGAGCCAGATTAAGCGTAATACTCATGTTGCGTAGACCGATATGCTCAAAAATAAGTCACTGTAATTTTGGAGTGACCTCTAATTCAATATTGCGGGTGTCAATTGGCCAAAAACGCGTATCAGGTCATTACGTCCGGTACTATTCTGTGTAAAATCAGAACCGTGTAAAATCAGAGTTAACCCAATATCGTGGAGTGCCCTGCTATGGCTGGCGTGAACAAAACGCACCTGACTGAAACGGATATCATCAGTAAATTCATCCTTCCTGCGGTGAAGGAGGCTGGTTGGGATGATTTGGCCCAGATTCGTCAGGAAGTGAAACTGCGTGATGGCAAAATTGTCGTCCGTGGCAAATTGGCCTCACGTATCAAAGTTAAGTCTGCGGATATCGTGCTGTATCATAAGCCTAACTTGCCATTGGCAGTTATCGAAGCCAAGGCTAACAAGCACGCCATCAGTAAAGGGATGCAGCAGGGACTGGACTACGCTAGCCTGCTCGATGTTCCCTTTGTCTTTGCCTCCAACGGTGATGGGTTCGTCTTCCACGATAAAACCAATCCGCAGCAGCTCGAATCCGAAATTACTCTCAGTGACTTCCCAACGCCTGAACAACTCTGGCAAAAATACTGCGTCTGGAAAGGATTCACTCAGGAGCAGCTGCCGGTTATCAGTCAGGACTATTTCGACGACGGCAGCGGAAAATCTCCTCGTTACTATCAGATGCAGGCGGTTAACCGAACGGTAGATGCCGTATCGGCTGGAAAGAATCGTATTCTACTGGTCATGGCAACCGGTACAGGCAAAACGTATACCGCATTCCAGATAATCTGGCGTCTGTGGAAAGCCAAAAACAAAAAACGCATCCTCTTCCTTGCGGACCGCAACATTCTGGTCGATCAAACTAAAAATAACGATTTTCAGCCTTTCGGTGCGGCGATGACTAAAGTGACCGGACGCACTATCGATCCGGCTTATGAGGTTCATCTGGCGCTGTACCAGGCCATTACCGGACCGGAAGAACACCAAAAAGCCTATAAGCAGGTGGCCCCAGATTTCTTTGACCTGATTGTGATTGACGAATGCCATCGTGGCAGCGCATCTGAAGATTCTGCTTGGCGGGAGATTCTGGAGTATTTCGGCAGCGCTACCCAGATAGGCCTGACGGCAACGCCAAAAGAAACGGAAGATGTCTCTAATATCGACTACTTCGGTGAGCCGGTTTACACCTATTCGCTGAAAGAGGGCATTGAAGACGGTTTCCTTGCGCCCTACAAAGTGGTGCGTGTGGATATCGATGTTGACGTGCAGGGCTGGCGACCTATTAAAGGCCAGTTAGATAAATACGGCCAAGAGATTGAAGATCGCATCTATAACCTGAAGGATTTTGACCGCACGCTGGTGATTGATGAACGCACCATGCTGGTGGCGCAGACCATCACTGATTACCTGAAACGCACTAATCCGATGGATAAAACCATCGTCTTCTGTAACGACATCGATCACGCCGATCGAATGCGCCACGCGCTGGTGGTGCTCAACCCCGAGCAGGTGTTGAAAAACGAAAAGTACGTGATGAAAATCACCGGCGATGACGATCTCGGCAAGGCGCAGCTGGATAACTTTATTAACCCAAAAAAAGCTTACCCTGTAATTGCGACAACGTCGGAGTTGATGACCACCGGCGTTGATGCGCAGACCTGTAAGCTGGTGGTGCTGGATCAAAACATTCAGTCGATGACCAAGTTTAAACAGATTATCGGACGCGGTACGCGCATCAACGAAAAGCACGGCAAACTGTGGTTCACCATTCTCGATTTTAAGAAAGCGACCGAGCTGTTTGCCGATGAGCGCTTTGATGGTGTGCCGGAAAAAGTGTTGGTGGTGAAACCTAACGACATTTCTGATGAAAAGTCTGATTTTAATGAACGGCTAGATGCGGAAGATAGCACTGATGACGGTGATAACGTTGCCAGTGTGGTTCGAGAAGACGGTGCAGAATATCAGGTTAACCATGACAAGAGCGTAGGAAACGGCGAGTTTCATGATGATGATGAAAACAAAGTCCGTAAGTTCTATGTGAACGGTGTGGACGTGAAAGTACTGGCTAAGCGCGTTCAGTATTACGACTCTGACGGTAAACTGGTGACTGAATCCTTCCAAGATTACACCCGCAAAACGATGCTCAAAGACAGCGAATACTCCTCACTGGATAGCTTCGTGCGTAAATGGCAGGATGCACCGCGCAAACAGGTCATCATCGAAGAGCTGGAGCAGTTGGGTGTTCTGTGGGAAGTCCTCGCCGAAGAGGTGGGGAAAGATCTCGACCCGTTTGATTTGCTCTGCCATGTGGTGTACGGTCAGCCGCCGCTAACCCGTCAGGAACGCGTGGCCAATGTGCGTAAGCGCAATTACTTCACCAAATACGCTGAGCCAGCACAGCAGGTACTTAACACGTTGTTGGATAAATATGCCGATGAAGGCGTGCAGGAAATTGAGGACGTTCAGGTACTTAAACTGAAGCCGTTCGATACGCTGGGGCGTCCGATAGAAATCATCAAAACCCGCTTTGGTGACAAGAAAGCATATGAGCAAGCCGTCAACGAACTGGAGAACGAAATCTACCAGCTACCGCCACGCTCAGCCTGATAACCTATAAATATATTGCCACTGGCCGCGTCTGCGACCGGTGGCATCCTTTTTTAAGTATGGAAAGAAAACATGTCGATTAGCTCAGTTATTAAATCCCTTCAGGACATTATGCGTAAAGACGCCGGTGTGGACGGTGATGCCCAGCGTCTGGGGCAGCTTTCATGGCTGCTGTTCTTGAAGATTTTTGATACCCAAGAAGAAGAACTGGAACTGGAGCAGGATGACTACCAGTTCCCGATCCCACAGCGCTATTTATGGCGTAGCTGGGCAGACAACAGCGAGGGCATCACCGGTGAGGCGTTGCTGGAATTTGTAAACGACGACCTGTTCCCGACCCTGAAAAACCTCACCGCGCCGATCGATAAGAACCCGCGTGGCTTTGTGGTCAAACAGGCGTTCAGCGATGCCTACAACTACATGAAAAACGGTACGTTGCTGCGTCAGGTGATCAACAAACTCAACGAAATTGACTTCAGCAGCAGCCAAGAACGCCACCTGTTTGGCGATATCTACGAACAGATCCTGCGCGACCTGCAAAGCGCCGGAAATGCGGGCGAGTTCTATACCCCGCGTGCCGTAACGCGTTTTATGGTCAACCGTATTGATCCAAAGCTCGGCGAGTCGATTATGGACCCTGCGTGCGGCACGGGCGGCTTTCTTGCCTGTGCGTTCGATCATGTGAAAGAGCATTACGTCAACACCACCGAAGACCACAAAACCCTGCAACAGCAGATCCACGGCGTAGAGAAAAAACAGCTTCCGCATCTGCTGTGTACCACCAATATGCTGCTGCACGGTATTGAAGTGCCGGTGCAAATCCGCCACGACAACACGCTGAATAAACCGCTCTCTTCATGGGATGAGCAGCTTGACGTGATCATCACCAACCCACCTTTTGGCGGCACCGAAGAAGACGGCATCGAGAAGAACTTCCCGGCAGAGATGCAAACCCGTGAAACTGCCGATTTGTTCCTGCAACTGATTATTGAAGTGCTGGCCGACAAAGGCCGCGCGGCGGTGGTGTTACCGGACGGTACGCTGTTTGGTGAAGGGGTAAAAACCAAAATCAAAAAGCTGCTCACCGAAGAGTGCAACCTGCACACCATCGTGCGTTTGCCGAACGGCGTGTTTAACCCGTACACCGGTATCAAAACTAATATTCTGTTCTTCACCAAAGGTCAGCCAACCAAAGACGTCTGGTTCTACGAGCACCCGTACCCGGACGGTGTGAAGAACTACAGCAAAACCAAGCCGATGAAGTTTGAAGAGTTCCAAGCGGAAATCGACTGGTGGGGTAACGAAGCCGACGGTTTTGCCAGCCGCGAAGAGAACAATCAGGCGTGGAAAGTCAGTATCGACAAGATCATCGCTCGTAACTTCAATCTTGATATCCCGAACCCTTACGAGGGTGAAAAGATAACTCATGATCCAGACGAGCTGCTGGCGCAGTACCATATTCAGCAGGCGGAAATCAGCGAGCTGCGTAACCAGCTGCGCGACATCCTCGGTGCTGCACTGGCAGGCAACAAGGGGGCGAACTGATGGCCGTTGAGAAGCTGATCACTGACCATATCGATATCTGGTCTTCTGCGCTGCAAACCCGCTCCACCGCTGGGCGCGGCAGCAACGGCAAAATCGACCTGTACGGCATTAAGAAACTGCGCGAGCTGATTCTGGAACTGGCGGTGCGCGGCAAACTGGTGCCGCAGGACCCGAATGATGAACCGGCGTCTGAGCTGTTAAAGCGCATTGCTGCCGAGAAAGCGGAGCTGGTGAAGCAGGGGAAAATTAAAAAGCAAAAGCCGTTGCCTGAGATTAGCGAGGATGAGAAGCCGTTTGAGTTGCCGAGTGGGTGGGAGTGGGTAAGAATGGATCATGTTGGTCATGATTGGGGGCAAAAAACTCCCGAAAATGATTTTACATATATTGATGTTGGATCCATTAACAAAGAATTAGGCATCGTTGCAGAGCCAACAATAATGCAAGCTCAAGATGCACCTTCTCGGGCGAGAAAAATTGTTCGTAGAAATACAGTTGTATATTCTACAGTTCGTCCTTATTTGCTAAATATTGCAGTTATAAATGACGATTTCCATCCAGAACCAATAGCCAGCACCGCATTTGCAATAGTTCACCCGTGGGAAGGCATTTCTGCAACATTCATCTATCACTACCTTCGGTCACCTGTATTTATTAACTATGTTGAAAGTTGTCAGACTGGAATTGCTTATCCTGCGATTAATGATAAACAATTTTTTGCTGGGGTAGTTGCGATTCCTCCATTAGAAGAACAACTCCGTATTGTAGATAAAGTTAATGATCTTATGTCCCTCTGCGCTCAACTGGAACAGCAATCGCTAATCAGTCTGGACGCCCATCAGCAACTGGTAGAAACCCTGCTGGCAACGCTAACCGACAGCCAAAATGCAGAAGAACTCGCCGAAAACTGGGCGCGAATTAGCCAGCATTTCGACACGTTATTTACCACTGAAGCGAGTATCGACGCGCTTAAGCAAACCATTCTGCAACTGGCGGTGATGGGGAAACTGGTGGCGCAAGATCCTAACGACGAACCGGCTTCTGAGCTGCTTAAACGTATTGAGCAGGAAAAAGCGCAACTGGTGAAAGAAGGGAAAATTAAAAAACAAAAACCGTTGCCGCCAATTAGTGATGATGAGAAACCGTTTGAGTTGCCGGAGGGGTGGGAGTGGTGTCGTTTAGGTAGTGTAATTAATATTCGCGCAGAGTTGGTGAAGCCAGAAAACTATTATGACTTCTTTCAGGTTGCGCCTGATATTATTGAAAAGGGAACTGGGAAAGTTATTTCGCAGAGAACAGTTAAGGAGTCTGGGATAAAAGGGCCAAATAGTAGGTTTTATAAAAACCAAATTGTATATTCAAAAATACGTCCGTCGCTCTCAAAAGCATTCATTGCTGAATATGATGGGTTGTGTAGCGCAGACATGTATCCTTTAGACTGTTTCCTTAATGCTGGTTATTTATTAAAGGTGATACTGTCCGAAGTATTTCTTATTCAAGTTAGGGCGGCAGAGAATCGAATAAAAATGCCAAAGTTGAACATTGAAAGTCTGTCAAACATCCTAATCCCTGTACCTCCTGCTGGGATTCAAAGTGCAGTATTTAGCAAGATAAGTCAGATGGATACATTCTGCGACACCCTCAAATCCCGCCTGCAATCCGCCCAGCAAACCCAGCTTCACTTGGCGGATGCGCTCACCGATGCAGCATTAAACTAAGAAACAGACGATACCGGTTCATTATGCTATCTGGCGTGTGGGGGGGAATCCTCCACCGCCTGTGAGCTTATAGGCTTTGTCTTTTGCAGTGGCTATCTGACGTTTACCCAAGAGTATTTTACGGGCCTTATTTTTGTTGAACAGCATAAGTACTCCCGAAGGCATCAAACGCTCGTTTATTTACGTGAAAATGGGGTGATATCGGTTGATGTCGTATAGTCAAAACTAAGGGGTTATTGCTGATAAGAAGGAGGGGATTATTGATTTCGGTAGGCTTCAGAAGAGGTTTATATGGTGTCCCCTGCAGGAATCGAATGAATATTTAAGGTATTGATAACAAACTAGATTATTGGTTAATTACTGCCGCGTACCATCACAGATACCATCAAACGTTCATGAGTAGCCCCAGTTTAAGTCCGACGAGAATAGAACACGGGAATTATTACGCTGCTGATCACACGAACCAAGTAACAGTGTAAAAGTCCTTTTGGCGCACAACAAAGCCAACAACATGCTGCAAAAAAGAGGTCGCTGCAATTTTGATGTGATCTTTGATTTCGTTTGCCGGGTGCCAATGGCTCAAAACATCGTTTCAGGTCATTACCTACCGCATCATTATGTGTAAAATCAGGGCTGACCTTTCACCGTTGAGAGCTTTGCTATGGCTGGCGTGAACAAAACCAATCTGACTGAAACGGATATCATCACCAAATTCATCCTGCCTGCGATTAAAGACGCGGGGTGGGACGTGATGACGCAGATACGTCAGGAGGTAAAACTCCGTGATGGCAAAGTAGTGGTACGCGGCAAACTGGCGGCACGCCTGACGGTGAAATCAGCCGATATTGTGCTTTACCACAAACCGGGGTTACCGCTTGCTGTTATAGAAGCAAAAGCCAATAAGCATGAGATTGGCAAAGGGATGCAGCAAGGGCTGGATTACGCGCGCTTGCTTGATGTGCCTTTTGTTTTTGCCTCCAACGGTGATGGCTTTATCTTTCACGATAAAACCAACCCTGTGCAGCTTGAGTCTGAAATCAAGCTAGAAGATTTCCCAAGCCCTGAACAGCTTTGGGATAAATACTGCGCCTGGAAAGGTTTTACTACCGAACAAATGCCCGTCATCAGCCAGGATTACTACGATGACAATTCAGGGAAATCCCCGCGCTACTATCAGTTACAGGCAATCAATAAAACCATAGAAGCCGTTTCTGCCGGACAAAAACGTGTATTACTGGTGATGGCGACCGGAACCGGGAAAACCTATACCGCTTTCCAGATTATCTGGCGTTTATGGAAAGCAAAAAACAAGAAACGCATTCTGTTCCTCGCGGACCGCAATATTCTGGTTGATCAGACCAAAACTAACGATTTCCAACCCTTTGGCAGCGCGATGACAAAAATCACCGGGCGCACCATCGACCCGGCATATGAAATCCAGTTGGCGCTGTATCAGGCCATCACCGGGCCGGAAGAACATCAGAAAGCCTTTAAACAAGTCGCGGCCGATTTCTTTGACCTGATTGTCATCGACGAATGCCACCGTGGCAGCGCGTCGGAAGACAGTGCCTGGCGTGAAATTCTCGAATACTTCAGCAGTGCCACGCAGATTGGCCTCACCGCCACGCCGAAAGAAACCGAAGAAGTCTCCAGTACCGACTACTTTGGTGAACCGGTCTATACCTATTCCCTGAAAGAAGGCATCGAAGATGGCTTCCTCGCCCCTTACAAAGTGGTGCGCGTGGATATCGACGTGGATTTGCAGGGCTGGCGTCCGACCAAAGGGCAGGTGGATAAACACGGGGAGCTGATCGAAGACCGTATTTATAACCAGAAAGATTTCGACCGCACCATGGTGATTGATGAGCGCACCCTGCTGGTGGCGCAAACCATCACCGACTATTTAAAACGCACCAATCCGATGGATAAAACTATCGTCTTTTGTAACGACATCGATCATGCCGACCGAATGCGCCGGGCACTCGTCAACCTGAACCCGGAGCAGGTGAAGAAGAACGAAAAGTATGTGATGAAAATCACCGGCGATGACGAGATCGGCAAAGGGCAACTGGATAACTTCATCAATCCTAAAAAGCCTTACCCGGTGATTGCCACTACCTCAGAGTTGATGAGCACCGGCGTGGATGCTCAAACCTGCAAGCTGGTGGTGCTGGATCAAAACATTCAGTCGATGACCAAGTTCAAGCAAATCATCGGGCGCGGCACGCGTATCAACGAAAAACACGGCAAGCTATGGTTCACCATTCTCGACTTCAAAAAAGCCACCGAACTGTTTGCCGATGAACGTTTTGACGGCGTACCGGAAAAAGTGATTCGTACCACGGCAGAAGAGATTACCGACCCGGACTCTGATTTTGACGAGCGGCTGGAAGACGACACGCCAGAGAGTGAATTGCCTGAAGTGTTTACTGGGATGGAAGAAACTCCTGCAACGTATGACCCGACATCAGGCGATGGAACTGGCGCTTTCGAAGAAGACGACGAAAACAAAATCCGCAAATTCCACGTTAACGGCGTTGCGGTAAAAGTGCTGGCGAAACGCGTTCAGTATTACGATGCAGACGGCAAACTGGTCACGGAATCCTTTCAGGATTACACCCGCAAAACGTTGCTAAAAGATAAAGACTACGCATCACTTGATGACTTCACCCGTAAATGGCAATCTGCCGACCGCAAGCAGGTGATCATTGCGGAGCTGCAAGAGCTGGGCGTGCTTTGGGATGTGTTAGCCGAAGAGGTGGGTAAAGATCTCGACCCGTTCGATTTACTTTGCCATGTGGTTTACGGCCAGCCGCCGCTCACGCGCCAGGAACGTGCCAACAACGTGCGCAAGCGTAACTATTTCACCAAATATTCCGCGCCTGCACAGAACGTGTTAAACACGCTTCTGGATAAATACGCTGACGAAGGCGTGCAGGAAATCGAAGATATTCAGGTGTTGAAGCTCAAACCGTTCGACACGCTGGGCCGCCCACTGGAAATTATCAAAAGCAGCTTTGGTAACAAGCAGGCTTACGAAGAGGCAGTGAACGAACTGGAAAACGAAATCTACCAGTTGCCACCACGCTCCGCCTGATAACCCAACGACTATTCTGCCACCTGGCGCTTACGGCTCCCGGTGGCATCATTTTTTAAAAACGGAAAGAAAACATGTCAATTAGCTCAGTCATAAAATCCCTCCAGGACATCATGCGCAAAGACGCAGGCGTGGATGGCGATGCCCAACGCTTAGGCCAGCTTTCCTGGTTGCTGTTCCTGAAAATTTTTGACACTCAAGAAGAAGAGCTGGAACTGGAGCAGGATGATTACCAGTTGCCGATCCCTAAACGTTACCTATGGCGCACCTGGGCGGCAAACAGCGAAGGAATTACCGGTGATGAGCTGCTGGAGTTTGTGAATGATGACTTGTTCCCAACCCTGAAAAGCATGATTGCGCCAATCGATAAAAACCCGCGCGGTTTTGTGGTGAAGCAAGCGTTTAGCGATGCCTACAACTACATGAAAAACGGTACGCTGTTGCGCCAGGTAATTAACAAGCTCAATGAAATTGATTTTAGCAGCAGCTCCGAGCGTCACCTGTTTGGCGACATTTATGAACAAATTCTGCGCGACCTGCAAAACGCGGGCAATGCGGGCGAGTTCTATACTCCGCGTGCGGTGACGCGCTTTATGGTCAACCGCATCGACCCGAAACTGGGTGAGTCGATTATGGACCCGGCCTGCGGTACTGGCGGTTTCCTGGCGTGTTCCTTCGACCATGTGAAAGAGCATTACGTTAAAACCACCGAAGACCATAAAACGCTGCAAAAGCAGATTTTCGGCGTCGAGAAAAAACAGCTTCCACACCTGCTGTGTACCACCAATATGTTGCTGCACGGCATTGAAGTGCCGGTACAAATCCGCCATGACAACACGCTCAACAAACCGCTTTCTTCATGGGATGAGCAGCTAGACGTGATTGTCACCAACCCACCGTTTGGCGGCACCGAAGAAGACGGTATCGAGAAGAACTTCCCGGCAGAAATGCAGACCCGCGAAACCGCCGACCTGTTCCTGCAACTGATTATCGAAGTGCTGGCCGATAAAGGCCGTGCAGCAGTGGTATTGCCAGACGGCACGCTATTTGGTGAAGGTGTTAAAACCAAAATCAAAAAGCTGCTCACCGAAGAGTGCAACCTGCACACCATCGTGCGTCTGCCAAACGGTGTGTTTAACCCGTACACCGGCATCAAAACCAATATTCTGTTCTTCACCAAAGGCCAGCCGACCAAAGAGATCTGGTTCTATGAACACCCGTACCCGGATGGCGTGAAGAACTACAGCAAAACCAAACCGATGAAGTTTGAAGAATTCCAGACCGAGATCGACTGGTGGGGCAGCGAAGCCGATGGTTTTGCCAGCCGGGTAGGGAACAACCAGGCGTGGAAAGTGAGCATCGACGACATCATTGCGCGCAACTTCAACCTCGATATCAAAAACCCGTACCAGGGCGAAACCATCAGCCACGACCCGGATGAACTGCTGGCGCAATATCAGACACAGCAGGCGGAAATCAGCGAGCTGCGTAACCAGTTGCGCGATATCCTTGGTGCCGCATTGGCGGGCAACAAGGGGGCGAACTGATGGCCGTTGAACAACTGATCACCCAGCATATCGATACCTGGACTTCCGCCCTGCAAACCCGCTCCACCGCCGGGCGCGGCAGTAACGGTAAAATCGACCTCTATGGCATTAAGAAACTGCGTGAGCTGATCCTGGAACTGGCGGTGCGTGGCAAGCTGGTGCCGCAGGACCCGACTGATGAACCGGCTTCTGAGCTGTTAAAGCGTGTTGCGGCTGAGAAAGCTGAGCTGGTGAAACAGGGAAAAATTAAAAAGCAAAAGCCGCTACCTGAAATTAGCGAGGATGAAAAGCCTTTTGAGCTGCCGGTTGGGTGGGAGTGGGTACGGTTGGGGCAGTTAGTTGAAATTTTGGATCATCAACGAAAACCAGTCACAAAAGAAGCTCGTTCATCAGGTGAATACCCATATTATGGAGCCTCTGGTATTGTTGATTATATTGATGACTACATTTTTGATGATGAATTAGTTTTGGTCGGTGAAGATGGTGCTAAATGGAATAAAGGTGATAAAACGGCATTTTGTATTTCAGGTAAAGTTTGGGTAAATAACCATGCTCATGTAATCAAACCATTCAATTCGGTTTTATTAAACGAATTTGTTTCTTGTTATCTGACTGCAGCCGATCTCTCAGAATATATAACAGGTACAACAGTTCCAAAATTGAATCAAGCTAAATTAGTTTCAATACCAGTACCGTTATCCAGCTTAAATACACAATTTAACATTTGTTCAAAAGTAAACGAACTGATGTCACTTTGCGATCAACTGGAACAGCAATCCCTGACCAGCCTGGATGCCCACTCGCAACTTGTCGAAACCCTGTTGACAACGCTGACCGCTAGCCAAAATGCAGAAGAGTTAGCTGAAAATTGGGCGCGAATTAGTCAGCATTTCGACACGCTGTTTACCACCGAAGCGAGCATTGACGCGCTTAAACAAACCATTCTGCAACTGGCAGTAATGGGTAAACTGGTACCGCAAGATCCTAATGACGAACCTGCTTCTGAACTGCTTAAACATATTGAGCAGGAAAAAGCGCAACTGGTGAAAGACGGTAAAATCAAAAAGCAAAAACCGTTGTCGCCAGTGAGTGAAGAGGAAATACCTTTTGAATTGCCCATCGGTTGGGAGTGGGTAAGGTTGGGAAGTTTATGTGAATTCGTAACAAGTGGTTCACGAGGGTGGAACCAATTTTATTCCGATGAAGGGTCAATATTTATTAGATCTCAAGATATAAAATTTGATCGTTTGGAGTTTGATAATCGAGCTTACGTTAAACTACCTTTGAATACGGAAGGAATACGAACGCGCGTTGAATTCGGCGATCTATTAATGACAATCACTGGTGGTAATGTTGCAAAAGTGGCAATTGTTGATTTAGATTTAGAAGATGCTTATGTTAGTCAACATGTTGCATTAATTAGATTGATGTATAAAGCAATAAATACATATATACACACCTGGTTAATTGGTGAGCATGGTGGTCGAAAACTTCTTTTAGATATAAGTTATGGAGCAAAGCCAGGGCTCAATTTAAAAAATATAAATGACCTGCTTATCCCCTTCGCTCCTCATAAACAGCAAGAAAAGATATTAAAGAGAGTCAATGAATTGATGTCACTGTGTGACAACCTTAACATGGTCTTGCAATCAACCCGGCAAACCCAGCTCCACCTGGCAGATGCGCTCACCGATGCAGCATTAAACTAAGGAGCAGACGATGCCGGTTCATCATGCAATCTGGCGGATAGGGGAGAATCCCCAGCCGCTAACTATCAGCAAACTCGCCAGCGAGCAACTGCTGGAGAAGATGATTTTAAACGACCCCACTATCCTCTCCGATCAGTGGATGATTATCGGGCATCAGGAAAATACACTCGACAAAGGGCGTATCGACCTGTTGGCGATTGCGCCGGATGCCTCGCTGATCCTGATTGAGCTTAAACGCGACCGCACGCCGCGTGAAGTAGTCGCGCAGGCGCTGGATTACGCTTCCTGGGTGGATGACTTAACCGCCGATCGTTTGTCACAGATTTATGAAAAATTCTCCGGCGGCGGCAATCTGGGCGATGCGTTCAGACAGCGCTTTAATACTGAGTTGGAGGAAGAGTCGCTCAACCTGTCGCACCAAATCATCATTGTGGCAGCAGAGCTGGACCCCTCTACCGAACGCATCGTCGATTACCTGAGTAAGAATGGTATCTCAATCAACGTCCTGTTCTTCAAAGTGTTCCAGCACGGAGACGAGCAGTTCTTAAGCCGCGCCTGGCTTATTGACCCGAGTGAAACGCAAACCAACGCAGCACAGGCCACTGCCACTAACGCTAATGCAAAAGAGCCCTGGAACGGCGAGTTTTACGTTTCGTTTGGCGATCCAAACAGCCGTGTTTGGGAGGAGGCTCGCAGCTACGGATTTATTAGCGCAGGCGGTGGGAGCTGGTACAGCCAGACCTTAAAACAGCTTCAGCCAGGCGACCGCATTTGGGCAAAAATCCCGGCAACGGGTTATGTCGGCGTCGGCATCGTACAGAGCGCTGTTGAACCAGCGAGCAGCTTCACCATTAACACGGAACACGGCGAAAAGCTGGCAATGGACGTACTCAGATTTGGCGACGGGTATCGTGAAAATGCTGATGACCCTGACAAATCAGAATATTTTGTTCCCGTGAAATGGCTGGAAACCCGCGCAGAAAGTGAAGCCGTGAATGAGGTCGGTTTCTTCGGCAATCAGAACACGGTCTGTAAGCCTACCACGCCGAAATGGCGTCATACCGTCGATAAACTCAAACGCAGTTTCCCCCGCTGGAACGCCGAGCGGTCTGAGTAAAAACATCTGTAAATCGTACTGGAGGAAAGTATGACCACAGCAGCATTAGGGCAGTTAGCGGTAGTGCAAAAACTCAAGAGCCTTGGGGCCAGCAATGTTGTCGTTCAGAAAGAAGGCAATAAACCGTTTATCACCTTTATTGCCCCGAATGGCAAAACGCACAAAGTGATGACCAGAGCCAAAACGGCAGGGACCTGGCAAACATCAACCCGTTACGGTATTGAAAGTGTTGTTGATAATAATGGCAGCGAGTTCTGGGTATTTATCGATCTTGGCCGGGAGCCCAATGCGTTCTATATCACGCCACTCTCCTGGATTAGAAATGACATTCATCAGGCTCATCTGGATTATCTGGATAAACATGGCGGACACCGTGCTCAAAACGATGAATCAACTCATCACGCCATATCAGTAAAACGCATTGCTGGCTGGAAAGATAACTGGGAGCAGATGGGATTTTAGTAGCAAGAGTTGTTGTGAGTACATCTTTGGTATGAGCGTGCCAGAAAGCTTCATGATGTCGTTTCTATTCTCCGGCAAGGATGCCAGCGAGAAATTTCTCAATCTGTACATCCTCCGACCATTCCACTTGCTTTGAAGGTCAACAGGCAGGCAATTTCTGGTTGCTGATTGTATCCTGGATTGAGCTAATGGAATCAATTTCCCCCTACAAGCCCGTACTAATGACAGTCCGGTAAACCACAGTCTGCTTGACCTTAAGATAGGGTAAGTTATCAGTTAATCGCATTTTGCGCGGCATGCTTTTTTTTAATGGGATACAAATATTGCTTTCGTTGTTTTTTATTTCAGGTGGAAGTGAGTAATTTTCATATCTTCGAACGTGTGATTTTTCTCTGACTGGTGGTTAATCTGACGCATCAAATTTGATGTGATAGATGAAATTGAACATTTATCCTATGCTTTTTTGATGAGTAGATAACCCTCTGGGCAATAGTGAATATCAAGCAAGTTTTGACAGATAAGCTCAGAAGGTTATTGGTTTTTTATCCTATGGAGTATTAGTCGATTTCATCATTGATTAATGAACTACGGGATTCACAATATTCGTTACTCAGCAGAATTAACTGAGTAAGAAACACACGCGGGACACCTCGAAATCCCATCGTTTGCTCGACTTCATCCTGCCGGATGACTTCAAAAGCATCAAATAGCTCATAGGCTGCTGAATTTCCATTTGCTATATATTCCTGAAGTTCCTTCAGATTAATGGTTATTTGTTCAAGATTAAGTAATTCAGGTTGTCTTTCCAGTAGTTCATCGTATTTTTTCCACAGGCTATTTTTCATTTCCTTACTCCTAAGGGGGAATGTCGTTTTACAATTTTCATTGTTCTATCCTTTGGTTTGTTTTTTACTGTTTTAATTCGGCCTTTATACCTTCTTCTCTCGATAAATAGTCCACTCCGATGTATAGCTTGATCTAACCATGTTTAAGATTCACTAAAAGCATCTGGATAGGTTGTTAGCCATGCTGGAGTGTCAGGTTGCACCGCTCAAGAAATCATACCATCCAAAAGGGAAATGCCAATGTTAATGCGTTATATGACGATCTATTGCTTATAATTGATAGGTTTTGACAATCAAAATGCCCTTATCGATCGTTTCAAATTGCCTGTGCCGATCGATAGTTTTGATTTGATAGATTGTAGCTATCGATATTATTATAATTGATCGACACAAACGATATGATGTTTTTAGAGATTAATTTCATGCTATTCGATGCAGACTATTATAAATCGCGTACTCGATATGATGAACATGGCATGAAGCATTCAATATATAAATTTGATGGTTCGGTCATTTTTTTAATTTTAGTTAATAAAGCGACCAATACAACTGCAGACGTTCGAGAGTATATATTGAAATATGATTGTTCAATATTACTTGGAATGCAGGGGAGGTGGCATAAATTGTTTATTACAAGCATGTATTATGGAGGGCTTACGCATGAAAAAAATTATGATTGCTGTGCTACTGATCGCATCCAGCGCCAGCGCACTGGCTGACGGGCAGCAGATTCAAAGGGGGTTTCCTGAGTACAAAGTAACTAAGCCACAAGTACCAGCATCAAAGGCCAAAGAATGCCCGATTAAAATGGACTTTATGCAGCAGCAGATCTCCGATGCCTTCGTGCAATATGATGGCTCAAGGCTAACAGCAGAGGATTTCTGTAAGAACGGCACCATTGCACAGATAGCATTCATGATGAAAATGGCTGCGCGTGAGGGCCGCAGCTATAAAGGGATGAAGGTGAACCCGAACAGGCTTGACGATCGTGCTTGGGAGGAAGTATCTAAATTAAGCTACTGGCGGTTTTACGGGGTGAATAGCGCTCTTGGTGGTGCGTTGGTCGAATTATACAAAGCCTCATTTATCGCCGCCCAGATGGCATAGCAGTCCTCTGCTGTTGTCTGGAGCTACCAACCTTCCTTATCTCGCAACGCGATGCCTTCATAACATTAAAAAGAAAATGCGGGAATTACTGTAAAAAGCCGTACCACGTGTACCTTGACTGGAGAAAAGCTGATGTGGTACGGCTCATAGCTGGTACAGGTTATTTTGTTACCTGTACTATCACCTAAACCTTTCTTGCCCATGAACACTCTTTCCAATGCAATCATGGTGGCAACCCCTCTCTATACCAGAAGTAAGCGATTTCTTTGGTTGAATTGGCATATCGTTCATACAGGTTAAGATAATGCTATCCCAGCATAATTATATGATTTTTTTATGATTATTTTTTAGATGGTACAGGTGGTATAGCAAATCATAATTTTTTCGCGAGAAGCTAATTTAAAAAACGCTGCACCCCCCCCATTCCGATACTCTGCGCGAATGCTTCCCGTAAGGTCTCACTATCAGGAAGTTCGTAGATAACTCCATCGCCACGGCCTGGTCGACCAGAACTTTTCAATTTCATACTGACCATTGCTTTACCCACCAGTGTTCTGGCAGCTGCAGCCTGCCTGATTTCCCCTTGTTCCTGAGACCAGAACAAAAATTTGTCCACCAAACTTGATACAGCGATGCGTGCCATACCGTCAAAGGGCCTGTCCTTAACGATTTCAGTGTACAGAAACAGGTTCGCGCCGGATAAACCCTGCAATATCTCTTCTCGTAGTGCGCTGGTCTGCGGGGCACGGTGACGGTCAAATGATTGCAAGTCGAAATGTTGCAAAAGGTGAAGTAACTTCCCAGCTCCGCCATTGTTCACCCAGGTATGGAGGTGATCAAAGTAGTCTTTCACTTGCGCTTTTGACGGGTCGGGTTCCAGAACCAGATAGCGCCTTTCACCTACTCCAGCCAACAGTGTCTGCGAGCTATTACTCGCAAAGATCAGGCGAGCAAAGTTTGGCATAGGCTCCGCATCTATGCCCTTACGTTCCAGATTTACTGACGATTCACTGATGATTCCCTTGAGCTTGTCTGCCTCTGCCCGGTTACGTACAGTTACCTCATCAGCAAAGATCAGGAGTTTGTTTGCCAGTGTGGAGTTAAAGCGGCCTGCAATTTGTCCGGCTCCGTTGATGTGAACAGCATACTGCCCCAGTATTTCAAGCAATGGTTTGACAGTCGTTCCTTTACCGGTTCCTGGAACAGACTTCATTACGATAGCGACAGACGGTTTCTCGTCTGGTTTCTGAATCAAGTGTGCCAGCCAACCAATTAAATACTGATATGCGTCATTATCACCTGCACAAATGACATTTTTCAGATGCTCTGTGTAGGGTGAGCAGTCAGCATCAATTGGCGTTACAGATAACCCTGAATAAAGATTAAATACATCCGGTGGGCATTTTTTTACATCAGGATAAAATCCTACACCATCGGGTTTGTAATTTTTCCCCGGCCAATGTAGCCAAGCTGATCCTGCTGACTTTTTTGCAATTTTTGGCATGTGGTGGAAATAGTTGCGAAACTGACTGAGATCCTCAAAAGCGTGTGTCATTCCGTTTACCTGACAAGGTTTGAGCGATACGACTCTGTGCTTACCTCCTATGGTGACATGCGTATAGGTACGGTTAATGTCTTTCAGCGCTTGTAGCTCTTCAGAATTAAGTGCTTCTCCGCCGCCTAGCTCTGAAACTGAGTCAGCTTTGCTTACACCTTGTTTACTGTGAGAGATACCTTGTAATGTTGATTTCACGCTTTCCCCCTGTGCCTGGTACAACGAATTGGTAAACATGCTGGTGGTCTCAGCCAACCCGTATTGCTGGTGGTGATCATTCCAATCGGCTTTATGCTCGCCCGGAGGAAGAGCCACCCATCCCGCTACCACAATTGCCGCTTTGTCTGCGGCTTCTTTCCCGGTGTTAGTTTGGTTGTCGTAGAAGTCGTTATCAGCGGCAATAATTATTTGTGCCTGTGGGTGCTGTTGACGCATCTGGATGGCGGCGTGTAACAGGTTCCCGGCATCGACTGCACAAACGGTCAGCGCATCCGGTCGCATCAAGTGAACGGATAAGGCCGTTGCCAGTCCTTCCGCAAGGATCACTTCCTGCGGTTGCTCTGGTGCGTTAATAGCGTGGAATGCTCCGCGTTTGGCTGAATCCACAACAAGGCGCTTTTCCCCACTCGAGGTAATAGTTTGTGCGGCAGTGACCACACCGGTGTTGTCCACTAGCGGCAGCAGGATCGTACCATCAGTGAGAAGCTGATAGGTGAAGCCGTTTAGCCCCTTTGATTTCAAATAGTCAGATTCGCCCTGTGTGACGTTCTGACGCATCGCAGCATAGCGGCGAGCAAAGGCTAGGCGACGGTGTTCTGTGTCCTGTACGGCTAGTTCCTGACGCGTCAGCTCACGTTGCAGGCGCTCTGCCTCTTGTAATGCCTGACGCTCGATAGCAGCGCTTGGATCGGTTTGCGTTGTCCGGTAATCAATACCCAACACCTCTGCCACCAGTTGCGCGGCCTCTGTCGTGTCGCAGCCGTTCACCTTCTTAATCAGGTCAAGGCCATCGCCAGCGCCACACTGATTGCAGATATGGGCCCCGCGCCCATTGTCGTCGAATCGGAAGCGATCAGTTCCTCCGCACGCGGGGCAGGGGGTATGCCTGAGCGGTGAATCAGAAACTGCGATACCGAGGCCAGACAAAACGGATTGCCATTGCCCGGCAGCGGTATGAGTCACTTCGCGGATAAAGTCGATATTACGCATCGGATTCACCACTCAAATGTTTGCTAATGATAATTCGCGGGTCACTTTTTTCAGCGTGAGATTGGCCACTAGCAGTTAAGCCAGAATTTTTCAATTTCATGGTTTTTACTCCAGGGAATTAGATGTGTTTCTTCGCTTCCAGCCAGGATCGGATCTCTGCTGCATCGTAGACAGTGACACGTTCAGAAAGACGAATGGACTTCGGAAAATCGGGTTTGCTAGTTTCCCAGCGCCAAAGAGTGACGGTGCTGACTTTAAGGAAATCAGCTGTAGCTCGTGGTCGGGCATGCCCTGAGTGAGGGTAGGGTTGTGTAATCATAGGTTTCACCTGCCATGTTATGTCGTTTGTGTAATCAACATGGCAGATGTTAGGTGGTGCATTGAATGATTTAAATACAAGGTAAGCTTACACAGTAGCAGGGTAAGTTTACCCTGCACTATGTTGAGCGGTTTCCTCTTCCTGCATTTCTTTGAGTATTTTACTAATTCCTCTTTGGCTCGAATGAATAAATCCACCATAATTATTTCTATATTTCAACGTGGCTGAAGCCCATTTTGTAAAAACCAGTTTACCGCTTTTGTCGACACATTCATCCCGGTGATTTGTAAGTACCTTTTTAGCAGCAGATTCGAGTCTCTGCCTATTTCTATCATGCCTTGCACTTTGTGTTAGCGATACGGGGTTCGGGAGAATAGGTTTATCTTCTCGAGGCTTACCCGTAAAGTAGCTATCCATTGGCTCGCCAAGGATTGTAGCTGCCCAGATTTTTTCGATATCTAACCTTGTTATGAAGAGTTCACTCAGTCCTAGTGTGAACTCTTCATCTCCTTTGTAAATAAAAAAGGTAGAGCATATTTCATTGGACTTATTGATAGGTTGGAATAAGCAACATCCATTAGATTTTTCATTTGATATGAATATGCCGCTGTTCTCATTTATAACTCCGGAGCTAATAATCCATAATCCATTGATGTACCCTGAAAAATTAAATCCATAACGTAGTTGATGAAAGTACACACCTTCTTTATATCCTCGCTTAGAATTAAAGATCGAACCATAGAAGCTCAAGTCGGCTGTAATATTGTACGAGAGGTTGTATCGTTCAATATTATCAGCAACATTTTCGTAAAAACTAACAGACAAATCACCAGCTAAATTTTTTGGCTCAAAAGCTAATGATATAGCACCTATTTTATTCCAGTGAATTAAGTCTTCACATTCGCAATTGAGCAATTTAGCAGCTCTTTCGAATGAGCAGTATTCTAAAGGCGCAATTCGGTTCTCTTTCCAGACGTTGCTATCCATCACCTCACCCTCGTGCGCACCTGATGAAAACCGAGGCAGGCAGCAGGTGTTACTGCTTTTCGCCTGACCGAGCTAGCCTCAGTTAGTTCGGTTAACTGCCAACAACTCGTAATTTCTTCATGTCATATGGTGCGACATGTTTATCCGAGTTTGCTTCAAGATAGTCTGACCACCACTGCATCATTCGGCGGCGCTCCTGCATATGCTGCGCCAGGTGAACATAAGCCGCACGTACCTCATTACGTTCCTGATGACTCATTTGCCGCTCTACGGCATCCCGTGACCACAATCCTGATTCGGTAAGAGCAGAGCAGGCCATTGCCCGGAAACCATGTAAGCAAATATCGGCCTGGGTATCATAACCCATAGTACGGAGCGCTTTATTAACTGTGTTCTCACTCATAGGCTTATAGGGGTTGCTATCGCCAGGAAAAATCAGCGTGTATTCACTGCTGATGGTTTTAATCGATTTCAATATGTCAATTGCCTGCGAAGACAGTGGTACTGCATGCCCACTGCCCATTTTAGCCCCACGTTCAGAGAATTTTACGCCTGCAATTTCTTCTCGCTGGCCAGGGATTGTCCACATGGCAGTTTCAAAATTTATCTCGTCCCAGCGAGCATGGCGAAGTTCGCTTGAACGAACGAATGTATGAAGAGAAAGTAACACGGCGAGTTTGGTGAGAGATCTGCCTGTGTACGTTTCAGTTTTCGTCATCAATTCTGGCAGGCGATCCAGAGGAAGGGCGGGGCGGTGTTTAGTTTTAGGACTCGTCAAAGCACCTTTCAGGTCGTGAGCTGGGTTGTACTCGACTATTCCACGCTGAACCGCATAGCGGAATACGCTGCTCATCGTTGTCTTTACTCTTCCCGTAGTAGCACCAATGCCTTGTTCGTTCATGCTGATAAGCAAGGGTAGCAGATCCCGTGTTTTTAAGTTGTCGATGGGTTTGCTACCGATGAGAGGAAATATGTGGTTTTCCATTTCCCTCAATATTTTATTACGAGTGATCTCTTTCCACTCAGGATGTCCCATCGTTCCGCCGTGCCACTCACGGGCTATAGCCTCGAAAGTCGGTGACGTTGGTTCAGTGCTTTCAGCTTTTTTTGCTTCACGTGGATCTCTGCCGTCGGCAAGCAGCTGTCTGGCTTCATCTCTGCGTTTACGTGCTGTTGTCAGTGGAACATCCGGATACACGCCTAGGGCTAATGTCGCCTGCTTACCAGCAAAGCGATAATTCATGCGCCAGTATTTGCCACCGGTCTTTTTGACCAACAGGTACAGGCTGCCACCATCCGTTAGCTTGTAATCGGAATTCTGTGGTTTGGCATTCTCGATCTGTTTGGGTGAAAGCTCGTTTATAGCCATAAGGGGCACCCCTCAAGAGGTAATTGATGGTATCTGGATATCGAACTGACGAATACCATCACTTATACCATCAGAGTGCTGTAATGTCATGAAGGTAATTGAAAGCTGTGTAAGAAGGAGTGTTGCTGAAAGGCCTGGTATTACTGGGTTTTAGAAATGAACTGAAGTGTTGTGAAATAACTCAATGGTGTCCCCTGCAGGAATCGAACCTGCAACTAGCCCTTAGGAGGGGCTCGTTATATCCATTTAACTAAGAGGACAACGGCCGCCATTATACGCATTTTTATCAATAGAATAAGTGTGGTTGGTGTTGATTGCATGCTTTGTCACCAATCTTGTGAAGTTTTCCTCGTAAAGCCCGCTACTTTTCCTTTTTTTCCCTTTTCGGCAGTCCCCTATGTTATGTATTTATGAAATATATTAATCAAATGTAACCCACCGTAACGTTGCATCGACGAAGGAGGGAGGCATGCTAATCTCGCCATAGGGCGTGCTCTGCTGGATGGGCGTGTGATATCACTCCTTGATCTGACGCGGAATTTTACCTCCATGTGGGTAGTTTTCGCACAGGCTGCGGGGTACGAGCTGTTATAGGCTTATGATATGATGTGCTATCTCGATTTTAGGAATACATTCTTCGATGCTGAATATCTCCCTTCTAACCTGTAGCCGTGACGAGCGAGTGCTGTTTAGCCAGCTTAGTTTTCAGGTTAATGCGGGTGAAATGGTGCAAATAGAAGGTCCCAATGGGGCGGGAAAAACCACCTTGCTACGAATGATTGCCGGACTGTCTCAGCCTGAGAGTGGCGATATACAGTGGCAACAAAAATCGATTCGTAAACAGCGCGAAGAGTATCAACAGCAGATGATTTATCTTGGCCATCAGGCTGGGGTGAAATCGGTGTTAACGCCGTTTGAAAACCTCGCGTTCTACCAAAAAGTGCAGGGCGATAATAACCAAGACGCGATTTGGGACGCACTGGCTCAGGTTGATCTGATTGGCTATGAAGACGTTCCCGTTGCCCAGCTTTCTGCCGGACAACAGCGCCGAGTTGCGCTGGCGCGCCTTTGGCTGAGCAATGCAAAGCTCTGGATCTTAGATGAACCGCTTACCGCCATTGATAAATCTGGCGTGGCGAAGTTGATCGCACTGTTTGAGCAACATACGCGCTCGGGTGGCATTATTTTGCTGACCACGCATCAGGATTTAGATTATCGCATGCGTAAGTTGCGCCTAAGCGGAGAGGAAACGGCACTATGATCATGACCGTTTTGCGCCGCGAGCTGAAAATTGCCTTTCGTAACGGCGCTGAAATTATTAATCCGCTGTGGTTCTTTTTGATCGTCATTACGCTGTTCCCATTAAGTATCGGTCCTGAACCTCAGCTGCTGGCGCGTATCGCCCCCGGCGTGGTTTGGGTTGCGGCGTTGCTGGCGGCATTGCTTTCGTTAGAACGATTGTTTAAAGACGATTATCTGGATGGCACCCTAGAGCAACTGATGCTCACGCCATCTCCGCTGGCGTTAACGGTGTTGGCAAAGGTATTGGCCCATTGGCTGGTGACAGGACTACCGCTGCTGATCCTTTCTCCGTTAGTGGCGTTATTGCTCTCTTTTGATATGGCCACGTGGTGGGCGGTGGCATTAACGCTGTTACTCGGCACCCCGACGTTGAGCTTTATTGGTTCGATTGGCGTTGCGTTAACGGTTGGGTTACGTAAAGGCGGCGTTTTGTTAAGTTTACTGGTGTTGCCTCTTTATATTCCTATCCTGATTTTTGCGACGTCGGCAATCGATGCGGCTTCGATGGGAATGCCTATCGGTGGTTATTTAGCCATCTTAGGCGCGATGTTAGCGGGCAGTATCACGCTGTCGCCTTTTGCTGCGGCAGCTGCGCTTCGGGTTAGCGTGCAATAGCGCATTCGGTAAAGCCGAATTCAGCTATTAACAAAACCTTTTTGTTTGTCGCTAGTATCATGCGTCAAACTAACGAACAAATATGTATTGCGGTGTGAAAGTAGATTGTCTGAAAAGAGCCTGCAAGCAGTAGAAGACAGCGCCTTTTTGTGGGGTTTCGGCAGTGACGCCGAGACAAAAATTTTTCGTTTTGTGAGCATAAATCTCAATGTGGAAATGGCTTCATCAGCTTGCCAAGCCTGAGCGGCTTTATCATCTTTGCGGTAAGTTCGTCCCGTGGCTTGGATTAGCCGGGGCGGTATGCCTGTTAGTGGGTTGGATCTGGGGCTTTGGCTATGCGCCGTCAGATTATCAGCAGGGTAACAGCTATCGCATTATGTACATCCATGTGCCAGCGGCTATCTGGTCGATGGGGATCTATGCCTCTATGGCGATTGCGGCGTTTATCGGTTTGGTCTGGCAGATGAAAATGTCCGATCTGGTGAGCGCAGCCATGGCGCCGGTTGGCGCGGTGTTTACCTTTATTGCGCTGGCGACAGGATCGGCGTGGGGCAAGCCGATGTGGGGAACGTGGTGGGTTTGGGATGCGCGTTTAACCTCCGAACTGGTGCTACTGTTCCTCTATCTAGGCGCCATTGCGTTGTATAACGCCTTTGAAGATCGCCGCACTGCCGGTCGCGCCGCCGGTATTCTGGTTCTCGTTGGCGTGGTCAATCTGCCGATTATTCATTTCTCCGTTGAGTGGTGGAATACCCTGCATCAGGGATCGACCAACATGCAAAATACCATTGACCCGAGCATGCGCTATCCGCTGCGTTGGGCAATCTTCGGCTACCTGTTTTTCTTCATCACCTTAACGTTGATGCGTCTACGCAATTTAATTTTACTGCAAGAGCGTCGGCGTCCTTGGGTGAATGCGTTAGTGAACCCTCGCCTAAAAAATCAGCCTAAGGAGCGTTCCTAATGAGTCCTGCATTTTCCTCTTGGCAAGATTTCTTCGCGATGGGCGGTTATGCCTTTTACGTTTGGCTTTCCGTTGCCGCAACGCTGATTCCGTTACTTTTACTGGTTTGCCATACCCAGTGGCAACGCCGCCAAATTTTGGCTGAAATTCGCCGCCATCAGGCGCGCGAACAGCGAATTAAACAAGCGCAGGGTCAGCAGCGCGCTTCGTCAGCTTCACAAGGAGAGCAATCATCATGAACCCGCGTCGTAAGAGTCGCCTCTATCTGGCCATTGTCGTTTTACTCGGCTTGGCTGTGACGATCACTTTGGTGCTTTATGCATTGCGCTCGAATATTGATCTGTTTTATACCCCAACCGAAATCCTGCAGGGCAAAGGTGAAAACCATGAGAAGCCTGAAGTGGGCCAGCGCTTGCGTATTGGCGGCATGGTGATGCCCGGTTCGGTAAAACGCGATCAGCAAAGCCTGAAAGTCTCGTTTAAAATCTACGATGCGCATGGCGCTATTGGTGTGACCTACGAAGGCATCTTGCCGGATCTCTTCCGCGAAGGGCAGGGTGTCGTTGCACAAGGCGTGATGGGCGAAGACAACGTGGTGCACGCCAAAGAAGTCCTGGCAAAACACGATGAAAAATATACGCCACCTGAGGTAAAAGAAGCGATGGAGCAAAACCATAGTCGCCCAGCTGATTCCTATCAGCAGAATAGTGGCAATACGAATGCGGGGAGCCCGCAGTCATGATCCCTGAAATTGGCAATTTCCTGCTATCGCTCTCATTAGCGCTCTCCGTATTGCTGAGCATTTATCCGCTATGGGGGGCCGCGAGACAAGACGTGCGCATGATGTCGGTGGCGCGGCCATTGACCTATGGCTTGTTTTTGAGTATCGCGATTTCATTTGGTTGTTTGGTATATGCCTTTATTACCAACGATTTTACGGTTTCCTACGTTGCGGCAAACTCGAATACCCAGCTTCCGGTCTATTACCGCATCGCGGCAACCTGGGGCGCACATGAAGGTTCGCTCCTTCTCTGGGTGCTGCTGTTAAGCTGTTGGACGCTGGCCGTAGCGCTATTTAGCCGCAGCATGCCGCAGGACTCGGTGGCACGCGTGCTGTCGGTGATGGGGATGATTAACGTTGGCTTCTTGCTGTTCATTATTCTCACCTCGAATCCCTTTACCCGCACCTTACCGAACTTCCCGATTGACGGCAGCGATCTGAATCCGCTGTTGCAGGATATTGGCCTGATTTTCCATCCGCCGTTGCTGTATATGGGCTACGTTGGATTCTCAGTCGCCTTTGCATTCTCCATCGCTTCACTGATGGCTGGGCGCTTAGATACCGCATGGGCGCGCTGGTCACGTCCGTGGACGATGGCGGCGTGGATTTTCCTCACCATGGGCATTGTTTTAGGTTCCGCTTGGGCCTATTACGAGCTGGGCTGGGGCGGCTGGTGGTTCTGGGATCCGGTAGAAAATGCTTCCTTTATGCCATGGCTGGCGGGTACGGCGTTGTTGCACTCGTTGGCGGTAACCGAAAAACGCGGGACCTTCAAAGCGTGGACGGTGCTGTTAGCGATCACGGCGTTTTCTCTGTGCCTGTTAGGGACGTTCCTTGTGCGTTCCGGCGTATTAGTTTCAGTGCACTCATTCGCTTCCGATCCGGCGCGTGGAATGTTCATTCTGGCCTATCTGGTTATCGTCATCGGCGGCTCATTGCTGCTGTATGCGGTCAAAGGTGCGCAGGTTCGCAGCCGCACGCAGCACGAGGTGTTTTCACGCGAAACCTTCTTGCTAGGAAACAACGTGCTGTTAGTTGCTGCCATGCTGGTGGTGCTGTTAGGGACATTGTTGCCGCTGGTGCATAAACAGCTTGGCTTGGGCAGTATTTCCATCGGCGAGCCTTTCTTTAACTCGATGTTTACCTGGCTGATGGCGCCGTTCGCGCTGCTGTTAGGCGTTGGACCGTTAGTGCGCTGGCGTCGTGATGAACCGGCTAAGTTCTGGAAACGTTTGTTGGTTGCGATGATTGTGACCGTGATCCTGTCCGTGTTGCTGCCTTGGCTGATGCAGGACCGCGTTGAAGGTATGACGGTGGTTGGCCTGCTGATGGCATTCTGGGTAGTGATTCTTACGCTGATGGAATTACACGAGCGCGCGACGCATCGCCACGGTTTCTGGAAGGGGCTGACTAAACTGCCTCGCAGCCACTGGGGCATGGTGCTGGGCCATTTAGGCGTTGCCGTGACGGTGATCGGTATCGCTTTCAGTCAAAGCTACAGCATTGAGCGCGATGTGCGCATGAAGTCTGGTGACAGCGTAGATATTCACAATTATCACTTTGTGTTCCGCGATGTGCATGACATCAAAGGCCCGAACTATACCGGCGGCGTGGGCATCATTGATGTTACGCGTGACGGTAAGCCAGAAGCCACGCTGCGTGCCGAAAAACGTTACTACGCGACTGCGCGCAGCATGATGACCGAAGCGGCCATTGACGGCGGTTTAACACGCGATCTGTATGCGGCATTGGGTGAAGAACTCGATGATGGCGCGTGGGCTGTGCGTCTTTATTACAAGCCTTTTGTGCGCTGGATTTGGTACGGCGGCGTGCTGATGGCGATCGGCGGCGTGTTATGCATGCTCGACCCGCGCTATCGCTCAAGCCGTAAAGAAAAGGCACAACAAGATAAAGCGGAGAAAACAGCATGAATCGCAAGCTGCTCTTTATCCCGTTAGTGTTATTTATGCTGCTGGTGCTGGCGTTTGTCATCCAGCTACAGCGCAACGCGGGTGGGGAAGATCCCACCATGCTGGAATCTGCGTTGATCGGCAAACCCGTTCCGGAGTTCAAGCTGGAATCATTGGATCAGCCGGGTAAAACCTTTGACCAAGGCGTTCTGCACGACGGCAAACCCATGTTGCTGAACGTATGGGCGACATGGTGCCCAACCTGCTATGCCGAGCATCAGTATCTGAATAAGCTGGCGGCGAAAGGGATCCGCGTCGTCGGACTGAACTATAAAGATGACCGCCAGAAAGCAGTCAAATGGCTGAATGATTTAGGAAATCCCTATGCGTTAAGCCTGTATGACGGCGACGGCATGCTGGGTTTGGATCTCGGCGTCTATGGCGCACCGGAGACTTTCCTGATCGACGGCAATGGCATTATTCGCTATCGCCATGCGGGCGATCTTAACGATCGCGTATGGCAGCAAGAGATCGAGCCTTTATATCGCCAATATGAAGGAGCTAAATAATGCGAATGCTACGATGGGTTAGCGCGCTGGCGGGTATTATGCTTTCGGTGAGCGCGTGGGCGGCCATTGATACCTACAGCTTTAAAAGCGTGGAACAAGAGCAGCAATACCGTGAGTTAACCGAACAGCTGCGCTGTCCAAAATGCCAGAACAACAGCATCGCTGACTCCAACGCTATTATCGCCTCCGATATGCGTCAGAAAGTGTATGAGCTGATGGAAAAAGGCTACACCAACAAGCAGATTACCGAATATATGGTGGCGCGCTATGGCAACTTCGTCACCTATGAGCCGCCGTTAACCGCGGCGACCATTATTCTTTGGGCTGGCCCTGCGCTGTTTGTTTTACTGGGCGCTATCGTGGTGATTACCCGAGCACGCCGTCGCCGTCCTAACGAGCCTGAGGTATCGAGCAGCGAGACGCTCAGCGAGGCCGAGAAACAACGTTTAAACCAGCTACTTAACGACAGCGACAGGGAACATTGATAATGGCTTTTTGGTTGATAGTTTTAGTTTTGTTGATTATCGCTGCCGCATTATTGCTGGTTCCAGTGCTACGTCAGCCTCAGCGCGATCTGCCGGAAGATCGCGATCGCCTTAATACGCGTTTTTACCATCAGCGTTTGCAAGAGCTTGAGCAAGACGAAGAGCAGGGCGTGGTGGCTGAGCGTCAGGTGATGATTGAGGAACTACAGCAAAATCTGCTGTCTGATGTGCCTGATGCACAAGCGGCGAAACCTGAGCCGTTAAACCGCTGGGTGTTACTGCCGGGCGTGGTCATTTTGGTGCTGATTTCCGTTGGTTTTTATCTTAAAACCGGCGGTCTGGCGCAGGTTCAGGGCTGGAATTTGGTCATGAGCGAAATGCCTTCTCTGCGTGAGCGCGTGATGAATGAAGATAAGCAGCCGCTCACGATGGAAGAGATTGCGCGTTTGGGATTAGGCTTGCGCACCGAGCTGCAAACCGATCCGCGTAATGTGGCTGACTGGGTAATGTTAGGCCGCATCGGTATGGCGCTGAATAATGCAACGACCGCTACTCAGGCCTTTTCCCATGCGTATCAGTTAGCACCGAATGAGCCGGAAGTGGCATTGGGCTACGCAGAAGTGCTCACTCGTTCCAACGATCCTGAAGACAATAAACAAGCTGCGGATATGCTGGGCAACATGATGGCGCGCAACCATCAAGATGTACGGGTTCTCAGTCTGTTAGCCTTCAATGCTTTCGAGCAGGGCGATTACAAGAAAGCGATCGGCGCGTGGGAGATGATGCTGCGCGTACTGTCGGAAAATGATAGTCGTCGCGAAGTGTTAAAGCGCAGCATTGAGCAAGCCAAAGCACAGTCTGGTGAGGATAATACCCAGCTGAGTGTCACGATTAATCTGCCTCCGGAGGTTGAACGCCAATTGCCGCCAACGGCGGTGCTGGTGGTGTCAGTCACCGATGGCGTTGCGCCTATCCCTGTGGCGGTGAAGCAGCTGCCTTTGGGGCATTTCCCGGTTACGGTATCGTTATCCGATGCGAATGCCATGATGCCAGAGCGTTTGCTTTCGGCCCAAAAGCAGGTGAAGGTGCGTGCACGGATCTCTCGAAATGGTTTAGCCAATCCGCAACCGGGTGACTGGTTCGGTGAAAGTGCGGTTATGCCCTATAATAAAGAGAGTCAGATTAGCGTACAGATTGATCATCAAGTACCATAAATCGTCTGTTGCAAAGACCTAAGTATCTGGGCATAAGAATGATCAGAATAATAATATGAGGATCGCTGACGGCAGCGTTAATTTTCAGCCGGTTATCAGCGGTCCCTTTTCATGGAGAAGATATGAAACTTCGGCTGACAGGAGTGGCTCTGGCAAGCGTATTACTGGTGGGGTGTGCGTCTAGCTCATCAAAACCAGAAGCTCAGGGGCGATCAGACCCGTTAGAGGGTTTTAACCGCGCGATGTTTAGCGTGAACTACGACTATCTGGACCCGTATGTACTGCGTCCTGTCGCCGTCGCTTGGCGAGACTATGTCCCCGTGCCAGCACGAACCGGCATCTCGAACTTCACCAGCAACCTTGAAGAACCGGCCAGCATGGTGAACAGTTTCCTCGAAGGCAAGGTTTACGATGGCTTCGTGCACTTTAACCGCTTCTTCCTGAATACTATTTTAGGTATGGGCGGCTTCATTGACGTTGCCACGATGGCGAATCCTAAGTTAGCCAAGCAGGAACCACACCGCTTTGGTAGCACGCTAGGCTATTACGACGTGCCTTATGGCCCGTATGTCGTGCTTCCGGGTTACGGCAGCGTGACGCCGCGTCAGGACGGCGGTGACTACGTTGACTATCTGTATCCAACCTTAAGCTGGCTGACATTCTGGATGTCTGCGGGTAAATGGGTGGTTGAAGGTATCGAAACGCGTGCACAGTTACTGGATTCTGATGGCCTGCTGAAAAACTCTTCAGATCCCTATATCTTTATGCGTGAAGCTTATTTCCAGCGCTATGATTTCTTGGCAACCGGTGGTCAGTTAACCGCGCCAGTCAATCCAAATGCGTCAGTCATTCAGGATGATTTGAAAGATATCGATTCAAATTGATACTAAGCTTGATGTGAAAAAGCGCCTGAGGGCGCTTTTTTTATGTCTGAATCTTTTGTTGCCCCAAATAAAAAAGCGCCCAGAAGGCGCTTTTAGAGAGTGATGCGTTTTAAAAATTAGAACGCGTAGTTGAAGTTAGCACCGTACAGCCATGCTTTACCTTCAGACTTGAACTCGTATGGACCTTCGTTGATGGTCACTTTTGAGCCGTGCATATAGGAAACACCTACGTCAACAGAAGCGTCTTTGTTGAAGGCGTAGCTGGTACCCGCACTGATCCATGCACGATCCTGATCGGGAATCGAGATAGAACGAGTACCGGCTGGCACTGGGCTATCATCGAATGCGATACCGGTACGGAAGGTCCAGTTGTCGTCGTAGAAGTAAGTGGTACCAATCGCGATGCGGTACGCATCTTTGAAGCCTTCGTCTTTATAGAACAGCGTCTGGCCGTTAGAACCTTTGGCTTTCAGCTCTTGGAACTGACTCCAACTGGTGTATGCCAGGCTGTAGTGAACGGCCCACTGTGGTGCCACTTTGTGGTAACCAGAGACTTCCCACATTTCAGGCAGGTTCAAGGTCAGAGAGCCCGGTACGGTTGCACCGTTGGTGCCCGCTGGCAGACCAATCATTGAGCCAATGCCGTTCAGCGAGGATGGCAGGTCGCTTTTGTAATCGCCGTCGAAGTCGATTTTAACTTCTGAACGATAGGTAAAGCCGAAGCGGTTGTTTTCATCCACTTCGTAAAGGATACCTGCGTTCCAACCAAAGCCCCATTCATCACCTTTCAGATGACTAATCTGAGTATTGGCAGGGATTTGCGCGACCTGTCCCGCAAGAGCCGGTGGCAACTTGCCAGAACCAGCAAGCAGCAGTGGCAGGTCACCTGCGTAGCGGTCAATCTTCGCTTTAGCATAGACAGCATCAAAGCCTAAACCGAAGCTGAAATGTTCGTTAGCACGGTATGCCGCGCTCAGGTTCAGGTTGGCCGTGGTCAGGTCGGTAGTACCGCCCATCGAGCCAGCAGCGTAGTTGTCGTTAAACTCGGTTGCTAGACCATAGTTAGAGGTGACAGACGCACCAACGGCCCATTGGTCGTTGATCGGCTGTACGTAATGGAAGTTAGGTACTCATGCAGTTGGTGCGATGTTTTTCGCGTTCAAGCTTTGACCGCTTGGAGAACGACCAGAGATATCAACATCTGGATCGATAAATACGCCGCCGATGGACATCGCTGGCCGATCGTACATGCTCAATAGTGCCGGGTTGCGGCTGGCAGATGCAGGAGTATCTGCGATGGCGCCTTCACCGGAATAGGCTCGGCCCAAGCCAGCGGCTGAGAACTCATTCAGCTGGAAACCAGCGGCATTGACGTTTGATGAAAGCAGTGCCACTGCTGCAGCTAATGCTGACTTAGTAAACAGGTTTTTCTGGCGCATGACCGAAACCTCATTATTGTGTGTTTTATTTAAACTATGTTACGTACTGTAACAAGGAGCGCGGATTGTAGGGTCCGAGTTCGATCTGACAAATCAGACCAGTGAGCTGAGTATAGGTCTGACCTCTTGGTATGTTGCAAGAATGTTTATTAAATATTTCCAAATTGATTCAAGAAAAGAGATCTCTGTAACAAAAAACAACGGAACTAATAAAGAATTGATTACAAGTGCGGAGAAATAACCGCCAAATAATGTGATTTTGCTCACTTAATGTCATTCATCTGGCATATCACTAGTCTCTGTAGTGGGAGAGGAGTAAAATACCCACAGTTTTTATATTTTTTGAGCCAGATCATAATTGGCGATATAAAAGGGGTTCATTCCCCGTCGAGGAGATGATTGAAATGACTGATGCTATTAAAAAATGCAGTGCACAAGAAACAGCGGCTTGCTGTTGCGTTGATGTCGGCACCATCATGGATAACACCGACTGCACCGCATCCTATAGCAATGTATTTGCTACGGAAGCTGATGCGAAAGCCATGCTGGAACAGCTGACACAAAAAGCACGCGGTATCGAATCCGATCCATGTGAAATTAAGAGCAATATCACTAAAACGGCGGAAGGCTATGCGCTGACCGTTGATTTCGCTTTTGCCTGTGAAGCTGAAACTCTGATTTTCCAACTTGGCCTGCGTTAATCGCATCGCGTTGGTTGGTCGTATTTTAAGCGTGGCTTAGGCCGCGCTTTTTTTATATTAAAATAAAGCCTCTCGCGTCCCTGCATTGCTATTTTTATCCATGCATATATTCACGGGCTATATTATTTCCTCGAAATCTATTCGCCTCCTTCCACATTATCTCTGAATAAGAAACCTGCTTCTGCTCTCAGTTCTTACGTTTTGTTGTTTGCTAAATGTAAAATTTGGGTTAAGAATTTACGCTATCAGGTCAGACCTGTTAACTGAATGCAAGGCGTGAATCACTTTCGCCTGTCTTTCATGGCTCAGGGTTTGGTAACAATTTTGATATTTTTAGCGTATTGCGCAGGAGCACAAAATGAGTCAGGCACTTCCTTTGTCATCCCCATTGGCTCTGACGACTCGCACAGGCGACCGCGTCGCGATTGTGCAGGGATTAAGAACGCCCTTTGCCCGCCAAGCGACGGCGTTTCATGGCATTCCTGCCGTTGAATTGGGCAATATGGTGGTTAGTGAGTTACTGGCTCGAAGCAATATTTCTCCTGAGGCTATCGATCAACTGGTGTTTGGGCAGGTTGTGCAAATGCCAGAGGCTCCTAATATTGCGCGAGAAATTGTTTTAGGCACCGGAATGAGCATTCATACCGATGCTTACAGCGTGTCACGAGCCTGTGCAACCAGCTTTCAGGCAATAGCCAACGTGGCAGAGAGCATTATGGCGGGCACCATTTCTGTCGGTATCGCAGGTGGCGCTGATTCGTCTTCGGTTCTCCCCATTGGCGTAAGCAAGGCGCTGGCGCGCACGCTGGTCGATGCCAACAAAGCGCGCACGTTGTCTCAGCGTTTGAAATTATTCAGCAAGCTGAAGCTACGCGATCTCCTGCCGGTGCCTCCTGCGGTTGCGGAGTATTCAACCGGGCTGCGTATGGGCGACACTGCGGAGCAGATGGCAAAAAGCCATCACATTAGCCGAGAAGAACAAGACGCCTTGGCGCATCGCTCGCATACCTTAGCGGCGAAAGCGTGGGAGTCAGGCGTTTTGCGTGACGAAGTTATCACTGCCTATATTCCGCCTTACAAGCAGTCGCTCGATAAAGACAATAACGTGCGCAGCGATTCTTCTATGGCTTCTTATAGCAAACTAAAACCCGCCTTCGATCGCCGCCACGGCAGCGTAACGGCGGCGAACAGTACGCCATTAACCGATGGTGCCGCCGCGGTGCTGATGATGAGTGAATCACGAGCGCGTGAGCTGGGGTTAGTCCCCTTAGGCTATCTGCGCAGCTTCGCTTTCTCTGCCATTGATGTTTGGGAAGATATGCTGCTTGGGCCGTCGTATGCGACGCCGCTGGCATTAGACCGCGCCGGTATCACCTTGCAGGATCTCACCCTGATCGATATGCATGAAGCTTTTGCATCACAAACGTTGGCGAATTTGAAAATGTTTGCCAGTGATGAGTTTGCGCGCGAAAAATTGGGCCGCCCGCAGGCGATTGGTGAAGTCGATATGAACAAGTTCAACGTGTTGGGCGGCTCTATTGCGTATGGACATCCTTTTGCCGCCACCGGAGCGCGCATGATCACACAGACGTTGAATGAATTACGCCGCCGCGGTGGAGGGCTCGGGCTGACGACCGCCTGCGCCGCGGGTGGGCTCGGTGCCGCCATGATCGTGGAGGTGGAATAATGTCAGCTCAGGAAAACCTCGCCATGCAAGACACTCAGCCGAGCGCTTTTCGTTTTAGCGTGGTAGACAATGATATCGGTGTGATTACCATCGATGTTCCCGGCGAGCGCGTGAATACGCTTAAAGCAGAATTTGTGCAGCAGATCGAAGACGTGTTGCAGCAGGCGCAAACGCACAAGTTACAGGGCATTGTGATTATTTCTGGAAAGCCGGACTCATTCATCGCCGGTGCAGATATCACCATGCTTGATGCCTGCCAAAGCGAGCAGCAGGCGCGTTCACTGGCGCAAAAAGGGCAGGTTACGCTGGCGAAGATCGCCGCGCTTTCTATTCCTGTGGTCGCAGCGATCCACGGTGCTTGCTTAGGCGGCGGCTTGGAGTTGGCATTAGCCTGCCACCGTCGGATTTGTTCACTGGATGATAAAACCGCGCTAGGACTGCCTGAAGTGCAGCTTGGTTTGCTACCGGGCTCTGGCGGCACTCAGCGATTGCCGCGTTTGATTGGCGCTTCGCAGGCCTTAGATTTGATGCTGACCGGTAGGCATGTGCGTGCGAAACAGGCATTGAAAATGGGGTTGGTCGATGACGCCGTTCCGGCTTCGATTCTGTTGCAAAGCGCGATCCAACTGGCGCGTCAGGGATGGCGTACTCGCCCTGAACTGCCAGTCATCGAACGTCTGCTTAACGGGCCATTAGGGCGTTCGTTGCTGTTTAGCATCGTGCACAAGAAAACCTTAGCCAAAACGCAGGGCAACTATCCGGCGGCGGAAAAAATCATTCAGGTGGTGCGCCAAGGATTAGAACACGGTAGCGCCAGCGGTTATGAAGCCGAAGCGAAGGCGTTTGGTGAGCTGGTGATGACGCCAGAATCTGCGGCGTTACGCAGCCTGTTCTTTGCTTCGACGTCGCTGAAAAAAGAGGCAGGCGGTGCTGCGAAACCGCATGAACTACGTCATATCGGCGTATTAGGCGGTGGGTTGATGGGCGGTGGTATCGCCTGCGTTACGGCCACGCGCGGCGGACTGCCGGTTCGTATCAAAGATATTAGCGAGCAGGGAATTAGCCATGCACTCAGCTACAGCTGGGATACGCTGACCAAGCGGGTTCGCGCCCGCCGCATGCGTCCGGCCGAAAGACAAAAGCAGATGCAATTGCTATCTGGCTGCACGGATTACAGCGGATTTAATCAGATGGACGTGGTGATCGAGGCGGTGTTTGAGGATCTGAAACTCAAACAGCAAATGGTGGCTGATATTGAACAATATGGTGCCCCGCATACTGTTTTTGCCTCGAATACGTCATCGTTGCCGATTAGTCAGATTGCGGCGCAGGCACAGCGACCCGAGCAGGTGATTGGCCTGCACTATTTCAGTCCGGTAGACAAAATGCCGCTGGTGGAAGTGATCCCTCATGCCGGAACCAGCGAGCAAACTATTGCGACCACGGTGGCGTTAGCGCAGAAGCAGGGCAAAACGGCGATTGTCGTCGGCGATCGCGCCGGTTTTTACGTAAACCGTATTTTGGCTCCCTATATCAGCGAAGCGGCACGCTGTTTATTAGAAGGGGAGTCCATCAATGGAATCGATCAGGCGATGCTGAAAGGCGGCTTCCCTGTGGGGCCATTTGCGTTGTTGGACGAAGTGGGTATCGACGTGGGTACCAAAATCATTCCCATTCTGGTGGCAGAACTAGGGGAGCGCTTTGCGGCACCCGCGGCGTTTGACGCCTTGATTAAAGATAATCGTAAAGGGCGTAAGAACGGACGCGGTTTTTATCTCTATAAAGCCAAAGGGAAAAAGGGCAAGAAAGAGGTTGATAGCTCAGTTTATTCATTGCTCGGTGTGACGCCAAAACCACAAATGAGTGACGCTGATATTTTTCAGCGTTGCGTGATGCTGATGCTCAATGAAGCCGCCCGCTGTTTGGATGAAGGGATTATTCGCAGCGCCAGAGACGGCGATATTGGTGCCGTTTTTGGCATCGGTTTCCCACCGTTCTTAGGGGGACCGTTCCGTTATATGGATCGTTTAGGCATTGATAACGTGGTTGAGGTATTGCAAACGCTCAGTGTGCGCCATGGAGCACATTTCACTCCGTGCGAGAGATTGTTGCGCATGAATGAGCAAAATCAGCGCTTTTATTCGTAACTCGTAGGGTTTCATATAGAACGGCATGTTGCTTGGTTGCAAGCATTTATCTGGGAATGAGAGGCTGATCACTGCTTGCAACTCTTTCACTGTTTGCCTCTGTACAGGCAATTCTGTGCAAGGTAATTTACGGCCTTGGACTGACGCTATCGGTGTGCTGATGCGCCGAACGGCGTTTCGTAGTATATTTAGATATTGGATAAAAGATAAACAGCAGTTATGTGTGTTGTTATCAATACCCACGTGGATGTTTTCAGTCTGCGTGACTAACGCGCGGTAAAATTAGCGTGTTAATTCTGTGTCGAATCAGGCAGAATGCCCGACCGCCAAATGCCCTTTGGCCTGGCGGTGCAGGATTCAGCCAACAATAGCGGTGCAATATGCAAGTTTTTATTATGCGTCATGGTGAGGCCGCTCTTGAAGCAGCTAGCGATTCAATTAGGCCTCTGACAACCCGTGGTCACGATGAATCAGTCTGTATGGCCGCTTGGCTACAGACGCAATCATGCAAAATTGAAAAGGTGTTAGTGAGCCCTTATCTGCGCGCCCAGCAAACGCTGGCGGCAGTACGTGAAGGCTTAGCCTTACCTGAAAATGTTGAGGTGATGCCAGAGCTCACGCCAGGCGGCGATCCCGCTATGGTCGGATGCTATCTGGAAGCGTTAGCGAAAACCGGTGTCGGCAGCGTATTAGTGATTTCGCACCTGCCCTTGGTTGGCTACTTGGTTTCTGAGCTCTGCCCAGAAGAAGCTCCGCCGATGTTTGCAACGTCTGCGATTGCCGGTGTCTCTTTTGACATTAACACCGAACGTGGCGTATTTGACTGGCAGGTTGGGCCTGCGCAGGTCATGGCGAAAGTTTAACGCTGCTCGTTTTGGCAATGTGGCGGTTATCGCCGCCACACCCATCGATTACCGACGTTCTTCCCGCTCATCAATTTCAATCAATACTAACAATGCCGCATCGCCGCCCCATTCACGAGACGCTTGGTGAAAGGCGACTACGTCTGGATGTTGAGCGAGCCAAAGCGGCGTTTGTTGTTTAAGAATATGTTTGCCGTGACCGTGCATGACGCAGGCGCAATGCACATGTTCCCGCCGACACGCCGCGATCAGCGCGCCCAGTTCCTGCTTTGCCTGTAGCTGTGTTAAGCCATGCAAATCTAAAAATAGCTCGGGTGAATAATCTCCGCGCCGCAGCTTTTTAAGCTCAAAATGACTGGCATCGGGGCGGATATAACGCATTGGCCCTTCGCTATCCAGCTGTGGTTGAAATTCATCTGAGAAATAGAAGCTGGCATCAATTTGCTCTTGCAGCATTTTTTCTGGCGCTATTTGGCGTGTGCTGCGCTTAGGCTTGTGTACCACGGTGTCTTGCGCGATCTTACGTGCTCCACTGATGGACTCACGAAAAAGGGCGGCATCTTCACCGCTGATTGTTTTATTTTTCTTCATTATTAATCTGCCTTAGTCACTCTTACGCGTAGTGTATCTAAACTTCACGCAGCATCTAAGAAAAACTCGTCACCAATCTTTCCACAGCGATAGGTGCTCATATCCATGCCAGCTATATTCCTGCTGATTTGTGGGGCTCTTCATGGCAAACTACGGGATTGCTTACTTTTCTCATTATTGAGACTTCATGACCGCTTTTGCGGCGCGCATGGGGTCGAAGAACAGGTCTGTTGGAGGCTAATTTGGACAAGATTTTCGTCGATGAAGCGGTGAATGAGCTGCACACCATTCAAGATATGCTGCGCTGGACCGTCAGTCGTTTTAATGCAGCGAATATCTACTATGGTCACGGCACTGATAATCCGTGGGACGAAGCCGTGCAGCTGGTGCTGCCGACCTTATACCTGCCAATGGATATTCCCGAAGATATGCGTTCTGCGCGTCTGACGCTGAGCGAACGTCATCGCATCGTTGAGCGCGTGATCCGTCGCGTTAACGACCGTATTCCGGTTGCCTATCTGACCAACAAAGCGTGGTTCTGCGGGCATGAATTCTATGTGGATGAGCGCGTGCTGGTTCCGCGTTCTCCAATTGGTGAACTGATCGACAACCGTTTCAGCGGCATTATCGACCATAACCCAAGCCATATTTTAGATATGTGCACCGGCAGCGGCTGCATTGCGATTGCTTGCGCCTATGCATTCCCAGAAGCCGAAGTTGACGCCGTCGATATTTCAACGGACGTGCTGTCTGTCACCGAGCAAAATATTCAGGAGCATGGTCTGGATCAAAGCGTTACGCCGATCCGCTCCGATCTATTCCGCGAACTGCCTCCGCTGCAATACGATCTGATCGTCACCAATCCGCCGTATGTGGATGAAGAAGATATGTCGGATCTACCGGAAGAGTTCCGCTTCGAGCCAGAACTGGGCTTGGCCGCGGGCAGCGATGGACTGAAACTGACGCGTCGCATTCTGGCCTGTGCGCCTGATTATCTTACCGATGATGGCGTGCTGATTTGCGAAGTGGGTAACAGCATGGTTCACCTGATGGATCAGTACCCAGATATTCCATTTGTCTGGTTAGAGTTTGAAAACGGCGGCGACGGCGTCTTTATGCTGACCAAACAGCAACTGATCGACTGTGCACCGCACTTCGCGCTCTACCGTTCGTAGAAACAGGTTACGCGTGCAAATCGTGCAGGTATACGTCTCGTCTTGTGAAGGGTAGAGGCTGAGAAATCCTGCGCGATTCATGACACTAAAACACAACATTCATCTGCAAGTCAGAAAACAACGCTAAGGAGCCGCGCATGGCAGGCAATAGCATTGGGCAATTTTTCCGTGTCACCACGTTCGGTGAATCACATGGTATCGCATTGGGCTGTATCGTTGACGGCGTGCCGCCGGGTATTCCGTTGACCGAAGCCGATCTCCAGCACGATTTAGATCGCCGCCGTCCAGGAACTTCGCGTTACACCACGCAACGCCGTGAACCCGATCAGGTCCGTATTCTTTCTGGGGTGTTTGACGGTATTACCACCGGCACCAGCATTGGGCTAATGATTGAAAATACCGATCAGCGTTCGCAAGATTACGGTGCTATCAAAGACTTATTCCGTCCGGGCCATGCGGATTATACCTACGAACAAAAATACGGTACGCGTGATTACCGCGGTGGCGGTCGTTCTTCTGCGCGTGAAACTGCGATGCGCGTTGCCGCAGGGGCGATTGCCAAAAAATACTTAAAAGAGAAATACGGCGTACAGATCCGTGGCTGCCTGACTCAGATGGGTGATATCACCTGTGAAATCAAAGATTGGGAACAGGTAGAACAAAACCCGTTCTTCTGTCCCGATCCTTCTCAGTTAGAAAATTTAGATGAACTGATGCGAGCGCTGAAAAAAGAGGGCGACTCCATCGGGGCTAAAGTGACCGTGGTTGCGGAACAAGTCCCAGTGGGTCTAGGCGAACCGGTATTCGATCGCTTAGATGCGGATTTGGCCCATGCGCTGATGAGCATCAATGCGGTGAAAGGCGTAGAAATTGGCGATGGTTTTGCGGTTGTGAACAAGCGCGGCAGTGAAAATCGCGATGAAATTACGCCGGAAGGTTTCCAAAGCAATCATGCTGGCGGTATTTTGGGCGGCATTAGCAGCGGACAGGATATTGTTGCGCACTTAGCCTTAAAGCCGACGTCTAGCATCATGGTTCCGGGCAAAACCATCAATCGCCAAGGCGAAGCCGTTGAAATGGTGACGCGTGGACGTCACGATCCCTGCGTTGGGATCCGTGCGGTGCCGATTGCGGAAGCGATGATGGCGATCGTGCTGATGGATCATTTGCTGCGCCAACGTGCGCAGTGTGGGGATGTGATTTCTAACGTTCCTCGTTTCTAAATGGCCTTGGGCTCATTTTGATGATGGGTTGTCTTTTATGCAAAGAATGAAGCATTACATGGCGGGCTTGTTTGCGTTGGCGGTCAGCGCACAAGCGATGGCGCTTACACCGTGGCAGCAAATTACCCAGCCCGTGCAGGGAACGGCACAGGCGATTGGCGGCTTTGCTAATGGCTGCATCGTGGGGGCTAATCCGCTCCCGCTACAGGCCAATGACTATCAGGTGATGCGTCCCGATCAGCACCGCTATTATGGTCATCCAGATTTATTAGCGTTTATTAACCGTTTGGCGGGAGAAGTGAATCAACGCCAAATGGGGACGCTGCTGATTGGTGATATGGCGATGCCTGCCGGTGGGCGTTTCAACGGCGGCCATGCGAGTCACCAATCTGGCTTAGACGTTGATATTTGGCTACAGTTGCCTAAACAGCGCTGGAGCCAGCAACAGCTTTTGAAGCCAACGCCGATTGATTTAGTGGCGGTGAATGGCCGCAACGTGATCCCATCACAGTGGCGTCCTGAAACCGGTGAGCTGATTAAGCTGGCGGCCAAAGATAACGAGGTGACGCGCATTTTTGTTAATCCAGCGATTAAACAAAAGCTGTGTGACACCGCAGGCAGCGACCGTGATTGGTTGCGCAAGGTACGACCTTGGTTTGCGCATCGCGCGCATATGCATGTTCGTTTGCGCTGTCCGGCAAATAGCCTAGAGTGCGAAGACCAAACGCCACCACCGGCTGGCGATGGCTGTGGGGCGGAATTGGCAAGCTGGTTCCAGCCACCGCCTCCGGGCAGTAAACCGTCAAGGCCATCAACGCCGCCACCATTGCCACCATCGTGTCAGACATTGTTGGATAACCACTTTGCGGGTTAATTCGGTGAAATAAAAACGCTCCTATCACGGAGCGTTTTTTTATCGCTATTTCCCTCACTATGCGTTTTTTGCATAGCAAAAACCATTCTTGCATTTTCCTGCATTATTCATCACGTGCTATGTTCGAAATCGGTCTTCCGGCCATGCTATTTAAATTATTAAGCGCTCGAAGAAGTGCAGAATAGATTGTTATAAACATTATTAATCTATACCCCAAATAATTGGCATTGCATTAAAACGGTAATTTCAAGTATGGCGGGGATATTTGTAAACACAGGGCAGGGAATATATGGCAAACCAAGAAGCAGAACTGGCAATACCTAGCCAGAAAATAAAAGTCACGTGGGTAGGTTACCTTTCATTTTTTCTCACCATTATTTTCTTTTCGGGTATGTTTTCCGGCAGCGACGGCTGGTGGCGAGTGTTTGATTTTACCGTTCTTAATGGCTCCTTCGGGCATGTAAACGGTGATAGCGCAAAGACGGCATTAACATTCCGAGGCGTGAATGGGACAGGCGCTAAAGATGGCTTTCTGTTTGCGCTTGAGCTGGCGCCGTCGGTGATTTTATCGCTGGGCATTATTGCCGTTACTGATGGACTCGGTGGGCTGCGCGCCGCGCAGCAGCTCATGACGCCCATCTTGCGCCCTTTGCTTGGTATCCCTGGAATTTGCTCGCTGGCGCTGATTGCCAACCTGCAAAATACTGATGCAGCAGCAGGGATGACCAAAGAACTGGCTCAGGATGGTGAAATCACCGAGCAGGAAAAAGTTATTTTTGCCGCCTATCAAACCAGCGGAAGCGCCATTATTACTAACTATTTTCATCAGGCGTCGCCGTATTTGCCTTTTTAGGAACGTCGGTGATTGTGCCACTTGGCGTTATTTTATTATTTAAATTTGTCGGTGCGAACATCCTACGGATATATATCAATGTTGCCGAACAGCGCGTTGCCAAAAATAAGGAATAAAACCATGACGGCTCAAGTACGTAAAAATGTGATGGATATGTTTATTGATGGCGCTCGGCGTGGCTTTACCATCGCAACAACGAATTTACTGCCCAACGTGGTGATGGCGTTCGTTATTATTCAAGCATTGAAAATTACCGGATTACTCACTTTAGTTGGCGACGTTTGTCAGCCGATAATGGCGCTATGGGGATTGCCCGGTGAAGCCGCGACGGTTTTGCTGGCATCGTTGCTGAGCATGGGCGGTGCGGTTGGCGTTGCCGCCAGTTTAGTGACGGCGGGAACGCTTAGCGGACATGACGTTACTGTGTTATTACCCGCTATTTACCTAATGGGAAATCCGGTACAAAACGTCGGGCGCTGCCTCGGTACGGCTGAAGTTAACGCCAAATATTATCCCCACATTATTGGCATCTGCGTGATTAATTCACTGCTGTCGATCTGGGTTATGCAACTGATTGTGAGATAACGAGGAACCGGAAATGGACTTAACTTCCGCAGGATTTATGTTGTTACGTGGGGCTCAGGTCTATGCACCTCAGTCATTGGGTGTGCAGGATGTTTTATTGGCCTACGGCAAGGTATTGGCCGTTGCTCCGCAGATCCCGAGCGATGTTTTACCCGACTGTAAGGTTATCGATCTAAACGGCTTGATACTTTGTCCCGGTTTTATCGATCAGCATATTCATTTCATCGGCGGCGGCGGTGAGGCAGGGCCAGCCACGCGCACGCCAGAAGTGCGTTTATCGAAGCTGGTTGAAGCGGGCATCACAACGGCCATTGGCCTGCTCGGCACCGATTCGGTAACGCGACATCCGGAGTCATTATTAGCAAAAACACGGGCGCTGAACGAAGAAGGGATCACCGCCTACATGCTGACGGGGGCCTACAGCATTCCATCACCGACGATCACCGGCAGCATTGAGCGCGACGTGGCATTGATCGATCGCGTTATCGGCGTTAAGTGTGCGGTATCCGATCACCGCTCTTCAGCGCCGCATGACGCCGCATTAGCGAACATGGCGGCTCAGTCACGGGTGGGCGGATTACTGGGTAACAAAGCGGGCATCAGCGTCTTTCATATGGGGAGCAGCAAAAAAGGGTTAGCGCCGCTTTACGCCATTTTGGAAAACAGCGATGTACCCATGAGCAAGCTGTTGCCGACCCATGTTAATCGCAGTGAAACCCTGTTTGATGCCGCCATCGAGTTTGCCTTAAACGGTGGGCATATCGATATCACCAGCGGGATCCCTGGCCCCGTCACGCCGTCACAGGCGGTGAAGCGAGCCGTAGACTCAGGCGTCGCGCTTGATTTGCTCTCTGTGAGTTCTGACGGTAACGGCAGCCAGCCCGTCTTTGATGCACAGGGCAACCTCACCGGTATTGGCGTGGCGGGCTTTGAGAGCCTGTTAGAAACGCTGGTGGCATTGGTTCAAGTTCAAAATATGCCGCTTGCTGATGCGTTAGTTCCCTTTACCCGCAGCGTGGCAAAATTCCTTGGGTTGGAAAGCAAAGGCGAAATAGCGGTGGGTAAAGACGCTGATTTCGTGGTGTTAACACCGGCGCTGGCAATCCATCAGGTTTATGCCCACGGGCGTTTGATGGTACAAGCGGGCAAAGCCTGTGTGAAAGGTACCTTCGAATAACGGTTTGTCTGTTGTCGCGCCGATCCTCATGCTAATAGTATGTTTGGGAAGAGACTCGGTGCGACAACAGGAATTGAGATGAGCATTGTGCACAATATTGAAACGAAATGGCTGTATGACTTTTTAACCTTGGAAGAATGCCGCAATTTTTCTCAAGCCGCAGTAAAGCGCAATCTGTCGCAGCCCGCTTTCAGCCGTCGAATTCGTTCCTTAGAGCAGGCCGCTGGCGTTGAGTTATTCAACCGAGAAGTTTCCCCCCTACAGTTGACTGAACCCGGTAAGGTATTTCACTCGCAGGTGCGAAATTTATTACAGCAGCTGGAAAGCAACCTCACCGAGCTACGCGGCGGCAGCGATTTTATTGAGCATAAAATTAAGATAGCGGCTGCGCATTCATTATCGTTAGGGCTGTTGCCCTCTATCGTGAAGCAAATGCCGAGCCGTTTTGCCTACGCGGTTGAAGCCATAGACGTGGACAGCGCGGTTAACACGCTGCGTGAAGGGAAAAGCGATTTTATATTTTCCTATCACGACGAGTATTTATTGCAGGCACCTTTCGCACATATTCGCTTATTCGAAGCCCAGCTGTTTCCTGTTTGCGCCTGTGATGAGCTGGGGCAGCCACTTTACTCGTTGGAACAGCACGATTTTCCACTGCTAAATTACAGTCAAACGTCGTACATGGGACGTTTGGTCAATCGAATGTTGGCCAAAAATACGCATCTGAGTTTTCGTACCGTGTTTGTTTCATCAATGAGTGAGTTATTAAAGCAGGTTGCGCTTGATGGCTCAGGGGTGGCATGGCTGCCAGATTGTTTGATTTCACCTGAGTTAGAGCAGGGGACGTTGGTCCGTTTGGACGAAGAGGCACTCACTATCCCTATTTATGCTTACGCGTATCGAATGGATACGCGAATGAGCATGACCGCTGAAAGCTTTTGGCGCGATCTGAAAAAACTATTCCACACCGAGTAATTCAGGGCGTTCAACGGAAGCCGTTTCCCCATTTTTTTCTTCGTACCAGCGAATTGCTGCCCGTACCAGTGCGGCTGTTGAGTCGATAAAGGCACAGTTAAACCGCGCTACCTCCGTGTTGATAATCAGTGGGATTTCCGTACAGCCCATAATCAGCGTATCTACGCCACGTTCAATCAATGCTTCAATCTGTGGAAACAACAGCGTCTGAGAAAGCAAAAGATCGCCTGCTTTGTAGGCATAAATCGCCTGCATGACTTCGCGCTGATGGCTCTCTTCAGGGACATAAAGCGTTTTTCCTTGCTGCACCAATCTACGTTGATAAAGCCCGGTAGCCAGCGTGGCATCGGTCGCCAGCAATCCTATTGTTTGGCTGTGGTGAGGCAGTTCGGCTAATGTGGCATCCAGAATATTAATCATCTCAACATGGGCGCTGTGCTGAAGGCGGTCAAACCAGTAATGCGCGGTGTTGCAGGGAATGACAATGCACTCAGCGCCTGCGCTCTCAAGCATATGCAGATAGCGTTCCAGATAATCATAGGGCGAAGGGCCACCGGAAAGCAGGCACGCGCTGCGGTCGGGAATATCCGGAATTGAGCAGGCAATAATTGGAATATGCTGCTGATCTTGCCCTACATGCCGAAAATGCACGAATTTGCTCAGCATATCTGCCGTGGCGGCGGGGCCCATCCCACCGAGAATACCTATCGTGTGCTGCATACATTCAACCTCACTGATCGTTTACTTGCCTCACACACTATCAATCTGAACTTAAAAGGATAAATGCCGATTGCTTAGTTGTAATGCGCAAAACGCATAGGTAAATGAGCGCTGATAAAATGGTTATGAAAAATGATAATGAAGATTGGCGAGGGAAAGTTGAACATTGCTGGTTGTGATGTTTATTTTTTGTTACGTACAGCGTAAGGTGTGCGGCGAATCACAATACAGCACCCATTTCGCGCTGCTTACTCGGCGTCACCGGTGCGCTAAATAATAAGAATTCATGCTGCTAGATTCGGCGTGAACAACGAACAAATGTTTGGCAAGAAATATGGGTGAAAGATGATGGATTTAATCAGTGGGCTGCCGGTAAGTCCTGAACTATTAGGGATACTCTTTTTCGTCGCGATGCTGGCGGGATTTATCGATTCTATTGCTGGAGGCGGTGGGCTATTAACCGTTCCCGCGCTGTTAGCCGTCGGCGTACCGCCAGCGCAGGCGTTAGCAACCAATAAGCTGCAATCGGTGGGCGGCTCGTTTTCTGCCAGTCTGTATTTTATCCGCCGTAAAGCCGTTGACTTAAATGACCAAAAACTGGTGATTGCGTTGACCTTTGTGGGGTCAATGATCGGCTCGATTCTGGTACAGAATATTCGGGCGGATATTCTACGCCAGCTGCTGCCGCTGTTGGTGGCGGGAATCGGCGTCTATTTCCTGCTCACGCCGCGATTAGGTGAATCCGATCGCCTACGCCGGTTGTCGTATATCCCGTTTGCTATCGTGGCTGGCGGCTGTGTGGGCTTTTATGACGGCTTTTTTGGCCCTGGTGCGGGTTCGTTCTACGCGCTGGCCTACGTCACGCTATGCGGATTTAATCTCGCCAAATCTACGGCGCATGCCAAAGTTTTGAATTTTACATCCAACGTGGCCGCGCTGATGTTTTTTATCATCGGCGGCAAAGTTATTTGGTCGATTGGTTTGGTGATGCTGGTGGGGCAGGTGATTGGCGCCAGATCCGGCGCAAAAATGGTGCTGAGTAAAGGGCAAAAGCTGATAAGACCGATGATCGTTTTTGTGTCTTTAGCGATGACCTGCAAGTTGATGTATGACAACCACGGGCCAGAAATTATGCAATGGCTAGGTCATTGGTTCTGAATAACCACACTTTATTTACGTATTAACGCTATTGATAGTGCGCCTTTGCGGTGAGCGTGAGATAATTTCCTCATACCCGTCATATTTGAAGCTGCATCAGCGTTGGCCGCACTCACTCACCCGAATCACTTACTTGAGTAAGCTCATCGGGATTCGCTCCTTTGCCGCCTTGATGCAACTCCAATTATTTTGGGTATGGGTTAGCGGTATCGTTTCAACGATGCCGCTTTTTAATGATTTTTTTGTCGACGGCCATCATGTCTCAAACTCACCATTTTCAGCAATTAATCGATCTGTTCAATCAGACCTTCAGTGACGACTATCAAACACAGCTTGTAGCCGGTGATGATGAGCCGATCTATCTGCCCGCTGATGAAACATCACCTTTTCACCGTATCGTTTTTGCCCATGGTTTTTACGCTAGCGCCCTGCATGAGATTTCTCACTGGTGTATTGCCGGTGAAGCGCGTCGTCAGCAGGTTGACTATGGTTATTGGTATTGCCCAGACGGTCGTGATGCCAAAACCCAGTGTGAATTTGAGGTAGTAGAGATTAAACCGCAGGCGTTTGACTGGTTATTCTGCGAAGCAGCAGGCTATCCGTTTAACGTCAGTTGCGACAATCTTGAGGGGGATTTCGATCCCGATCGCATCGCGTTCCAGCGAAAAGTGCGTGAACAGGTTCTCTGGTATTTGGAAAACGGCATTCCAGAACGTCCAGCGCGCTTTATTCAAGCGTTACAATCGTTTTACAATACGCCAACGCTAACCGCTGATAGGTTCCCCTATCCGGAAGATTTATAATAATCCCGAGGACCCACGATGATCGCAGATTTTGAAACCCGCATTCTGGCGCTGATTGATGACATGGTTGAACACGCCAGTGATGACGAATTATTTGCCGGAGGCTATCTGCGTGGGCATTTAACGTTGGCAGTGGCTGAATTGGAAGCTGAAGGCGAACATACGCCAGCGGCGCTCAATGACGCGGTTCAGCACAGCTTGGATAAAGCCATTAAAGCCGGTGAGCTTTCGCCACCCGACCAGATTCTGGTGAACAATATGTGGGAATCGCTGTTTGCTAAGGTTTCTGGTTAAGCTTCAGATGCAGACCCCCTCGAGCCGTTCGGCGCAAGTTGAAACCCGATCGGCTCCTCCCCCTGACAAGGGGGAGGTTGGGAGGGGGTAATTACCGACACATATCTCAATTAAACCGCTTTTCCCTTCAATAATTTCCGCACCCACATTCTGTTTGGATTCAATGCGTCCAAGACGTCTTGCTCGAGCGGTATCGCTTCGCCATAAATTTGCGCAGCGAGCACTTCAGCACATAACGGAGCGCTGCATAAGCCACGCGAGCCTAGCCCACCGATCATGAATAAATCGGGATAAACCGGCGCTGAGAGAAGGGATTCTGGCGTGGATTTTTTCGTCATCAAATCCTGATAGTTCTCCAGCGTTGCGGTGTAGTTCGGCACGGCACCGACCATCGGCATGTGATCGCGAATGGCGCAGCGCACGCCAACGCGTGCTTCATTGTCGCTGATATCGACTTGTTTCGGCCATTCAACCTGAGGAAGGCATTTCAATAAGCGGTCGCGATTTTCTTGTTGATCGGCTGCAGAGAAATCCAGATCGGTTTGATTGCGCTGATAGCTGGCACCAATGCAGTGGTGCTGATTGGCAGGGTTAACCGGCGTTAAATATCCGTCATAACACAAAACCTGCTTGAGCTGGCCTAAAACCGCATTAGTCGGAATATGACTCACCTGACCGCGCACCGCCGAAAGCGGTAGCGCCTCGGTTTGCGTGAAATGACTTAAGCGATGCCCGTTAGCTAAAACCACACAGCCGTGCTGTTTTACCTCGCCATTGCTGAAAGCCAGTCGCCAGCCATTGTCATCGTGTGTCAGATCCGTGAGATCGGCGTTAAAGTGGGTGACTAATCCCTGTGACTGAGCTAAATCAATCACGGCTTGAGTAAGCTGTAAAGGGCAAAGCCAGCCACCGGCACCGTAGGTCACGCCATCATGAGGAATATCCAACCCTGCAAGCTGTGTGAGCGTGGCCGCGTCGCCTTTTTCGGCCAGCCATTGTGGCCAGTCAGTGGTTAATATCTGGGTGATTTTATCGCTGCTTTTTTCATCCCAGCACAGCTGGCTAACGCCGCACCATTGGTGATCAAACGTAAGACCACAGCTTAGCAATTCATCATATTGGCGACGCGCAAAGGCGAAGGCGCTAATGAAAAAGCGCTCTAACGCATTGTTGCGGCCGTTAAGCAGCGGATAGAGGGCACCTTGACGATTGCCCGATGCGCCAAGGGCAGGCTTAGGATCGGCGCAGTATAGCGTGACATGACTGCCTCGTTTAAGTAACGCCAAGGCCGCTAGCGCGGAGGCGATACCGCCGCCGATGAGGGCTATGTCGTGGGTGTTTTGTGCCTTGGGGCGATCAAACCATGGCGCTGGCGAAGAGGGGGATTCCCTCTCTGCACGGTTCCCCGTCAGCATTTCACGTTTCTGACCAAAGCCTTTAACGCGCAGCACGTTAAAACCCGCCTCCTGTAAACCACGACGCACAAAGCCTGCGGCGGTAAACGTGGCAAACGTGCCGTCTTTTCTTGCCAGTTTGACCATGGTGTCAAACAGCTCAGGCGTCCACATATCTGGGTTTTTTGAGGGAGCAAAGCCGTCTAGAAACCAAGCATCGATCTGTTCGTTAAGGCTGTACGGCAACGCGTGAATAAGCTCATTGACGTCGCCAAACCATAAATCAAGCGTGATCCGGCCATTGGCCAGAATTACGCGGTGACAACCTGGAAGTGCGGCTGGCCAAACAGCGCACAGTTGTTCACTGAAATGTTTTAATTCAGGCCAGCGCGCGTGAGCAGCGGCAAGATCGTCAGCCAGTAACGGGTATTTTTCGAAGCTGACATAGTGAAGGTGTTTAAATGTGCTGTCAGGATGCTGTTGTTCAAAGGCATCAAAGGCTTGCCACAGGGTTAAAAAGTTAAGGCCGGTGCCAAACCCCGTTTCCGCCACGGTGAAAGTACACTCTTGTGCTTGTAGCCAGCGTTCTGCTAGATGATTACCCTGTAAGAATACGTAACGAGTTTCTGAAAGCCCGTCCTGATTGGAAAAATAAACATCATCAAACTGTTGCGAAACCGGTGTTCCCTGTTCATTCCAGCTTAATTTTGCATTCTGAATAATTGAATTGCTCACGGGTTTTTACTCTAAATACAGATATAAAGGGATTTTAACGGTCTCTGACAGGGACGGCAAATATGCCTCCATCTGGTTCAACCACATCTGATCGGACTTGCTCGGCGTACAAGTGTACGCTAAAGTGCGTCTCAAAATCCCGAATGAACAATATCTGTGTAAGAGGTTAAGACATGAAACGTGCAGTAATTACTGGCTTGGGCGTTGTTTCCAGCATCGGTAACAACCAGCAGGAGGTTCTGGCGTCTCTGAAAGAAGGGCGTTCGGGTATCACCTTCGCGCCTGAACTTAAAGAGGCCGGTATGCGTAGCCACGTATGGGGCAACATCAAGCTGGATACCACCGGCATGATTGACCGTAAAGTGATGCGCTTCATGAGTGATGCATCTATTTACGCTTACCTCTCCATGCAGGAAGCGATCAAAGATTCTGGTTTAGCCGATGATATGGTTTCTAACGACCGTACTGGCCTGATCGTCGGTTCCGGCGGTGGTTCTCCACGCAATCAGGTTGCAGGCGCTGACGGCATGCGTTCACGCGGTCTGCGTGGCGTGGGTCCATACATGGTGACCAAAGCAATGGGTTCTGGCGTGTCTGCTTGCTTGGCAACACCGTTCAAAATCCGTGGCGTTAACTATTCCATCAGCTCTGCGTGTGCGACTTCCGCTCACTGTATCGGTAACGCGGTAGAGATGATTCAATTAGGTAAACAAGACGTTGTGTTTGCTGGCGGCGGCGAAGAGCTGTGCTGGGAACTGGCTTGTGAATTTGATGCAATGGGCGCGTTGTCTACTCAGTACAACGAAACCCCAGATAAAGCATCACGTACTTATGACACCAAACGTGACGGTTTCGTTATCTCTGGCGGCGGCGGTATCGTTGTTGTTGAAGAGCTGGAACACGCTCTGGCGCGTGGCGCACATATCTATGCTGAAATCGTTGGCTACGGCGCAACTTCAGACGGCTACGATATGGTTGCTCCATCAGGCGAAGGTGCAGCACGCTGCATGCGTATGGCGATGAAAGATCTGGATGCGCCAGTGGATTACCTGAACGTACACGGTACTTCTACTCCGGTAGGTGACGTGAAAGAACTGGGTGCGATCCGTGAAGTCTTCGGCGACAACACTCCAGCAATTTCTTCAACCAAAGCCATGACCGGTCATGCTCTGGGTGCCGCTGGTGTTCACGAAGCTATCTACACTTTGCTGATGTTGGAACACGGCTTTGTCGCGCCAAGCATCAACATTGAAGAGCTGGACGAGCAGGCTCAGGGTATGAACATCGTGACTGAACCAACTCAGCGCGATCTGAATACCGTGATGTCTAACAGCTTTGGCTTCGGTGGTACTAACGCCACGCTAGTCATGAAAAAATACCAGAAGTAATTCATTTACCGATGGCATAAAAAAACCCGCGAAATGCGGGTTTTTTGTTTTTAGCGGCTTTGATTTATTCTTTTTCAATCATCTGTGCAACGTCATTGGTATTGATCTGACGATTGACTCCATCCTGATCGACGTAGCTGGTCATCCCTGTATCTTTATCAATTTTTGGTTTCCCCTGCGTGACGATCATCTCCCCTGATTTCGTCGACATCACATAGTCACTGGAACAACCGGCCACCATCAAAACAGCTGCGCCGATACAGAGCATCGAAAGAATTTTTTTCATTTTATGTCATCCTTTTAGTGAGTCTTTTACAAGCATAGATCATAACAGGCGGTTGCAATGCGATTCGCCCGCAAAAATGAAATAATCCTTACAAATCATGTCAGATGTGTCGCTAGGCCGACGAATGATCGTCGCAAAAGAGTGTGGGCAAACGTTCAGCCCGCGAGGTACAGAATGATCGCCTATGCTTATGGCATGAGGCATGGAGTGAAATCATGACACATAAAAATAATCGCTTACGTATCGCAAGGCCGACAAACCATCTAAATCTTATCGCGCAGATGTACTGCAAAGGACTCGATTTCGACGTGTTGGGCCATTTTAACGATCATCAGGGATTCGACGGCGTGATAATAGGGCATCCCCAGCATGCCTACCATCTTGAGTTTACGCATCACCGTGGAACTACGGTTCCAGATGCGCCAACGGCGGATAATTTGCTGGTGTTCTATATTCTGGATGAAGCCGAATGGCGAGCAGCCTGCACAAAAATGGAGCTGGCTGGATTTCTGGTTGTGGTTTCATATAACCCATATTGGGATCAACATGGAAAAACGTTTGCCGATCTCGATGGTTATCGCGTTGTGCTACAGAATACGGATTGGGATCGATGATTTAGTTTTATCAAAACTTATTCAGCAGAAACGAAGTAGGTTTTATGCGTGACAGAATGATAATAAAATAAGCGTTAATTTTAATGCGGGTGCCTAAATTACTTATGTAAATTGTATTTTGATTATATATAAAATATATATTTTTTAAATGAATTGTATTTTTGAATATATAAATATCATATATCAATAAAAATGAGATTTTCGAAGACAAAAACCAACATCACGATATGCGCAGCAACGTAGGCGGCGCTGCGCAAGGTTAACTGCTTAAAAAACAACTTAAGTAATAAGCTGGTTAAAATGATCATCGTGACATTCCTGTGATTAATAGCGTTAAATATTGAGAAGTTAAAATAACGAGCGTTATTACTTTTATATGGTGTCTGCTAATTATTTTTCGGCATTCTATCTATTATTCATAACCATAAGCAAGGTGTGGAATAAGAATAAATAAGTTTATTCTTAGCTAAATTAAATAGAGCGAAAGATTAGCGCATAGAACGCTAAAGAATTTTATTCTTGATATGGGGTCAGTATCTGGATGAAGTGTTTGAGTTGAGCGTAGTCGGTAGCGTTATGTGACGATTTATTCCGTCAATTGTAGTTTTTAAGCAGCAAATATAAAAAATAAGGCCGCAGAGTAATCTGCGGCCTTACTGATATCTAAACGTTTAGACTTAGGCTTTTGGTGCTGCAGCAGTAGCTGGTGCTGCTTTTTTGTGATGCTGAGCTTTTTTAGCAGCCTGAGCTTTCTGAGCTACTGGCGCTGCTTTTTTGTGGTGCTGAGCTTTTTTAGCAGCCTGAGCTTTCTGAGCTACTGGTGCTGCTTTTTTGTGGTGTTGAGCTTTTTTAGCAGCCTGAGCTTTCTGAGCTACCGGCGCTGCTTTTTTAGCGTGTTTGGCTTTTTTCGCAGCCTGAGCTTTTTGCTCGGTGGTTGCTTTTTTGTGGTGCTTCGCTTTTTTGTGGTGAGTGGTGCTAGTTGCTTTGGCAGCAGGTGCAGCAGCGGTCGTTGAAGACGCAGCAGCTGGCGCAGCGGTTGTTTCAGCAGCGAAAGCAACAGAAGACAGACCCATAGTAGCAGCAACAACCAGAGCTAAAACTTTTTTCATTTTCCATTCCTCAAGAATTTGTTTTTCGTAAGCCCCTCGGTGGAGCCGGTGAATGAATAATAGGAGGATGGATGTCAACTTTCCGTAAGTGTTTGGTGTCGGTACGTAACGGCATGTACAACCTGTACATTAAAAGGTAAATAGACGGTAAATCGCTACGGGTGGCCGCTGGTTTCACTCTCAATCCAGTGCGCGATAAAATTCACAACGTATTGTTTTTCTTCTTCGTTTAACGCTTTTCCCTGTGGAATGCGATGCCATTTTTCTAAACATCCTCGACAGCAGGTTGCCGTCGCGTGCTGTGCTACAAATACCGGATGCCCACGCATTGGGGTTTGTTTGCCATCGTTTTCAGGAAACGCAGGCGCTAAACGGGTATCTATAAAATCATAGGCATGGGACAAAATCACCGCGGTGCCTTTTTGCTGTAGGTAGGCACTGTCTTTGGCGTTGAGATGAAACTTCATGCGAAAAGGGGAGCGCTGTAGGCGCGCCCAGATATTTTCAGCAGACTGATACACAACAAAATCCTAAATCTGACGAGTAACTGACGGGGTTACGATCCTCTTGCATGGATAAAAATGCAAGTTCAGCGCCGAACGGACGTTTCTCCAACAGAAGAAAATAGGCGAACGTAAAGTTATCGCTAATCGGTTGTTTATCCTCGCTTGCTAGGTAAGATAAGACGTACCTATCATTAGTGGCGAAAAATTTAAACAGTCTATGGTTGAACGGCAGCGTGTGGCTAAGTGGTTCCTAATATTGGCTTGTCTGGTTGTACTCACGTGTACAACTCAGCGCATGGCCGGTATGCACATGCTCAGTAAATACCTTCCCACTGATGTTACGGCGACTCAAACTACTGGCGAATCACAGGTCAGTGATAGCCAAGAAAGCCCCATTTCTCCCTGTGAGCTCAGTGCTAAGTCATTGCTTGCGGCTAACAGCATGGCGGTTGAACATCTATTTTTTGCGTTGCTGCTGTTCGTTGCTTTATTGCTTGAGCCCGCACGGCAGCTACGATTACTCATTCCCCCTCTACGGGCGGTTTCTTTACCCCGCTTGCGGGTACATCTCCGGCTGTGTGTCTTCCGAGAATAACTTTCTACGTGACCGCTTGTTAACGTAGCAAAATTATTTTTGGAGAAAATCTATGTTCCTATTTTTTAGGGCGCTGGCGTTTAGCCTGTGCCTCTGGTTGCCTATCTCTTGGGCGGCCGATAGTGGATGGTTGCAGAATCCACAAAACGATCATGCGCAGGTACGCATTAGCTCAAACCAGCCTGAAAACGGTATGGTTCGCCTTTTGCTTGATGTGAAGCTTAACGACGGTTGGAAAACCTATTGGCGTTCACCGGGCGAGGGCGGTATTGCGCCTGAAATCAAATGGCAAACGCCAATTGAAAATATGCACTGGGGATGGCCAACGCCGCAGCGCTTTGACGTTTCGGGCATTTCAACTCAGGGATATCACGGCGATACCGTATTTCCTATCACCGTCAATGTTCCAGCAACCGCCCAACGGCTTCAAGGTGTGCTGACACTATCTACCTGCAGCAACGTCTGTGTATTAAGTGATTTCCCTTTTGATTTGGATCTTACGCAGGCGACACCACCGGAGTTTGAGCATGCTTTTATACGTGCTCAGGGAACGCTGCCGCTGACGGAGGGTATGGTCAATCACGTTAAAGCCGGTTATCACAGCGGCGAACTGCGTGTGAGTGCCGAAAGAGAAGAGGGATGGCAAAAGCCAGAAATTTTCTTTGATGTGCCAGACGGCGCTGATTTTGCCAAGCCCAAAATCCAAATTGACGGTAGCCGTATTGTTGCCACGGTGCGCGTGACCGACGGTTGGGAAGGCAATGCGCCCGATCTTCACGGGCAAAAATTGAGTATGGTCTTCAGCGATGCGGGTATTGCGCAGCAGGCTATTCTCACCGTTGACGATCAATTGCCAGCTCCGGTTACCCCCTCCTTAGCGCTCTCAACGGCAATCCTATTTGCCTTACTGGGTGGGCTGATACTTAACCTGATGCCTTGTGTTTTACCTGTTTTAGCCATGAAGCTTGGATCGGTTTTGCAGTTGGAGAACCGTGAAAGTCGGGTCGTCCGTCGCCAATTTATGGCCTCGGCTACCGGTATTTTAGTGTCATTTTGGGCATTGGCCGGTGTGATGACGGCGCTGAGATTAAGCCAAAAAGCGGTTGGTTGGGGGATCCAATTCCAAAGCCCGTGGTTTATTGGGCTGATGGTGGTGGTCACGGCATTATTTAGTGCCAACTTGCTCGGCTTCTTTTCCATTCGCTTAGGCAGCAATACCACCACGCGGATAGCAACAGCCGGAGGCAACGGTAACAGCAGTCATTTCTGGCAGGGCGTTTTCGCCACGTTATTAGCCACGCCTTGCTCGGCGCCGTTTTTAGGCACGGCACTGGCTTTTGCGCTGGCGGCGCCGATGACCGATCTCTGGTTGGTGTTTACGGCTTTGGGTATTGGCATGAGTTTGCCGTGGCTGCTGATTGCCGCTTTCCCAATCGCCGCAAAAATGCTGCCGAAGCCAGGACAATGGATGAACCGTTTACGCATTGTGCTGGGAATGATGATGCTGGCCTCAAGCCTGTGGCTGATTAGCCTGTTGACTGCGCATGTTGGAACGCTGATTGCGTGGTCTTTGGGGGCTCTGTTGCTGGTGGTTTTGCTAATTCTTACTGGCATTCATTACGGACGTCGGCAGTTGCTGATCTGGGGAGCCGTATTGCTCTTGCTGAGCGGCGCGGCGCTCGCGGCAGGCGCGTTAACCGCTGAGCATTGGCGCACGCCGATGACCGATAGTGTGCAGTGGCAGCCTTTAAGTGAAGAGGCCATTTCACAGGCGTTAGGCCAAAACAAGAGGGTGTTTGTTGATGTCACGGCAGACTGGTGTGTCACCTGCAAAGCCAATAAATACAACGTATTGCTACGTGATGATGTACAGAAAGCCTTGAGTGAGCCGGATGTTGTGGCTCTACGAGGTGACTGGACGACGCCATCACCTGCAATCAATCAATTCCTTAAACAACGCGGCGCAGTCGCGGTTCCGTTTAATCAAATTTATGGTCCAAGCCTGCCAAGCGGTGAGGTGCTTTCCCCACTGCTCGATCGTCAAACCCTACTTAAAACGCTGTCGAATGCGAAGGAATAATGTCATGAAAACTAATATGAAAACCAACATGAAAACTAAAATGACTATGCTGATTCAGAGTGCGTTATTCACGATTGCCGCCGTGAGTTTCAGCGTTACAGCAGCCCCTTTAACGACCGAACAGCAGAATCAGGTACGTGAATTAATTCGTGAAACCTTAGTAAATAATCCGCAGATCTTGGAAGAGGCGGTGACCGCATGGCAGCAACAGAGTGCGGAGCAGGCCGGTGCCCAGTTGGGTAAAGTGATCGAGCAGAACCATGATGCGCTGTTTAACGACGCTGCTAGCCCACGCATTGGGGCTAAAAATGCCAAACTTACGCTGGTTTCTTTCACTGACTATAACTGTCCCTACTGCAAACAGTTTGATCCCCAACTTGAGAAGATCGTTAAAAAATATCCAGACGTCGCGGTGGTGATCAAACTCCTACCTTTCAAAGGGGAAACATCACAAAGCTCTGCGCAATATGCTCTAACGCTGTGGCAGCAAAACCCGGCACGTTTTGAAGCGTTGCATCAGCGGTTGATGTCTAAAAAGGGCTACCACACCGACAGCAGCATCGCGAGCGCGTTAAAATCCACGGATAATGCTGGCCTGAAAATCGATGATAAGACCTTAGATGAAGTTCGTAGCAGCCTGCGTTTGGCTGATGTGATGGGGGTACAAGGTACGCCTGCAACGCTGATTGGCCAGCAAATGATCCCTGGAGCGATTAGCTATGACGATCTGGAATAGGTGGTTAAAGCTGAATTAGCGCGGGCATCCTCATGATGCGGCTAAAAAAATGGGCGAGGGAGCTGGCCATTTTTATCGTGGTTTTAGCGGCATTCTCATGGGGAATGGATCAATGGCGCAAACCGCAGCCGCCGGAGATATCGCATCTGCCTGATATCACGTTAGTGAATGGTCAAACGGTTTCCTTAGCCGCGCTTAGCGCTGAAAAACCGCTGTTGATTTACTTCTGGGCGACGTGGTGTGGCGTATGTAAGCTGACTTCACCGATGGTTGAAGAACTCCATAAAGACGGCGTGAACGTGCTGAGTATCGCGATTCGTTCAGGCGATGATGAACGTCTGATGCGAGGCATGGCAGCGAAAGGTTTAACCTTCCCTGTTGTGAACGATCAACTGGGGCGCTTAGGGGCTGAGTGGGATATCAGCGCGACGCCAACGTTTGTGATCCTCAATAAGGGCAGCATGGTGAGCAGCACCAGCGGATGGAGTAGCCGTTGGGGAATTAAGATGAGGATGTGGTGGGCGGGGGTTTAGTGAGAGAGTTGGTTTGTGATGTTGCATATATCGCCTTAATGTAAGGTTTCGACCGCCGATCGTCTGTGAGCTTACGGTGTAAGGTTTCGACCGCCTATCAGCAACGGTATTCACATGCAAACTTAGTGAAGGCGTCCGATAAGGGTGGGCCAGACCGCCCACCCTTAACCCGCGCTCTTTTATCCGCAATGCCATCTCCGCGCCGGGTCGGCATGCGCCATCCATGGCGCCTCCTCCCCTAGTGGAAACCTCCTGTTTCCACTGCTCTAACTGCCAAGACTTAAACTATTTAAAAGATAAGAAGACAAAAATGTCTTTTGTCTTTTTTATGTTTAAAGAATGCATTTTAGAGCCGCCAGCAGGGATGCTGGTGGCAGGTTGAGGGCGCACAGGGATGTGCGCTCCGAGACCGGTCGGCCAAACGGTTCAGTCAAAAGCGCGCGAGTTGAGAGTCCCCGCGCAATGGGACTCTCATCGGACGCCTACGCCAGTGGTTTCATAGAAATGCATTTGCTAACCGGCGTACGAAATCGTCACCGGTATCAGCATATGCGATTGATGTACGAAACCTTTCACCGATCCAACGCTAAATTACATCAATCTGCCGATGAGCAAACATCCTTCTCTGCGCTCTTCACGCTTTCAGGCTTTTTTTTACGCGTTAGCGGAGTGCGTAGACGTTGAGCGACCACCACGCCGAGCAGAGCGATACCGCCGCCGATGAGATGATAGCTGTGCAGTTGCTCGTGTAGGAACGATACCGCAATGATGGCGGTGAACACCGGCGTTAGGTTCATAAAGATAGAGGCTTTATTGGCTCCTAATCGCACGACGCCCTGAATCCACAGGAATGGCGCAATAATCGAAGCAGGAATACCGGCAAACAGAACCAATGGAATATTTTGCGTGTTCAGACTTACGTTGTCGGTCAGCATGAAGTTAGGAATTAGCAACAACACGCCAAAGACGATCTGAATATACAGCGACTGCCAGTTGGGTAAATTGATATTCCAGCGTTTGGTTAACACCCCATAGAGCGCATAAGAAGCCGATGCCGCGAACATCATCAGCTCACCAGAACCAATGCCGTGAGTCAGCAGCTGTTGCGGGTTACCTCCGCTTACCAGCCACACGAGGCCGAAGAATGACATCACGCTGCCTAGTGCGATACCGACCGTGGGCACAATTCGTAGCAGCCAAATGCTGATCAGCACCGTTAACAGTGGGATAAGGGAGCTTAAAATGCCCATAAACAAGGCGCTGACGCTGTGTGCAGCGTAATAGGCCAAGCTTTGATACAGCACCATGCCGAGCAATCCCAGAATTAATAATTTTCCAAGATGCGGTCGAATGGCCTTTCGGTTGCGAATAACGCCGGGCAGCACAAAAGGCGTCAGTACTATCAGCGCTAACACCCAACGATAAAATGAGATGGCCGCTGGATCGATAGCGCCAGCCGAAACCTTACTGACAATGGCGTTGATTGACCAAATCAGTACGGCAAAAAGTGGAAACAGTGCATTCATGATATTTCTTCTCAAAACATTATTGTCGACAACAGTGGCGACGAGCGTTAGTTTACGCGTGTCTGGTTTATTAGATATAGTGATAACCAGACAAAATTTAATGAAATCCAGACAAACTGAATTATCACTAACTGTGATTGAGGCAAAGCGTTATGGCTCAGCAGCGCACATTTCCAACCTCTGAGGTGAGCTCGGTACGCAACCTATTTTTCCGCTGTGAAGAGGTCAACGCGGATACTGAATATCTGCCACATAGTCATCCGTGGGGGCAGCTGATTTATATTAGAACCGGTGTATTGGCGCTGAACGTGGGTGATCAGCGTTTTCTCGCGCCGTCGAAATTTGCTGTTTGGTTACCGGTTGGCGTTGAACACTCAAGCTATAACCGCAAACTGTCACAGTTTCGCACCATCAATATCAGTGATCGATTGTGCAAAGACCTCCCTCCGCAGGCCTGTTTGCTTAACGTTAGCCCGCTGTTTAATGCCATTGTGGATGATTGTTTTGAGCGCGATCTGATTTTGCCTGAATCACGTGAAGATATTCGCCTTTGTCGAGTCTTGGTGGATCAATTGAAACGAGCGCCGGTTCATCAAACCTATTTACCGACCTCGCAGGATAAATTCTTAGCGCCGGTGCTGCGTGTATTGGAAAGCTGCCCGTCAGATAACACGCCGCTCAGCGTTTGGGCACAGCGGGTATATACCACCGAGCGCACGCTCTCTCGCCGCTGCCAGAATGAGCTGGGGATGTCATTTAGCGAATGGCGGCAGCGCCTGCGTTTTCTGCACGCTTTGCCTTTATTAGAGCAGGGGAAAACCGTGCAAGAAGTCGCGTTGGAGGTGGGATACAGCTCGTCTTCGGCGTTTATTGTGATGTTTCAGCAAATCTCAGGCACAACGCCCGAACGATATCGGAAAGTCAGTTAATCTCAGTTAATCCATGAAAGCGTGCTGACTTATTTGGGCTCCATCCCTATTTGGTGGCAAAATAGCGCTTCAATCATTTTATTATTTACGCAGCGCACTGCGCCGGCGGGAGAATTACGTGAAAATTCTGGTCGATGAAAATATGCCTTATGCGGGTGAGTTATTCAGCCGTTTAGGAAATGTACAGGCAGTACGCGGGCGTCCATTGCCTACCGAAGCGTTGGTCGGCGCGGATGCGTTGATGGTTCGTTCGGTCACTAAGGTGAATGCTGAATTACTGAGTGGCACCAGCGTTCGCTTTGTCGGCACCGCCACTGCGGGCACCGATCACGTTGATGATAAATGGTTGAGCGATAACGATATTGGTTTTTCTGCGGCGCCAGGCTGTAATGCCATTGCCGTCGTGGAGTATGTTTTTTCTGCTTTAATGATGCTGGCCGAGCGCGATGGTTTTGACCTGCGCGAAAAAACAGTCGGTATCGTTGGCGTGGGGAACGTGGGTTCGCGTTTGAATCGTCGCCTGCAAGCATTAGGTGTGCAAACGCTGCTTTGCGATCCACCACGTGCGGCGAAGGGCGATGCAGAAACGTTCTACCCGCTGGAAAAATTGGTTCAGGATGCCGATATTCTGACTTTCCACACGCCGTTGAATAAAACGGGTGACGACAAAACGCTGCATCTGGTCGATGCTGAGCTGCTGGCGGCCTTGCCTGAAAACCGTATTTTGATTAATGCGGCGCGTGGCCCGATTGTTGATAATGCGGCTTTACTGGCCGCGTTGAAAAACGGCAAAAAACTGAGCGTGATCCTAGACGTGTGGGAACCTGAGCCGGACCTTTCTTTAGCGCTGTTGGATTTGGTGGATATCGGTACGCCGCATATCGCCGGTTATAGTTTAGAAGGCAAAGCGCGTGGCACAACACAGGTCTTTGAAGCTTACAGCGAGTTTATTGGCCAGCCGCAGCACGTCGCGTTAAGCGAGCTGTTACCGGTGCCAGAAATCGCGAGCGTAACCGTTCATGGCGCGCTGGATCAGGCAAAACTCAAACGTCTGATGCATCTAGTGTATGATGTGCGCCGCGACGATGCACCGCTGCGTCGTGTTGCAGGACAGGCCGGTGAGTTTGACCGCCTGCGTAAGCATTATCAGGAGCGCCGTGAATGGTCTTCGTTATGCGTGAAATGCGACGACAATGCGAGCGTTGAGCTATTGAATGCGCTGGGGTTTAGCGCCGAATTAATCTAGTGAGTGTGGCTTAGCTCTTATCCGCTTTGATGATGAGAGAGATGACCCCACCCCAACCCTCCCCTTGTCAGGGGAGGGGGCTGATCGAGTTTATCGGATGAGATCTCAGTTCGACTTCTTCCCAAGTTAAGGGGGAGGTTGGGAGGGGGTCTGGTTCATAGTGACTAAACGTTTTGTTTTCCAGCGCCCGTTTTACTTTATCAAGTGATGTCGGGCGCTCTGTATTTTTGCTTTTGGAGAAGAACATGACTGACGGCTGGAATATCGCCTTGTTAGGAGCGACCGGTGCGGTAGGTAGCGCACTGATGGAACAGTTGGCGGAACGTGAATTCCCGGTAGGAGAATTATTCCCTCTGGCTAGCGAGCGCAGCGCAGGTGAATCTGTGCGCTTTAACGGCAAGCAAATTCTGGTAGAAAATGCGGCCGAATTTGATTGGTCACAGGTGCAGTTGGCATTCTTCGTAGCAGGAACAGAAGCGTCTTTGCGCTATGCGGAAGAGGCCGGAAATGCGGGCTGTTTAGTGATTGATAGCAGCGATGCGTTTGCTATGGAACCTGATGTTCCGCTCGTGGTACCAAGTGTGAATCCACAAGCGCTGTCTGAATATCGTAACCGCAATATCGTGGTTGTCGCTGATAGCCTAGTGAGCCAATTGTTGACGGCCATTCGTCCATTGACCGACGAAGCCGGTCTGTCTCGCATTCATGTTACCAGTCTGCTGTCTGCTTCGGCACACGGTAAAGCGGCGGTTGATGATCTCGCGGGTCAAAGTGCTCGTTTGCTAAACGGCATTCCTTTCGAACCAGGCTTATTCCAGAAACAGCTGGCATTTAACCTGTTGCCGCTGGTGGCTGATGCACAAGGCAGCGTGCGCGAAGAGCGTCGCATGGTCGATCAGGTGCGTAAGATTTTACAAGATGAAAGCCTGCCGATGTCGGTTAGCGTGATCCAGTCTCCGGTATTTTATGGTCATGCGCAAACCGTGCATCTCGAAACGCTGCGTCCGGTATCTTCTGAAGAAGCCCGCGATGTGTTCGGCCGTTTGGACAGCATCGAGCTGAGCGAAGAGAATGATTATCCAACGCAGGTGGGAGACGCATCGGGTAATCCGCTGCTGAGCATCGGCTGTGTGCGCAATGACTACGGTTCACCTGATGTTGTTCAGTTCTGGTCGGTCGCGGATAACGTGCGTTTTGGTGGTGCTTTGATGGCTATCGAAACTGCGGAGCGCCTGATTCAGGAGTACATGTACTAATGTCTGATGTGTCGTTATCCGGTGTGGATGCAGAGATAGCAGCGGCAGAGCCAGAGGCTCTGCCTGCCAAACCGGTGTATAAAATTGCGCTCGGTATTGAGTATGACGGCAGCCAATACGCAGGATGGCAGCGTCAGCTTGATGCACCGAGCGTGCAGGAGTGTCTTGAAAAAGCGTTGAGTAAGGTCGCCTGTGAGCCGATTACGGTATCTTGTGCTGGCCGAACCGATGCGGGCGTTCATGCCACTGGGCAAGTCGTGCATTTCGAAACGCATGTTGCGCGTAAAGATGCGGCGTGGACGATGGGTGTGAACACCCATATGCCAAAAGATATTGCGGTACGCTGGGTAAAAAGCGTCAGCGAAGATTTTCATGCACGTTTTAGCGCTACGGCTCGCCGTTATCGCTATGTCATCTACAATCATCGCTATCGTCAGGCAGTTTTACAAAGCGGTCTGACGCATTTTTACCACCACTTAGACGCTGAACGGATGGAGCGAGCAGGTCAGGCACTGCTGGGCGAAAATGACTTCACGTCATTTCGGGCCTCACAGTGTCAGTCGCGAACGCCGTGGCGTAATGTGTCGCACCTAAAGGTGACGCGTTTAGGTGATTACGTGATTGTTGATATCAAAGCCAATGCCTTTGTCCATCATATGGTGCGTAATATCGTGGGTAGCCTGATGGAAATTGGCTGTGGCAATCAACCTGAAAGCTGGATGGCTGAACTGCTGGCGGCGAAAGATCGCAAGTTGGCAGCGGCGACGGCGAAAGCGGCCGGGTTGTATCTGGTTTCTGTCGATTATCCTGAACATTTTGGTTTACCGAAGGTTTCGATGGGGCCGCTGTTTTTAGCTGATTAGTTTTTAACCAATGAGTTTTTTGCGGCCCGTTTTTTGGCTGGTGGATGCCGCCAGCGTTATTTGGAGAGTGAAGTGCCATGGAATACATTCACTGGGTAATCGATTTTATTCTGCACATTGACGTGCATCTGGCTGAGTTGGTTGCACAGTATGGCGTGTGGGTTTATGCCATTCTGTTCTTGATCCTATTCTGCGAGACGGGTTTGGTGGTGACGCCATTCTTGCCGGGCGATTCTTTGCTGTTTGTGGCGGGAGCGCTGGCGGCGTTACCAACGAACGATCTCAACGTACATACCATGGTGGCGTTAATGATCGCTGCGGCCATTATTGGTGATGCGGTGAACTACACCATCGGCCGTTTGTTTGGTGAAAAGCTATTTAGTAACCCGAACTCCAAGATTTTCCGTCGTAGCTATCTGGATAAAACCCATGCGTTCTACGATAAGCACGGTGGTAAAACCATTATCTTGGCGCGATTTGTTCCTATTGTGCGTACCTTTGCACCGTTTGTCGCCGGTATGGGGCATATGTCCTATCGCCACTTTGCGATGTTCAACGTGATTGGCGCATTGCTGTGGGTTCTGCTGTTTACCTACGCGGGCTATCTGTTCGGTAATGTGCCAGTGGTGCAGGAAAACTTGAAACTGCTGATTGTCGCGATTATTGTGCTCTCTATTCTGCCGGGCGTGATCGAGGTATGGCGTCACAAGCGTGCAGCAAAAAAATCAGCGTCTAACTGATAGGTCGCTGTCACAGTTGAGAAATAAATTGTGTTTATTGTTCACCCAGAGTGTTCAATAAATGTAAACTCCACGCGGTTCGACCAGTTTTTTATCCACAGAGTCGAACCGTTGTGGTTTAATGAACGGCATTTATGGTCTGTTCCTGCTGGTATATCCGTCATCTTTCACGTTGCAGATGTGTTGGCCGCATGCGTTTTTCCGAGCCACTGACTGATGTCAGCGCATCGTGATTCGCAGGCTTCACCTTCCTGCACCATGGAATAGATAGGGTATAGTCTTAAGCGTTTTGATCCCGTAGCCAATTTGCTACTGTGATTTTAAAGACTATAGCGACAACGTTACATAATGGCATGAACAGAGGACTGGCATTTCGCCAGGTTCAAACAGAAAGGTCATCGATGAGCTGGATTGAACGAATTCTTAACAAAAGTAATATCACGCAAACCCGTAAGGCGAGCATTCCTGAAGGTGTCTGGACCAAATGCGACAGCTGCGGTCAGGTGCTTTATCGTGCCGAGCTGGAGCGTAATCTAGACGTTTGCCCGAAATGCGATCATCACATGCGTATGTCTGCACGTATGCGTTTGCATACTTTGCTGGACGAAGGCAGTGAGATTGAGCTGGGAAGCGAGCTGGAGCCGAAGGATATTCTTAAGTTTAAGGACTCCAAAAAATACAAAGATCGCATCTCTGCGGCGCAGAAAGAAACCGGTGAAAAAGACGCGTTGGTTGTGATGAAAGGCACTCTGAAAGGTATGCCTGTCGTTGCGGCGTCATTTGAATTTGCTTTCATGGGCGGTTCAATGGCTTCTGTGGTCGGTGCGCGCTTCGTTCGTGCGGTTGAGCAGGCGCTGGAAGATAACTGTGCGCTGATTTGTTTCTCTGCCAGCGGCGGTGCTCGTATGCAAGAGGCATTGATGTCTCTGATGCAGATGGCAAAAACCAGTGCTGCATTGGCGAAGTTGCAAGAACGCGGTCTGCCTTATATCTCGGTATTGACTGACCCAACCATGGGTGGTGTTTCTGCAAGTTTGGCGATGCTGGGTGACATTAACGTCGCCGAGCCAAAAGCGCTGATCGGCTTTGCCGGCCCTCGCGTTATCGAGCAGACCGTGCGTGAGAAATTGCCAGCAGGCTTCCAACGCAGTGAGTTCCTGATCGAGAAAGGTGCGATCGATATGATCGTCCGTCGTCCAGAAATGCGCGACAAATTGGCAAGCCTTGTGGCTAAAATGACAGGGCAACCAGAACCTGTCAGCAGTGAAGTCGTTCGCGAAATCCCTGTTGAAGGCGAGACTCAAGACTAAGTCTTCTCTCCTCATCTGGTTGTATACCCTCACAATTCGGGTTGCAGAAAGTCGGCTAATTTGTTGATACCTAGGGCATCCACCGTGTGTACCTCGCGTGATGTGCCTAGGGAAAATAGCTTAGCCAATGTGTATGCAGCCTGTCGTCATACGGGTATAGCAGTCTTATATCATAGCCCCATTCGGGGCTTTGTTGACTTCTTGAACCGGTTTGAACGGGACTCATGAACGATCAATGACTATGAACAATCTCCCAATCCCCCAAGCCACCTCGACCTTGAACGAATGGCTGCATTATCTAGAACACCTGCACAGTAAAACGATTGAGTTAGGACTGGATCGCGTCAAACGCGTCGCTGAAAACCTCGATCTCCTTAAACCCGCACCTACCGTATTTACCGTTGCCGGTACCAATGGCAAAGGCACCACCTGCCGAACCTTAGAATCTATCCTGATGGCCGCCGGTTTTCGGATGGGTGTCTACAGTTCCCCGCATCTGCTGCGCTACACCGAGCGAGTACGCATTCAGGGTGAAGAGCTCAGCGAAGCCGACCACTGCCGCTCCTTTGCGGCCTTAGAGGCAGGGCGCGGGGATATTTCTCTGACCTATTTCGAATACGGCACGCTTTCGGCCTTGCAGCTGTTTAAACAGTCGGCGCTGGACGTGGTGATCTTGGAAGTCGGCCTCGGCGGTCGTTTAGATGCCACAAACATTGTTGATCCAAGCGTGGCGGTGGTGACCAGTATCGCGCTGGATCATACCGACTGGCTGGGGCCAGATCGTGAAAGTATCGGGCGTGAAAAAGCAGGCATTTTCCGTGCAGGTATTCCAGCGATTGTGGGCGAGCCTGATATGCCGCTGACCATCGCTGAGGTTGCCGCAGATAAGGGCGCGAAGCTTTATCGTCGTGGTCACGACTGGAACTTCAGCGCCACCCAGCACGACTGGCAGTGGCAGGATGCAGACACCACGTGGTCGCATCTTCCACTACCGAAAGTGCCATTGCCTAATGCCGCCACCGCGCTGGCTGCGCTGCGTCATTGTGATCTTAAAGTCGATGAAGCGGCTATTCGCCAAGGGCTTGAAACCGCACAGTTACCTGGCCGGTTCCAAATTGTCAGCGAGCAGCCTTTGCTGATTTTGGATGTGGCACATAACCCTCATGCGGCAGGTTATCTGGCGGGGCGTTTGCAGCAGCTGCTAGAACAGCGTCCGGCTACGCAGCCTCGGCGCGTTCGTGCCGTCGTGGGAATGTTGGAAGATAAAGATATTGCGGGCACGCTGGCGTGTTTAAAACCGTTGATCGATGATTGGTACTGTGCGCCGCTGGAAGGGCCGCGTGGTGCTCCGGTCGCGCGTTTGGCTGAACATTTGGATGAACCAAACGTGTTTACCGACGTCGAAAGTGCGTGGCGAAAAGCGATGCATGATGCAGCTCCGCAGGATATCGTGATTGTTTGTGGCTCATTCCATACCGTTGCGCATGTTATGGCGGTATTAGAAACGCATCACTAGAAACGGAGAGAGCGAGTGGCAAGTAAGTTTCAGAATCGACTGGTTGGCTCGGTCATTATCGTTGCGCTGGGCGTAATCGTTTTGCCCGGTTTGTTAGACGGGCAGAAAAAACATTATCAGGATGAGTTTGCTGCTATTCCGCTGGTGCCAAAGCCAGGTGAGGATGATCCTACGGACGTTATTCCTCCGGTAACTCAACCTCTGAGCGAAACGCCTCAGATACCGCAGGAAGGCGCGAATGCTCAGACGCCGATGGATAACGGTAACGTGCCGACTCAGGACCGTGAAGGCGCAAGCACGGCGGTTTCGTCTAATACCCACCAAGGGCGCGGAGACATGGTTGAGTTGAAGCCGGTTGAAAGTAAGCCGGTGGAAAATAAACCTGTTGAACAGCCAAAACCGGTGAAGAAACCCGTTGAGAAGCCGAAACCAGTCGAACCACCGAAAATGGTAGAAGCGAAGCCGAAACCGGTCGAGAAACCCGTTGAACAGCCGAAGCCGGTTGAGCAACCAAAACCGGTCGAACAGCCTAAGCCAGTAGAGCAAACTAAACCTGCTGCGGTGCCGGAAGAAAAAGCACCGGCGGGGCAGGCGTATGTGGTGCAGCTAGGGGCATTACGCAATGCGTCTAAAGCGAGCGAGATTGTGGCTAAGCTGCGGTTGTCCGGTTACCGTGCTTATACGGTGCCAGCGTCGCCGGTGCAGGGCGAAATCACGCGTCTGTTTGTCGGGCCTGATGCCTCTAAACAAAAACTACAGTCTGCTTTGCCTGAACTTAATAGCATTAGTGGCTTGAATGGTCAGGTGCGCAGCTATAGCGGTAAATAGCGGTCGATAGGCGTTTCGAACGTCAATTCATCTAAACGATGAATCGTGTTCGATTTTACAGCAGCTTTGCTCCCAGCGATGAGAGCAGGGCTGTTGTTCTATTTGGATTGATACATTTGGGCGTTGGTTTAGTCGAGGGTACAAGCTGAATCTGTGTCAAATTTTTATGAGAATAAAATTTGCGAACAGGAAGGGAAATCCTCTACGCAAACGTTTTCTTTTTCTGTTAGAATTCGCCGCGAACTGGATGCCGAGGCAATTCTTGAATTGGAATAGTCATGGTTTGGATTGATTGGGTCATTATTGGCATCATCGGATTTTCGGCGTTAGTGAGCCTGATCCGAGGATTTGTGCGAGAAGCGTTGTCATTGGTTACGTGGGGGGCAGCATTCTTTGTCGCCAGCCATTTCTACACCTATCTCGCTGTCTACTTCACTCGTTTCGAAGATGCGCTGGTGCGTAACGGCATCGCGATTGCGATCCTATTTGTTGCAACGTTGATTGTCGGTGCCATTGTTAACTATGTGATTGGTTCGCTGGTAGAGCGAACCGGATTGAGCGGAACTGACCGCGTGCTGGGCATCTGTTTTGGTGCACTGCGTGGGGTGCTGATTGTCTCGGCGATTCTGTTCTTTTTGGATACCTTTACCTCGATGGCACAAAGTGCAGACTGGAAACAGTCACAGCTCATCCCACAGTTCAGTTACATCATCAGGTGGTTCTTTGACTACCTGCAGAGCACGTCGAGTTTCATACCGGAGCATTTGCCTTCTATTCCGCTCCCGCTCCGGTAACGCTGATGAGGAAATGACAACATGTGCGGTATTGTCGGTATCGCCGGTTTTACACCGGTAAACCAGTCGATTTATGATGCGTTAACGGTGCTTCAACACCGTGGGCAAGATGCCGCAGGCATCGTCACTATTGATGCCAATAATGGCTTCCGTTTGCGTAAGGCGAACGGTTTGGTGAAAGATGTGTTTGAAGCACGGCATATGTTACGCCTGCAGGGCAATATGGGTATCGGCCACGTTCGCTACCCAATGGCAGGCAGTTCCAGCGCATCCGAGGCGCAGCCGTTTTATGTCAACTCCCCATTCGGTATTACTTTGGCGCACAATGGTAATCTGACCAACGCGCACGAACTTAAGCAGAAACTGTTTGAGCGTGCGCGTCGCCACGTCAATACCACGTCTGATTCTGAAATTCTGCTGAATATCTTTGCTCACGAGCTGGATCGTTTTGACCACTATCCGCTGGAGTCCGATAACGTGTTTGCTGCCGTGGCGGCGACGCACCAGCAGATCCGTGGGGCTTACGCCTGCGTGCTGATGATCATTGGTCACGGTATGGTTGCTTTCCGCGACCCTAACGGCATTCGTCCATTGGTGATTGGTAAGCGTGATTTGGAAGATGGCCGTGTTGAGTACATGGTAGCTTCTGAGAGCGTGGCCTTGGATACCTTAGGCTTTGAGTTCATCCGTGACGTTGCGCCGGGTGAAGCGATTTATGTCACTGAAAAAGGGCAGCTGTTTACCCGCCAGTGTGCAGATAATCCGAAGAGCAATCCTTGCCTGTTTGAGTACGTTTATTTTGCTCGCCCAGACTCCTTTATCGACAAAATTTCTGTCTATAGCGCCCGTGTGCGCATGGGGCAGAAATTAGGCGCGAAAATCGCCCGTGAGTGGGAAGATCTGGATATCGACGTGGTTATTCCAATCCCTGAAACATCGTGTGATATCGCATTGGAGATTGCACGTATTCTGGAAAAACCGTATCGACAAGGTTTTGTTAAAAACCGCTACGTAGGACGCACGTTTATCATGCCGGGTCAGCAGGAGCGTCGCAAATCAGTGCGCCGCAAACTGAACGCGAACCGCGCAGAATTCCGTGATAAAAACGTGCTTCTGGTTGATGACTCCATCGTGCGCGGCACCACATCACAGCAGATTATGGAAATGGCGCGTGATGCAGGGGCGAAAAAAGTTTATTTAGCTTCTGCTGCACCTGAAATTCGTTTCCCTAACGTGTACGGCATTGATATGCCAAACGCGAACGAGCTGATTGCGCATGGTCGTGAGGTGAGTGAAATTGCCAAAATCATCGGCGCCGATGGTTTGATTTTCCAAGATCTCGACGATTTGATCGAAGCGGTACGTGAAGAAAACCCAGATATCGAACAGTTTGAATGCTCGGTATTTAACGGGATTTACGTCACGAAAGATGTGGATCAGGGTTATCTGGATTACCTGCAATCCCTGCGCAGCGATGACGCAAAAGCGATTCGCGGCCAGGAAGAAGCAGAGAATCTTGAGATGCATAACGAAGGGTAAGCTGGTTCAGTAGCCTATTCTTGATATTATTGCGGTGAAAGATTCCGTCCGCCTGTCAAATATTGAGTTTATTGGCACGTTAGTGTAGGCGTACGGGCAGAGACCACTAGCGCGTGGTCTCTGCACTCGCGCGCTTTTATCCGAGATGTCATTTCCGCTACGGTTTGGTATCGCCCATCCAGGGCGCCCCAAACTCCGCCGGTACATCCCTGTACCGGCGGCTCTCCCTACCAACACTTAAATAACTAAAAAGATAAGAAGATCTTTTATCTTTTTCATGTTGAAAGAATGCATTTTAGAGCCGCCAGCAGGGATGCTGGTGGCAGGTTGAGGGCGCACAGGATGTGCGCTCCGAAACCGGTCGGCCAAACAGCACGGTAAAAAGCGCGAGAGTGAAGAGGTTGCGCGCTGGCAACCTCTTCTCGGACGCTTACGCAATAGTTTAGGGAAGCGTAAAAGTTAACAGCGTACGAAACCTTGCACCGAGCCTCTATAAAAGATTGGTAAAAGTCCCAATTTGGGATAGGATCCATTAATCCTATTCTGAGGTTTGTGGAGTGGTAGATGAATATTCGCCCCATCCGTAATGAACAAGATTACAAAGCTGCGTTGAAAGAGGTATCGCCCCTTTTTGATAATCCTCCAAAACCGAACACGCCTGAAGGGGATAGTTTTGAAGTTATGCTTACTCTGATAGAAGCATATGAGTCTAAACATTTTCCAGTTGATCTTCCCGATCCTGTTGAAGCAATCAAGTTTCGCATGGAGCAATCTGGTTTGACAGTTCGCGATCTGACTGCGGCGATTGGCAACCCAAATCGAGTGTACGAAGTATTAAATCGTAAACGTAATTTAACGTTACCGATGATCCGACGGTTACACACGTTGTTTGGCATTCCTGCCGAATGCCTGATTAAATCTGCAAAAGTAGGCCAACACTCATGAAACGTTTAATTATCGGTATCTCTGGTGCCAGCGGTGCAATCTACGGTGTACGTTTACTGGAAGTGCTGCAGGGTGTGCCTGATATCGAAACTCATCTCATCATGAGTAATGCCGCTCGTCAGACGTTGGCATTGGAAACCGACCTGCAGCTGCGAGACGTGCAGAGTTTAGCCGATGTGGTTCACGATTCGCGTGATATCGCTGCCAGCGTTTCCTCGGGGTCGTTCAAAACGGCGGGGATGGTTATTCTGCCTTGCTCAATGAAAACCCTGTCGGGCATTGTTCATAGCTATACGGACAATCTGCTAACCCGTGCAGCTGACGTGGTGTTGAAAGAGCATCGTCGTTTAGTGCTTTGTGTACGAGAAACGCCGTTGCATCTGGGGCATTTGAGAATGATGACCACCGCCGCCGAATTGGGTGCCATTGTTATGCCTCCGGTACCCGCGTTTTATCATCGTCCGCAAACGCTGCAAGATATTATCGATCAAACCGTCAATCGTGTTATCGATCAGTTCGATATTGAAATGCCTGAAGATCTGTTCACCCGCTGGGGCGGTGGGCATAAATAATAGTAACACTGGTGCAACATTAGTGCATTTTTGCAACATTGATCACCTTTGGTGCATAAAGTCTGTTTTTCCCCCTCTTGAACCTGTCGTTTTGCTATTGCTGCTCTATCTTTGCTAAAGCGAGGCAGAGTAGCTCATCCCTATGAAGCCTATGTCTTGAAGCCTGTAGTGCCGCGTTGCACCGTGTTGTGCTGCGTACTCTCAGCGTCTTTGTGATGAACGTTTCGCCTTGAAATACGGCATGGCATGAAACCTGCTAAAGATTTCAATGCACGCCTCGCTTGCAAGCCTATAACAATTTTAAGTCTAACCATTGAGTTCGACACGCTGCGTCACTGCGATGCAGTCAACACAAAAACATCACGACCATAAACCGTTTTCTTGAGGGTAAAGTATGAAGAAGCACGTCCTAGCGGTATCTCTGTTTTTGGCGATGGTAGGTTCTTCCAGCGTGTTTGCTGCTGTTCCCGATCATATCCGTGTGGGGACTGATCCAACCTATGCGCCGTTTTCCTCTAAAAATCCGCAAGGTCAGCTCGTTGGGTTTGATATCGATTTGGCGAAAGAGCTGTGCAAGCGAATCAATACTCAATGTACTTTCGTGGAGAGCGATTTTGACGCGCTGATCCCTTCACTGAAAGCCAAGAAAATCGACACTATCATTTCTTCGCTGTCGATTACCGAAAAACGCCAGAAAGAAATCGCCTTCACTGAAAAGCTCTACGCGGCAGATTCTCGCCTCGTAGCAGCGAAAGGTTCACCGATTCAACCAACCTTGGAATCTCTTAAAGGCAAGCACGTAGGCGTATTGCAGGGCTCAACCCAAGAAACCTATGCGAACCAGCATTGGCGTCCACAAGGTGTTGATGTGGTGCCTTATCAAAATCAGGATTTAATTTACGCTGACTTAGCCGCAGGTCGAATTGATGCTGCGTTTCAGGATGAAGTTGCTGCGAGCGAAGGCTTCTTGAAACAGCCAGCCGGTAAGGATTATGCGTTTGCGGGGCCTTCGGTAAAAGATAACGCCATTTTTGGCGTGGGTACTGGAATGGGCCTGCGTAAAGATGAAACGGATTTGAAAGTCGCCTTGGATAAAGCCTTCGATTCAATGCGTAAAGATGGCACCTACGATAAGTTCGCCAAAAAATATTTTGATTTTAACGTTTACGGCGGTTAATCCGAGGTCAGGCACCCTCCGCTTTGAGGCGGGTGCCTATGGGTTAAGTGGTACGCTATGAAATGGCAGGTTGAATAATGCTACAAGGCTACTCCCAACTAATTCTTAATGGTGCCCTCGTTACGCTGGAGCTGGCCGTGAGCTCGGTGCTGCTCGCCGTTGTAATCGGTTTAATTGGGGCTGCCGCCAAGCTCTCTCGTTCATCCGTCCTTGCGACGATCTTTGAAGGTTACACCACGCTAATTCGCGGTGTTCCCGATCTGGTGTTAATGCTGCTGATCTTCTATGGCCTACAGATGATGTTAAATCAGCTGACCGATTTATTGGGTTGGTCGCAGTTTAATATCGATCCGCTGGTTGCCGGAGTGATCACACTGGGTTTTATCTATGGTGCCTATTTTACCGAAACTTTTCGCGGCGCATTTATGGCGGTGCCAAAAGGTCAGATAGAAGCCGCTACCTCTCTTGGTTTTTCCAACAGCAAGATTTTCCGGCGTATTTTGTTTCCTGCGATGATGAGATATGCCCTGCCAGGGATTGGCAACAATTGGCAGGTGATCCTGAAAGCGACGGCGTTGGTTTCATTGCTTGGCTTAGATGATTTGGTCAAAGCCACTCAGATTGCAGGCAAGGGAACTTGGCAGCCGTTTTACTTCGCTATTGTGGCCGGCGTGATCTATCTGCTATTTACCACGCTATCGAACGGCGTGCTGTTGCTGCTTGAGAAACGTTATTCAGCGGGCGTGAGAAGGGCCGAGCTATGAACGAGATTATTCATGAGTATTGGAAATCATTGCTCTGGACCGACGGTTTTCGTTTTACAGGGATCGCCATCACGCTGTGGTTGCTGATTGCCTCGGTGGTGATGGGGGGGGGCGTACTTGCCGTTTTGCTTTCCGTGGCGCGAGTCTCTCCGAATCGTTGGGTTTCAACGCCGGTTTGGTGTTTCACATGGATATTTCGCGGAACGCCGCTGTATGTTCAGCTGTTGGTATTTTATTCAGGCATGTACACGCTGGAGATTGTGAAAGGAACCGAACTGCTGAACGCTTTTTTCCGCAGCGGGCTTAACTGTGCGCTGCTGGCATTAACCTTGAATACCTGCGCCTATACCACGGAAATTTTTGCCGGAGCGATCCGTGCGGTGCCTCATGGGGAAATTGAAGCCGCTAACGCTTATGGGTTCTCGCGCTTTAAACTTTACCGCTGCATTATTTTGCCATCGGCATTACGCACGGCGTTACCGGCGTACAGCAATGAAGTCATCCTGATGCTGCATTCAACGGCGCTGGCGTTCACTGCCACGGTGCCAGATTTGCTCAAGGTTGCACGGGATATCAACTCTGCAACCTATCAACCCTTTACCGCATTCGGTATTGCCGCAGTGCTGTATCTGACCATTTCTTATGTGCTCATTCGGCTGTTTCGTAAAGCGGAAAAACGCTGGATGGCACACGTAAACCCTTCGTTAACTCACTGAGCTGCCGTTTATGAATCCAACAAAACTTAACGTTATCGAATTGCATAAACGCTATGGCGATCATGAAGTGCTTAAAGGCGTGTCACTGACCGCTCAGGCAGGCGATGTGATTAGCATCATCGGATCTTCCGGATCGGGGAAAAGCACGTTTTTACGCTGCATTAATTTTCTGGAAAAACCGAGCGAAGGATCGATTGCCATTAACGGTGCTGATATCGGCTTAGTAAGAGATACAGATGGCCAATTAAAGGTGGGTGATAAAAAGCAATTACGCTTGTTGCGTACGCGTTTGACGATGGTATTCCAGCATTTCAATCTGTGGAGTCACATGACGGTGTTGGAAAACGTGATGGAAGCGCCGATTCAAGTACTTGGGCTAAGTAAATCAGAAGCACGCGAGCGGGCTATCCGCTATCTGGAAAAAGTGGGCATCGATGAAAGGGCACGAGGTAAATACCCGATCAATCTTTCTGGTGGGCAGCAACAGCGCGTGTCTATTGCTCGGGCATTAGCGATGGAGCCTGAAGTGCTCTTGTTTGATGAACCGACGTCTGCGCTCGATCCTGAACTAGTTGGTGAGGTATTGCGCATTATGCAAAAACTGGCCGAGGAAGGAAAAACGATGGTGGTTGTGACACACGAAATGGGCTTCGCCCGTAATGTTTCTAGCCACATCATCTTTTTGCATCAGGGCGTGATTGAAGAACAGGGGCCACCGGAGTTGGTATTTGGCAGCCCGAAGAGTACGAGGTTGCAGCAGTTTTTGTCGGGGGCAATGAAGTAGGGGGAGTTTCAATGATTTGTATCACTCCAGTGTAATATTCCGCGCGCCAGTCAATACCGAGTTTCATTGGCCGATACGTGAAGGCGTGCGGGCAGAGACCACCGGCGCGTGGTCTCTGCACTCTCGCGCTTTTTACCGAGTCGTTTGTCCGACCGGTTTCGGAGCGTACATCCTGTACGCCCTCAACCTGCCGCCAGCGTCCCTGCTGGCGGCTCTAAAATGCATTTCATCCAACATGGAAAAGATAAAAGATAATTTAGTCTCTTTGTCTTTTTAATAGTTTAAGTCTTGGTAGTGAGAGCAGTGAAAACAGGATGTTTTCACGAGGGGAGGAGGCGCCAAGGATGGCGCATGCCGACCCGGCGCGGAGATTGCGTCTCGGATAAAAGCGCGAGGATTGAAGGGGCGCGCGCTGGCGCCCCTCATCGGTCGCCTTCGATTTAGCTATATGTGATAGCGGTTATTGATAGGCGGACGAAACCTTACACGAAGGCTACATACACACTTGGCAGACGAAACCTTACACGAAGGCTACATACTCACTTAGCGAATGAACCCTTCCCCCTACTTAAAACTCCTTCCCCAACACATTCCTCAACGCATCTTCCAACTCAAAATACCTGAACCCAAATCCGGCTTCATCCAGCCTTTTGGGAATGGCACGCTGTCCGCTGAGGACTAGCACGCTGGCTTCACCCATGAGGGTTTTTATCGCAAATGCTGGCGTGCGTACCACCGTAGGGCGGCCCAAAATCTCGCCTAATGTGGCGATAAATTGTTCATTGTGAACGGGATAGGGGGAAGTCATGTTGAACGGGCCGTTGAGCGTTGGGCATTCCAGCAAATAGAGAATGGCGTTGACCATGTCATCAATGTGGATCCACGGCATATACTGTCGGCCATTGCCCATTTCCCCGCCCAAACCGAGTCGGAAAAGAGGAAGCATTTTGCTTAATGCACCGCCGTCGGGTGCCAAAACAATGCCTGTGCGCATTAGGCAGACGCGTGTTTTCTCGCTGGAGGCTTGTAAGGCAATGCCTTCCCAGCGCGCGCAGAGATCGTGGGTAAACTCATGATGCGGGGTATCGTCTTCGGTGACCAAGGCTTCACCTTGGTTGCCATAATATCCCACGGCCGAACCTGATAGCAGCGCAGAAGGCGGCGTAGCGCTGTTATGAATCAGTTCGACAAGGCGTTCGGTAATATCCCAACGGCTATGGCAAAGACGCTGTTTTTGCTCTTCTGTCCAGCGTTTATCCGCGATAGGCTCACCGGCCAGATTAATCACGGCGTCGTAGCCGTCCAGCGTTGAAAGCGCTTCCAAAGACGTTACGTAGTGAACGTTATCGCCGAGCTTTTCCCTCGCTTTCTGCGGATCGCGGGTTAAAACCGTGAGCTCGTGGTGCAGCGTCAACAGACGTTGGCAAAGAGGTTTGCCGATAAGCCCCGTTCCGCCAGTGATAAAAATACGCATAAGCCTTCTCCAAGATCAGGGATATGTCTATCCTTCACCCTTGATATAACGCGAGTTATTTAGGGTATATGTCGCTATTCATTCGCTTTACGGTAGCGCATGGTCATCGAGACAGAATCTGCATAGCGCAGGGCGTAAAGCTTATCGACCTCTACTTCAGCATAGGTGACCCAGTGGTGTTCACAAGCGATGTTGAGGACATCCTGAGTTAATTTTTCCAACAGTGCGAAACGATTATCCTCAACGTGGGCAATGATGCGTTTCGTTATCGTGCGATAGTTAAGCGCGTCGGCGATATTCTCGCTTTTCCGCGCCTGTTCTGCTGGGTAATGGATCACAACGTTGATAACAACGTCTTGTTTATTCTTGATTTCTTCTTCTTTTATCCCAATGAAAGTGCGCAGCCGCAGGTTTTTAATACGAATGATGGCATCAGGCTGTAAAAAGCTCATAGGGTGTCCTTATCAAATGCGATGTCGCATTCAGCATACAGGGAAAGCATAACGATGATAATAGAGAAGAGATGGCCAGCATGAGCGCTGGCCTATATCGATTAGTCTTGCGGCAAACTGTAGGCTTTCTTCGTGGCTGGACGGGCGGAGATGCGTTCAAACCAGTTACGGACGGCAGGGAAATCTTCTAAGTCGATACGCTGGCGGGCATGTGGCACCACCCATGGATAAATCGCCATATCCGCGATGCTGTATTCATCGCCCGATACATAGGCATGCTTTTTCAACTGCTTATCGAGTACGGTATAGAGGCGTTTGGTTTCAACCTGATAGCGTTCGATGGCATAGGGAACAGGCTGTGGCGCGTAGTGATTGAAGTGGTGGTTTTGCCCCAGCATTGGCCCGAAACCACCGACTTGCCAGAATAGCCACTGCAACGTAGCCGCCCGTGAACGTAATTCTTGGCTCATGAATCTGCCGGTTTTTTCAGCGAGATAAAGCAGTATTTCACCTGATTCAAATAGGCTCAGCGGTGCGCCACCATCTACGGGTTGTTGGTCCACGATGGCGGGGATTTTGTTGTTTGGCGAAATAGCCAAAAACTCGGGTTTAAACTGATCGCCAGCGCCAATATCGACGCGATGAATTTGATAGGCAAGGCCAGATTCTTCGAGGAAAAGGGTAATTTTATGGCCATTTGGTGTCGGTGCGTAATACAGGTCGATCATGATGTCTCCCAGAAAAATCAAGCGGTAAGAGGAAGCTTATCTCTCTGACTATAGTCCAAAAGGCGCAGTGGTGAAAGCGATGATGTTGCAAAAATGTATAATTCAGACAGCATGAAATTTCACCTGAACAGGGGGAACTTCAGCGCTGCAAAAATACACAAACGTGTAATACTGAGATCCCAATGATTATTGCCAAGTGCCGCTAGGAGAGAAGATGAGCCAGCCGAAAATTACGCTGTATTCTGATAGTCACTTTTTCAGCCCGTATGTGATGTCTGTTTATGTCGCTTTAAAAGAAAAGGGCGTTAGGTTTGAGCTGGAGCCGGTCGATTTAGCAGAGCACGAAAATCAGCAGGAGGCGTATGCTGAGCTCTCATTGACGCGCAGAGTGCCGACGTTATTACATGAAAACTTCTCTTTTTCTGAGTCTTCAGCCATCACTGAATATCTTGATGAGGTTTTTGCTGCGCCTGACTTTGCTTCTCTTTATCCAAGAGATAAGCAAAAAAGAGCCAAGGCGCGCGAAATCCAAGCGTGGCTGCGTAGCGATCTGATGCCCATTCGACAAGAGCGTTCCACCGAAGTTATTTTTGCTGGGCTCAAGCCGCCCGCATTGAGCCTAGAAGGTGAATATGCGGCCGCTAAGCTGATTGCAGGCGTTGAGCGGTTGTTGATTGAAGGGCATCAGAACTTATTCGGAGAATGGTGTATTGCGGATACGGACTTAGCGCTCATGCTCAATCGTTTAGTGATGGCAGGCGATCCGGTACCAGAGCGTATTGCGGATTATGCGCATTTCCAATGGCAGCGCGCTTCAGTGTGCCAATGGCTGGCGTTATCGGCGGCAAAGCGACGTTAAAAGCAGCAATCAATGAACCAATCAGGTTAAAAGTAGGCAAACAGTGCGTTGTATGCTGGCGGGCGATGATAGCCATCGTTACACTATGGCCATTCGATACACTATGGGCATTTGTAACGCCATAGCGATTATTCTTATTTAACGAGAACCGTATATGAAGCTGATGTTTGCCTCTGATATCCATGGATCTCTCACCGCGACCCAGCGCGTGCTTGAGTTGTTTGAACAAAGCGAAAGCCAATGGCTGATCATTCTGGGTGATGTGCTCAATCATGGCCCACGAAATCCGCTGCCGGAAGGCTATAACCCGCCGCAGGTTGCAGATCAGCTAAATAAGTTTGCTGACAAGATCATTGCTGTTCGTGGCAATTGCGATAGCGAAGTCGATCAGATGCTGCTGAAATTCCCGATGATGGCGCCTTGGCAGCAGATTTTGCTCGACAATCAAAGATTGTTTTTAACCCATGGTCACCTTTATCATCCTGCTGAGTTGCCGCCATTAAGTTCAAAAGATGTGCTGGTCTACGGACACACACACCTGCCGGTGGCAGAACAACGTGGTGATATTTACTGTTTCAACCCTGGCTCAGTTAGCTTACCCAAAGGCGGAAATGTGCCGAGTTTTGGGGTATTTGAAAACGGGGTCTTAAAAGTCTGCGCCCTGTACGGTACAGAGATACTGGCAGAAGTCGCAATCGACTGATTGCTTTATTTTATGGCATTTTCGGTAGGATCTGCTTTCACCGCTGTCGCGTGTACAGATGTGAGATATAAAGCAGGTGCGATGAACAAACCGCGTACAGCAGTACGCTAAGAAAAAGGTTTCAGAGGATGGTGGAACAAACGCTCAACACCGGGTTGGAGTGGGTTGATATTGTTGATGAAAACAATGATGTCATCGCGCAATCAACTCGCGCGCAGATGCGCGCTCAATGTCTGCGTCACCGTGCAACCTATATTGTGGTTCACAATGGAATGGGGCAGATCCTGGTTCAGAAACGTACTGAAAGCAAAGATTTTTACCCTGGATGGCTCGATGCTACCGCTGGTGGCGTGGTGCAAAGTGGTGAAAATATGTTGGAGTCAGCGCGCCGAGAAGCAGAAGAAGAGCTTGGTATTGCCGGCGTTCCCTTTGCCGATCACGGTATGTTCTATTTTGAACAAGATAATTGCCGCGTATGGGGAGGATTGTTTAGCTGCGTTTCTCACGGCCCATTTGCGCTACAGGAAGAGGAAGTTGAATCGGTTCGCTGGATGACCCCTGAGGAAATTACGGCGGAATGCGACAGTTTCACCCCTGACTCACTGAAAGCGCTCTCTCTGTGGATGACGCGTAACAGCGATAAACACTACCAGCCGATGTGTATTCAAAAGACCACATCATCGGCGAAAGCACCTAGCGAATCTGAAGCGGAAAACGATGTACCGCAGAACGAAAGCGAAGAGTAGCGCTCCTTAGACTGTCAGCTTAGCAACTGCTCCGTTTGCAGAGCACTGAGCTGACAGGAATCGTCGCTTTGGTTTCCTGCTGATTAAGGCGGGCCAACAGCGCGTTGGCAGCCTGAATGCCAATCTCTTTAAAAGGTACGGCGGTTGTGGTTAACGGCGGCTGACAGACCTGACTCACATCTCGATTGCCGAAGCCCACCACGGCTAGCTGGCTTGGCACGCGAATATGCCTTCTCTGACACTCATACAACACTCCGCAGGCTAATTCGTCAGACGCACAGATCAGCGCATCAATTTCCGGCCAGGCCAGAATAAATTCGGGTAACAAGTTTGCACCCGTGGAGAAATTGGCGGGTTCAGCGGCGTTAATGACACGATGCGGTGAGAAATGGCTGCGCAGCAGCGCCTGATGCCAACCATGAAGGTGTTGCTGAAATACCCACGGCTCTTGATTCGCACAGAGCAAACCAATGTTTTCATATCCTCGCTCGATGACATAGCGTGTCAGATTAAACATCGCGTCGGCATAATCTATCCCGATATTGATATCGATGGGATCTTCGCGCATGGCGCCAATTTCCACCACCGGAATTTCCGCATTTTTCAACCACTGGCGGGTGTTATCGCTTTGTTCGGTGCTGAGTAGAACCACCGCGGCCAGACTTGCCGAGAGCAGGTTTTCTAGCATGTTAGCTTCGCGCTCTTCATCTCGTTGGGATTCGGAGAGCGTCAGCTGGAACCCTGCCGGTTGTAATACGCTTTGCAACCCGGCAAGCATCTGGGCGCAGCCTGCCTCGGTAAACGAGGGAACGACCACCGAAATAGTGCGACCGGCCCCAGACGCTAAAGCGCTGGCGGCAAGATTTGGTACGTAGCCCAGCTCGCTAACGGCGGACTCAATTTTTTCTCTTAGCTTGTCTGAAACCTGATCGGGAGTTCGTAGTGCACGCGATACGGTCATTGAACCAACACCAGCATGGCGGGCTACATCGGCCAGCGTGACTCTGCCGGTACTACGTCGTTTTTTAATGATGGGCATGCTTGTTCCTAACGGAGCCTAGGCTGCAATGGCGCTATTTTAGCTAAAAAAAGAGATTAATCATAAAACTACTACTGGCTTTGTTCGCGATATTGCCACGTTCTGAGCGTTATGAGATATGCGTCATCTCTGTTCATAGATTAAACACCTAATTTTGATAGCGCTATCACAAATTCAACAGATAGCGTTTTTGGTAGCGCTATCTTTAAAGGTATCGTCTCTTTACACCACCCCATTTGCTGATGATCAACGGTCAACATGACCGGCAGTTAGGGTTATCGACAGAGGTCATCCGCTTAGGAGAGATAATGCTGAATACTTGGTTAACTGATGACACCATACAAATTCGCGAAAGTGTGGATACGTGGCAAGAGGCGGTAAGGCTCAGTGCGCAGCCGTTATTACAGAAGGGGATTATTACTCCCGATTATCTGGCTGCGATTTATCAACAACATGAAAAGCTGGGTCCCTATTATGTTTTGGCTCCTGGCATTGCGATGCCCCACGCAAGGCCTGAAGAAGGCGCGAAGTCTTTAGGACTTTCATTATTGAGTGTGAAACAAGATGTTTTATTTCACTCTGCTGATAACGATCCGGTTAATTTAATTGTGATGCTCTCAGCGCCCGATAGCCACAGCCATATTGAATTAATTTCTCATCTGGCAGAGTTTTTCTCAGATGATGATGCGGTAAAAAAAATTCATCGTGCCGCTACCCGAGAGAAGATTAAATCCATCATCGAGAAATTTTAAGACTTATTTAAATCATTCACTCCATAAAAATAACAGGATTCCCTGTGGGATCTCTGTTTTTAAAAAACTCACCGAGGATTAAATAATGAAGATTATGGCAATATGTGGTTCAGGTTTAGGCAGCAGCTTTATGGTGGAAATGAATATCAAAAAGGTGCTCAAGAAGATTGGCGTTGAGGCTGACGTTGAGCACTCCGATCTTTCATCGGCGATCCCCAGTGAAGCTGACCTTTTTGTGATGGCGAAGGATATTGCTGCCAGCGCGAGTATCCCAGATAACCAGCTAATCGTTATTACTAACATCATTGATATTAATGAACTTGAAACAAAGCTACGGGCTTATTTCAATAAATAAAATAATCGACAACTTATCTTAGATAATTAGCGAGGCGGATATGTTTATCCAAGAAACGCTGAAGTTCATCGTTGATATATTAAAAGTTCCCGCGGTTCTCGTTGGGATTATTGCTCTTGTTGGTTTATTGGCTCAGAAAAAATCTTTCAGCGATGTTGTGAAAGGAACCGTAAAAACAATTCTAGGCTTTATTGTTTTAGGCGGTGGTGCAGGGGTTCTTGTCAGTTCACTTAATCCTCTGGGGGAATGTTTGAACATGCCTTTAATATCCAGGGCATCATTCCTAATAATGAAGCAATTGTCTCTATTGCATTAGAAAAATATGGTGCCGCAACCGCGCTAATCATGGCATTCGGCATGGTAGCCAATATTGTGGTGGCACGCTTTACCAAGCTTAAGTACATATTCTTAACGGGACATCACACGTTTTATATGGCGTGTATGATCGGCATTATATTGACCGTTGCCGGATTTGAAGGTGTGCAATTAGTCTTTACGGGAGCACTCACGCTCGGTTTAGTCATGGCCTTTTTCCCAGCCTTGGCGCAGCGCTATATGCGTAAAATTACCGGCAATGATGACATTGCGTTTGGCCATTTTGGCACATTAGGCTACATCCTTTCTGGCTGGATTGGTGGGCGAGTAGGTAAAGGATCGCGCTCAACCGAAGAGATGAACCTGCCTAAAAACCTCAGTTTCTTGCGCGACAGTTCCATCTCTATCTCTCTGACCATGATGGTGATTTACCTGATTATGGCGGTGAGCGCAGGTTCCGATTTTGTCGAAGCCACCTATAGCGCTGGCCAGAACTATTTGGTCTATTCCATCATTATGGCGATTACCTTTGCGGCTGGCGTGTTCATTATTCTGCAAGGCGTGCGCTTGATTTTGGCTGAAATTGTTCCTGCATTTACAGGCTTCTCTGAGCGTTTGGTCCCCAATGCACGTCCCGCGCTGGATTGCCCCGTGGTTTACCCGTATGCCCCTAATGCGGTATTGATCGGCTTCCTGTTTAGCTTCCTCGGTGGGCTGGTGGGATTGTTCCTCTTAGGCCAATTTAATCTGGTGCTGATTTTACCTGGCGTTGTTCCTCACTTCTTTACTGGTGCAACGGCTGGAGTCTTCGGCAATGCGACCGGTGGCCGTCGTGGTGCGATGATTGGCGCATTTGCTAATGGTCTGCTGATTACCTTCCTGCCGGTTCTCTTGTTGCCGGTATTAGGCGCGCTCGGCTTTGCCAATACCACCTTCTCGGACGCCGATTTTGGCGGCATCGGTATTGTGCTGGGCAACATGGCGCGCTTTATGAATAAAGACATGATTATGGCCGTCATTGTCGCGATATTCGTGGCGCTTGTGGCACATAACTATTTCTTCTCTCGCAAGATTTCTCCATCCACTTCCGCTGATAGCGCCAACAAATAAGGGATAACTATGCTTAACCTGAAAGAGGTTCAACGCTACGCAACAGAAATTCGCGTAGAAACCTTAAAAGCGTTAACGAATCTGGGCTTTGGTCACTACGGTGGCTCAATGTCGGTGGTTGAAACGCTGGCGGTGCTGTATGGGGCAGTGATGAAGGTTGATCCTGCCCAGCCACAATGGCCAGAGCGCGATAATTTTGTGTTGTCAAAAGGCCATGCGGGGCCCGCGCTTTATAGCGCTTTGGCGTTAAAAGGTTATTTCCCACGCGAAGAGTTAGCCACGCTAAACGAAAACGGAACCCATTTCCCCAGCCATCCTGACCGCTTGTTAACTCGTGGCGTCGATGCGACAACCGGCTCGTTAGGGCAAGGTGTTTCAATTGCGACAGGGATGGCGCTGGCACATCATCTGGCAGGGCGTAAAAACCGCGTATTCTGCATTTTGGGCGATGGCGAACTGAATGAAGGTCAGTGCTGGGAAGCCTTCCAGTTCATTGCTCACCATAACCTGAACAACTTGACGCTGTTTATTGATTACAACAAGCAGCAGCTGGATGGCACCTTAGATGAGGTCATCAAGCCATTCGATCTCAACGCGAAATTTAGCGCATTTGGTTTCGATGTCCTCAGCGTGAAAGGCGATGACATTGCCGCTATTTACGAGGCTATTGCGCCAGTTCGAAGTGGTGAACAGCGTCCGCGAGTGGTGCTTCTCGACAGCATCAAAGGTCAGGGTGTTCCCTATATTGAGCAACTGCCCAATTCACATCACCTGCGCTTAACTGACGATATAAAAGCCGAAATGCAGCAAGCGATCGCAACACTGGAGGCAACTCTATGAGCTATGAATACCTGCCGTTAAAGAAAGACAAAGTGGAAATGCGCAAGGTGTATGCCCAAGCGATGCGCGATCAGTTCATCGCTAATTCGCCGGTGATAGCCTTAGAGGCTGATTTGATGAGCTCTATGGCCATGGACAGCGTTCACCGTGATTTTCCCCATCAGGTTATTAACTGCGGAATTATGGAGGCCAACGTTATCGGTACTGCGGCGGGGCTCTCTTTAGCCGGACGCGTTCCGTTTGTGCATACCTTTACCGCTTTCGCCAGTCGCCGCTGTTTTGATCAGCTGTTTATGTCGGTTGATTACCAAAAGAATAATGTGAAGGTGATCGCATCAGACGCTGGCGTTAGCGCTTGTCATAACGGTGGAACCCATATGTCGTTTGAAGACATGGGGATCGTGCGTGGTCTTGCTCACTCTGTGGTGATGGAGATGACGGATGCCACGATGTTCCAAAACATTCTGCGCCAGCTGGTAGATATAAAAGGTTTCCATTGGGTGAGAACCATCCGTAAGCAGGCGTACACGATTTATCCTGACGGTACAGAATTCACCATTGGTAAAGGCAAGGTTTTACAAGATGGCAAAGACATCACGCTGATCGCCAATGGGATTATGGTGGCTGAGGCTCTGCAAGCCGCACAAATGCTTGCCCAGCAAGGTTACAGCGCAGCGGTTATCGACATGTTTACGCTTAAGCCTATCGATAAAGAGCTAATTATTAAATACGCCGCGAAAACAGGGCGAATCGTGACCTGTGAAAACCATAGTATTCACAACGGGCTTGGCTCGGCCGTGGCAGAAGTGCTGGTGGAAAATCATCCGGTGCCGATGCGGCGCGTAGGAATTAAAGAACGCTATGGTCAGGTAGGAACGCAGGATTTCCTAATGCAGGAATATGAACTAACGGCAGAAGACATTGTGAAACAGGCGATGGGATTGCTGACGGATCATTCTGTTAAACCGTAGTTCATTCTCTCAAGCTAATTGAAAAGAGGTTATCCCGTTGATGACCTCTCTTATTCTTAGTTATTTAGCTTATTAACCCTGCCGCGATATTTACCGATAACCCCAAAATTGCCAAATTAAAAAGAAATGATAGCACCGATTGTAAGAGCGTGAACCGACGTATGTTTGTTGTACCGGTTTCAACATCTGCCGTTTGGCAAGCCACCGCGATAGTGAAAGAGTAATAAAGGAAATCCCAGTACTCTGGCTTTTCGGTATTCCCTGGAAAAATAAGTACTTTTTCTGAGGCATTGCTATAGCGGTAAAATAGGTGCGCATAGTGCATAGTAAAAGCGGTGGGTAATAACGCCCACGAAACAAATAGCGTGCTGCCTGTGAGCGCTAAATGCAATGTTTTACCCATACCCGTTAGATTTTTAAGCGTACCTAGTTCAAGAAAAATAACGCTGATGCTGACTATGCAGGTCATACAGATTAAAAATAAAACCTGTGAAGCACTTTCATCCTGTGCGCGGGCAATTTCTACTATTCGTTTTTTGCCAGAAAACATCATCAGCGCCCACACCAAGAATAGGTAAAACCATGCGGCAATATTCCAGCTAATAAGCAAACGGTGTGTGAGCGTAAGGTGGGTGGGTAAAAAAAGATATGTTAAAAATCCAGCTAGAATAGCAAACAGCAAGCGAGGCCTGACTTGTAGGTAGTGTTTGATAGAAATAAATGACATGGTTTTTCCAAGTTAAAAAATCCTTTGACTGTGTAGAGTGTAGCTTCTCTATCTCTTGCCAAAATAACTTGGTACTTCAGTTATAAAAAAGGCCCCCAGATGGGAGCCTTTTAAGCGTGTAATCAGAGATTACTTCGCAGCAGCGGCAGCTTGTGCAGCCTGAATCGCAGTCAGAGCAACGGTGTAGACGATATCGTCAACCAGTGCGCCACGAGACAGGTCGTTAACTGGCTTACGCATGCCTTGCAGCATTGGCCCGATAGAAACCAGGTCAGCAGAACGCTGTACGGCTTTGTAAGTGGTGTTACCGGTGTTCAGGTCTGGGAAGATGAACACGGTCGCTTTACCCGCAACTGGAGAGTTAGGCGCTTTAGACTTAGCCACGTCAGCCATGATAGCCGCATCATACTGCAGCGGACCATCGATGATCAGGTCAGGACGTTTTTCCTGAGCCAGACGTGTTGCTTCGCGAACTTTCTCAACGTCGCTACCCGCACCAGAGTTACCGGTTGAGTAAGAGATCATGGCTACGCGAGGTTCGATACCGAATGCAGCTGCAGAGTCTGCAGACTGGATAGCGATTTCAGACAGTTGCTCTGCGGTTGGATCTGGGTTGATCGCGCAGTCGCCGTAAACCAGAACCTGATCAGGCAGCAGCATGAAGAACACAGAAGATACCAAAGAGCTGCCCGGTGCAGTTTTGATCAGCTGCAACGGTGGGCGGATGGTGTTAGCCGTGGTGTGAACCGCACCAGAAACCAAACCGTCAACCTGGTTTTGTTCCAGCATCAGCGTACCCAGAACAACGTTGTCTTCCAACTGTTCGCGAGCAACAACTTCGGTCATACCTTTGCTTTTACGCAGTTCAACCAGACGTGGAACGTATTGCTCACGTACCGCGTTTGGATCAACGATTTCAATGCCTTTACCCAGAACAACGCCCTGAGCTGCTGCAACGCGCTGGATTTCTTCTGGGTTACCCAGCAGAACACATTCAGCGATGCCGCGTTCAGCACAGATAGCCGCTGCTTTAACGGTACGTGGCTCGTCACCTTCTGGCAGAACAACGCGTTTGCATGCTTTACGCGCCAGTTCGGTTAGTTCGTAACGGAACGCCGGAGGAGACAGGCGACGTGAGCGCTCAGAAGCCGCAGACAGGGAATCAATCCACTTGCTGTCGATGTGGCTTGCGACGTAGTTTTGCAGTTTCTCAACGCGCTGATGGTCGTCAGCAGGAACTTCCAGATTGAAGCTCTGCAGGCTCAGCGAAGTCTGCCAAGTGTTGGTATCCACCATGAAGACTGGCAGGCCGGTCTGGAATGCACGTTCGCACAGCTTAGCAATGCGCTCGTCCATATCGTAACCGCCGGTCAGCAGGATTGCGCCGATTTCCACGCCGTCCATTTTCCATTTAATACGGGCTTCAGGCAGGCTGAAACATTCAGCTAAACCAGACAGGTGTTCTTCACCGTTGGCTGCGTTGATGATAGCGAATTTCAGTGATGAACTGCCGCAGTTAAGAACCAGTACCAGCTTCGACATGGAAGTACCTACTTGTTATGCGTGGTTAGAAATTGAGTCAATCAGACATTAAGCGTAGCGTAATATGTCGTCGACATTTATGATTAACATCATGCGTAGTGCTAATTCGTCATGATGAAGAACATCGCATTAAAAAACCGCGGTGCTCAAAAAAGCATTGCGTTGCCGGCAAGGTTTTCGCCAGACGCTGTCAGATTGTACAGGGTCTTAATGCTGAAAACTTAGCTTTAAGAAGCAGTCGTTAATGAAACACTTTATTAACGTTGTTTTTGCTTCTTCAGGCCTCAAGGCCGCGCTAGGATACCGATTGCGGATGCCAAAAACAAAATAAATTTAAGACCGCTAAGTATACGTTGTGATTTTACACTGTTTTTTGATTTTTTATAAATGAAGTTGAGGTTCCTATGACATCTAAGCCAACCGGCCACGTAGGGTGGTTCCAGATTTTTCAACGCGGCCAGACATATATGAAGACGTGGCCGAGTGATAAACGCTTGGCACCGATGTTTCCTGAAAATCGTATTGCAAAGGTGACGCGCTTTGCCGTGCGCTTCATGCCACCGATCGCCATTTTTACGTTAACGTGGCAGATTGCGCTGGGCGGCCAGCTTGGCCCTGCGATTGCCACCGCGCTGTTTGCCTGTAGTTTGCCGATGCAGGGGCTTTGGTGGTTAGGTAAACGTTCTGTAACGCCGCTGCCGCCAACCTTATTGCAATGGTTTCATGAAATTCGCGCCAAGCTGGTGGAAGCCGGAAAAGCGCAGGCGCCGGTAGAAGGGACACCAACCTATCAGTCACTGGCCGATGTTTTGCAGCGCGCATTTAAGCAGCTGGATAAAACGTTTTTGGATGATATCTAATCAATAAGAAGTGTGTTTTTTGCGCTCTCGAGTTATCGATTTGTAGCTAAAACACACTTCTTTTGCTAAAAAAATACTCAGTTAGCAATTTACCGCAGTTTCTCGTTCGTGAAACCCCGTTCCAAATCAAAAAAGTGATGTTCAGCACTATTTAGAATGTCAGGCTTATGCCATGCTGCGAAACATACAGTTCACCTTTTACATGACTTGACCCCGGCCTAGGTAGACCTTCGCCGCTCGATGAGGATATCAAAGATGGAAATGACTAACGCGCAACGCCTGATTCTTTCTAACCAATACAAGATGATGACCATGATGGATCCGGATAACGCCGAGCGTTATCGTCGTTTGCAAACCATCATCGAACGCGGTTTTGGCCTACAAATGCGCGAACTCGATCGTGATTTTGGCGAGCTGAGCGAAGATACCTGCCGCACGATTATCAATATTATGGAAATGCACCATGCACTGCAGGTGTCTTTCAACAATTTAAAAGAAAAACAAGATCTTGATCCTCGTCGCCTTGAGTTCTTAGGCTTTGATGCGGCCACGGAATCACGCTATCTCAGCTATGTACGCTTTATGGTGGGTACCGAAGGGCGTTACACTCACTTCGATTCAGGTACGCATGGCTTCAATGCCCAGACCAAAATGTGGGATAAATACCAGCGTATGCTGTCAATCTGGCAATCATGCCCGCGCCAGTATCATCTGAGCGCTGTGGAAATTGCACAAATTATTAACGCGTAAAACAGAGGAATGCCTGTGAAGTGCAAAGGTTTTTTGTTTGATTTGGATGGAACACTGGTAGATTCGCTGCCGGTCGTTGAACGCTCATGGGTGAACTGGGCGAAACGTCAGGGGGTGGACCCACAAGAGGTTCTGGACTTTATCCATGGCAAACAGGCCATCACCTCGCTGCGGCATTTTATGTCTGGTGAGAGCGAAGATCGTATTCAACAAGAATATGATTGGTTGGAAGAAATTGAATCACGCGATACGGATGGTGTTACGGCGCTGCCGGGTGCGAAGGCATTGCTGGACCGCTTAGATGAGCTCAACATCCCATGGGCGATTGTGACATCGGGCTCGATTCCTGTGGCCTATGCCCGCCGCGCTGCAGGCCAGTTGCCAAAACCGGACGTGTTCATCACGGCGGAGCAGGTCGCTCGCGGCAAACCTGAACCTGATGCTTATCTGCTGGGAGCGCAAAAACTGGGTCTGGCGGTGAGTGATTGCGTGGTCGTTGAAGATGCGGCGGCAGGGATACTTTCTGGGTTATCGGCTGGCTGTCAGGTGATTGCGGTTAATGCACCTCAGGATGCGCCTAAGCTAGATTTAGTCGATCTCAACCTTACTTCGCTCACGCAAATCCGGATTGAGAAGGAAGGGGATTACGCGGTAATCCATGCGTTATAAATAGTAATCGATCGAAATATGATTAAGCCCCGTGATTACGGGGCTTTTTTTATGGCATTCTTAAGCTGTTTCTATCCCATGCCATCGGCATTGCTGTCCATCGATGCGGCCACTGGCGTACAAAGTTTACCGGAGTAAATTCACAAAGGGAGATGTCGTGAACGGCGAATTATTGTGGGTTTTGACGTTATTACTGATTGCCATTGTTCTTTTTGCTACCAACAAGTTACGCATGGATGTCGTAGCATTGCTGATCATTATTGCCTTTGTGCTGAGCGGAACGCTCTCCCTTAGCGAGGCAACCGCTGGATTTAGCGATCCCAACGTTATTTTAATTGCCGCATTGTTCGTTATCGGTGATGGACTTGTTCGCACCGGGGTCGCCTATCAGGTTGGCGATTGGCTGGTGAAGGTCGCGGGCGACAGCGAAGCTAAAATGCTAGTTTTGCTGATGATCACCGTCGCCGCATTGGGGGCGGTAATGAGTTCTACCGGCGTGGTGGCGATATTCATTCCGGTGGTGCTCAGCGTGGCTGCACGAATGAAAATATCACCGGCACGTTTACTGATGCCCCTGAGCTTTGCTGGGCTGATTAGCGGCATGATGACGCTGGTGGCGACGCCGCCAAACATGATCGTCAGCAGCGAATTAGTTCGTGAAGGATTTCATGGCCTAAGCTTCTTTAGCGTCACTCCGGTAGGGATTATCGTTTTGCTGATGGGCGTGGGCTATATGCTGGTGGCGAGAAACTGGCTGGCAAGTGGCAAGGACAACAACGATAAAGACAGCTGGAAACGCCGTACCTTCCGCGATCTTATCCGTGATTATAAACTCACAGGGCGAGCCCGTCGTTTGGCGTTGCGCAGTGGCTCACCGCTCATCGGTCATACGTTGGATGAGCTGCATTTGCGTAGCCGTTATGGCGCGAACGTGGTGGGCATTGAGCGCTGGCGTAAATTCCGCCGTGTGATGGTGAGCGCCATCGGTAACACCGAGCTGAAAGACCGTGATGTGTTGCTGATTGATATGTCAGATTCAGAGGTAGATTTACGCGAGTTTTGCGCCGAACAGATGCTTGAACCCATGGTGCTGCGCGGCGAGTATTTTTCTGAGCAGGCGCGTGACGTTGGCATGGCTGAAGTTACGATTGTGCCGGACTCCGATCTGATTGGAAAAACGCTGCGTGAAATGACTTTTCGTACTCGCTATGGACTGAATGTGGTCGGTATTCGCCGCGACGGCGTGCCGATGGAAGGTAAGTTGGTGAATGAACCGCTCCAGCTCGGTGACATTCTACTGGTTATCGGCAATTGGAAGCAGATACGTCAGCTTCAGCTTCAGCCTCGTGATTTCATTGTGTTGCACCTTCCCGCAGAGGTTGATGATGTCGCTCCGGCGATAAGTCAGGCACCGCACGCGCTATTTTGTTTGGCGCTGATGATAGCCATGATGCTGACGGATGAAGTGCCGAACGCCATTGCAGCGCTGATTGCCTGTATGTTAATGGGCAAATTCCGCTGCATTGATATGGAAAGCGCCTATAAATCTATCCACTGGCCAAGCCTGATACTGATCGTGGGAATGCTGCCGTTTGCTTTGGCGTTACAAAAAACCGGCGGCATCACGCTGGCGGTTGATGTGCTGATGGATTTAGTCGGCGGCATGGGGCCAAGGATTGTGCTGTTAAGTCTGTTTGTGTTCTGCGCGGTGACGGGGCTGTTTATTTCTAACACGGCAACCGCGGTGCTTATGGCACCGATAGCCATTGCAACGGCGCATGCGATGCACCTCTCGCCGTATCCGTTTGCCATGATCGTGGCTATCTCCGCGTCGGCCGCATTTATGACGCCGGTATCCTCGCCGGTGAATACGCTGGTGATGGGGCCGGGGAATTACAGCTTTGGCGATTTCGTTAAGATCGGTGTGCCGTTCACGATCTTGGTGATGATTGCCAGCGTGATTGTGGTGCCGTGGTTGTTTCCGTTTTGATGGGGGATTCTGTATGCGTAAGGTGTTGAGTTAATCTCTCATTTATATATGGTGCATATTACGTCCGCCTAAAATACCGAATTCTATCTGTGCATCGTGCAGGCGTCCGTGTTAGGGGGCCAATCGCCGCCCCCTAACAACCCGGCTTGGCACCCCCTTCCAGCCCGCTACGCGGGTGCCCTCATTTCATCATTCCGGTCTTAACGGAACGAACGGCAATCGCCATCCTGGCTCCTCCGTTCTTTCGCCTACATCCCTGTAGGCGAATCCTAACCTGCATGATTCACTCGGCTGTCCGGTAACGTGCCGGAAAAGGTCAAACCTAAAAGACAAAAGACAAAAGACAAAAGACAAAAGACAAAAGACAAAAGACAAAAACTCTATCTGTTTTTGAGTTTAAGTCATGACATTTAGAGCAGTGAAAACAGGATGTTTTCACGAGGGGAGGAGGCGCCATGGATGGCGCATGCCGACCCGGCGCGGAGATGGCATCCCGGATAAAAGCGCGAGGATTGAAGGGGCGCGCGCTGGCGCCCCTCATCGTACGCCTGCATTGATGTATCAATGGCGTTCGGTATAAATAGGCGGACGAAACCTTACGCTATGGCCGCATAAACACTTGGCAAATGAATCCCTACATCACCTCATCCTGACTAATCTCATCCAGCGACAAGCTAAAACTCGGAATAAAGACTTCCATAAAGTATTCCATCTCAGGACTTGAACGCATATCCAATGTTTTCTCTAAGCGGGCTTTAGCCAGCTTAAATTCATTATTACCGGCTGACAGCTCTTCCAAACATTTGAGATAGGCGCACAGCGCATCAGCTTGTTTGACGACTAACTTCTCATCTTCGGTGTAGTAGTGTTCATCCAGCAATGGGCGGAAATCGTTTTGTAACTCTGGAGGCAGCATTTCGATCAGTTTTTGCTGCGCGACTTTCTCAATTTTTTTGTATTCGTGCGCAATTTGCGGATTGTAGTATTTGATAGGCGTAGGCATATCGCCCGTCAGCACTTCGCTGGCATCGTGGTACATCGCCAGCAGCGCCACGCGTTCAGGATTCACATTGCCATTGAACTTGCGGTTTTTAATGATGGCGAGGGCGTGAGCGACAAACGCGACCTGCAAACTATGTTCAGAGACGTTCTCGGTGCGAACGTTACGCATCAGCGGCCAGCGGCTAATCAGTTTTAAACGGGACAGATGGGCAAAAAAGTGGCTTTGATTCTGGCTCATAACGCTCTCTCAATAAAACAGGTAGTGGAAAGACGAAGTCTATTGTGGGCGGTGATGGGGGAGGATGCAAATAAGAAACGGCACCAGAAGGTGCCGTTAGGTGATGCGAAAAAATCAATATTTCTGATGGTAGCCAGAGAAGAAACGGCCCAGTTTGTGGATAGCCATGTCTAAGTCATCCACGCGTGGCAGCGTGACGATTCGGAAGTGGTCCGGCTCAGGCCAGTTAAATGCGGTACCCTGAACTAATAACACTTTCTCTTGCAGCAGCAGATCGAGAACCATCTTCTGATCGTCGTGAACGTTGAAGCGCTTAGCATCGATTTTTGGGAACATATACAGCGCGCCACGTGGTTTCACGCAGGATACGCCAGGGATTTCGTTAATCAGTTCCCAAGCGCGGTTACGCTGTTCATACAAACGCCCGCCCGGTTGGATAAACTCATTGATGCTCTGATAGCCGCCGATCGCGGTTTGAATCGCATGTTGCATCGGAACGTTAGCGCACAAACGCATCGACGCCAGCATTTCCAGACCTTCAATGTAGCCTTTAGCATGCTTTTTCGGTCCACTCAGAACCATCCAGCCCTGACGGAATCCCGCCACGCGATAGGTTTTGGATAAGCCGTTAAAGGTGACAACCAATAAGTCTGGTGCTAGTGAGGCGATAGAAATGTGTTCTGCGTCGTCGTATAAGATTTTGTCGTAAATCTCATCGGCGAAGATGATCAGGTTATTTTCACGCGCAATGGTAACGATCTCTTCCAGCAGTTCTTTGCTGTAGACCGCACCGGTTGGGTTGTTCGGGTTGATAATCACGATACCACGTGTGCGCGGGGTAATTTTGCTGCGAATGTCGTCCAGATCGGGGAACCAGTCGGCTTCTTCGTCACAGCGATAGTGCACGGCATTGCCGCCTGACAACGAAACGGCTGCGGTCCATAATGGATAATCTGGCGCAGGTACCAGCATTTCGTCATCGCTGTTGAGCAGTGCTTGCATCGACTGCACGATCAGTTCAGAAACGCCGTTACCGATATAGATATCTTCTACGGTAACATCATGGATATCACGCGCTTGATAGTGCTGCATGATTGCTTTGCGTGCGGAATATAGCCCCTTGGAATCACAGTAGCCCTGAGCCGTTGGCAGATTGCGAATGACGTCCACCAGAATCTCATCGGGCGCTTCAAAACCGAACGGTGCCGGGTTGCCGATGTTTAATTTCAGGACTTTATTGCCTTCTTCTTCGAGTCGTTTTGCTTCTTTCAACACCGGCCCACGGATGTCATAGCAGACGTGATCCAGTTTGCGGGATTTTTCAATAGGGGACATAAAACAGCAGCCTTAATAATACGTAGCCAGAATAAAATTCGGCATTGCGCGTGGAAATGCGTGTCCATACGAGTAGAACACTGCGATGTAAAATAATGTACTCCCCGTAGCTGGGGTTTTGAAGGGTACAGGCTGCTTTTGGTGCAAAACGTTAGCTTATCCGTTAGCCATAACCGATAACGCGTAATAATGGCTTGTTTGTTAGTGTTTAAAACTTAACAATAATGATAATGCAGTTAAAAACTCCATGAAAAATCATGGGGGTTGTAAAAATAACGCCACATAATAGGAGATGTTGGGTGAAAAATAACGATAACCAGCCATGGATCTCACCGCTGAAAAAAATCCCTACGGTCTTAACGCCTATCGTTCGAGCACAAGAGAAACATTATGGGCAAATTTTGAATCCTACGCGTTGGTGGGGGCGATTTCCTTTTCTGTTCTGGCTGGTGGCTTTTTTCGTCGGCTTCTTAGAAAGAAGAGGCTCGGGGATAACGCCGACGGTGCGGGCTTTGGTGATGACGCGTGTATCCCAGCAGTGCGATTGCGCTTTTTGTATTGATGCGAATAGCTTGAGATTGGCCGAGCGCAGTGGTTCGCTAGATAAAGTGATGTCAGTTCAGAACTGGCAGACCGCGGAGTGTTTCGATGCGCAGGAACGGGCAGTGTTAGCATATGCTGATGGAATGACGGCGACGCCGCCGCGTATTGACGATAGTCTGAAAACAGAGCTGAAATCTCATTTCAATGAAAAAGCGATCACCGAGCTTACGGCGCTGATTGCGTTTCAGAATTTATCAGCCCGCTTTAATGCGGCGCTGGACATTCCTTCACAGGGGCTTTGTGTGCCTGAAACTGCGGTAAAACGTAAGGGAGCACCACGTGTTTGACCGTTATTTACACCCTCGGGTTAAGCCACTGCTTAATCAAATTGTGGCACATCTCGATCGTCCTGCGATCACGCCGGATCGAATAAGCCTGGGCGGATTTGTGGTTGGTGTCTTGGCTCTGCCTTTTCTGGCTATGCAGTGGTACTACGCCGCTTTAATTGTCATCGTCATCAACCGGCTATGTGATGGGCTGGATGGCGCTTTGGCACGCCGAAGAGGGCTTTCAGACGCCGGTGGTTTTTTAGATATTGCGTTGGATTTCTTGTTCTACGCACTGGTGCCGTTCGGTTTTGTGCTGGCTTCTCCTGAGCTTAATGCGGTTGCGGGGTCTTGGCTATTATTCGCTTTTATCGGCACCGGCAGCAGTTTTCTGGCTTTTGCGGCAGTGGCAGATAAGTACCAGTTAGAAAATCTGGATTATCCGCACAAATCATTTTATTACCTTGGCGGGCTCACCGAGGGCGCGGAAACCATACTGGTATTTATTCTTTTCTGTCTGTTTCCGGCTTATTTTCCGCTGATGGCGTGGGTGTTTGGTTGCCTGTGCTGGTTTACAACGCTTACGCGTGTTTGGGGGGGATATAAAACGTTGAAGAGAGTGGAGAAGATTTAGATTTCATTCTGGTAGCCCCATCCCAAGGGATGGGGAAACATTTTACGCGTTACTTCCAGCTACTATCCGGCCCGCGTTCTCCGGTAACCACTGGGTTCTTCGGATTTGCGCTCCATTCATACCAGCCGCCATCGTAAACGCTAACGGAAGGCCAGCCCATCGCACGGGCATACATGAAGGTTTCTGACGCTCTCCAACCGGTACCGCAATAGAAAGAGACGTGTTGATCCGGCGTGATATGCCACTCTTTCCACATCGCAGCAATATCATTGGCTGAGCGCATGGTACCGTCTGGGTTATGGAAATCTTCCATATGCGTGGAGTCGCTGCCTGCATGTCCCCAGCGTGCGCCAGCAATTTCGCCTTTTGGCTTGATGTAGCTGTAACCGCTGGTTTCACCGGTAAATTCAGGCCATGAGCGAATGCTGACTAAAGAAGCATCTTTGCGATTTAATAATCCACGCGCTTGTTCTTCATTCAGCATGATCTCAGGCTGACCAGGAATGGCTGCTCCGAAATCTGGCGCTGGTTTTGCTTCTTTCGGCAGACCACGTTCGACCGGCAATCCTGCCGCTGACCAAGTCTGCCAACCGCCGTCCAGTAAGCGAACGTCTTTGACGCCTGCATACAGCAGGATCTGAGCCACTCGGGCGGCAGCGTAAACGTCGCGGCCGTATAGGATCACGGTGGTATCGTGTTTGATACCCTGTTTAGCCATTAGGGCTTTCAGTTTGTCATCAGAGACTTTGTTCCATAACGGTTCACTTTCGACGTCATTGGTATCGATGTAGCCCGCGTTGGGGATATGACTGATAAGGTATTTTTTAGGTGCGCCCCATGCAGCCTCAATCACTTTCCATTCACCTGCAGGTTTGGCGGTAACGTTTTTCCCTTGCTGCAGATCGTAGATCCACTGTGGATAGACTAGCTGTTCAAAGTGCGGCATGTGCTGCAAGCGCTTAGGCTGTGCTAATGCATCACTGAGTAGCGTGACATGGGCATAGCCGAGTTTAGCTAAACGTTCTTGCACCGCGGATGTTTGTGCTGTAGTCCCGTAAAGCGCCACTTTACGGTCAGGGGTGATCTGGTGCTGAGTTGCCCACTGCTGCAACTGCTGATCGTTCATTTCGCTTAACCAGCCAGCCGAAAGATTGACTGCCTGAGGTTCATGGCCAGAGGTGCCGTCAACGCCCTGTGGCCAGCCGTTATAAAATGCGCTAGGGCGAGTATCAACCACCGCACCTTTTTGGGATTGAATATCGGCCAGCGTGGTTTGGGTCATAGGAATGGTGGCAGCATTTGCTACCTGTAGCCAGCCGAGCAAGAGCGCAGAAGTGGCTAACTGGGAAGAAAATTTCATTAAGGTTCCTAGCAAAGAAAAGGTGAGAAGCCTATTTTGGCGGAACATTTTGTCGCGTTCTTTGTGCGAACGCACAATGTTTTACATTATCACGTGGGTGATAATATAAATTCGCTGTTCTATTAGTAGTTTAACTAATGAGGAAATGAAGCCGCCATGTTTAAGCGCCGTCAGGGATATGCTGCCATTTTATTGTGTCTGATGGGGGCCGCTTTGATGTGGTTTGAGCCAGTTCGCCACCAACTGAAAGAATTATGGGGGCTTTTTTCATCATTGGACGTGAATGCGATGATGGAATATTTGCGCAGCTTCGGGCCTTGGGCAATGGCTGTCTCATTTTTGTTGATGATTTTTCAGGCAGTTGCCGCGCCGCTACCGGCTTTTTTGATCACGTTCGCGAACGCTGCTCTGTTTGGCTGGTGGCAAGGTGCTTTGTTGTCATGGTGTAGTTCAATGGTCGCGGCGTGGCTGTGCTTTGTGCTTGCGCGCTGGCTGGGACGAGACACTGTTGAGCGATTTGTTTCGGCACAGGCCTTAGATAGCAGCGATCGTTTTTTTGAACGCTACGGCAAGCACACTATCTTGATATGTCGGCTGTTACCTTTCATCTCGTTTGACATTATTAGCTATGCAGCAGGTTTAACCTCAATTAAAGTAAGTGTATTCCTAATAGCTACCGGAATAGGGCAGTTACCTGCAACCCTCGTTTACTCTTATGTGGGCGGGATGCTTACGGGAGGCCTACGGTGGTTTATCACGGGGCTGTTAATTATGTTTTCTTTGAGCGTTCTGATTTTTGCATTAAAAAACAAAAAACGCTCTCAAGGAAACAACAGCTAAGCTTAATGAAACCGGTCTCTGTTATTTAATTTACATTAGATTTATTAATTTATTTATTAGTCACGGTAGATAATCACAAGAAAAATAAAACTACTTTCATTATAAAGCCATTGTAAAACAATCTTTTAGTTGATTGATAGTTAACTATCTGACCTAATTAATAAGGGATCCTCAACAATGTAAATCTTTTCGCGTATTTTATGCTTTAAATTTGTTTTTAAGCCATAATTAAACTTGCGGAAAATCTGAATTAAGTATTTTCAGTTGTAGCTAACAGTAATGAGGGGAGGATGAGGTTTATCTGAGTAGTAATACGTTTTAAATACCAGGGTTTATAGTCGCTGACTAATAATGAGAAATAGATATGATAAACACACATCGTCCTACGATTAACTTAGATTTAGATTTGCTACGAACTTTTGTAGCTGTTGCCGATGTGAAGACTTTTGCTGCTGCTGCCATTGTGGTGCAAAGAACACAATCGGCGGTGAGCCAGCAAATGCAACGTTTGGAGCAACTGGTGGGCAAAGAGCTTTTTGCTCGCCATGGGCGTAACAAACAACTGACTGAACACGGAGTACAGCTATTAGGTTATGCGCGTAAAATTTTACGCTTCAACGATGAAGCCTGTAGTTCATTGATTTACAACCATCTACAGGGTTCACTGATTATTGGCGCTACTGATGATACTGCCGATAGCATTCTGCCATTCCTTCTAAGTCGCTTTACCAGTTTGTATCCCAAGCTGGAAATTGACGTTAGGGTTAAGCGCAGCCCAGACATGAGGCAATTACTAAAAGACAGAGAAATTGATCTTGCCATTACCACGATGGGGTTTGATGAGTTTTCTTATGAAACCTTAAGACGCTCTCCGACCGTATGGTTTTGCGCAACGGATTACGACTTTCAACCTAGCGAACCTGTGCCATTGGTCGTGCTGGATGAACCAAGTCCTTTTCGTGCGCTTGCCATTAAGCATCTCAATGAGGCGGGAATTCCATGGCGTATTGCCTATGTGGCTTCCACACTTTCAGCGGTCCGCGCCGCGGTGAAAGCAGGCTTAGGCGTAACTGCACGTCCTATTGAGATGATGAGCCCAGAACTGCGCGTTCTTGGTTTGTCTGAGCGCCTACCTAAGTTACCTGAAACGGAATACGCGCTTTGCTTAGCTCCGAACTGTACCAATGAGTTAGCGACGATATTGTTCAGTTCACTAAAAGCAGGTTCCGACCCTTATATTGAGGGAGGAGCGGGCGTGACGGTGCAAACTGTACAAGAAGACTCTTTTTCAAGCGGACCAGAAGATGTGGCTTGAAATTGAAATCTTTTCGCTCACCTGAGCTTAATGTCACACACCGGTAGAAGTGCATAAAAATGCCGGTGTGTGATTATTCTCCTTTTTGAAAAATAAATTTAACATCTCTTAGCCTACGAAGCTTATTCCTCATTACTGAACCGATTCCGCTTTACCATCAATTAGTTAAATGAAAATCATTCTCACTAAATGTGGCCTGTGCAAAATACACACAATTTTTGTTAAGCAATCTTCCGGCCATGCCTGCCTGAATGAATATTCATTTGTCTGCTTATCATTGTTAATGTGATCCGCGTCATAAAAATGCCCGAGATACCCACGATGATGAACGGGTAATACCTAAGAAAATGGTATAGTGGCTACCAAACATTCACTTTTGTTTACATAATCGACACGTTACTGATGCAACTTGCAAACCTTATGAAGGATGCTAATACGTCGTGCAGACGCATCAAATGTTAAGTAAAATGTGGTGTTGTAAATTAATGTGTTGTTACCTTTGTCAAAGTTGACAAAAGGTTATAGAAAGGAGTAAAAAGCCCACAGTAAAACTCTGTTTAATCACTAAAAACAGGTGTTTTCTTGTGGTCCTTTTCCTTCCCTTAGTCGTTGTGGTGCACCTGCATTTCTTCAATGCAGAGAGACGCACCACGTTTGATGAGTAAGCATAAGAGTATGTCAACAGCCACTGAAGTAATCGCTCATCACTGGGCATTCGCCGTATTTATCATCATCGCACTCGGGCTATGTGGGGTTATGCTTCTTGGAGCATATGCACTCGGTGGGAGAGCACGTGCGCGCTCGAAAAATACGCCTTATGAATCCGGTATCGACTCAGTAGGTTCGGCGCGTTTGCGTCTGTCTGCTAAGTTTTATCTGGTCGCCATGTTCTTCGTCATCTTTGATGTGGAAGCCTTGTATCTATATGCATGGTCTGTCTCCATCCGGGAGAGTGGATGGATTGGCTTTATCGAAGCGGCAATTTTCATTTTGGTGCTGTTAGCAGGCCTGTTCTATTTGGTGCGTATTGGCGCACTTGATTGGACGCCGGCTCGTTCCAAGCGCCGTGTAGAACACGAAAGTACCGTTACGAATACCGATAGCCGCCCGCAGTAAGCCTGGCCTATTAGTCACCATTTATAGAGAAAGAATTGAGGCATAAAGATGGATTATACGCTCACCCGCATCGATCCGGACGGTGAGAACGACCGTTACCCCCTGCAAAAACAGGAGATCGTAACCGATCCTCTGGAACAACATGTTCACCGCAGTGTTTACATGGGCAAACTCGAAAATGCCCTGCATGACATGGTGAACTGGGGGCGTAAAAACTCGCTTTGGCCGTATAACTTCGGCCTTTCTTGTTGTTATGTGGAGATGGTGACGTCATTCACTGCGGTGCATGACGTTGCGCGTTTTGGGGCGGAAGTACTGCGTGCTTCACCGCGTCAGGCCGACTTTATGGTAGTTGCAGGAACCTGCTTCACCAAAATGGCACCGGTCATCCAGCGTCTTTATGACCAAATGCTGGAACCAAAATGGGTGATCTCAATGGGTTCCTGCGCGAACTCCGGCGGCATGTACGACATCTATTCTGTGGTGCAGGGCGTGGACAAATTTATTCCGGTTGATGTGTATATCCCGGGATGTCCGCCGCGTCCAGAAGCCTATATGCAGGCATTAATGTTGTTGCAGGAATCTATCGGTAAAGAACGCCGCCCATTGTCGTGGGTTGTTGGCGATCAAGGTGTTTACCGCGCCAACATGCCATCAGAAAAAGAACGTAAGCGTGCTGAACGCATTGCAGTAACCAATCTGCGTTCACCAGACGAAATTTAATTTGCGCCTTGTGCAGTCTACTGAAGATGTGAGCGTCAGAAGATGGATTGCAGTTTTGAGTAGCGAATGATTTAGCCCGTTAGTTTGCTGGTTTCCCGGCAAGTAAAGTAAAAGCGTGGTGATAAAAATTATGACAGATTCGACGACGCAAGATCTGAATTTGCCTGCTTGGCAAACCCGCGATCATCTCGATGATCCGGTGATCGGTGAATTGCGCAACCGTTTTGGGCCCGATGCCTTTACCGTTCAGCCCACCCGCACTGGAATGCCTGTTGTTTGGGTGAAGCGTGAGCAATTACTGGAAGTTATGACCTTCCTGAAAAAACTGCCTAAGCCGTATGTCATGCTGTTTGACTTACACGGTATGGACGAGCGCCTGCGTACTCATCGTCAAGGCCTGCCAGAAGCAGATTTCTCGGTCTTCTACCACATCATCTCTATTGAACGAAATCGTGACATCATGCTCAAGGTGGCATTGTCTGAAAAAGACATGCACCTACCGACCGTGACTAAGATTTTCCCTAACGCTAACTGGTATGAGCGTGAAACTTGGGAAATGTTCGGTATGACCTTTGATGGCCATCCTCATTTGACGCGCATCATGATGCCGCAATCTTGGGAAGGTCATCCGCTGCGTAAAGACTACCCAGCGCGTGCAACAGAATTTGATCCGTTTGAACTGACCAAACAGAAACAAGATCTGGAAATGGAGTCGTTGACCTTCAGACCTGAAGATTGGGGAATGAAGCGCAGCACCGAAAACGAAGACTTCATGTTCCTGAACTTGGGGCCTAACCACCCATCTTCTCACGGTGCGTTCCGTATCGTGCTGCAGTTGGACGGTGAAGAGATTGTCGACTGTGTGCCAGACGTGGGCTATCACCACCGTGGCGCAGAGAAGATGGGCGAACGTCAGTCATGGCACGGCTATATTCCGTATACCGACCGTATTGAATACCTCGGCGGGTGCGTGAATGAAATGCCTTACGTGCTTGCGGTTGAAAAACTGGCAGGTATCGAAGTGCCAGAACGCGTGAAAGTGATCCGCGTTATGCTGTCTGAACTGTTCCGTATCAACAGCCATCTGCTGTACATCTCTACATTTATTCAAGACGTTGGCGCAATGACGCCGGTGTTCTTCGCCTTCACCGACCGTCAGAAAGTGTATGACGTGGTTGAAGCGATTACCGGTTTCCGTATGCACCCAGCGTGGTTCCGTATCGGCGGTGTTGCACACGATCTGCCGCGTGGATGGGAGCGCTTGCTGCGTGACTTCCTCGACTGGATGCCAAAACGTCTGGATTCTTATGTTAAGGCCGCACTGAAAAACACCATCCTGAAAGGGCGTTCTGTCGGCGTGGCTGCTTACAATTCCAAAGAAGCATTGGATTGGGGCGTAACGGGCGCAGGCTTACGTGCTACGGGCATTGAGTTTGACGTGCGTAAATGGCGTCCATATTCAGGTTACGAAAACTTTGATTTTGAAGTGCCTGTCGGCCACAACGGTGACTGCTATGACCGTGTGATGCTGAAAGTGGAAGAGCTTCGTCAGAGTCTGCGTATTCTTGAGCAGTGCTACAAAAACATGCCGGAAGGTCCGTTTAAAGCTGACCATCCACTGACCACGCCGCCGCCAAAAGAGCGTACGTTGCAGCATATCGAAACCCTGATCACCCACTTCCTGCAAGTGTCGTGGGGTCCGGTTATGCCTGCAAACGAATCGTTCCAGATGGTCGAAGCGACTAAAGGGATCAACAGCTACTATCTGACCAGTGACGGCAGCACCATGAGCTACCGCACGCGCATTCGTACTCCGAGCTATGCGCACCTGCAACAGATCCCAGCGGTAATTCGTGGCAGCCTGGTATCCGACCTGATCGTATACCTCGGCAGTATTGATTTCGTTATGTCAGATGTGGACCGCTAATCATGTCAGATCAATCTTTAGCTAAAGAAGAGGTTTTCGTGCTCAGCGATAGCGCCCGTGAGGCCATCGAGCATGAAAAACATCACTATGAAGATCCGCGCGCCGCGTCGATTGAAGCACTGAAAATTGTGCAGAAAGAACACGGTTGGGTTCCCGATGGCGCGATTTATGCCATTGCCGAAGTGCTGGATATTCCAGCCGCAGACGTGGAAGGCGTGGCGACATTTTACAGCCAGATCTTCCGTCAGCCGGTAGGACGCCACATTATTCGCTACTGCGATAGCGTGGTGTGCCATATCAATGGGTATCAAGGTATTCAGGCCGCTCTGGAGCGCAAGCTGAACATCAAACCGGGTCAAACCACGTTTGATGGACGCTTTACGCTGCTGCCAACCTGTTGTCTGGGTAACTGCGACAAGGGGCCGAATATGATGATCGATGAAGATACTCATGCTCACCTGACGCCGGAGAACGTCGTCGAATTGTTGGAGCAGTATAAATGACAATTCCTTCAGCTTTAGTTCCAACACGTTCAGCGGAAAGCCATCCGCTGACGTGGCGTTTACGCGATGACCGCCAGCCAGTATGGCTGGATGAATATCGCAGTAAAAGTGGCTATCAGGGTGCTGAAAAAGCGCTTAAAGGCATGGCTCAGGATGAAGTCGTTAATCTGGTTAAAGACGCTGGCCTGAAAGGGCGCGGCGGTGCAGGCTTCTCCACCGGTTTGAAGTGGAGTCTGATGCCAAAAGATGAGTCCATGAACATCCGTTACCTGCTGTGTAACGCGGATGAAATGGAGCCAGGCACTTATAAAGACCGTCTGCTGATGGAACAGATGCCGCACCTGTTGGTGGAAGGCATGCTGATCGCGGCGTTCGCGTTGAAATCCTACCGTGGTTATATCTTCCTGCGCGGCGAATATGTTGAAGCAGCGGTAAACCTGCGTAAAGCGATTGAAGAAGCCAAAGCGGCTGGCCTGTTGGGTAAAAATATCCTCGGCAGCGGTTTTGACTTCGAACTGTTTGTGCACACCGGTGCGGGTCGTTATATCTGCGGTGAAGAAACCGCATTGATTAACTCGCTAGAAGGTCGTCGTGCAAACCCTCGTTCAAAACCACCATTCCCAGCTAGCTCTGGGGTATGGGGTAAACCAACGTGCGTTAACAACGTTGAAACCCTGTGTAACGTGCCTGCGATCATCGAGCACGGCGTAGACTGGTACAAAGGTCTGTCTGCCGGTAAGAGCGAAGATGCGGGCACTAAACTCATGGGCTTCTCCGGCCGCGTGAAGAATCCAGGCCTGTGGGAACTGCCGTTTGGCACCACCGCACGTGAAATTCTGGAAGATTACGCCGGTGGCATGCGCGATGGTTTAACGCTCAAAGCGTGGCAGCCTGGCGGGGCAGGGACTGACTTCCTGACCGGCGATCATCTGGATCTGCCGATGGACTTCGCCAGCATTGGTAAAGCGGGTAGCCGTTTAGGTACCGCGCTGGCAATGGCCGTGGATAACGAAATTGGCATGGTGCCATTGGTACGCAACCTAGAAGAATTCTTCGCTCGCGAATCCTGTGGCTGGTGTACTCCATGCCGTGATGGTTTGCCGTGGAGCGTAAAAATCCTGCGTGCCCTTGAGCGTGGTGAAGGTCAACCGGGCGACATTGAAACGCTAGAACAGCTGTGCCGTCATTTAGGCCCAGGTAAAACGTTCTGCGCGCATGCGCCAGGTGCGGTTGAGCCACTGCAAAGCGCCATTAAATATTTCCGCGAAGAGTTTGAAGCAGGTATTGCCGCGAAAGATTACGGCAACTTGAATGCCATTAAGGGCATTCAGCCGAACCTGCTGAAATCGCGCTGGTAATTTTAGCCCCACCCCAATCTGCTTGATAGACGGCAGGTTTGCTCCTCCCCTGCGAAGAGGGAGGTCGGGAGGGGGTTTAGGGTCAAAGTTTTCTTATTTTGGAAGCATGCTAATGGCTACAATTCATGTAGACGGCAAAGAGTATGAAGTTAACGGGGCGGAGAACCTGCTACAGGCATGTCTCTCTCTCGGGCTTGATATTCCTTACTTTTGCTGGCACCCGGCGCTGGGCAGCGTCGGTGCTTGCCGCCAGTGTGCGGTTAAGCAATACCAGAACGCGGAAGATACCCGTGGTCGTCTGGTAATGTCATGTATGACACCCGCGCAGGATGGAACCTTTATTTCCATCGATGATGCAGAAGCGAAAACGTTCCGTGAGAGCGTTGTGGAATGGTTGATGACCAACCATCCACATGACTGTCCTGTGTGTGAAGAGGGCGGTAACTGCCATCTGCAAGATATGACGGTGATGACCGGCCATAGCTTCCGTCGCTATCGCTTCACCAAACGTACTCACAACAACCAGGAATTGGGGCCGTTTATTTCTCATGAAATGAACCGCTGCATCGCCTGTTACCGTTGTGTGCGTTACTACAAAGATTACGCTGATGGCACCGATTTCGGTGTGTATGGCGCGCACGACAACGTCTACTTTGGTCGCCCAGAAAGCGGCACGCTGGAGAGTGAATTCTCCGGTAACTTGGTCGAAGTGTGCCCAACCGGCGTATTCACCGATAAAACGCACTCCGAGCGTTATAACCGTAAATGGGACATGCAGTTTGCCCCTAGCGTCTGCCAGCAGTGCAGCGTGGGTTGTAACACCAGCCCGGGTGAGCGCTACGGTGAAATCCGCCGTATCGAAAACCGTTTCAACGGTACCGTTAACCATTACTTCCTGTGTGACCGTGGCCGTTTCGGCTATGGCTATGTCAACCTGAAGGATCGTCCTCGCCAGCCGCAGCAGCGTCGTGGCAACGACTGGATCCACTTGAATGCCGATCAGGCTATGCAAGGTGCGGCGGATCTGCTGCGTCAGGCGAAGAAAACTATCGGTATCGGTTCTCCGCGTGCCAGCCTTGAAAGCAACTATGCGTTGCGTGAATTGGTCGGCGCGGAAAACTTCTACAGCGGCGTTGAAGCGGGTGAATTAAGCCGTTTGAATCTGATGCAAAAAATCCTGCGTGAGGGCGGTATCTATACCCCAGCTCTGCGTGAGATGGAAAGCTACGATGCGGTGCTGATCCTCGGTGAAGACGTAACCCAAACCGCTGCGCGTATCGCGTTGGCGCTGCGTCAGGCTGTAAAAGGCAAGGCGCGTGCGATGGCTGCGGCTCAGCGCGTGGCTGACTGGCAGATTGCGGCGATTCAGAACATTGGCCAGCGTGCCAAGTATCCGCTGTTCATGACCAGCATTGACGACACCCGTTTGGATGATATCGCGGCGCTGAACTATCGCGCACCGGTTGCCGATCAGGCTCGTTTAGGTTTCGCCGTGGCTCATGCGTTGGATAACTCAGCCCCTGCGGTTGAAGGTTTATCAGACGACGTGCGCAAGCAGGTTGACGTGATCGTTCAAGCGTTAGCGGGAGCTAAAAAACCGCTGATCGTAACGGGCAGCAATGCCGGTTATACACCGCTGATTGAAGCGGCTGCGAACGTTGCCAAAGCGTTGAAAGCGCGCGATCTGGATGTTGGTATCACCTTTATTGCCGCCGAAGCGAACAGCATGGGTCTGGCAATGATGAATGCGCCGTCGATTGACGATGCGCTGGTTGAGCTCGAACAAGGCAACGCTGATGCCGTTGTGGTGCTGGAAAACGATCTTTATCGCCATGCGCCAGCTGCGCGTGTCGATGCCGCTTTGGCGAAAGCCCAAAGCCTGATCGTGGTCGATCATCAACGTACAGAAATTATGAACAAAGCCGATCTGGTGCTCTCTGCGGCGAGCTTTGCCGAAAGTGATGGCACCTTGGTCAACCAAGAAGGCCGCGCCCAGCGCTTCTTCCAGGTTTACGATCCGGCTTACTACGATGATCCGAAGAAAAATACGCCGTCCATTATGCTGGAAAGCTGGCGCTGGTTGCATTCCCTGCACACCACCGTCGAAAGCCGCCATATCGACTGGACGCAGCTGGATCACGTCATTGAATCTTGTGTGAAAGCCTATCCACAGCTGCAAGGCATCGTGGACGCAGCGCCGGACGCAAGCTTCCGTATCAAAGGTCAGAAACTGGCTCGTGAACCGCATCGTTATAGTGGCCGCACCGCAATGCGCGCCAACATTAGCGTGCATGAACCGCGTCAGCCGCAGGATAAAGACACCGCGTTTGCGTTCTCAATGGAAGGGTACAGTGGTCCATTGGAAGATCGTCAGCAGATCCCATTTGCATGGGCTCCGGGCTGGAACTCACCGCAGGCATGGAACAAATTCCAAGCCGAAGTGGGGGGCCATCTGCGCCACGGCGATCCGGGCGTGCGTTTAATCGCGGCCGGTGAAGGCTCATTGGCTTACTTCGACGCGGTGCCTGCTGCCTACCAGAATGCGGGTTGGGTGGTTGCGCCTTACTACCATCTGTTTGGTAGCGACGAGATGACTCAGCGTGCACCGGTTATCCAAACTCGTATGCCAGAAGCGTATGTGATGGTGAATCCGGCGGATGCGGCGCAGTTGGGCGTGAACAGCGGAACGGTTCTGGAGCTGACTGTTGCAGACCAGAAACTGACGCTGCCAGTACGCTTAAGCGATAATTTGCAATCAGGTCAAATCGGTCTGCCTCTGGGTCTACCAGGGATCTCTCCGGTGCTGAACGGAAGCAAAGTTGACGCTATTCAGGAAACGAAAGTGCGGGAGGCAGCATTATGAGTTGGCTGACGCCAGACGTGATCGACATCATTCTCACCGTGCTTAAAGCGGTGGTGATTTTGCTGGTGGTGGTCACCTGTGGGGCATTTATGAGCTTCGGCGAACGTCGTTTGCTCGGCCTGTTCCAGAACCGTTATGGACCAAACCGTGTTGGCTGGGGCGGCTCGCTCCAGCTGGTTGCGGATATGGTCAAAATGTTCTTCAAAGAAGACTGGGTTCCACGCTTCTCCGATCGCCTGATCTTTACCTTGGCGCCGATGATTGCGTTCTCCTCTCTGTTGTTGGCTTTCGCGATTGTGCCGGTAAGCCCAACGTGGATGGGTGCCGATCTGAACATCGGTATTCTGTTCTTCTTGATGATGGCAGGTCTTGCGGTTTACGCCGTGCTGTTTGCCGGTTGGTCGAGCAACAACAAATACTCCTTGCTGGGTGCGATGCGTGCTTCTGCGCAGACGCTGAGCTATGAAGTATTCCTCGGTCTTTCGGTGATGGGCGTGGTTGCGCAGGCTGACTCCTTCAACATGCAGGCTATCGTTGAATCACAGTCTCATCTGTGGAACGTCATCCCGCAGTTCTTTGGATTCCTGACCTTTATTATCGCCGGTGTTGCGGTATGTCACCGTCACCCATTTGACCAACCAGAAGCCGAGCAAGAACTGGCCGACGGTTACCACATTGAATATTCCGGTATGAAATTCGGTCTGTTCTTCGTGGGGGAATATATCGGGATCGTCACCGTATCAGCGCTGATTGTGACGCTGTTCTTCGGAGGCTGGCAGGGGCCATTCCTGCCGCCGGTTATCTGGTTTGCAATTAAGACTGCCTTCTTCATGGTGATGTTTATTCTGGTGCGTGCGTCACTGCCGCGTCCTCGCTATGACCAGGTGATGTCATTCGGCTGGAAAATTTGCCTGCCGTTGACGTTGTTGAACCTGTTGGCGACCGCCGCCGTGATTTTGTATAACGCTCAATAAGGGGTGAATGTAACCATGACATTGAAAGAGTTAGTGGTTGGTTTCGGCACCCAAGTGCGCAGCCTGTGGATGATTGGCTTGCATGCGTTTGCTAAGCGCGAAACCCAAATGTATCCGGAAGAGCCGGTATACCTGCCGCCTCGTTACCGTGGTCGTATCGTGTTAACCCGCGATCCCGACGGTGAAGAGCGCTGCGTTGCCTGTAACCTGTGTGCTGTTGCCTGTCCGGTTGGCTGTATTTCTTTGCAGAAAGCAGAAACCAAAGATGGTCGCTGGTATCCAGAGTTTTTCCGCATCAACTTCTCTCGCTGCATCTTCTGTGGTCTGTGTGAAGAAGCGTGTCCAACGACCGCGATTCAGCTAACGCCAGATTTTGAACTGGGTGAATTTAAGCGTCAGGATTTGGTATACGAAAAAGAAGATCTTCTGATCTCGGGCCCGGGTAAATATCCGGAATATAACTTCTATCGTATGGCCGGTATGGCTATCGACGGCAAAGCCAAAGGCGAAGCCGAAAACGAAGCGAAGCCGATTGACGTTAAAGGTCTGCTACCTTAAGGAGCCAAGCATGGAATTTGCATTCTACATTGCAGCGCTGGTGGCCGTGGTGGCAACGATCCGAGTGATCTCGCATGCCAATCCGGTTCACGCCTTGCTGTATTTAATCGTGTCGTTACTGGCGATTGCGGCGGTGTTCTTCTCTCTTGGAGCCTACTTTGCAGGTGCCTTGGAGATCATCGTGTATGCCGGTGCGATTATGGTTCTGTTCGTCTTCGTGGTCATGATGCTTAACCTCGGTAATTCGGTGGTGGAGCAAGAGCGCGCATGGTTGAAACCAACGCTGTGGATTGGGCCGAGCATTTTGTCTCTGATCCTGTTGGCAGTGCTGGTTTACGCCATTATGAGCGTCAACGATCAGGGGATCAGCGGCGACATGATTGACGCGAAAGCGGTCGGTATCGCGCTGTTTGGCCCTTATGTTCTGGCCGTTGAACTGGTGTCTATGCTGTTGCTGGCGGGTCTGGTGGTGGCGTTCCATGTGGGACGCGAGCACAAGCAGGGCGAAGTCTTCAGCAAAGCGCCAGAAGCGGATGCCAATAAAGCCAAGGCAATGGCGGTAAAAAATAAGGCGGAGGAGCGAGCATGATCCCGTTACAACACGGTTTAATTCTGGCGGCCATCCTGTTTGTACTGGGACTGACCGGCCTGTTAATCCGGCGCAATCTGCTGTTTATGCTGATTAGCTTGGAAATCATGATCAACGCGGCTGCTTTGGCATTCGTGGTGGCGGGGAGCTATTGGGGACAAGCAGATGGTCAGGTGATGTACATTCTGGCGATCAGCTTAGCCGCGGCGGAAGCGAGTATTGGCTTGGCGCTGTTGCTGCAATTGCACCGTCGTCGCAACACCCTGAATATCGATACTGTCAGTGAGATGCGCGGATGAACCTACTCTACTTAACAATATTGCTACCGTTAATCGGGTTCTTGCTGTTGGCATTTTCCCGTGGTCGCTGGTCAGAAAATACGTCGGCCATCATCGGTGTCGGTTCTATCGGGCTGGCTGCGCTAGTTACCGCCTATGTGGGTTTTGATTTCTTAAGTCAAAAAGCCGACGGCGTACAGGTGTTCAACCAACATCTGTGGAACTGGATGGCCGTGGGTGACTTCGGTATTCCTGTGACCTTAACGCTGGACGGTCTGTCGCTGACCATGCTGTCTGTGGTTACCGGCGTTGGCTTCTTCATTCATATGTTCGCCTCGTGGTATATGCGCGGTGAAGAGGGCTACTCGCGCTTCTTCGCTTATACCAACCTGTTTATCGCCAGCATGGTGGTATTGGTTCTGGCGGATAACCTGCTGCTGATGTATCTGGGCTGGGAAGGGGTAGGGCTGTGCAGTTATCTGCTGATCGGCTTCTACTACACCAATCCGGCTAACGGTGCGGCGGCAATGAAGGCGTTCATCGTGACTCGCGTAGGTGACGTGTTCTTGGCGATTGGCCTGTTCATTCTTTACAACGAACTGGGCACGCTGAACATCCGTGAACTGATGATTCTGGCTCCGCAAAAACTGGAGATAGGCTCGACCGCGATTACGTGGGCGACGCTGATGCTGCTGGGCGGTGCCGTAGGTAAATCTGCACAGCTGCCGTTGCAAACTTGGTTGGCGGATGCGATGGCGGGTCCAACGCCGGTTTCTGCTTTGATCCATGCCGCGACCATGGTTACCGCGGGTGTTTACCTGATTGCACGTACTCACGGCCTGTTCCTGATGGCGCCTGAAGTGCTGCATCTGGTGGGTATCGTTGGTGCGGTCACGTTGGTGCTGGCCGGTTTCGCCGCGCTGGTACAAACCGACATCAAACGCGTGCTGGCATACTCAACCATGAGTCAGATCGGCTACATGTTCTTGGCGCTGGGCGTTCAAGCATGGGATGCGGCAATCTTCCATTTGATGACGCATGCGTTCTTTAAAGCGCTGCTGTTCCTCTCTTCTGGTTCGGTGATTTTGGCCTGCCACCACGAGCAGAACATCTTCAAAATGGGTGGATTGCGTAAATCGCTGCCGCTGGTTTACATCTGCTTCTTGGTCGGTGGTGCTGCGCTGTCTGCGCTGCCAATCGTCACCGCGGGCTTCTACAGTAAAGATGAAATCCTGTGGGGGGCGTTGGCTTCCGGCCACGTTAACCTGATGACTGCGGGCTTGGTGGGTGCGTTCCTGACGTCGCTGTATACCTTCCGTATGATTTTCATTGTGTTCCATGGCGAAGCACATACCAAAGCCCATGCGGGCAAAGGCATTGCGCATAGCCTGCCGCTGATTGTGTTGCTGGTGCTTTCTACCTTCATCGGTGCGTTGATTACGCCACCGTTGGCGGGTGTGTTACCAGAAAGCCACAGCGGTGAAGCGGGTAAAATGACGTTAGAAATTATTTCCGGCGTCGTGGCTATCGTTGGCATCCTGCTGGCTGCTGTCTTGTACCTTGGGAAACGTCAGTTTGTGAATAGCGTGGCGCAGAGCGCGCCGGGTCGCTTCTTCTCAACGTGGTGGTTCCATGCATGGGGCTTTGACTGGCTGTACAACATGATCTTTGTTAAGCCGTTTAAAGCGATTGCTTACCTGTTACAGCGCGATCCGCTAAATAGCCTGATGAACTTGTTCGCCGTCTTTGCGCGTTGGGGTAATCGTGGTCTTGCGGTGAGTGAAAACGGTCAGTTGCGCTGGTATATGGCATCTATGGGTGTGGGCGCAGTAGTCGTATTGGCTCTGTTGTTATTGGTTAAGTGATATACCCTTCATCTTTCAAGTTGCAGGTGTGTTGGCTGTGTTCGCTCACTCTAGTCACTTACTTTAGTAAGCTCCTAGGGACTCGTTCACTTGCCGCCTTCCTGCCTCTTGAAATCTATAGGGTATAGCTTATGGAGAACTGTTTAGGGTTCTCCATTGCATGAAACCTCATTCAATTTTAAGGGACACAAAGCGCCATGTTATTACCTTGGCTAATTCTTATCCCGTTCATCGGTGGCTTTTTAAGCTGGCAGAGCGAGCGCTTCGGCACCAAAGCTCCACGCTGGATAGCACTGATAGCAATGGGTCTGACGTTAGTGTTGTCTGTGCAACTGTGGTTGCAGGGCGGCTATTCTCTGACACAGGCGACGGGCCTTCCGCAGTGGCAGTCAGAGTTCTCCGTACCGTGGATCCCACGCTTCGGCATTGAATTCCACCTAGCATTAGATGGTTTATCACTGCTGATGGTGGTGTTGACCGGCTTGCTGGGCGTTCTGGCGATCCTCTGTTCTTGGAACGAGATCCAGAAGTATCAGGGCTTCTTCCACCTGAATCTGTTATGGATTCTGGGGGGCGTTATCGGTGTGTTCTTGGCCATCGACCTGTTCCTGTTCTTCTTCTTCTGGGAAATGATGCTGGTGCCGATGTACTTCTTGATCGCTCTTTGGGGTCATAAAGCATCAGACGGCAAAACCCGTATCAGCGCCGCAACCAAGTTCTTCATCTACACCCAGTCCAGCGGCTTGATTATGCTGATTGCGATTCTGGGTCTGGTGTTTGTTCACTTCAACGCCACCGGCGTGTGGACATTCAACTATGAAGAATTGCTGAACACGCCAATGAGTCACAACGTTCAGTATCTGCTGATGTTGGGCTTCTTTATTGCATTTGCCGTGAAGATGCCGGTGGTTCCATTGCATGGCTGGTTACCTGATGCACACAGTCAGGCACCGACCGCAGGTTCCGTTGACTTAGCCGGTATTTTGCTGAAAACCGCAGCCTATGGTCTGTTGCGTTTCAGCCTGCCGCTGTTCCCTGAAGCATCCCATGAGTTCGCGCCTATCGCGATGTGGTTAGGTGTTATCGGTATCTTCTACGGTGCATGGATGGCGTTTGCTCAGACTGATATTAAACGTCTGATTGCTTACACCTCCGTTTCCCACATGGGCTTCGTATTGATCGCGATTTACTCCGGTAACCAACTGGCCTATCAGGGCGCAGTTATCCAGATGATTGCGCACGGTCTGTCTGCTGCCGGTATGTTCATCATTTGCGGTCAGCTTTACGAGCGTCTGCATACGCGTGATATGCGTCAGATGGGCGGTTTGTGGGGCCGGATTAAATACCTGCCTGCGCTGTCGCTGTTCTTTGCCGTTGCCACCTTAGGTATGCCGGGTACCGGTAACTTCGTTGGTGAGTTCATGATCCTGTTCGGCAGCTTCCAAGTGGTGCCGGTTATCACGATTATCTCTACCTTCGGTCTGGTATTTGCCTCTGTTTATTCGTTAATCATGATGCAGCGCGCTTATTACGGTGCACCAAAATCTGACAAACCTCTGCCGGGCATGAGCACGCGCGAGCTGTCGATTATTCTGCTGCTGGTGGTTCTGCTGGTTGCGCTGGGTGTTTATCCTCAGCCGATTCTGGATACGTCCAGTGCCGCAATGACGAACGTGCAACACTGGTTTAGCTCTGCTTCAACTTTAACAACAAGGCCGTAATTCGCCATGACAATAACTCCTCAACATCTGATCGCACTGTTACCGCTGTTGATCGTCGGATTGACGGTGGTGGTTGTGATGCTGTGCATTGCGTGGCGACGCAACCACTTCGTCAACGCAACGGTGACAGTGATCGGTTTGAACCTGGCGCTGCTTTCGCTCTATTTTGTGGGGCAGCTTCTTTCTGCAACGGATGGCTCGCTAAACGTAACTCCGCTGTTTCGCGTTGATAGTTTCTCCATGCTGTATATCGGCTTGGTGTTGCTGTCGAGTCTTGCGACCAGCACGTTTGCCTATCCATGGCTGCAAGGCTATCCAGATAACCGCGATGAGTTCTATCTGCTGGTTCTGATTGCAACGCTGGGCGGTATCGTTCTGGCTTGCGCTAACCATCTGGCTGCGTTGTTCATCGGTATCGAACTGATTTCGCTGCCGCTGTTTGGCCTGATTGGCTATGCCTATCGCCAGAAACGTTCGCTGGAAGCCGCTATCAAGTACACCATTCTGTCAGCGGCGGCGTCATCGTTCCTGCTGTTCGGTATGGCGCTGCTGTATGCTGAATCTGGCGACCTGTCGTTTGCCGGTCTAGGCAAAAGCATGAGCGATAGCATGCTACACGAACCACTGCTGTTAGCGGGTTTGGGCATGATGCTGGTTGGCTTTGGCTTCAAACTTTCACTGGTTCCGTTCCAACTGTGGACGCCAGACGTATACCAAGGCGCGCCTGCACCGGTTTCAACCTTCTTGGCCACCGCCAGCAAGATTGCTATCTTTGCGGTGCTGATGCGTCTGTTTATGTATGCGCCGGTCACCAACAGCGAAACGGTACGTTTGGTTCTGGGCATCATCGCATTCTGCTCCATCCTATTTGGTAACCTGATGGCGATCACGCAGAGCAACATCAAGCGTCTGCTGGGTTACTCTTCGGTGTCTCATTTAGGCTATCTGCTGGTGGCACTGATTGCGGTTCAGAGTCAGCAAATTTCTGCTGAAGCCGTTGGCGTGTATCTGGCGGGTTATCTGTTCGCAAGCCTTGCCTCCTTCGGCGTGGTGAGCTTGATGTCTAGCCCATACAGCGGCCCTGACGCAGAATCCCTGTTCTCTTATCGTGGTCTGTTCTGGCATAAGCCAATTCTGTCTGCGGTAATGACGGTGTCTATGTTGTCTCTGGCGGGTATCCCAATGACGCTGGGCTTCATCGGTAAATTCTATATCGTTACCGTCGGTGTTCAGGCGCATCTGTGGTGGCTGACCGGTGCGGTTGTAGTGGGTAGTGCGATTGGTTTGTACTACTACCTGCGCGTTGCCGTGAGTATGTACCTGCATGCACCTGAAACGCTGGTGCGTGATACGCCAAATAACTGGGCACTGACTGCCGGTGGCGTTGTGGTACTGATTTCAGGGATCTTAGTGGTTCTGCTGGGTATCTTCCCTCAGCCGCTGATTTCTCTGGTGCAGATGGCACAGCCGATTCTTTAATTGAATCGATAAGGTCTAGCTAAATAAAGCCCTATTAGTTAACGCTAGTAGGGCTTTTTGCATATACGGTATTAAAGAATAATTTTACTGAATTAGTAGAGTGGCAATTTGTTAATTAACGCTACTTGAGCGGATGATAAATGAGAAACCACATAACAAGGTTTGTTAGCCGTATCACAAAATAGCCTTATTTACGGCTGAAGTAGTTTAGTTTCTAAAAGTACCGTGGTAACGTATTTTTCAGCTAGAAAAATGTTTAGGGTTGTTACTGAGTAGCAGGCAAAACCTAAGCTTCTGAATGTATGGCATTAGCCAGCAAACGGAAGCTTAGGTTTTTTTTTGCCTCTATTTTGTTGGTTTTAATAAAGGATATTACACAGGCTTTATCACATTCTAATTTTTTAGCATTAATTCATTAGGTTCTATTTTGAGCAGCTTATTCTGCTCTCGGGGATCTTTTGTCTAAAAATCAGTGCCGAATTTATTCAAGGAAAGGCAGGAAATATAAGATGAGACACAGCAATATAAAAATAACGTTACTTTTAATAACCACTGGGATTTTTACTCATGCCAATGCGATGGATATTTCAAGCGGTGGGTTGTTTGAAGATAGCCATTTAGATCTCACGTTCAGAAATATATGGATGCTAAACACCACTGACCAGCGTGCAGATTTCGATGTTGGCGACCAAAACGCTTGGGCGCAGGCGATACATTTAGATTACAGCAGTGGCTGGTATCAAGACACCGTGGGATTTGATGCTTCGTGGTATGGCGTCAGCAAACTGTACGCCAATAAGGATTTCTACGGCCGTGATTTGTTGCGTGATAACAACGGGCATGCTGAAGGTTTTAATAAGGTCGGCCAGCTTTTCGCTAAGGCGAAGTTTGGCGAACAAAAACGTTTTATGAATGTGTATGGCGGCTGGCGAAAATTGAATAAATTCGGAGCCATTACTACCAATACCAGCCGTGCAGTCCCCAGTACTTGGGAAGGGCTCAGCACTGAGATTGGCTTTGATCAGGTGCAAATAAAAGCGGCGTTGGTGAATCGTTTTTCAGAGCGTGATGAGCCGGAAAAACGTCATTTTTACACGCTGAAAAGCGATAAGAAAATCGACTATATCGCATCGGGTGATATTAGCTGGAAGCCAGAAAAGGGCAAAGGTTTCACCTATTTGGCCGGTGATAGTAAAGATTATTTGCTACGACAAGGCATTGAGGGAAGTTGGTTTTGGCCGCTCTCCGAAGACTCCCGTTTTCTGACGCGCGGCGTGGTGTATTACAACCGTGGCTTGAGTGAATGGGAAGGAACTAAAGCCTTTGAACATGATGCTGAGCACTATTTTGGCCTTATCGGTTATCAAAAAGCGGCTGCGGAATTCGGCGTTGGCTGGTCAAAAACAAAGGCACATTTAAAAGATGGACTGGGTTATTTCTATTGGCATATGGGGAAAAACACCCGTGGCACGTTCAATAGCCCAGCCGACGGCGAGGGGAATGACTACGTTAACGATGGCGAGCAGATGCTTTATGTCTATAGCCAGTATCAGGTTTCACCCGAGCTGTTGGTCGGTTTATATGGAAACTATGGCTATGGTATTGAGTACAAAGGGGTTTCGTTAAAAGAGTGGGAATATGGCGGATTCTTCTCGTGGTCACCACAGCGTATCGCTGGCCTCAATATTTTTGCGGGCTTTGGCCCCGCCTACACATGGAAACTCGATAGCCGAAGTAACCCATCAATAACCGATGATGGCGATAGTTTCCACCGTGCGAAAGGCGTAGGGGCTGCGGTTCGCGTTGAGTACAAATTTGGCTTGTTTTAATGGTTTCACTGATTAGGAATAACACGATGAAAAAACAACTGATTACCGCTGCTTTATTAGCGTCTACCGCGCTGGTAGCACAGGCTGCCGATCGCCCAATGCGCATTTTGATCGTTAACGACGATGGCTGTGAATCCTATGGCACCACGTCGTTACAAACCAAGCTAGCCGCAAAAGGCTATGACGTATGGCTGGTTGCGCCAGCGACCAATCAAAGCGGTATCGGCTCTGCGATTACGTTTAAACCGAACAAGATATTCGACGTAAAAAAAATAAGCGATAAACAGTACTGCTTCCCTGGAACGCCTGCTGATTCGCTTGATTTTGCTGTGCTGGGCGTTATGCAAGACGCGCCGCCCGATCTCGTTATTTCTGGGGTGAACGATGGTCCAAATACCGGCGTTGCTCAGCTGAATTCCGGCACGGTATCTGCCGCAGCGCGCGCCGTTCGCTATGGCTATCCTGCCATAGCCGCCAGTATCGGCTATGTATTGACTGAAAAAGAAATGAAAGCGGGTTGGCCGAGCACCAAGCTTTATTGGCCGCAGGCGGTAGATTATGTGGTGCAAGTTGTCGATGAACTGGGGAAAAGTTGGCAGTCTGGGCAGTCTTTATTGCCGAAAGACTCGGGCTTAAGCATCAACTATCCGCCTCTGGCAAAAGATAAAATAGCCGGTGTGAAATACGTCATTAATGAGCAGCATCCCAAAGCACAGCATCACTACCAGCTGTTACCGGATGGCAAAGCACAGCAAATTATGAACAAAGACGTATTAACGCCATCGCAGGCGGATACCGATACCGGCTGGCTTAACAAGGGCTATATCACCTACACCGTCATTGATGGTGACTGGAATGCGCCGCAGTTAGAGTCTGAATATCAAGCATTGCTGAATAAACCTGAGCTGCAACATCCGTAGCCAAAACGTCAGTTTGCGGGCGATCGCTATCACGTTTTAGCCATGTGCCCGTTGAGGCAAAGTTTAAAACTGATAGAGTCATCAATGGATTGTTACTGCGTAAGCAGGCAAAACCTGATCAACTGACATTTGTCAGCGGTCAGGTTTTTTTGTTTCTGGAGTCTAAAAAGGTTAGTCCGTGAAAATCGCCAAAATACTGAATAACAATGTGGTGGTCGTGGTTGATGAACATCAGCGTGAGCAGGTGGTGATGGGACGCGGCTTGGCATTTCAGAAACGTGCCGGTGATGTGGTGGACGAGGCTAAAATTGAGAAAGTGTTTGCGCTGCAAAGTGATGAACTCATCACTCGCTTGAGCGAGCTTTTGAGCCATATTCCACTCGAGGTGATGACCACCTGCGATCTGATTATTAACGCGGCAAAAGCGCGGCTCGGTAAACTACAAGACAGCCTGTATATCTCTCTGACCGATCATTGCCATTTTGCGATTGAACGGCAGCAGAAGGGGTTGGCCATTCGCAACGTTTTACTGTGGGAGACGCGGCGCCTGTATCCGAAAGAATATGCCATCGGACAGGAGGCCATTGAGCTGATTGATCGCCGCTTAGGGGTGCGATTATTGGATGATGAAGCAGGATTTATTGCCCTGCATTTGGTTAATGCCCAGCTCAATAGCGAAATGCCGGAGGTCATGCATATTACGCAGGTGATGCAAGAAATCCTGCATATTGTGAAATACCAACTTTCGCTGGAATACGACGAAGAAACCTTAAGCTATCAGCGCTTTGTCACGCACCTCAAGTTTTTTGCTCAGCGCATGCTAGGAAGAAATGTGGTGCCTGATGACGATATCACGCTGCATTCGGCGGTAAAGGATAACTACCCGCTGGCATGGCGTTGTGCTGAAAAAATTGGTCGGCATTTAAAGGCACAGTATCAACGCGATCTGAGTAATGAAGAGATTATGTTCTTGTCTATTCATATCGAAAGAGTTCGCAAAGAGTGCCCAAGCGCGGCAACGCGTTAAAAATTTCATCGTGCCAGACGTTGGCATGAACTAAAGGATTGTTACTGCTTCGGCGGGCAAAACCTGATCGCTTCTCCTGATTTATTTAGGCGAAGGGTCAGGTTTTTTTATATCAGATTTCCACAGCCGCAGACGGTGGCAGGCGTAGAGGGAGAGGGAATGAATCATCAAACATTAGCGGCAGATATCGTGTCGGGTGTTGGCGGTAAAGAGAATATCGCCAGCTTAGTGCATTGCGCCACGCGGCTACGCTTTAAATTGAAAGATAGCGGCAAGGCACAGGCTGAAAAACTAAAAGAGCATTCTGGCATCATTATGGTGGTGGAAAGCGGCGGGCAGTTTCAGGTGGTGATCGGTAACCACGTGGGGGATGTATATCAGGCAGTAAGAAAAGCCGCGCAGCTCAGTGACGATGCGCCAAGCGCTGACGATGGTGAGAAGTCGGGGCTACTTGGTCGCTTTATTGATGTTGTCTCCGGTATTTTTACACCATTTTTAGGCGTGATGGCCGCTTCCGGTATTTTAAAGGGATTATTGGCGCTAGCCGCGGCCTGTGGCTGGCTATCCGTTACGGGGGGAACCTACCAAATCTGGTTTGCTGCCAGTGATGCTCTGTTCTATTTCTTCCCGCTGGTTCTGGGATACACCGCTGGTAAAAAATTTGGCGGCAGTCCGTTTTTAACCATGGCCATTGGTGGCGCGTTAACGCACCCGCTGATGATGCAGGGATTTAATGCTTCACTCGCCGGTAGTTCTGACGCGTATTTCCTCGGTATTCCTATTACCTTTATCAACTACAGCTCGTCGGTTATTCCCATCATTTTTGCTGCGTGGGTCAGTTGCCAATTAGAAAAACGCCTTAATGCCCACATGCCTTCCGCGGTGAAAAACTTCCTCACGCCGTTGTTGTGTCTGGCGATCACGGTTCCATTAACGTTCTTGCTGATTGGCCCCGTCGCAACGTGGCTAAGCCAAATGCTGGCCATGGGGTATCAAGCGATTTATGTGTTTGCTCCTTGGCTCGCGGGCGCAGTGATGGGGGGAATTTGGCAGGTCTGCGTGATTTTCGGACTTCACTGGGGACTCATCCCTTTGATGATTAACAACTTTAGCGTGCTTGGGCGTGACACCTTGTCACCGTTGTTGCTACCCGCAGTCTTAGGCCAAGTCGGTGCGGCGTTAGGTGTTTTCCTGCGCACTCGCGATGCCAAGCTGAAAGTAATGGCGGGTTCTGCTGCCACCGCGGGGGTTTTTGGCATCACGGAGCCTGCGGTATATGGCGTAACGCTTCCGCGTCGACGTCCGTTTATTTTCGGCTGTGTGGCCGGAGCCATTGGCGGCGCGATAGTGGGCTATAGCCAAACAGCCTCCTACTCCTTTGGCTTAGTGAGCGTCTTTACTTTTGCTCAGATTATTCCTCCCGCAGGCGTGGATCTGAGCGTGTGGGGCGCGATTACAGGGTCATTACTGGCGCTGATTATCGCCGCGGTGGGCACCGTTTTGTTCGGCTTACCTAAAGAGCAGGCGAAGCCGGAAGTGAAGTCTGGCGCTAAGTGCTGGACTGCCGATGAAAATACAGTGCTGTCGCCGATGACTGGCACGGTACTGGCGCTAGAAAACGTGAGTGATAGCACTTTTGCCAGTGGTTTGCTCGGGCGCGGCGCAGCGATAGTACCTGAGGTTGGGCGCGTGGTAGCGCCTTTTGCAGGGGAAATAGCATCCCTATTCCAAACTAAACATGCCATTGGCATCCTCAGCGAGCAGGGAATTGAGCTGCTGATCCACATTGGCATCGATACCGTGAAGCTGGATGGGCTGCATTTTACCGCACATGTAAAAGCCGGTGACAAAGTTCAGGCCGGTGATTTGCTTATCGAGTTCGATCGGCAGGCAATCATTGCCGCTGGTTACGATTTAACGACGCCGATAATTATCAGTAATAGCGACGAATTTCTGGATGTGCAGTGCATGACGCGCACATTAACCCAAGAAGGCGAACCACTGCTGGTGGTGAGCCGTGAACATAAGGAATAACCGATGAAACTTTTTCCGCAGGATTTTCTTTGGGGAGGCGCGGTAGCCGCTAATCAGGTTGAGGGCGCGTATCGTGAGGCAGGCAAAGGCTTATCAACCTCAGACGTGCAGCCGCAAGGGATTTTTGGTGATGTGGTGGAGCGTCGTGAGGGCGACTTTGGTATCAAAGACGTCGCAATTGATTTTTATCACCAATACCCACAAGACATCGCGTTATTTGCAGAAATGGGATTCAAGTGTTTACGAACTTCTATTGCTTGGACGCGTATTTTTCCACATGGCGATGAGGATCAGCCTAATGAAGCGGGTTTAGCCTTTTATGACAGTTTGTTTGACGAAATGGCTAAATACGGTATTCAACCGGTAGTGACCCTTTCTCATTATGAAATGCCGTGGGAATTAGTTAAAAAGCATGGCGGCTGGGGAAACAGAAAGACAATTGGTTTTTTTGAGCATTATGCGCGCACCGTATTCCAGCGCTATCAGCATAAGGTTAAATATTGGCTCACGTTTAATGAGATCAATATGTCGCTGCATGCGCCTTTAACCGGTGTTGGGTTACCCGCAGGCAGCAGCAAAGCAGAAATATATCAGGCTATCCATCATCAATTAGTGGCCAGTGCTAAAGCGGTGAAAGCCTGTCATGAGATTATCCCCGATGCCAAGATAGGTAATATGCTACTGGGCGGTTTAATGTATCCGCTATCGTGCCAGCCACAGGACGTATGGGAAACGCTCCAGCAAAACCGGACTTGGTTATTCTTTGGCGACGTACAATGCCGTGGAGAATATCCCGGCTATATGCTGCGTTATTTCCGTGAAAATAATATTGCGCTTGATATCACCCCAGAGGATCGTCAGGCGTTAAAAACGACCATCGATTTTATTTCTTTCAGCTATTACATGACGGGGTGTGTCACTGCTGATGAAGAATTAAATCGTAAATCCCGTGGCAATATTTTGGATATGGTGCCGAATCCACACTTACCGAGTTCCGAGTGGGGCTGGCAAATAGATCCGACCGGTCTGCGAATTTTGTTGAATATGCTGTGGGATAGATATCAAAAACCCCTGTTTATTGTTGAGAATGGACTGGGAGCGAAAGATAAAATTTCCGCGGATGGTGCAATTCACGACGATTACCGAATTAGCTATCTTAACGATCATCTGGTTCAGGTCGCGGAAGCAATCGACGATGGCGTTGAGGTGATGGGGTATACCAGCTGGGGGCCGATTGATATTGTCAGCGCCTCGAAGGCCGAGATGTCAAAGCGTTACGGATTTATTTACGTCGATCGAGACGATCACGGTGAAGGAACCCTTACCCGCAGGCGCAAAGATAGCTTCTATTGGTATTCTGAGGTGATTGCCAGCAATGGGGAAAGCCTGAAAAGATAACGTGTTCGCGATTGCCTAATGTTAACGTTACGAGACGCTTTCATTCACACCTTTGTCGGCATGAGCGACAAAGGTGTGTTGTATAAAAATACTATTTTAATATTATTAATAATAACTTTCTAATGCGAATAAATTAATTAATGAGACGTAAGGGTTTTAAATATAGTTATTAATATCTAACAATGAAAAATAGGGTGATATAAAAAATATCCCCTCATTTATCTCATTAACGTAAGAGGGGGTACTTTCTAATTAATTGAAGGAAATCACCATGAAAACCAAAGAGCTGACCGCATTAGCCCTGTCTTCTACTTTATCTGCCGCTCAGGCTGCGGCTCGTCCAATGCGTATTTTATTGGTCAACGACGACGGCTATCAGTCAACAGGGATCACCTCGCTGCAAAGTAAACTTGCGGCTAAAGGCTATGATGCGTGGATGACGGCACCGGCAACCGATCAAAGTGGTCAGGGTTCGGCAATGACGATTAACCCAAATCATTCTTTTGAAGTGAAAAAAGTCGGCGATAAGCAATACGGTTTCCCTGGAACTCCGTCGGATTCGCTAGATTTTGGTTTGCTGGGTGTACTGAAAGATACCCCACCGGATCTGGTGATCTCGGGTGTTAACTACGGGCAAAATAACGGCGGGAACTTGCAGAATTCGGGGACGGTTTCTGCCGCGGCACTGGCTATCCGCTATGGCTATCCAACCATTGCGGCCAGCATTGGTATGCTCATGAGTGAAGATGAAGCCCAAGCAGGTTTCCCAAGCACCAAGCTGTATTGGCCTGACGCCGTGGATTATGTGGTCAATATGGTGGACGCATTGGCCAAAAATTGGACACCGGGTGAGGCGATCTTACCTTATGGTACCGGTGTTAACGTGAATTATCCGGCCTTACCCAAAGATAAAATTTTGGGAAGAAAGTTTGTGCTTAACGATCTGCACGCTAAGCCAATGTTTAGCTATGAGATGCAGCCTGATGGCACCGCGACGCAGGTAATTAACCCCGATGCGCTAACGCCAACGGCGGGTAAAACGGATGTTAACTTGCTGAATGAAGGCTATATCACGTACACCGTGATTGATTCTGATTGGAATGCGCCACAGTTTGATATGAGCTATGCCTATGCTTTTGACGCCCCTGAGTTAAAACACCCTTAATGCTTGATAGACAAATATTAACGGCCTGAGATTTCAGGTCGTTTTTCGTTGCAAAGTCCAAACGGTTACCGCGTCTTTTATTGCCGCACAAAAATTAGTATGTTAGCCTAACTAAATTAGTTTCACTCCTTCCGAACTGAGCTCTCTAATGATTGATGATTTGAAAAAACTTCAGTGGCACCTCTGGTTTTGCTGGCGCGAAGTCTCGCGTCAAAGCGGCAGCATGGAGCTGACTAACAGCGAGTTTGACTATCTTTATGCGTTATTAGAACACGCGCAGGGGATGCGCCTCACGGAACTGGCGGAGTGCATGAAAGTGAGCAAAGCCTCGGCCAGCGCCATGGTGAGCAAATTAGAAAAACGTGGCTATATTCAACGTATTTCCTGTCCTGAGGATGGCCGCGCAACCTTATTACAGGCTACCGATAAAGGCGCTGCGTTAGAAAAGGAAGAGATGGATATCTATGCGCAAACCACTCAGCAAATGGCGGCATCGTTAACGCCAGAAGAACAACAGCAGTTTGAGCGTTTGCTCCACAAAGCCTGTGGCAGTTTAAAAACGGGCTGAGTAGTGATGAGAAATAAATAAGAAAGAGATCTGGGAAAAGTTATGTTGCAGCAAAGTATTACCCGCACATTCTGGCACTACAGTATTCCTGCCATTGCCGCCTTATTGATTAGCGGCTTGTACCAAATTGTCGATGGTGCGTTTATCGGTCATGCGATGGGCGCAGAAGGTCTTTCGGCCATTAATATGGCTTGGCCACTGTCGGGCGTTTTGCTTGCGGTGGGGATGATGATCGGTATGGGCAGCGGCGCGCGCTGTTCATTAGCGCAGGGCGAAGAAAAAATTGATAAGGCGCGGCGCATTTTAACGCAGGTATTCTGGCTGTTGATCGCTATGGGCATCAGCGTGGGGCTGTGCATCGCGTATTTCGCCCCGATGTTTATGCGTTTGCAAGATGCGTCTGGCGTCATTGAAAACTACGGCATTGATTACCTGACTATTATTGGCATTTCGGGGCCGATTGTCCTCGGCAGTATCGCTATGCCGCTGCTGGTGCGTAACTTGGGTGCGCCCAGACTCGCGACAATTGCCATGCTGACCGGAGCGCTGCTGAATGTGCTGATGGATTATGTGTTCATTATCCGTTTGGGCTGGGGATTAAAAGGCGCGGCGATAGGAACGATAATCAGTGAAAGCGTAGCGGTGATTATTTGCACAGGATTTGTTTTCAGCCGCTATAACAAATTACGACCACAGCGCGAGCACATTGCGTTTAACCTCCGCCTTAGTTTGGAATCCTTAACCACCGGTTTTTCCAGCATGCTGATGTATCTTTATCTCAGCGTGGTGGTCATGATGCACAACCTGCTTTTCATGAAGCACGGTGGGCCAATAGAAGTGGCCGCCTATGGCATCGCCAGCTATCTGATTGGTTTCTATTACCTGCTCGCCGAAGGCGTGTGTGGAGGAATGCAGCCGCTGGTGAGTTACTATTACGGCGCTCGCCAGCCGGATAAGGTACGTCAGGTCTTAAAATTAGGCTTGATGACCGCTGTCGGCGGTGGCATTGCGTTAGCGGTCGCGATACTGATTCTCCCATCGCTGTTTACCAGCATCTTTATTTCCGGCGATAGCGCGCTGCACGTGGCAACCATTCACGGCCTGCGTCTGCATCTGTTTGTGATGTTCTTGGATGGCTTTATCGTGCTCGCCGCAACGTTCTTCCAAGCATTAGGCCATGCCCGCTATGCCACGTTTATCACGCTAAGCAACATGCTGATCTTGTTCCCATTCCTTGGTTTTTTCCCATGGGTATTCGGTCTGGACGGGGTGTGGCTGGCGATGCCTTTATCGAATATTTGTTTGTCGATAGTGGTGGTGTTAATGCTGAAGCGACAGCTGCGTCGTCTTGGGATCCGTTTGACGCCTAAGAAAGAATCGTTAGCTAACTGAATGAATGAGTGAGTGAAATCCAGCCAAGAAATATGGCTGGATTTTTTTATCCACGACGTTGAGACACAAGGCCAAAAAACATTTTTCGCGAGATCCCACACAGCAATCGGTAGTCGGCGGGCGTAAGGTACGCGCACTCACGCATTGAAAAGGGAATATCATGAAAAAATTGTCGCCATTATGGCTGGTCAGCCTGATAAGCGTGGCACCGTTATATGCTGCTCAAATCCCCGCAGGAACGTCACTCGATCCCCAACAAATTTTCCGTTACAACAACCATGCGGAACCCGCTACGCTCGACCCACAAAAAATTGAAGAAAACACCGCCGCGCAGATCGTTCTCGATCTGTTTGAAGGGCTAGTGTGGTTGGATGGCAATGGCAAGGTGCAACCCGCGCAGGCCGAAAGCTGGAAAGTGAGCGCGAACGGTAAGCAGATAGATTTTACGTTGCGCAAAAACCTGCGTTGGTCAGATGGCTCTGCATTGACCGCCGATGATTTTGTTTTTGCGTGGCAGCGTGCGGTTGATCCCGCTACGGCGAGCCCATTTGCCAACTATTTTGCCGCCGGACATGTGGTTAATGCGGCGCAAATTGTGAATGGGAAAATGAAACCGCAAACGCTGGGCGTACAAGCATTAGATGCACGAACCTTGCGTGTGCAGCTAGAACAACCGACGCCGTGGTTTATTTCGATGTTAGCGTGGCCTACAACGTTTCCGGTTCCACATGCGGTGGTTACGCAATGGGGAGAGCGCTGGACTCAGCCGGAACATATGGTGTCTAACGGTGCCTTGGTATTGGCTAAACGCATAGTGAATGAAAAAATTGTTGCCAAACAAAATCCTCAATATTGGAATCGTTCAGAAACGGTATTAAAGCAGGTTGAGTATTTAGTGGTCGACAATGCGGTTTCTGGTTACAACCGATATCGCGCCGGTGATTTAGATCTCACCTGGGTACCCGCTGAGCAGATTAAACATATTCAGCAAACCATGCCGAATGAATTACATATTATTCCTCGTCTAAACACCGAATATTATAATTTCAATACCACACGAGCGCCGTTTGATGATGTTCGCGTGCGTCGTGCTTTATACCTCACGGTGGATCGCGATCTGATAGCCCATAAAGTTTTAGGCCAACGTGAACCGGCCAGTACGCTAACCCCGCCTCAGGTTGCTGATTTTAAGTCTCCGGTCCTTGATGAATTAAACGAACCGTTAGCTCAGCGCGTTGTTTTAGCCAAAGGATTACTGCATCAGGCGGGCTACGACGAACAGCATCCGTTAAAATTTGAGCTGTTTTACAACAAATATGACCTGCACGAAAAAACCGCTATCGCACTTTCTTCACAATGGAAGAAGTTGCTAGGAGCGCAGGTGACGCTACGCAATATGGAATGGAAGACCTATTTAGACGCGCGCAGGGCAGGGGATTTTATGCTGTCACGTCAGTCTTGGGATGCAACCTATAATGAGCCTTCTACGTTTTTAAATACGCTACAGTCCACCAGTGTGGAAAACGTAGGACATTGGAGCGATGCCGAATATGATCGGCTATTGAAGCAGGCGGAGAGCGTTTCCGATCCCGTTATGCGCAATGTTTTATATTCACAGGCTGAAGTGCGAATCAATCAACAAGCGCCGATTATTCCAATCTACTATCAACCGCTGATTAAACTACTAAAGCCATACGTTGGTGGTTTCCCCACCCATAACCCGCAGGATTATGTGTATAGCAAAGAGCTGTATATTATTGCGCATTAAGGTAAATTATTTATGCCTCAGACGTGGGGAACATGTATACGTCGGGGCATGAGTAATATCTATGAGTTATTCCATTACGCTGAGGGTGATGTCGCAAACAAAATACGTAACGGTAAAAATACTCAGAATTGCCCATATATTGGTTTCTCCCAGCATATTAGCCAATAGCGCCAGCGACAGGCTAAAACCAAACATAATGACCCACGTGATAATTTTATTAGGCATGATATTTCTACCTTAATTCGCGATGTATTTATTTAGCGATAACTTACTGAATACCAGTATGAGCCGCAGGCGAAATAATGCCAGTTTATAAAGGTTAACTTACATCGGGTAATGTCAGTAAATTTCAATCAATGTATTTTCGTGCGGTATTAGTATCAGACTATATAAAAAAAATACATTTGCGAAGAGGGGAGTTAAGCCTCCCCGTGAAAGAAGGAGGCTTAAAGAGGGAATTAACCAGAATATTTAAAGTAACTCAAACTCACCTTGATTCACGCGCTGTGAATCGAGGCCAATGAACACATTAAATTTTCCCGGTTCTGACACATATTTCATCGATGCATTCCAGAACTTCAGCTGGTCGGCATCAATTTTAAAGCTGATGGTCTTTTGTTCGCCAGATTTAAGCGTGATTTTCTCAAAGCCTTTGAGCTCTTTAACAGGGCGACTCATCGACGCCGTTTTATCCTGTAGATAGAGCTGCACTACGGTTGCGCCTTCACGTTTGCCGGTGTTTTTTACCGTGACGCTGGCGGTTAAGCTGCCGTCACGCTTCATCACTGGGCTCGACATTTTCACATCGGACACGCTGAAAGTGGTGTAGCTCAGACCATAGCCAAACGGATAAAGCGGGCCGTTGGCGGCATCATAATAATGAGATGTATATTTCTCTGGTTTTTCAGGATTATACGGGCGACCGGTATTCAAGTGGCTGTAGTAAATCGGGATCTGACCTACGGAACGCGGGAAGGACATTGGCAATTTGCCCGATGGGTTGTAATCACCAAACAGCACGTCAGCGATGGCGTTACCGCCTTCGGTGCCTGAGAACCAACTTTCTAAAATAGCATCGGCCTGCTGATCTTCTTTCTCAAGCGCCAGTGGGCGGCCATTCATCAGCACCAGTACCAACGGCTTACCCGTTTGCTTCAGTGCGGCAATCAGATCGCGTTGGCTTTGTGGGATGGTGATATCGCTGCGGCTCGATGCTTCGTGCGCCATCCCCTGAGCTTCACCCACGACGGCGACGATAACATCCGATTTTTTAGCCGTAGCCACCGCTTCATCAATCATGGCCTGCGGCGTTCGGGTATCGACGCTCACGGCTTTTTCATACAGATTCAGAAAATCAGTAATCCCCGGATCGTTCGAAACGTTGGCACCCTTGGCATATAAAATTTGTGCATTGTTACCGACCGCATTGCGCAGGCCTTGCAAGACGGTAATGGACTGATCAACCACTCCCGCCGCAGACCAGCTGCCCATCACATCACGCTTGCTGTCGGCTAGAGGGCCAATCAGCGCGATAGTGCCGGATTTTTTCAACGGTAGGGTATCCAGACGATTTTTCAGTAGCACCATGCTTTCACGCGCCACGCTGCGGGCTTCAGGACGATGCAAACGGCTTTCTGCGTTAGTATCGACAGGATCTGAACCGACAGGCCCTAAATGGCTGTAAGCATTGGTGAATAGACCCATATCATATTTCACGTTTAGAACATGGCGCGCTGCGTCATCGACTTCTTTTTCGCTCACGCGCCCGCTTTTGACCAAGCCGGGTAGGTATTTGCTGTAATACTCATCGCTCATACTCATGTCGATGCCGGATTTCACCGCCACGCGAACCGCATCTTCAGGATCGCTGGCAACGCCGTGCTTAATCAGCTCTTTGATCGCACCGTGATCGCTGATGGTGATGCCTTTAAAATTCCATTCGTCGCGCAGCACGTCTTTTAATAACCAACTGTTAGACGTTGCCGGTGTGCCGTTAATGGAATTGAGCGATACCATGACGCCGCCGCTGCCCGCGTCGAGTGCGGCTTTATACGGCGGCATGTAATCTTGGAACAAACGCTGCGGGCTCATGTCCACGCTGTTGTAATCACGTCCGCCTTCCACTGCGCCATAGGCGGCGAAGTGTTTCACGCTGGTCATGACCGAGTTGCGATCGGCTGGGTTTTTACCCTGCATGGCTTCAACCATCAAACGGCCCATTTCGGAGGTCAAATAGGTGTCTTCACCAAAGCCCTCAGAGGTGCGGCCCCAGCGTGGATCGCGGGTGATATCGACCATTGGTGCCCACGTCATGTTTAGCCCATCTTCGCTGGCTTCATAAGCGGAAATACGCCCAACGGTGGTGACCGCATTACGATCCCAACTTGATGCTAAACCGAGGCTAATAGGGAAAACGGTGCGCTGACCGTGAACCACGTCATAGGCGAAGAACAGAGGGATTTTCAGGCGGCTAAGCTGCATAGCCTGATCCTGCATTTTACGGATGTCTTGGCGAGTTACGGTGTTGAAAATAGCCCCGACCTGACCCTGTTTGATCATCTCGCGAATGGCTTCTTTAGGATTATCTGGCCCCACGCTGATCAGGCGCATTTGGCCTATTTTTTCATCCAGCGTCATTTTGCTCAGTAGATCGGTTACGAAAGCATCACGCGCCTGTGTGGATTGCGGTTTCACCATAGGGTGAACGGGTTGAGTTGTGTCTGCATGAACAGGAGACAGAGTAGTTGCAATCAGTCCTGCGACCAGACTGAGCGAGCAAAGCCATTTCATCGCGGAATTTCTCTCGTATTTAGCTGCTAAGCAGCGAATGGAAGTGCGGACAGTTTGCCACAGGCTGTATTAGCACACCCTTCATATTTAAGGTGGAACTTCAAATAATAGTGAATAAACTCAAGGCCGAGCGGGGCGCTTTTAACCGTAAACCCCGTCTTTCTGCACCAATGCCTGATTTTGGCTGGTTCGAACGCGCCGAACCGAGTCGCGTGCCACTAGCGTTCCGTTCAACAATAAATTGCCTAACGGTGTGTTTGGCTGCATGAGTCGCCGTTGCAGCATGCGTACCGCCTCTTCACCCAACTCGTCTCTGGGGACGTGAACCGAAGTGAGCGGAATATCGTGGATGGCCGCCAGATTGAATCCGTCCATGCTCATCACGGAAATATCCTGAGGTACTCGCAGTCCTGCTTTTAAGAGGGCATTGACGGCGCCGACCGCCATATAGTCTCCTCCGGCGAGAATGGCGGTTGGACGATGTTCGGCAGGACAATGTTCAAGAAACTGAGCCACGGCGAGCTCTGCATCTGCGGCGCCAAAACTGGGTGCGGTGAGCAGGGCATCGTCGCTGTTAAAAGGAAGATTATGTGCTTGATAGGCTTCGCGAATACCGGCCAAGCGCAGTTCCATGGTATAGCGACGAAGACAAAGCAAATGCAAAACGTGGCGATGCCCCTGCTCAAAAAGATAGTTTGCAGAGAATTCGCCGATGGTTTGGTGATCGGGCGCGATACCGGGCAGACGCATTTTGCGATCGCGACAGTTGATCAGAATACAAGGCTTGCCTAAGTCTGCGGCGAGAGAGTGGATATAGGGATCGTCAATGCCAATCAGCATCGCGGCCTCGGTGGCGGGTTCGTTCATTTTTTGTAGGAAGAGGGAGACATCGCTGTCATTTTCTTCCAAACAGCAATAGCGCAGCCGAACCTCGTGGGGCTCTAACGCTTGAGCAATCCCCTGGATCACCTTGTAGTAAAAGATGTCAGACCGCACGTCAAATGCGCGCTGAGGGGCAAACACGACCAGCCCGTTAAGCAGCATTCTCCCCGTTGAGATTTCATCCAAGACACCCTGCTGGCGCGCCGAGGCTAAAACTCGCTGTTTAGCCGCTTCACTGGTATTCGATTTTCCGGACAGAACGCGCGATACCGTGCTGATAGAAAGCCCCGTTTGAGCGGCGATTTCGCGGATTTTTAGCTTTCCGTTCATTTTGTGATCTCGTTCAAATTCGAAAATGACAAAATTTTCATAAGCCAATAATCACCACGCAGCGGGAGTTCTTGACCGAAAACAGTGAATTCTAAGAGTCGCATGAAAATCCTTGCAAAAAAGTGCGTATCCCCACGTTTTTAACTTCTTTACTCTCAATTGGTCGACCAATTACAAGCGTTATCTTGGTCACAAAAATGGATAATTAAATTAAAAATCAAATATATAGTCATAAATAGCGATATTCTCATTGGTAAGACACATTTCAAAAAGCTCTATACCAACAATGTGTTTAGCCGACAGCGTATTGCTACTGCGACCAGGGGATCACCATGAGTCTTGATATGAATCAACCGGCTGTGGCTGTAAAGGAAAAACGCAAGATTAAAAACCTACGCTGGTGGATGTTGGCGCTGTTCCTGCTGGGGGTTACGGTCAACTACATTACGCGTAACTCGCTAGGGATTTTGGCACCAGAACTGAAAACCAGCCTAGGGATGACTACCGAGCAGTATTCGTGGATCGTTGGGGCCTTTCAGATTGCCTATACCGTTTTCCAACCGCTGTGCGGCTGGCTGATCGACGTGATTGGCCTGAAGATTGGATTTCTGATTTGTGCTGGGATTTGGGCGTTGATGTGCATGCTCCATGCGGGAGCGGGCAGTTGGATGCAGTTGGCGATCCTGCGCTTCTTTATGGGTGGCGCGGAAGCTGCGGCAACGCCAGCCAATGCCAAAACTATCGGTGAATGGTTCCCGAAAAAAGAGCGCCCAATTGCAGCGGGCTGGGCTGGCGTCGGGTTTTCGATTGGCGCAATGCTCGCACCACCGATTATCGTGGTTGCTCATGTTTCATTTGGCTGGCAGGGCGCATTTATGTTCTCTGGGGTTCTGGCCATGCTGTGGGTCGTGCTGTGGTGGCTGTTCTACCACAATCCAGATCAACACCCGAATTTAAGCAAATCTGAGCTGGAATATATCAAGCAGGATAACGAACCTGCACCGGTTAAGCTGCCGTTCCTGAAGGCACTGGCCACGGTATCTAAAAATAAACGCTTTTATGGTATCGCCATTCCGGCATTTATGGCTGAACCCGCATGGGCCGTGCTGAGCTTTTGGGTTCCGCTCTATTTAGCTAACGAACGCGGCATGGATCTTAAACAGATTGCGATGTTTGCTTGGCTACCGTTTTTGGCCGCGGATTTAGGCAGCGTAGCCAGCGGATATCTCACTCGGATTTACGCCAAAGTCTTTGGCACTTCTCGCGTCAACTCTATCGTAGCCAGTTCGGTCACTGGCGCATTCCTGATGATCTCACTGGCATTGGTGGCGATTACTCAAGACCCCTACATCACCATTGCGTTGATTTCCGTTGGCGGCTTTGGTCATCAGGTGATCTCCTGCATGTTGAGCGCCTTGGTGGTTGAATCATTCAATAAAGGCCAAATGGCTACCGTGAACGGGATGCGTGGTTCCTTTGCGTGGATCGCCAGTTTCCTGTTCTCACTGCTGATTGGCGTGACCGCTGACAAAATCGGCTACAACCCGCTATTTATCGCCATGGGCTTCTTTGACCTGATTGGCGCCGTATTCCTGATTGCTTTTATTGCCGAACGCCGCCAGAAGCCGCGTCAGGCCTGATCCTTTAAATTTTTGGAAGAATAACAGAATGAAAACGTTGAAAAACTGGATTCTAAATCGCCAAGCAGCCGATCACGTTGAGTTAAAAGTCGATGGTCAGCATTTATTCCGCATCTATATCTTAGAATCAGGGCTGTTTCGTGTGCTGATAAAACAGCGCGGTGAACTGGCGCTGAACCGCACTTGGAGTATCGCAACACAAACGGATGTGCCGTGGGAGGGGCGTGACCGTGAAAGCACCGAGGGTTTCACCCGACCTACTTTTGAGCTGGTACAGCGTGATACCGAACTGTGTATCAGCACCGACAAAATGCGGGTCACGGTACATCAGCCGCTGTGGTTAGAGTGGGAATATTGTAACGAGGCCGGTGAGTGGCTGCCGTTGGCGGCAGACCGTCCAACCAGCGCTTATTTGCTGAATGCGCACGGTGATGGCGTTGCCCATTATCAGCGTCGTTTCCCAACCGAAAGCTACTACGGTCTGGGGGAAAAAGCAGGCGATCTTAACCGTACCGGTGGACGCTACGAAATGCGCAATTTGGATGCGATGGGCTATAACGCGGCGTCAACCGATCCGCTGTATAAGCACATCCCGTTCACGATTACGCGCAAAGAAGACGTTAGCTTCGGCCTGTTTTATGACAACCTTACCAGCACCATGCTGGACTTGGGCAATGAGCTGGATAACTACCATTTAGCCTATCGCCGCTATCAAGCGGAAGCGGGTGACTTAGACTATTACATGTTTGTTGGGCCAAAGGTTCTGGATGTCACTAAAGCCTTTGTGCGACTGACCGGTAAAACATTTTTTGGGCCAAAATGGAGCCTCGGTTATAGCGGCTCAACCATGTATTACACCGATGCACCGGATGCGCAAAATCAGCTGATGAAGTTTATCGAGCTGTGTCGTGAGCACGATATTCCGTGCGACTCATTCCAACTGTCGTCGGGTTACACCTCGATTAACAACAAGCGCTATGTATTCAACTGGAACTACGACAAAGTGCCTCAGCCAAAGGTGATGTCGCAGGCTTTCCTCGACGCGGGGATCAAACTGGCAGCGAACATCAAACCCTGTTTGTTACAGGATCACCCTAAGTATCAGGAAGTGGCGCAGCAGGGGTTATTCATCCGTGATTCAGAAGCGGACTGTGCTGAGCGCTCGGTGTTCTGGGATGACGAAGGTTCCCATCTTGATTTCACTAACCCAGCCGCGGTGAAGTGGTGGCAAGACAACGTTACCCAGCAGCTGTTAGAAATGGGTATTGGCTCGACGTGGAACGATAATAACGAATATGAAGTATGGGACGGCGAAGCACGCTGTCATGGTTTTGGCCAAGAAATTGCGATTAAACAGATCCGGCCGGTGATGCCGTTGCTGATGATGCGTGCTTCTTTAGAAGCGCAGCAGCGTTTCACCCCAAATAAGCGACCATATCTGATTTCACGTTCTGGCTGCGCAGGTATGCAGCGCTATGTCCAAACGTGGAGCGGCGACAACCGGACAAGCTGGCAGACTTTGCGTTACAACACGCGAATGGGCGTGGGGATGAGTCTGTCTGGCTTATATAATGTGGGTCATGACGTTGGTGGGTTCTCAGGCGACAAACCAGATGCCGAGCTGCTTGTTCGCTGGGTTCAAAACGGCGTGATGCACCCACGCTTTACCATTCACTCGTGGAACGACGATCACACGGTAAATGAACCGTGGATGTATCCGGCGGTGACGCCAGCCATTCGTGATGCCATCGTGCTGCGTTATCGCCTGCTGCCGTATTTCTATACCTTGCTGTGGCAGGCGAGTGAAAACGATGAGCCGATGCTGCGTCCGACCTTCCTCGATCATGAAAATGATGCGGCGACCTTCGCAGAAACCGACGATTTTATGTTGGGTAAAGATCTGCTGGTGGCGAGCGTGGTGGAGCAAGGACAGCGTCAGCGTGAAATCTATCTGCCTGCCAACGAAAGCGGCTGGTATGATTTTTACACCGGACAATGGTTCAGCGGCGGTCAGACAATCACCGTAGACGCTCCATTAGAGCGCTTGCCGCTGATCGTGCGTGCTGGGGCGATGTTGCCGCTGTCAGGACGTACCGCATTTGTCGATGCTGCCGCAGATGATTCTCGTGAACTGATGCTGTTCCCGCCGATGGGTAAAGGTTGCGATCGCGGCATGCTATTTGACGACGATGGTGAAACCTATGCTTGGCGAGAAGGGCAGGCGCTGTGGCTTAGCTGGGAGATTGCTTCCGATAACCAACGCATAGACGTTACGTTTACCCGCAAAGGTGATTATCAGCCAGCGTGGAAGGAAATCGTTATCCGTCTACCACAAAGCGAGCAGCGTAAGCTGTATGTGAACGGCGTGCAGTGCACAAGCTTTAGCCTTTAAGTCAGTTTAAACCCTTCCCCACCCTAACCCTCCCCTTCACAGGGGAGGGAACCGTTCCGCGACGATAGTAAGATCCTCGAGCTATTGTCAGGAGAGGGAACCGTTCGATGATGTTTGTAAGATCCTCGATCTGCTCCTCCCCCTGCGAAGGGGGAGGCTGGGAGGGGGAATGCCTACTTTATTGTCAGGAGAGGGAACTGTTCCGCGATGATAGTAAGATCCTCAATCTGCTCCTCCCCCTGTGAAGGGGGGAGGCTGGGAGGGGGTCTTGCCAACTCGTTGCCAAAGGAAAGTTGGCAGGGGAATGCTATTTCCACGCCGCTTCTGAAATAATTATTTAACTTAATAAATAAAACTAAATGAATTTAATTTGTTTAATTCTAACTTGCCGTCATTAATACAAACTACTCTCATTTAGGTATTCCCATAAATTAAGAAAATTCATACGAAAGTAATCTGGAAATCTATATTTTCAATTTCTGAAAATAATATATTGCGGAATATTTGTGCTATTTAATTTCCGCTGAATCGGTTTTATTCACATTATTGGTGTTGACCTTCTACTAATCCTTCTCAACTTGATAAAGATCAACCACAACCAGTAGGGTTAATCCTTAGCATTTCCCCACCTAAGCATTCCGCCAGACGAATGCGCATCTAAGGAATACTACGAATGGCTGAGGATAACTTTCTATCCGCTCACGGTGTGAACCGTCGTGACTTCATGAAGTTGTGTGCGGGTATGGCCGCTACACTAGGGCTAAGTTCCAATGCGGCAGCAGAAATGGCTGCGGCAATCACAAATCCACAGAGACCGCCAGTTATCTGGATTGGTGCTCAAGAATGTACCGGCTGTACTGAGTCCCTGTTGCGTGCTACGCACCCAACAATTGAAAACCTGATCCTCAATACTATTTCACTCGAATATCATGAGGTGCTATCTGCGGCTTTCGGACATCAAGCCGAAGAGAATAAACATAACGCGATGAAGCGTTATAAAGGCAAATATGTTCTGGTCGTTGATGGCTCCATTCCGTTAAAAGACGGTGGCGTTTATTGCATGGTTGCCGGTGAACCTATTGTCGATCATATTCGCCGTGCTGCTGCCGATGCGGCAGCGGTTATCGCGATTGGCTCCTGTGCTGCATGGGGCGGTGTTCCTGCTACCGGCGGAAATCCAACCGGTGCTGTCAGCCTCGAAGAAGCCATCGGTAAACCGGTCATCAACATCCCAGGTTGCCCTCCAAACCCGCACAACTTCCTGACGACCGTGGTGTATTACATCACCTACGGCAAGCTGCCTGAGTTAGATAGCAAGCATCGTCCGCTGTTTGCCTATGAACGTTTAATTCACGAAAACTGCGAGCGTCGTCCTCATTTTGACGCCGGACGCTTCGCCAAAGAGTTTGGTGACTACGGTCATCGCCAAGGCTGGTGTTTGTATCACCTCGGCTGCAAAGGCCCTGAGACTTACGGCAACTGCTCAACGTTGGAATTCTGTGACATCGGCGGCGGCATCTGGCCGGTCGGTATTGGTCATCCGTGCTATGGCTGTAACGAGCAGGGCATTGGTTTCACCAAAGGGATTTTCCAACTGGCGAACGTTGAAAACCCAACGCCACGCGTGGATAAACCCGGCGTGGCCAACCGTGAAGGTGGGCATATTTCACCAACGGCGACCGGTTTGATTGGCGGCGCTTTGGGGATCCTGATTGGGGTCAGCTTGATGACGGTACGTGAGCTTGGTCGCCAGCAAAAGCGCCATGAGTCGGAGCGCCAAAACGCTGAGAAAAGCCATGCTGAGCACCACGATTCACGGGGGGAATAACCGTGAATAGAAGAAACTTTCTTAAGTTTGCCTCTGCGGGGGCGGTGGCAGCGGGCACGGTGACATCAAGTACTGCGCAGGCGGCGGTGGAAAACAAACCGCCGATCCCCGGTGCGGTCGGCATGCTGTATGACTCAACGCTGTGCGTCGGCTGCCAAGCCTGTGTGGCCGAGTGTCAAAAGCTGAACAAAAACCAGATCAACCCTAACGGGCCGCAAACGTGGTCTAACAACGACAAATTAACGCCTTACACCAACAACATTATTCAGGTGTGGCAAGACGGTAGCGGCGTTAATAAAGATCAGGTCGAAAACGGCTACGCCTATATCAAAAAACAGTGCATGCACTGCGTCGACCCTAACTGTGTTTCGGTGTGCCCAGTACAAGCGCTGAAAAAAGATCCCAAAACCGGCATCGTGCATTACGACCCAGACGTCTGTACCGGCTGTCGTTACTGCATGGTGGGATGTCCGTTCGACATTCCAAAATATGACTATCACAACCCGTTTGGTGAGATTCATAAATGCCAGCTGTGCGATCAGAAAGGGCTTGAGCGTATCACCAAAGGCCAACTGCCGGGCTGTGTCGAAGTTTGCCCAACCGGCGCGGTTATCTTTGGTACGCGTGACGATCTGCTGGCTGAGGCCAAAAAGCGTCTGGCGGCAAAACCGGGGGTTGAATATGCCTATCCGCGTCAAACTCTGAACGGTGGTGATAACTATCTGCATCCGCTCGCCAAGTATCAGCCGTATGTCTACGGTGAGAAAGAGGGCGGTGGAACGCAGGTGTTAGTGCTGGCGGGGGTGCCGTATGAAAACTTAGGCATGCCGAAACTGGCTGAACTCTCAACCGGCGCACGCTCTGAGCACATTCAGCATACCGTTTATAAAGGCATGATCTTGCCGCTGGTGGTTCTGACGGGCCTGTCGGTCATGATCCGTCGTAACACCAAAAACCACCATGATGGAGATGATGATCATGAGTGAACATAAAGCCAGTCCGTTAGGTGGCCGATTAGTCAGTTGGCCGGTGATGGTGATGGCGCCCTTCGTGGTGCTATGCGGCATTTTCATCCTCAAGCGTTTGATCTTCGGGATTGGCTCCGTTGCCGATCTGAACGGCGGTTATCCGTGGGGACTGTGGATTTCATTCGACCTGCTGATCGGTACAGGTTTTGCCTGTGGCGGTTGGGCGCTAGCGTGGGCGGTATATGTTTTCAACCGGGGTGAATATCACCCGCTGGTTCGTCCCGCGCTGTTGGCGAGCCTGTTCGGTTATTCGTTAGGGGGATTATCGATCACCATTGACGTGGGCCGTTACTGGAACCTGCCTTATTTCTATCTGCCAGGACACTTCAATACGTCGTCGGTGCTGTTTGAAACCGCGGTATGTATGACGGTGTATATCGGCGTGATGGCGCTGGAGTTTGCGCCCGTCGTACTGGAGAAATTTGGCTGGAAAGTGCCAATGAAGTGGCTGAATAAAATCATGTTCTTCATTCTGGCACTGGGCGCTCTGTTGCCAACTATGCACCAATCTTCAATGGGATCGTTGATGATTGCCGCGGGGAATAAAATTCATCCGCTATGGCAAAGCTACGAGCTGCTGCCGGTGTTCTCATTGCTTACGGCATTCATTATGGGCTTCTCCATCGTGGTGTTTGAAGGCTCGCTGGTACAGGCTGGGTTAGCAGGTAAAGGCCCGAATGAAAAACCGCTGTTCTATCGGCTGACGCAGGTTATCGATATTTTCCTGATCCTGTTCGTTGCGCTGCGCTTCGCGGAAATTGTGCTGCGAGATAAGTCAGAGTACCTCTCACAGTGGAACCGCTATTCCATTTCATTCTGGTGCGAAATTGGGCTGATGCTCTTCCCGCTGCTGGTATTCCATTGGGATAGATTCCGCCGCGATTCGCGCATGCTGTTCCTTGGCGCGCTGAGTATGCTGCTGGGTGCTGCGCTGTGGCGTATGAACTACTCACTGCTGGCGTTCAATCCGGGCAATGGTTATCACTATTTCCCAACGTCAGAAGAACTTCTGATTTCAGTCGGCTTTGTGGCGATTGAAGTCTGTGCCTATTTGTTGCTAATCCGGATTTTACCGGTGTTGCCATCGCTTGAACGTGTACATAAAGATTATCAGGCCCGAGGGAAAGCTAAAGTATGAGCCAACGTATCACTATCGACCCGATCACCCGTATCGAGGGCCATCTACGCATTGACTGCGAAATTGAAAACGGCAAAGTCACCAAGGCTTGGTCATCCGGCACCATGTGGCGCGGGATGGAAGAGATTGTTAAAGGTAACGACCCACGCGATGCGTGGATGATTGTTCAGCGTATTTGTGGCGTATGTACCACCATTCACGCGATTGCTTCAGTGCGCGCGGTGGAAAATGCGATCGGCGCTGAAGTACCGGTGAATGCGCAGCATATCCGTAATTTGATCGTGGCAGCGCACAGCATCCATGACCACATTGTGCATTTTTATCAGCTGTCGGCGCTGGACTGGGTGGACATCACCTCCGCGCTGAACGCCGATCCTAAAAAATGCGAAGCCATGCTGAAAGGTGTTTCAACGTGGTCTCTGAATAGCTCGGAAGAGTTCACCAAGGTACAGCAGAAAATCCGCGACTTGGTGGCCAGTGGTCAACTGGGTATTTTTGCCAACGGCTATTGGGGCCACAAGGCGATGAAACTATCGCCAGAAGTGAACCTGATTGCGGTTGCCCACTATCTGCAAGCGCTTGAATGCCAGCGCGATGCCAACCGCGTGGTGGCGATTTTAGGCGGTAAATCCCCACATATCCAAAACTTGGCCGTGGGTGGCGTGGCTAACCCAATCAATTTGGATGCGCCAAGCGTGCTGAATCTGGAACGTTTGATGTATGTGAAAATGTTTATTGAACGTCTGGGTGAGTTCATTGAGCAGGTTTACAAAGTGGATGCGGCAATTATTGCGGCAAACTACCCAGAATGGCTGTCATTGGGCGAAGGCGCGAAGCACTATTTAAGCGTGCCTGAGCTGCCAACTGACGCCAAAGGCGGCAGCTTCCTGTTGCCGGGTGGCTACATTGAAAATGGTGATATGGCTAACTATCGCCCAATCACCAGCCACCGGGATGAATGGTTGATCGACGGTATTGCCGAAAGCTGTAAACACTCTTGGTATAAAGACGATGCAATCTTGAAACCATGGGAAGGCAAAACTGAACCGAACTACACCGGCTGGCAGGATGAAGGTAAGTACTCATGGGTTAAATCCCCAACCTTCTACGGCAAAGTGGTAGAAGTCGGCCCGCTGGCCGATCTGCTGGTGAAACTGGCGGCTAAGCATCCTGATACGGTGAAACACTTCAACGAAGTGAACGGTCTGTATAAAACGCTGAATGGCAAAGCATTACAAACCGAGCAGTTGCATTCCACCATGGGACGCATCATTGGCCGTGCGGTGCGGTGCTGCGTACTGAAAGATACCCTGTTGCAACAGTGGCAGGCGCTGATCGACAACATCGGCAAAGGCGATCACGTTGCCTTTATCAAGCCTGAAATTTTGGAAGATAAAGAGTATCGCGGCGTCGGTTTTGAAGAAGCGCCGCGCGGCATGCTTTCGCATTGGATCGTGATTAAAGGCGGCAAGATCGAAAACTATCAGGCGGTTGTGCCTTCTACATGGAACTCCGGTCCGCGTAACACTAACGACGAGCCGGGCCCGTATGAGCAAGCGCTCATCGGCACGCCTATCGAAGATATCGAAAAACCGTTGGAAGTAGTGCGCACCGTGCACTCCTTCGACCCATGCATGTCTTGTGCGGTGCACGTGGTCGACACGCGCGGTGGCGAAGTGACCAAGGTTAAGGTGCTGTGATGAATACGCTGATCTTAGGTATTGGCAACCTATTGCTCAGCGATGAGGCGGTTGGCGTGCGTATCGTTGAGCGCCTAGAACGCGATTTCCGTTTTCCTGAGGGCGTTGAGCTGATGGATGGCGGAACCGCGGGCATGGAGCTGATGGAGTACATGGCTAGCCGCGATCATCTGATTGTGGCCGATGCGGTACTCAGCGATAGCGCACCTGGCAGCGTCATTACGCTGTGTGACGACGAAGTTCCGGCGTTTTTTAGCCGGAAAATTTCACCGCATCAACTCGGGCTGTGCGACGTGCTTTCTGCGTTACATCTCACCGATGAGTTTCCACAGCGCTTAACGCTGGTGGGCGTGGTGCCAGAGTCTCTGGAGCCGCATATTGGTCTGACGTCGGCGATTGAGGCGGCGATCCCTGTAGCCATGGATCGTATTGTCCAGCTTCTGCGTAACGATGGATGCCAAATCGAGCATAAAGGAGCGGTACATGCCTTCTGAACATGATTTAACGGCCATTGGTGCCGATGAGTTTTGGGGCTTTGAGCAAAATCCTGCCGATCTTTTGGTAGAACAGTACCAACAGATTGCGCAGGACGAGATGGCAACGCTGCCGTTTTATCGTGCCGAAATGCCGATCGCGGTTGAGATGCAGCAGCATGAAGGGCAGTGGCTTGGCACGGTATTAACGCCGTGGATGCTAAGCGTGGTGATTTTGCCGGGGCCGGATCAGGTTTGGTCTTTGCGCAAACTCGGCGAGCGAATTGCGCTTTCCCTGCCGCGTGGCGACATGACGTTCATGGTCGGTGAATTACCTAAAACCGGTCAGCTGTTGTCCTGCTCATTGATGTCGCCGATTGAACCGCATATCAGCGCAGATGAAGGCAAGGCGTTAGTGGCGGATACGTTGAAGATGTTGCTGTCGTTGCCGGTGCAGGATGAAGCTACACCAGTGAGCGTTTCTCGACGAGAGCTATTTTTGCGTAAAAGGTAAGCGTCAATAATCTTATTCAAGGCCGGTATTTACCGGCCTTTTGCATTTTTTTGTCCACCATTTACTGCCAGTGATTATTTAAAATCAGGCAAGAAGCGTTTCACATCGACCTCTTTGAAACGAGAGCGTTCGAAGTGGGCTTTCAAATGGAACGGAACCGTACAGTCAAAGATGGTCTTACATGACATCCCTTCTTGCAAAATGGAGGGGCTGTAGTCTGGCATCTGTGAAGGATCGAGCGGATGGCAGCGAACGCCGGGAATGAAAACGGTATCCACATCGCCCTGATAGCGCGTTTGCATTGCCCACATCACGTCGTCGCTGTCGAAAATATCCACATCTTCATCCACCAAAATGATGTGCTTCAACTCAGAGAACGCCGCGAAAGCCAGCAACGCAGCTTGCCGTTGGCGACCTTCGTCTACGGCGGCGCTTTTCTTAAACTGCATCACCGCCAGTAATTTTCCCCCGCCAGCGGAGTGGGCAAAAACGTTGAGAAGTTTGCCCGGCATGGCGCGTTCAACCATATCTAAAATGCTGGCTTCGGTGGGTATACCCGCCATATTTACATGCTCTTCGCCTGGCCCAATGGTGGTACGCCAGATAGGGTTGAAGCGATGGGTCACGGCCTTGACTTTAATGACCGGCAGCGCGTCTTTGGCCGCACCGGTATAGCCGGGAAATTCAGGCATTGCCTTGCCGGTATTGGTGTTTTGATCTTCACGCAGCCGTACATTGGGCAAGAGTTCGCCTTCAATCACAATCTCGGCGTGGGCAATGGCTTTTTCATTGATGGTTTTGCACTGCACCATCTCAACAGCGTGGCCGCGCAGGGCACCCGCAATACTCAGTTCGTCAAAGCCAAGCGGCGTGGTTGGGGGTTCAAAGCAGGCGGCGATTTCAATTGCGGGATCGACCCCAATGCTGATTGAAATCGGTAATGGTTTTCCCTGCGCTTCAGCCTTCATGCGGAAGGCATCGATGTGGCGACCGGGTGTGAGCCACATCGAAAGCTCGTCGCGGCTTTGCACACATAGGCGATGGATGGTGATGTCAGATTCATGCGTGTCGGGATCGGAGGCGTAGCACAGCCCCATGGTGATATACGGACCGGCGTCTTCTTCGGTGTTAGTTGGTGCTGGCAGCAGTTTGCGTAGGTCAAAATCTGCATCGTCGGCGAAATGAATCACCTGCTGGCACAGTGCTTTATCAGCACCCACCGTCACGGGTGTCACGGCATTTTTCACCGAGTTTCTCAGCAGATGCCCCAGTTTTTCTGGTTCGCAGTTGAGAAAATGTCCTACGCGACTGCGTGAACCATTCAAACCAATGGCGACGCTAATATCGTTGAATCCTTTAATTTTGTTGAACACCATGGCTGGGCCATTTTTACGCGTTGGGCGTAGGCAGGTTCCACCTGCGCCCACGTAGCGATACACGCCAGACAGTTCAGCACACGGATCGACCTCAACGTCGGTCGAGACTAATTCGCCGGGCTGTGTGGCTAGAAAATCCAGCGCGGAACGTAAATCATGAATGGGGTTTTTAATTTTATTATTCGGGGTATTGTCCATTATTCTGCCTTGAGATAAGAGGGAGTTGGTTAGGAATAGATATATTCTTAATTGAATTTCAAGACCAATACCGTTTCGGTCATAGTGGCTATACCGATACTCTCTGTTCTCGCAGCGAAATATTGCCGCGGGGTGTTTGTCAGCGCGGTGTGGCGATGCGAAACTCGTCGGGGCGAAAATGAAAAGGGAAGCGCGTAAGTGGATCTGAAAAGGCTGAAATACTTTTGTAAGGTGGTGGAGCAGGGATCGATTAGCCAAGCAGCAAGGGCGCTGAATATGGCGCAGCCACCGCTGAGTAAAAGGATCCAAGAGCTGGAGGATGAGCTGAACGCTCCGTTGTTTGTGCGCAATGGCAATCGTCTAGAAACAACCGAGGCCGGTTATTATCTTTATCGCAAAGCCTGCGATATTTTACGCCAGATAGAAGATACGGCGCGGGAAACCAAACTTCTCTCGAATCGTGAAACCAAAGTTTTAAAAGTGGGGCTCACGCATCTATTTCAGCGCTATTTTAAGCCGCTGCTCTTGGAATTACACCGGCGTAATCCCGATGCTGAATTACATATTTCGGTGCTCGATTCGAGCTATCTTGAATCGCATTTGAATGAGGGATTAATTGATGTTGCGCTGATCCAAAAGCCTAGAAAATTTGAGGGATTTGACTGCATCACGTTTCCTCCGATCCCCGTTGTGGCAGTGATATCTAACAAGCTGTTAGCGCAAGCGCCTGTTTCGCCATTTCCCTATCTCGCGCTAAGCCAGTTCCCCCTGGTTTTATTGCATCGCGCTAAAGATGCTGGAACCGATGAAATTTTATTGGATCACTTTCATAAAGGCGGCAAACATCCCCATGTGATTATGCATATCACCCAGCCGGAGGCGATTCTAGATTGGATTGAGTCTGGATTGGCCGCGGCGACGCTGCTGCCTGCGTCAGAGGTGGATGCCAGCAAACTCAGCCATAGCTATGTTGTTGAAGTTTTTCCGTCACCGATGGTGTTTTTCCCCGCGCTGGTGAAAACACCCGTCACGCCTTACACCCAAGAGATGATGGAAATTATTCAAGAAGGCTATCCGTTTTAGAAGTGGAGAGAGGGATGGCCGGAAACTCTCGAACGCTTCCGGCCTAGATTATTCGTTGCTCGCGCCGCTGTTATGCGCCTTCGAAGTGATATTTCATATCGGTGTCGTGGGTCATTTGCGTCATGACTTGGCGAGTAAGCTGTTCTGTCAGACTCAGCGCGTCCTGCATCACTTTATCTTCAAACGTCTGTAACACTTTTTGCGCCTGCTGCGGCTGAGACTGATAGAGTTTTAGATACTCTTTTTCCATCGCCGTTTGCTGAACCGCCGTATTTTTCTCAAACTCGGCATAGGCCTTTTCGACCTCAGGTGCATAAGCGTTGTAGTTTTGCATCACGAGCGTTTGCAGCTGGCGATATTTCCAACTTACTGAATCATTGCTGAATTTGTCGGTGCCTTTATCATAGCCAGGAAGATAGTGCTCCATGCCTTGGTAGTAGGGAACATAAACGCTGAGCGACGGCATGCCGATGGCAACGTAGGCCACTTCACCAATGGCTTTAGGGAGTTTTGGCCGCACCTGAAGTACGTGAGATTCTTGGGTGCGGAATACGGAAATCGGGCGATAAGGCTCTTTGGGATTGTTGTTGGCATACGGGTCGTGCGCCGTTCCCTGATAGTGATTACGCAGCGCGGACTGAACATCAGCAACGGAAATTTTATGTGCGGGTTTTAAGAAGACGGGGAACGCGGTGCCATCGGTGATGGTGGTTTTCAGCTCTGGATTGAACATGTGTTGCACTGTCCAAACGCGCGGATAGTTGTAGGTGATATCGTTCTCAACGTCTTGCGAATAGGCTTTATGGAAATCAAACTCGCCGTCTTTGAGGTTGTATAAACCGTGCTGTTCAGCAAAGCTAATCAGCGTTTTTGACCCCAGATAGTTGGCTTTATCCTCAGGGTTATAATTTCTTAACCGTCCCTGATTGGCTGAAACAAAGTATTGGTCACGCGGCAGTTTGGTGGCCATCCATTGATGACCGCTGCCGGTTTCTAAATACCAAACTTCATGTTCATCAACAAAAGCCACGCCAAACCCTTCACCGGCGCCTTTTTCTTCAATGATTTTACCCAGCAGTTCCGCACCTTCCCGTGCGCTATGGATCCTCGGCAGGATCACGTTTTCGATAGCGTCTTCGGTGATGCCGGTTTTTTCTACGTAAGGGTCGAACTTAAGCACCTGCTGACCGTTATAGATGGTTTCGGTTGCGGTCATGCCAACGCCCGCTTCATTAAATCCAACTTCACCCATGGATAAATCGTTGGTGTCAAAATCTGATATCGCGCTGTAGCGCAGCGAAGTTTCCGGCAATGGATAGGTAAAGTCGTTGGCGTGGGACTTAAATTCCCCTTTTTGATGCTCAACCCGAGGATGAATCAGGAAGTGTTTCGGGTTGTTGGCGGAATAGTCTTCATTGCGCGCGACGATAAAAGAGCCATCGCTGGAGGCTTCATTACCCACCAAAATGGTGGTGCATGCCATTGCGGGTGGAACCAGTAGAGCGGGAATGACGGCGGAGAGAATGTGTTTTTTCATCGGAATGGTGGCCTTTCGTCATGCGTGAGAGAAGTTTTTTAGGCTTTTAACCTATGCCTCTGATTTTGATATGACAATGAACGGGCACGATTCTGTTGGAGGGTGGCTGTCTGGTTTTATGGCCAGATTGGCCGGTAAAGTGTCCATTTTCGTGAGGCGCTAGGCCGCGAGGTGGCGAAAAAAACAGCTTTATTTGTGATTAAAATCACAATAAAATGTAATCATATAAACACGTCACTTTGTATTTGTGATGCCAGTCAATGAATATCCTGTTCCCATCGGTAAACTACTTTTTTGAATACGTGAGATTTCCATCATGAATGTTTTGGTTGCTATTGCCATCACCACCGGCATCCTTTCTGGCATTTGGGGCTGGGTCGCCGTGAGCCTTGGCCTGTTAAGCTGGGCGGGTTTTCTCGGTTGTACTGCCTATTTCGCCTGTCCGCAGGGCGGATTAAAGGGTTTTGGCATCAGCCTGTGCACGCTGCTGAGCGGCGTATTCTGGGCTGAAGTGATCATTTATGGTGGGGCTCTACGCCCAGAGTGGACGATCCTAGGCTACGTACTGACCGGGATCGTGGCTTTTCTGATGTGCATTCAGGCGCAACAGCGCTGGCTGGCATTTGTACCCGGTACCTTTATCGGCGCGTGTGCAACCTTCGCAGCAAACGGCGATTGGCAGATGGTGGTTCCTTCGCTGTTAGTGGGCTTAGTTTTTGGCTATGCGATGAAAAACAGCGGATTGTGGCTGGCGGCACGTAAACAGCGTCAGGCAGATCGGCAAAAAGTGGAAGCGCAGGCAGAAGCGGCGAGCCAAGAAGTTCATTAATCCGCATTTTTTTCCCTTCAAATGTTAACAGCTGGCGGGTTTTTCACCACTTACTCGCTGGCTGTGGCGATAACTCTTCTGGTTGCTTTCCTTCTTATCAATCCACCGTATAATTCTTCACTTCTTCTTAAAGCCGCTCGAGGTTGTCGTGGTTCATCTTTCCGTCCTGGTAGAACGCATCATTCCTTTGTTACGCCAAGCCGCTGCCGAGCAATCGGGGCTGGTACGTATTGCGCTGCCTTGCAGTTTGAAAGATGGAACACAAATGCTGGAGTGGTTGGCGTCGCAGCCGCTGTTCCCGCAATTCTATTGGCGACACCGCGATGGCGCAGAAGAAGCCGCGGTGTGTGGTGCGGTGCGCACGTTTACCGACGCCGAGCAGGCTCAGAAATTTGTGCAAGAAAATGGCTGCCCTGAGCTACGTATTTGGGGGCTAAACGCGTTTGGTCAAGTTGAGCTGGATGGCTACGGCACGATTAACAGCCTGCTGTTTTTGCCGCGCATCGCGCTGATGCGTCATGCCGGTAAGGCGGAGCTGGTGGTGTACCTGTACGGTGAGGCATCGCTGAAGCAAGATCTGGAGCTCGCGCTGCGTGATTTAGCTGCGCTGTGCGCCATTCAGCCATTGCCGATATTACACACAGACGTCCTCGCTGCACATCATCAACCCGATCATGATGCTTGGTGTGATTTACTCAACAATGCGCTGGCCGAAATTGAGCACAAAGCGTTTGAAAAAGTGGTACTGGCACGCCGTACCACGTTAAAACTTTCGCTACCGCTGCGCGCCGCCCAATTTTTAGCGGCAAGCCGTGCGGTTAACCATCGTTGCTATCACTTCATGCTGGCGCTAGCGCCGGAGCGGGCGTTTTTAGGTTCTTCGCCGGAAAGATTGTATCGTCGCCAAAACCTATCGCTGGAAACGGAGGCCTTGGCAGGCACCGTAGCCAGCGGCAATAGCGATGCCCAAGCGCAAGAAAACGCGCAGTGGCTGATGTCAGACCGAAAAAACCAGCACGAAAATTTATTGGTGGTGGATGATATTTGCCAGCGCTTGCAGGGTGGGGCGCAAGCGCTCGATGTGATGCCAGCTGAAATTATCCGTTTGCGTAAAGTTCAGCATTTGCGTCGGCCTATCCATGCCACGCTGGTGCAGTCGAACGATGCTGATTGTCTGCGCCGCTTGCAGCCTACCGCTGCCGTAGCCGGATTACCGCGTGAACCCGCGCGCCAGTTTATTATGCAGGATGAACCTTTCGATCGCGGCTGGTATGCGGGCTCGGCAGGTTATTTGTCGCAGGATCAGGCTGAGTTTGCCGTGGCATTGCGCTCGGCGCTGATTGAACATGACCATATCCACCTGTATGCCGGAGCGGGTATCGTAGCGGGATCGGATCCCGAACAAGAGTGGCTAGAGATTGAAAACAAAGCGGCTGGTTTGAGAACTCTGCTGGAAAGTGATATTTCGCTATAATCTGGTTAAATATTGCGCCGATCATAAGGGCTCCGTGTCGCGAGTCTTTATGGCGCATGCTGTTTCCTTCCATTACCTCCCTTTCTTATCTTTGCAACTCAAAAGTCAGAGAGATCTCCTGACTTCATATACTCCCCTTAGCTGATTGTGGTCTTGTGCTCGCTGGTGTAACATATTGCACGCATAATCCCTTTTGATTTTCTTTCAAAAACATGAAGTTACTCTACGTTATGGTTTTGTAAGACATAGTTTTGTAAGACCTTCAAATTGCGAACAAATTAACGGCTTTATCATTCTCGAGCCCAGATGGGTTTCGGGGAGTGGACTAAGCTGAGAAAACCCTTTTTTAACCAGACTGCTGAGCCGCCATGTCGACAAGTGTATTTAACCGCCACTGGGCCGCGTTGTTACTGGAGGCGTTAACCCGCCACGGTGTTCGCCATATCTGTATTGCTCCCGGCTCCCGTTCTACGCCACTGACGCTTGCGGCGGCGGCTAATTCCCAGCTTATTTGTCATACGCATTTTGATGAGCGGGGCTTGGGCCATTTGGCGCTTGGGCTGGCGAAAGCTTCCGGCGAGCCGGTTGCCGTTATTGTCACATCGGGCACAGCGGTTGCGAATCTGTATCCTGCATTGATTGAAGCAGGCCTGACCGGTGAACGTTTGGTCATGCTGACCGCCGATCGCCCGCCAGAGCTTATCGACTGCGGTGCTAATCAGGCCATTCGTCAAAACGGTATTTTTGCATCTCATCCTAAACAAACCCTGAATCTGCCAAGGCCGACGCCTGATATTCCCGCTCGCTGGCTGGCTTCGGCTATTGACAGCGCGATGGCGCAGCTGAGCCACGGCGCATTACATGTGAACTGTCCTTTTGCTGAACCGCTGTACGGTGATGACGATGGTTCCGCCGATGCGTGGTCGAATACCCTCGGTGAATGGTGGCAGGATCCTCGTCCGTGGCTGCGCGAAACAGATCTGCATGCGCGCACTGCGGTAAAACAGCCCGACTGGTTTTACTGGCGACAAAAACGCGGTGTGATCTTAGCAGGCAGAATGAGCGCCGAAGAGGGCGATCAAGTTTCTCAATGGGCTGAACTGCTCGGCTGGCCGCTGATTGGCGACGTCTTATCGCAGAGCGGCCAACCTTTACCGTGCGCGGATTTATGGCTGGCGAATCCAAAATCTCAGGCGTTATTAGCGCAGGCGCAGGTGGTAATCCAATTTGGCAGCAGCCTAACGGGTAAGCGTTTGTTGCAGTGGCAGGCCAGTTGCGAACCGCAAGAATATTGGTTGATCGATCCGCTGGAAGGGCGGTTAGATCCAGCGAATCACTATGGCCGCCGCGTGATCGCCTCTATCGCGGATTGGTTGGCGCTGCATCCCGCGCAGCCGCGTGCGCCGTGGGCACCAGAGTTGGAACTGTTGGCAGATACTGCCCAGCAGTGCGTGACGGAATATCTGGATGAACATTTTGGCGAGGCGCAGGTCGCCCAGCGTATTCCTGAACTATTGCCTGAAAATGGTCAGCTGTTCGTGGGTAATAGCCTGATTGTTCGGCTGATTGACGCGTTTGCTCAGCTTCCCGCGGGATATCCAGTTTATAGCAACCGTGGTGCCAGCGGCATCGACGGGCTGATTTCTACCGCCGCGGGCGTGCAGCGTGCCACGGCGAAACCAACGCTGGCGATCGTTGGCGATCTCTCCGCGCTTTACGATCTCAATGCGTTAGCGCTGTTGCGTCACTGCTCTGCGCCAACGGTGTTTATCGTGGTGAATAACAACGGCGGCCAGATTTTCTCCATGCTGCCAACGCCAGAAGCCGAGCGTGAACGCTTTTATTTGATGCCGCAGGACGTGGAGTTCCAGCATGCTGCCGCGATGTTCAAACTGGCCTATGCCCAGCCACAAAGCTGGGATGAGCTGGTTGATGCGGTGCAGCAAGGTTGGCGTCGTGCGGGGGCCACGCTTATTGAGCTACAGGTTTCCCCTAGCGAAGGTGCGGAAACGCTGCGCGATCTGCTTGCTCAGGTAAAAGCGCTGTGATTTTGGCCGCGACGCACATCCTTTGCGGTTCAAACATTGCGGCTCAAACGCAGGCGGGATCTTCTCCGACTTTAGTTTGGTTACATGGTTTTCTGGGCGAGGGGAATGAGTGGCGGGCTTTTGCCTCTCAGCTACCCGAGTTTTCGCATCTGTTGGTCGATCTTCCCGGCCATGGTCACTCGGCGCAACTCTGCGTAGACGGTTTTTCCGCCGTGGATGCCGCTTTGCAGGCTACCTTGGCGCATTATGATATTTCATCCTATGCGATGATTGGCTACTCATTGGGCGGGCGTGTGGCCATGTACCATGCGGCTCAGCATCCTAAAGGATTAAAAGCGTTGCTGGTTGAAGGCGGTAATCCGGGATTGAAAACGCAAGCCGAGCGGGTGGCCAGAATTGAAAACGACGCACGCTGGGCAGAACGTTTTCGCCAACAGCCGATGTCGGATGTGCTTCAAGCATGGTACCGCCAACCGGTATTTGCCGAACTGAGCGAGCCGGAACGTCACCGCTTGGTGACACTGCGCGCGGCGCAGAACGGCGAACCTTTGGCTACAATGCTTGAGTCAACGTCGCTGGGCAAACAACCCTTGCTCACCGAGCCGCTGAAAACGCTGGCTATTCCCTTTGTCTATTTATGCGGTGAGCGTGATGCTAAGTTTCAGCAGCTTGCCGCCGAATCTGATTTGCCGGTGCGAACGATTGCAGGTGCCGGACATAACGCACATCGTGCGAATCCTGACGAGTTTGTTGCTCAGGTGCGCGACTTTTTTACCCCACTTCTTTAACAGGAATCTGACTATGCTGTATCCAAGCGAACAAGAGCTGTATGCACCGATTGAGTGGCAGGACTGCTCTGCTGATTTTGAAGATATTCTCTACCATAAATCGGCAGACGGTATCGCTAAAATCACCATCAACCGCCCACAGGTGCGCAACGCTTTCCGCCCTCAGACGGTTAAAGAGATGATTCAGGCGATGTCTGATGCTCGCTATGACGACCATATCGGCACCATCATTCTGACCGGCGCAGGCGATAAAGCGTTTTGCTCCGGCGGTGACCAAAAGGTTCGCGGCGACTACGGCGGCTATAAAGATGCCAGCGGTACTCATCATCTGAACGTGCTGGATTTCCAGCGTCAAATTCGTACCTGTCCTAAGCCAGTGGTCGCTGCGGTAGCGGGTTACTCCATCGGTGGCGGCCACGTGCTGCACATGATGTGCGATTTGACCATTGCGGCAGAAAACGCGGTCTTTGGTCAGACTGGGCCTAAAGTCGGTTCCTTCGACGGCGGCTGGGGCGCTTCTTATATGGCTCGCATCGTTGGCCAGAAAAAAGCGCGTGAAATCTGGTTCCTGTGCCGTCAGTACAATGCACAAGAAGCGCTGGATATGGGCTTGGTTAACACCGTGGTTCCTTTGGCCGATCTGGAAAAAGAAACCGTGCGTTGGTGTCGTGAAATGCTGCGCAACAGCCCAATGGCACTGCGCTGCCTGAAAGCTGCCTTGAACGCAGACTGCGACGGTCAAGCCGGTCTGCAAGAGCTGGCGGGTAACGCAACCATGCTGTTCTACATGACCGATGAAGGTCAGGAAGGACGCAACGCGTTTAACGAAAAACGTGAACCCGATTTCTCTAAATTCAAGCGTAACCCATAATGCGACAGGTCACACTTTACCGTTACAGCCTGCCTATGGATGCAGGCGTCATTCTGCGCAACCAGCGGCTAAAAACTCGTGACGGGTTGATAGTGTGCCTGCGCGAGGGTGAACAGGAAGGCTGGGGCGAAATCGCCCCTTTGCCTGAGTTTAGTCATGAGACGTTAGAACAGGCGCAGGAAGCGGTGCTGGCTGATTTGCAGCAGTGGGCCGAAGGCCAGCAGCCTAATGAAAATGCGCTGCCTTCGGTGGCCTTTGGTTTAAGCTGCGCGTTGGCTGAGCTTTCAGGCGCGTTGCCAACGGAAGCTAACTATCGCAAAGCCCCTCTGTGCTCCGGCGACCCAGACGAATTGTTTGCGGTGCTGCAAGCTATTCCTGGCGAGAAAGTGGCCAAGGTGAAAGTCGGTTTGTATGAAGCGGTGCGCGACGGCATGGTGGTTAACGTGCTGCTCGAGGCATTGCCCGATCTGAAACTACGTTTGGATGCTAACCGTAGCTGGACACGGGCTAAAGCCGATGGGTTTGCTAAATATGTGAATCCTGAATGGCGCAACCGTATCGCATTTCTGGAAGAACCGTGCAAAACCCGCGATGAATCGCGTGATTTTGCGCGCCAAACCGGCATTGCGATTGCGTGGGATGAAAGCGTGCGTGAGCCTGATTTCCGCGTTGAAGCCGAAGAGGGCGTGGCGGCCATTGTTATCAAACCGACCTTAACCGGAAGTTTGCAGCGCTGTCAGCAGCTAATTTCTCAGGCGCATCAGGTCGGTCTGGACGCCGTTATCAGTTCTAGCATTGAATCGAGCCTTGGGCTGACTCAACTGGCTCGCGTAGCTGCATGGTTGACGCCCAATACGGTGCCCGGTTTGGATACGTTAGATCTGATGCAGGCTCAGCTTATCCGCCCTTGGCCGGAAAACACCTTACCGTTGCAGGACGTTTCTTCATTAGATGTGGTATGGCGTTCTTAGGATGACAGCAACGATTTATCCTGCGTTTACCGACTGGCCTTGGCAGCACTGGGCCAGTCACACTCCCGAACATACGGCGTTGCTCCTAGAGAGTACGCCGGTGAGCTGGCGGGTTTTGAACCAAAAAATCGGTCAGTTAGCCTCAAACTTTATGCACCAAGGCGTCACGTCTGATGCCATCGTCGCCGTTCGAGGCAAGAACAGCGCTGAGCTGCTGCTGGCTTATTTAGCCGTTTTGCAATGCGGCGCACGGGTTCTGCCGCTGAACCCGCAACTGCCCGATCCTTTGCTGACTGAGCTTCTGCCTCTGCTGAATGTCGATTATGGCTATAGCTTAGACGCTGAGTTTTGTTGGCCAAAGGGTATCGCTGTGCTGAGCGCGTCGAATGGCGATCCTGTTGAATTACCGTCGTGGCAAGCGCAGCGATTGGCTACGCTGACGCTAACCTCGGGTTCAACGGGCATGCCGAAAGCCGCTGCGCATAGTTTTCAGGCGCATCTGTCCAGTGCGGCGGGTGTTTTGTCACTGATGCCCTTCGAGCAAGACGATAGCTGGCTGCTTTCATTGCCGTTATTCCATGTTTCTGGACAGGGCATCGTGTGGCGCTGGTTACTTGCTGGCGCAAGCTTAGCGGTGCGCAATATGCATCCGCTGGATGACGCGCTACGCGGCTGTACTCACGCATCGTTAGTGCCTACCCAGCTGTGGCGTTTGTTGAATCAGCCTGAAACCACGCTGACGCTGAAAGATGTTCTGCTCGGCGGCGCGATGATCCCGGTTGATTTAACCGAGCAGGCAGAAGCCCGTGGTATCCGCTGCTGGTGCGGTTACGGTTTAACCGAAATGGCATCAACCGTATGTGCCAAACGCGCCGATGCTTTACCCGGCGTTGGGCTGCCGTTAACGGGGCGTGAACTGATGCTGGCTGACGGTGAAATTCTGCTGCGGGGCGATAACATGGCGTCTGGCTATTGGCGCGATGGGCATTTATTCCCGTTAGCCGATGCAGACGGCTGGTTTCATACCCGCGACCGTGGCGAGATGCAGAATGGCGAGCTGAGAATTATTGGCCGACTCGACAATCTGTTTTTCAGCGGCGGTGAAGGCATTCAGCCCGAAGATGTTGAGCGCGTGTTGCTGACTCATCCTGATATTCAGCAGGCGTTTGTACTGCCGGTGGACGACTGTGAGTTTGGTCAGCGGCCGGTTGCGGTGATTGAAGTTCGGGAAGGGCTAGATTTGTCCTCGCTTGCGCAGTGGACTCAAGGCAAGCTCGCTCGATTTCAACAACCTGTTCGTTATTACCTGCTGCCAGAAGCGCTAAAACAAGGTGGGATTAAAATCTCACGCAAGCAGATAGCCAATTGGCTGGCAAACGTTGAATAAGATAGAAAAAAACAGGAGCCTAAAGGCTCCTGTTTGCATTTGTAGTTTCAAGCATGCGAGAGAACGATTACTGTCCTAATGCCTTCATGATACCGGCCGCGTAGTCAGGGTGGATCTGCGCGAAATGGCACAGAGCACGTTTCTGAATAGCTTCAGGCACCTGAGACAACTCGCCTGCGATACGGGTGTACATGCGCTGATGTTCTTCTTCACTCAGTAAATTAAACAGTGCACGAGGCTGAGTGTAGTGGTTGGTATCTTCGCGATGGTTCCAGTGATCGGCCGCACCCTCAATGCTTAACGGTGGTTCGCTGAAATCAGGCTGTTCTTGGAATACACCAAAGCTGTTTGGCTCGTAGGTTGCACCGTTGCCGCTGTTGCCGTCAACGCGCATTGCGCCGTCGCGATGATAGTTATGGAACGGACACTGTGGCGCGTTCACTGGGATTTGGTGATGATTGACGCCCAAACGGTAGCGGTGCGCATCGCCGTAAGAGAACAGACGACCCTGCAACATTTTGTCTGGAGAGAAGCTGATCCCAGGCACCACGTTGGCTGGGTTCATGGCAACCTGCTCGATCTCCGCAAAATAGTTGTCTGGGTTACGGTTCAGTTCGAAGTAACCGACATCCATCAGTGGATAGTCTTTGTGTGGCCATACCTTGGTGAGGTCAAACGGGTTATAAGGCGTTTGCGCCGCTTCTTTCTCTGGCATGATCTGCACCTGCAGATTCCAGCGAGGGAAATCTTTGCGTTCGATAGCATCGTACAGATCGCGCTGTGAGCTTTCACGGTCTTTACCGATCAGCGCTTCAGCTTCGTCATCCATCAGGTTTTCAATGCCTTGCTGGCAACGGAAATGGAATTTAACCCAGAAACGTTCATTGTCGGCATTGATAAAACTGAAGGTGTGGCTACCAAAACCGTGCATGTGACGGTAAGACTTAGGCAGACCACGGTCGCTGAAATCGATGGTGAGCTGGTGGAAGGCTTCAGGCAGCTGCGAGAAGAAATCCCATTTGTAGACTGGGTTACGCAGGTTGGTGCGCGGGTCACGTTTTACTACGTGGTTCAAGTCAGGGAATTTCAGCGGATCGCGCAGATAGAACACCGGCGTGTCGTTACCCACCAGATCCCAGTTACCTTCTTCGGTATAAAACTTCATGGCGAAGCCACGAATATCGCGTTCTGCGTCGGCAGCGCCACGTTCACCGGCAACGGTTGAGAAACGCACCATCATTGGGGTTTGCTTGCCGATTTCAGAGAAAATTTTTGCGCGTGTGTATTGAGTAATATCGTGCGTCACGGTGAATGTACCGTGTGCGCCAGAACCTTTGGCGTGCATACGGCGCTCTGGAATGACTTCACGATCAAAGTGGGCCAGTTTCTCGAGGAACCAGACGTCCTGTAACAGCATAGGGCCGCGTGGGCCTGCTGTAATCACGTTGTTATTGTCAACAACGGGCGCGCCTGCGGCGGTGGTCAGTCCTTTTTTGCTCATTACTTCTCTCCTTCATCAAGAGTCAGTGAATTGCTTCAACCGGGTGATACCTTTCGTTTCAGGGCAGACGTGCTTTTGTGCCTATCACTCAGGTATTGCTCTTCAGCTAAATCCAAAATATGTAGCTGACATAAAAAGATTGCTCTCGGAAAACCGGCTTTCCATAAGTGTTCCGTGAACCAATCTAATCAATATTTGTAGACCTCTTAATGATCTCACGCAAATAGTTAAGGGTTATTAACCAGATTGCTAAAAGTTATCAGACACATAATTGGTTAATTTTTTTACAAAAATTAGAGAAGTTTTCTCTGGCTCTCGTTGATGATTGGTTTAAACTCTCGCGCACCGGAACCTGAGAACCGGGCTATTTTTTTAAGGATAATCACTAGATGAAGAAGATCGTTTTGGGCTGCGCATGTGCCGCTCTTTTTTCTGCCACGGCAGCAAATGCTATGAGTATTCATGGTCAAGCGGGTGAGCATTACACGAACGTTGAAGCGGGCTTTGGCACGGAGTCAACCGGTTTGTACTCCACGCTGAACTGGGCACATAACGACGACGATGGTGATGTTGCAGGCCTCGGGCTGGGCGTGAATCTGCCATTGGGGCCACTTCTTGCCAACGTAGGTGGCAAAGCGCTTTATTTAAACCCGAAGAAAGACAGCAGCGACGGTTATGCGATTGCCGTTGGTGGTGGTCTACAGTGGCCATTAACAAAAAGTTTCTCTCTGTACGGTGAGGGATACTATTCGCCAGATTCGTTGTCCAGCGGCATTAATGATTACAAAGAAGCGAGCGCTGGCCTGCGCTGGAGCGTGATTCGCCCTGTGACGATTGACGTTGGCTATCGCTATATTGAAATGTCGGGCAAAGACGGCGATCGTAATAACGTCGTGGCCGATGGTGCTTATGTCGGTGCCGGTATCGGTTTCTAAGCAACCGCGATAATTTCTGAAAAGCGCCGATTATTCGGCGCTTTTTTTGTTTCTAAACGTAATGGTTTCAAAACATTACGGGTAATCCTAGGCCACGTTTCACTTCGGCGAGCGTTTGCTGAGTGACCTCACGCGCTTTTTCGGTGCCTGCCTGCAAGATTTCTATCAACGCTGCTTTATCTGCGCTGAACTGAAGACGTCGTTCACGGATAGGCTCCAGCAGCGCCTGTAAGCATGCCTCAAGCTCCTGCTTACACTGACGATCGCCCAATCCGCCACGCTGGTAGTGTTCTTTCATCGCGGCAACCTGTGCGGCGTCTGGATGGAATGCGTCCAGATAGGTGAACACCACGTTGCCTTCGATTTGCCCAGGATCGCTGACGCGCAGGTGGTTGGGGTCGGTATACATGGCATGAACAGCCTTGCTGATGTCATCGGCACTGGCACCCAACGTTAGGGTATTGCCTAACGATTTTGACATTTTGGCGTTGCCATCAATGCCCGGTAAACGGCTCACCGCGCTGAGCATCGCCTGACAAGGCACCAGAGTGGGTTCAGGTAACAGGCTATTCATTTTATGCACGATTTCGTTGGTCTGTTCGAGCATTGGCAACTGATCGTCGCCCACCGGAACGCGGTCCGCTTTGAACGCGGTGATATCGGCAGCTTGGCTGATGGGATAAACCAAAAAACCGGTAGGCAAGGTGCGTGAAAATCCTTTCTGGGCTATTTCGGCCTTTACCGTCGGGTTACGCTCTACGCGCGCCACGCTGACGATATTCATATACAGCATGGTGAGCTCTGCTAGCGCGGGTAGAGCCGACTGCAAACAGATCGTCGTTTTCGCAGGATCGATACCGACCGCCAGATAGTCGGCCATCACTTCGAAAATATTGTGGGAGATTTTTTGCGGATTGCTGCCGTTGTCGGTTAACCCTTGCAGGTCAGCAATCAAAACAAACTGCGGATACAGATCCTGTAATGCGACGCGTTGACGCAGTGAACCGATGTAATGACCAAGGTGCAGTTGGCCGGTTGGACGATCGCCGGTGAGAATAGTGTGAGATGCTGAATGAGTCTGAAGGTCGGACATGGTAACGCTCCTGAAAAATCGTAGCCGGAGCGCGTCCTAAAATGTCACAAGCCGCCCTCCGGCGGCTTGTATAAGATATGTTTGAATCAACAGAATCCTGTGCCGCCGCTAAATGCAGCGCCACCAACGGGCAACCTGAGAACTTCGGATTATGCTATTCATCTTTTTACCCTATCAAATTTAACCGATGGCTGGCAATAGCCCTGATGCAATTGATAGCTGAATAGCAATCACGCAAAGACCGCACAGGAAAACCAACATCAGCGCAGGCTTGCCACCCATAACGCGGTATCCCGCCTGAGGATGGTGCTTACGCGTTTGCCACACCAGCATCGATGGGATCAGCAACGCCAATACCGCCAATGCAACCGCCGCATAGCCCAGCGCCATTACAAACCCTTGCGGATAGAAGAGGGCAAAGGCCAACGGAGGAAGAAACGTCATTAAACCCGTTTGCGCACGTCCAGAGGCTTTATTGCTGCGCTGGAACAGATCGGCCAAATAATCAAATAAGCCCAGCGCCACGCCGAGGAAAGAGGTCGCCAGCGCCAAGTCAGCAAACAGATGAACGGCCAGTTCAACATGTGGGGTGGCAACGACTTCGCGCACCGCCTGAAGCAAACCATTTAGGCCAGACTGTGCGGCAAGAATTCCGACGAAGGTTGAAGAGCTAATCGCGCCCAGCGTCGCAAGCTGCCAGAAGATATAGGCAATGAGCGGGATTGCGCTGCCGGTGATAAATACCCAACGCAGTTTGCGTAAATTACCGTTCATGTAGCTGACAATACTTGGCACGCTACCGTGGAAACCAAAAGAGGTAAAAATGACGGGGATCGCTGAGAGTGCAAGTCCCTTTTCCAACGGCATCGTGAGAAGGTTGGCCTGATGAATATGCGGCATCATGAGCGTGAGCATGATCACCAGCAATACGATTTTGGCCGTAAACAGCACGCGGTTAAACATATCAACCGAGTGGGTGCCGATGCAGACAACGCCGCCAGCGATCAGGGTAAACAGCAGAACGCCCACGCTAGGCTTAATCTCAAGGGATAGCCATTGGCTTAGGCTGGAGGCAAGGAGTTCTCCCGCACCGCTGATATAAGCCGCCGTTAATGCATACATTAAAAACAGCATGCTGGCTCCGGCTAACCACTGACCAGGTCGACCCAGATAATGTTTGGCCAGCGTGCCTAAGCCCGTATCCGCAGATTCGTGTTGATAAACTTCAACCAGTAGCAGGGCGGTGTAGCACATTAGTGCCCACAGGCTGACCAGCATGATAAAGGTCGTGCCAAATCCTACGCCAGCAGCCGCAAGCGGCATGGCCAACATTCCCGCTCCGATGGTGGTGCCAGCAACGATGAAAATACTGCCAAGAGTGCGATTCTTCACGCTTTCCTCTGCATTAAGACGATCCATTACTATTTATGACCCGCAGATTAAGGGAAAATATTCTGTTCGTCAAACTGGCGTTACATTTAGTGTAAATAAATAATTACACATAATTTCGCGCTAAATTATCTTAATAAAGCATTGTGTTGTGATAGCGCAGTTTCTAAAGTGGGTGCTTCATGGCGGTTATAAAATTTTCAGGAGAGACGTATGCTACGTCTAGAAATGCTCTGTACGGGTGACGAGGTTCTGCACGGCCAAATCATTGATACTAATTCCGCATGGCTGGCAGATTATCTCTTTCAGCAGGGGATCCCGATGCGTGCGCGCAGCACCGTGGGAGATGCGCTGGAAGATTTAGTGTCCACTCTACAGTTACGTAGCCAATATGCTGACGTTCTTATCGTGAATGGGGGCTTAGGGCCGACCAGCGACGATCTTAGCGCGCAGGCTGCGGCAGATGCTCTGGGCGAGCGTCTGGTTGAGCATCCTGAGTGGATCGCGCAGATGGAAGCTTATTTTGCTTCACGCGGGCGTCCGATGTCTGACAGCAATCGCAAGCAGGCGATGATCCCTGCCAGCGCTGAGATGATTGATAACCCGGTCGGCACCGCCTGTGGTTTTGCCATTCAGCTCAATGGGTGCTGGATTTTCTTTACGCCGGGCGTGCCTTCTGAATTTAAAGTGATGGTCGAACAGCAAATTCTGCCGCGTTTGCGTCAGCGCTTTACGCTATCTGAACCACCGCTTTGTTTACGACTCACCACGTTTGGCCGCTCCGAAAGCGGTTTAGCGCAGCAGTTAGACTCATTACCGCTGCCGCCAAACACCACGCTAGGCTATCGCTCATCGATGCCTATCATCGAATTAAAACTAACGGGCCCGTCTTCCCAGCGCGAAGCGATGGTCGAAGCTTGGCAGCATGTGCGCGCGGTTGCGGGTGAAAACTGTGTGTTTGAAGGTACAGCGGGCTTGCCGCACGACGTTGCTGTTCAGCTGCGTGAGCGTGGGCTACGTTTGGCTGTGAGCGAACAGTTTACCGCGGGACTGTTAAGCTGGCAGTTACGTTCTGTCGATGCGCCTTTGGGTAATGGCGAGCTACCGGAGCACAGCGGTAACAGCAGCTTAAAAGAGGTTGCGTCACGAGCGCGCGTTTTAGCGACTCACAGCGGCGTTGATTTAACGATTGCGATAGGCGAACTGCAAGACGATTGCATCAGTGTAGTACTGCATTCGGCACAAGAAACCTTCGGTCAAACGATGGTGTATAGCTCACAGCGTCACAGCCAACGTATTCGTCAGGAAATGACGGCAATGCTGGCGCTGGATATGTTGCGTCGATGGCTCACAGGGCAATCGCCGTATGGCAATTATGAATGGTTAAAGCCGACAGAAACGCTGTGATGCGTGATTAAGGCAATGAGTTGTGGTGAAAAAAAGCCCCGAGCGGGTGTTGATCTGCTCAGGGCTGATGTATTACGGATAATTACAAGTTAACTCAACTGCTGTAACGCTTTCTCAATAGCCATGCGCAGCAGATCGCGATCGTGGCGGTAGGGGATATCGCTGGCTTCCAGCGTTTCCTGCACCACCACGCGTTTTTCCATTCCCTGAATGTTGATCTTTGGCCCCACCACGACTGCGTCGATAGCATGTCCGCCGATGGCTTCTTCCATAATGTGCAGCTTTTCAGGCAGGGTTAATGCCGCCGCCGCGACGCTAAGTTCTTTACCCAGATTGCCGATGTAAATCATATGCGCACGGGTGCGACGCAGGGCGCGAGTCAGATCTTCCAGTAGCAGCAAAGGCATCAGGCTGGTTAAGAAGCTGTCGGGGCCAATCAAAATCAGATCGGCTTTTTCAATGGCATCAACGGCCTCACGCGTTGCCTGTACCTGGGGTTCAAGCATCAGCTGCGCGGGCATTTCTTTAAGCTGGTCGATGTTCACTTCGCCATAAATCACGTGGCCATCTTGATCGACGGCGTTGAGATCGACCGGCTGCTCTGACATTGGGATAAGCGAAGCGTCAACCTTGAGCAAACTGCGGATCAGGTTAATGGCTTCCAGCGGACGCACGCTCAGATGATCTAATGCTTTTAACATCAGATTTCCAAGGTTATGGCCCGCTAATTCACCGTTACCGTTAAAACGATATTCAAACATGGCAGAAGCCACGCTGGGCTCGGTGATCAGCTGATTCAAACAGTTACGCATATCGCCCCACGCAATACCGCCTTCCGAGCGACGAATCCGCCCAGTGGAGCCGCCGTTATCCGTGGTGGTGACAATGCCTGTTAAACGTGAACCCAGCGGTGACAAGGCTGACATGACGCGGCCAAGGCCGTGTCCGCCTCCTAAGGCGACGACCTTATCGAGATCGGCTAAAGCGCGGTTTCGCATAAAAATCCTACAAAATGAAAATAAACTGTGGGTAAAGTACCGGATCACGCTGAAAAAGGCGAAACCCAGACTTATTTGCGTGATTTATATCAAGTATAGTGGGGCGGTAACTAGTGTATTCTGCACCTAAGTTACTGACATAAAAGCGTTATATATAAAATTATACAGCGAGATATGTTTGGTAAGCGAGAAAATAAACGCTAGAATTTAATGAATTATTCAGAGATGTGGTGTGAGCGTAAGCGCTCTCATGGCGTCTGAACTCCTAGCCCTTTTGCCTAAGTTTAGTCGAAAACAGCGGTTTTCTTCTCAATACGGTGTCTGGGCCGTGGCTATAAGCCACCAGGGTACAAGGTAGAAATGCCTGTGCCTCCCGAATTGGAAAGGTGTTAACAATGCTCCAACTGACTGACGCATTTGAGCGTAAGTTTTATTACTTGCGCCTTTCGATCACAGACGTATGCAATTTTCGCTGTACGTACTGCCTGCCAGACGGCTACAAACCGAATGGTCATGCCAACAAAAGCTTCTTATCTCTCGATGAGATCCGCCGCGTCAGTCGTGCATTTGCCGAATTGGGCACCGAAAAGGTGCGTCTAACCGGCGGTGAGCCCTCTTTGCGTCGCGATTTTGTCGACATCATCTCTGCGGTACGTGAAAACCCATCGATTCGAACGCTGGCGGTCACCACTAACGGCTATCGCATGGCGCGTGATATTGCCGATTGGCGCGATGCCGGTCTAACGGCGGTTAACGTGAGTGTGGATAGCCTCGATGCCCGGCAGTTTCACGCCATCACTGGTGAAGATAAACTCAAACAGGTGATGCAGGGAATTGACGCGGCATTTGATGCCGGTTTTGAAAAGGTGAAAGTGAACACCGTGCTAATGCGCGATGTGAACGATCGCAGCCTGAACGGTTTTCTTAACTGGATCAAAACCCGCCCGATTCAAATGCGCTTTATTGAGCTGATGGAAACCGGAGACGGCGGCAATTTATTCCGCAAACATCATGTGTCAGGCGAAGTCATTCGCGATCAATTGCTGGCCCTCGGCTGGCAGCGTCAAGAACGTTCTCGCAGCGATGGCCCTGCGCAGGTTTTCAGTCATCCTGATTATCTGGGCGAAGTCGGGCTGATCATGCCCTATGAAAAAGACTTCTGCGCCAGCTGTAACCGCCTGCGAGTGTCTGCTATCGGCAATTTGCACCTGTGCTTGTTCGGTGAGTCCGGCATTCCATTGCGCGATTTACTGGCGGGCGATGAGCATCTTGATGAGCTGAAAATGCGTATCCAAGGCGGTTTGCGACATAAAAAGCAAACGCACTTTTTGCATGATGGCAACATCGGACATACGCAGAACCTTTCCTTCATCGGCGGCTAACGTTGCCTTAACTCGTTATTAATCTAAAAGAAAATTATGAGCCAACTTACCCATATTAATGCGGCCGGTGAAGCCCACATGGTCGATGTTTCTGCCAAAGCAGAAACCGTGCGTGAAGCCCGCGCTGAAGCTTATGTTGAAATGAAGCCCGAAACGCTGGCGATGATTGTTGAAGGCAAACACCACAAGGGTGATGTATTTGCTACCGCGCGTATTGCAGGGATCCAAGCGGCCAAACGCACGTGGGAGCTAATCCCGCTTTGTCATCCGCTGCTGCTGACCAAAGTTGAGGTTCAGCTTTCTGCTGAAGTGGATACCAGCCGTGTGCGTATTGAGTCCTGCTGTCGTTTAACCGGCAAAACCGGCGTGGAGATGGAAGCATTAACCGCCGCGTCGGTAGCGGCGTTGACCATCTACGACATGTGCAAAGCGGTGCAAAAAGATATGGTTATCGGCCCGGTTCGTCTGCTGGCGAAAAGCGGCGGCAAATCCGGTGATTTTAAGGCGGACGCATCATGATTAAAGTTCTATTTTTTGCTCAGGTACGTGAGCTGATTGAAACCGATGAGCTTCAATGTGAACTCTATCCGACGGTTGAGGCGCTACGCGCTGCGTTGGCCGAGCGTGGTGACAAATGGGCTCTGGCGTTGGAGACGGGTAAACTGCTTGCTGCGGTAAACCAAACGCTGGTGGAGTTCACGCATCCTCTGCAGGTGGGCGATGAAGTTGCTTTCTTCCCACCGGTTACTGGGGGTTAATGATGGAAAATACCCGCATCCGTGTAGGTCACGAAAATTTTAGCGTCGGTGACGAATACCAATGGCTATCGCAGTGCGAAGACGATGGCGCGGTGGTGACTTTCACCGGCAAGGTACGCAACCATAATCTTGGTGATAACGTCAGCGCATTGACCTTAGAACACTATCCTGGGATGACGGAAAAAGCGTTAAATGAAATTGTGACAGAAGCCCGTTCGCGCTGGCCTCTACAGCGTATTTCGCTGATCCACCGCATTGGCGCAATGTATCCCGGCGATGAAATTGTTTTTGTTGGAGTGACCAGCGCGCATCGCAGCATGGCCTTCGATGCCGCCGAGTTCATTATGGACTACCTCAAAACCCGCGCACCGTTCTGGAAACGAGAAGCCACAGAGCAGGGCGACCGCTGGGTCGATGCCCGCGACAGCGATCATCAAGCGGCAAAACGCTGGTAACCCCTTCTAACCCTTTTTTCTGCCTTCACGCTAACTCATTGATTTTTAACTTCCCTAATGAGCCGTGAGAAAAAAGGGTTAAAATCCCCAAAATGAGCTACCGATCTGATTAATCGCATCTTTCTGCGAATATTCTACAGTTAACTGCCGTGCAGGCAGCTTAGAAAGTTTCAACGGTGTTTACAGCCGAGTTCGGAATGTTAACTGCCGTGCAGGCAGCTTAGAAACTGAGCCTCAGCAGCCAGATCCGCAGCCTGAGGTTCACTGGCGTGCAGGCAGCCCAAATCATCTTCTGCCCCATTTTCACTATACTTATTTCAGTATTGCACCTTTGTTGCCGTATTCGAGCTGACTTTCGCTGAGGTAAGGAGCTAATTTGATTTGGTTTGAGCAAGGTCTTTATTTGCGGATTGAGGAATTGGAAAATGGGCCACGGCCTTTGCCGCTGCGTAGCGGGTTTAGTCGTGAAATAGCTTATCGAGCGTTAGGTGTGTTTAATCCCTCTGAATCATCGGATGCTTACTACATATTATCTAACGATCGGGATGAAATATGGTTTATCTGCAATCGACACCTGCGAACGGTTGCGCTTTTACCTGACACTACCGATTTCAGGCGTCCAATTGTCTATTGAGTCTGGATGTGGTTGTAATTTTATCTTTTTTAATTTGGATATAACTTTTTGTTAAGGACTTTAACGGTACAAAAACTGTTCATTGTCGCCTTGTACTCGAGTTATTTTCCAACCGTCCTGCCAGACGAGCCAGAGAATGAGATGTTGCTGGATATCATTAGCAGCGCCTAATGTTACTTCGACGGTAGTACCGCCGATTGCGGGCGTTGGAGTTGAAACAGCGATATGAGTGGGCCATGAGCTGCCAATATCTTGTGATTGGGTAAAATAGTCAGCATCAAGCGTATCTGGCTCCGGCTCTTTGGCTATTTTCTGCAATTGGTCGAAAGTTTGTTTTTCCAGATAAGGCTGTAGCGATGCTGAACTATCAAAGGTATCTGGTGTGTTGAGGTAAAAATGATAAAAATTAGCGACTTGTTCCGTTGGGCTTTTATGCGAGGATGTACATCCCGCTATTATTGTTATTGTCAGTAGTAATAGAATTTTTATCATCAGCGGTTATTCCTCTATATTCGTCATCCTTCAAGCTGCTTGACGTCTGAAATCCATAGATTACCTCTCGATTTACGGCATTAATTCTAATATCCACATGAAAAATAACAACTATCTAAAACTAATGGTGTTTTTAGAAATAATAAAATGCAGTGATGGTTTAGCTTTTTTCTTTTGTGATGTGACATAACGTCATCTCCTAGACGCCATCCTATTCCCGACGTATAAATATTCTGAGGCGTATAACGAATTAACCAACGTGTGAGGAGTTATTTTATGACAGCATTAGCCGTGGTTTTTCATAGTGGATACGGACATACCGCCAAAGCCGCTGAGGCGGTAGCCGCGGGTGCGCAGCAGATCGACGGTGTGAGCGTTGAGGTTTTGGCTATCGACAGCGAAGGCAATTTACCGGAAGGGGGATGGCATCTGTTAGCGCAGGCCGACGCGATTATTTTTGGTAGCCCGACCTACATGGGCGGGCCGTCTTGGCAGTTTAAGAAGTTTGCTGATGCCTCTTCCAAGCCTTGGTTTAGCCAAGAGTGGAAAGATAAAGTTTTTGCAGGGTTCACTAACTCGGCCAGCATGAACGGCGACAAACTCGGCACGCTCGATTATATGTTCCATCTGTCGCAGCAGCACGGCGGCGTGTGGGTCGGGATGGGAATGTTGCCGTCCAACACCAAAGCCGCAAACCGCAATGATGTGAACTATATTGCCGGTTTTTCAGGATTAATGACGGTATCGCCTTCCGATGCTTCGCCGGATGAAGCGCCGCTGCCGGGCGATTTGGAAACCGCACGCAAGTTTGGTGAGCGAGTGGCGAATGTGACCAAGCGCTGGTCAGGCGTTTAACGTATATTTCCGTCATACTTCAAGCAACTCGAACTCTTTTGGGTATAAATTGCCGCCGTGCTTCAATGTACGGCGGGCTAAACCCGCCACATAAGTAAATATTACTTAAATCTGAAATATATCGGCACATTCCACCCGCAGCAAAAAGATGGTTCTGTGGTAGGCTTATTAGGAGAACTGTCTGGTTGTTTTATCAATTCAGATAATATTGTCATTCCTAGCTTAAGGTGATCTTCATGGATCGATATCCTCGTGATAATGGCTCGATCGTAGAGCGCGCAAATTCAGGTCTGCAAGCCTATATGGCGCAAGTGTATGGCTGGATGACCTGCGGGTTGTTGCTTACGTCCATCGTGGCGTGGTACGCCGCGCATACGCCAGCCGTGCTGAATTTTATTTTCTCCAGCAAAATTACCTTTTTCGGTTTAATCATTGTGCAGTTGGGGCTGGTATTTGTGCTGTCGGGTATGGTGCAGAAACTGAGCGCCGCCGCGGCAACATCGTTGTTTATGCTCTATTCGGCACTCACCGGCTTAACGCTGGCGAGCATTTTTATCGTTTATACCTATTCATCTATTGCGAGCACCTTCGTGGTCACTGCCGGTATGTTCGGGGCAATGAGCCTTTACGGTTATACCACCAAGCGTGACTTGAGCGGCATTGGCTCGATGATGTTTATGGGGTTGATCGGTATCATTCTGGCGTCGCTGGTGAATATCTGGCTGAAAAGCCCAGCGCTGACGTGGGTGATTACCTATGCGGGCGTGATTATCTTTGTTGGTTTGACGGCATATGACACTCAGAAGCTGAAAGCTATGGGGGAGCAGCTGAATCCTGAAGATAAAGATAACTTCCGGAAATACTCGATTCTGGGCGCGTTAACCCTGTATCTGGACTTCATCAACCTGTTCTTGATGCTGCTGCGCATTTTCGGCAACCGCCGCTAATTGCTGATTTGCCCGACTGATTATTCAGTTCTAAAAAGCCCCTGAGCCTCTATCTGCTCAGGGGCTTTTTCATATCCATCGATCTCAATCGAAGCGATGTTCACCGCGCGCTAACGCTGCACGATCAAACTCCCGGATAATTTTCCCATCCTCCATCAAGGCCGCACGTTGAGACATATGGGCAATCACGTCGGCGTCGTGGCTGACGAGTAGATAGGTCATGGCGTGCCGCTGCTTTAGCTCGTTAAGCAGGTTAAGGATTTCTGCCTGAACCGACATATCGAGCGCAGAGGTAGGCTCATCGAGCAGTAAGATTTTAGGCCGCAGCAGCAGGGCGCGGGCAATGGCGACGCGTTGGCGTTGCCCTCCCGAAATTTGGTGAGGAAAACGCTGTGCTGCATCGGCGGGAAGTCCCACTTGTTGTAGTGCTTCAGCCACCCGCTGTTCTACGTTAGGTTCGCGATGAATCTGCAACGGTTCTGCCAAAGAACGATACAGTCGATGCTGAGGATGCAGCGAGGCATAGGGATCTTGAAACACCATCTGCACATTGCGGCGGAGTTCCCCGCTGAGCCGTTTTTGCGGGCGCAGAGGGGAGCCTAATAAATCAATCTGTCCCTGCCATTCACGCTGCAAACCGGCGATGACGCGCAAAATAGTCGATTTCCCACAGCCGGATGCGCCGATCAGGCTAAAGGTTTCGCCCTCATTGACCTGAAAATGCGCCGACTGCACCACGTGTTTGCGCTGTCGTCCGTCAGAAAAACTGACGTGTAAATCTTGGATATTAATCAGCGGCACGAGGTTCTCCTCCAAAAGCACGTGAGCGATCCAGAACCGGCAGCAGGGAACCGTAGGTTTGGGCATTCGGTCGGCAGGTCCAGAGCGTTCGGGTGTAAGGATGCGTGGCCTGTGGCAGCTCAGCCGCCCGCAGTTCATCTACGCACTGCCCTTGATACATCACCATCACGCGATCGCAGTGTTCGGCCACCAACGGCAGATCGTGGCTAATCAGCAGTAGCCCCATCTGGCGTTGTTCGCACTGTTCCACCAAAAGAGAAAGAATTTGATGGCGCAGGCGAGCATCCAGCGCAGAGGTGGGTTCATCCGCGATCAGCACTTTTGGATTGTTGATCAGCGCGATGGCAATCATGGCGCGCTGCCCCAGCCCGCCAGAAAGCTCGCCCGGATAGCGTTTTAGGCTATGAGCGGGAAGCCCGACCGATTCAGCGGTGTGCAACACCCGCTCATGACGTTGACGGCGTGGCAAGCGCTGGTGCAGCGTGAGGGCCTCTTCAATTTGGTGGTAAATCGTATGCACCGGATTGAGCGCGTAGCGCGGATCTTGCAGCACCATGGCGATGCTATTGCCGCGTAGCGCAGACCATTGTTTGGGTTTCAGCGCCAGTAAATTTTGCTGTTCAAAACGTAGCGTGGTGGCGCTGACTTTGCCCGGCTGACGAATTAGCCCCATCAGTGCGCGAGCGGTCATTGATTTGCCGGAGCCGGATTCTCCCACCAAGGCTAAACGTTCATGGCCTAAGGAAAAATTTAGCTGGTTGACGACGCACGCCTGACCAAAATGAACCGATAAATCCACGGCTTCAATTAGCGAATGGTTCGGTGAAATATCAGTCATGATCGGACTCCAAAATATCACGCAGGCCGTCGCCCAGCTGATTGAACGCCAAGCTGCTGAGTAGAATGGCCGCGCCGGGAATGGCGGCAATCCACCACTGATCAAAGATCACCTGCATGCCGTCGGCGATCATCGCGCCCCATTCGGCCATTGGCGGGCGAGCGCCTAATCCTAAGAAGCCCAAGCCAGCGGCCGCAAGAATAATACCCGCCAAATCCAGCGCCAAACGGACGATGGCGGAAGGCAAGCAGAGGGGCAAAATATGTCCCCACATCAGCCTGAAACCGTGAATGCCCAGCATTTCTGCGGCGCTGAGATAATCGCTGTTCCTGAGTTTTTGAATTTCAGTTCGAGCCTGACGGGCATAGGCGGGCCACGTGGTGAGCGCCAGCGCCAGTGCGCCATTGATAAGCCCAGGGCCAAGCATAGCGACAAAGGCAAAGGCTAGAATTAAGCGCGGCATCGACATCACAACATCGGTAAATCGCATCAGTACGCGCTCAGTCCAACCGCCGTAATAGCCCGATAAAATGCCGATCAGCAGGCTGAGCGGAAGGGTGATCGCAGTCACCAGCAGCACCATACCTAACATCGGGCGGGTGCCATACAGCAGCCGCGCCAACATGTCTCGCCCATAGGCATCGGTGCCGAGCCAATGTCCCGGTTCGGGCGGCAGCAAACGCGCCGCTGCATTTTGCCAATTGGGATCTTGCCCCGCTAACCACGGTGCAAAAATGGCGCAGATTATCAGCAGCAGGATAATCATCAATCCACAGCAGGCTGCCGGTGAACGCAGAATTTTGCGTAATAGATTCATTAGTGCACCCTCGGATCGGTGAGACGTACCAACAGATCCGTCAGGTTATTAATCAACACGAAGCACACGCCAATCACTAACGTGCCGCCCATCACCGCTGTGGTGTCACCGGCAAAGAGGGCGGTTGTGAGATAACGCCCAATGCCCGGCCAGGAAAATACGGTTTCAGTCAGAACCGCGCCTTCCAGCATGCCGGTATAGGCCAGCGCAATCACGGTGAATAACGTCCCGCGAATATTGGGCAATACGTGGCGTATCAGAATGGTGGTTTCGCTTGCTCCTTTGGCACGAGCCAGCGTGACGTACTCTTTATTCATTTCGCCCAGACACGCCGAACGGGTTAGCCGAGTGATGCTGGCCATCGAAAAATAGGCCAACAGTAAAACCGGTAGCGTCAGGTGATTTATGGCGTTGAGAAACGCGCCGCTGTCGCCGGAAAGCAGGGTATCGATGAGCACAAAACCAGTTTTGGCCTCAACGCTGTATTGATAAATATCGTCCAGCCTTCCCGGCCCTGCGCTCCACTGCAAACGCGCATAGAACAACAACAGCATCAGTAGGCCAAGCCAGAAGATAGGCACCGAATTGCCGAGCAGGGTGAGCGTGCGGATGGTCGGATCCCACGCCGTTCCTGCATAGCGCGCGCACAGCACGCCCAGCAGAACGCCGAGGGTGGCTCCGATAATGAGCGCCAGCGTCGCTAACTCTAGCGTGGCAGGAAATACGGTGAGTAAATCCTGTAGCACCGGTTGGCCGGTTGCGCTGGCGGTACCCAGATCGCCGTGCCCAAGCTGAATCAGATAGTGCCAGAACTGCACCGGCAGCGACTGATCTAGCCCTAACTGGTGACGAACCTGATTGTAGGTGGAGACGCTGGCATGATCGCCCACGATTTGTAATACGCGATCGACGGGAGAGAGCGCGGAAAGCAAAAACGTAATCAGCAGCAGCCCGAAGAGCGTTAATGCGAGCGTAAGCAGACCCTGCAACAGGGTCTGTAAATGACGCCGGAAATTATTTTCCGGCGTGAAGTCAGCAGCCATAGTTTCTCCGCTTTCTGTAGATAAAAAGCGGATGAATTACTTGGTTACGCGATCGTAATAAACCATATCGGCGTTCAGCCCTTGCTGATAGCCTTTCACGTTGTCGCGGAGCACAACCTGAGTTTTAGCCTGATCGATAAACACATACGGCGAGCTACGCTGTAGCTCTTGCTGCATTTTGGTATACATATCCAAACGTTTGGCGCTGTCGGCCTCGGCAACGGCGGCGAGCGTTTGCTGGCTTAGTTCAGGGATTTTCCAGCCGTTTAGCCACGCGACGGTGCTGCCTTTGTTATCGTTGTAGGCAAAAGCGCTGGCGTTGGAATGCGCATCGAAATAGTCCGGCAGCCACATGCGGATCGCGGCCTGATGCTGACGCGCACGCACGCGTGCATAAACCTGACTTCCTGCCGCTGGCAGCAGCTCCACTTTCACGCCGCCTTGCGCGAAGCTGGCTTGGATTGACTGAGCCACGGTGATAAACGGCGCTTTGTTTTCAACATCCAGCGTGAAGGTGGAATTTTTGATCCCAGCTTTCTCGAGAATGGCTTTCGCTTTAGCAGGATCGAAGCTAAACGGATTATTCTCCAGCGCGCCGTTAAAACCGACCGGCAGGAAACTCTGATGCACAAAATATTGGCCCTTGAGTAAGTCCTGCGTGATGCCTTTGTAATCGACCAGATAGCGCGCCGCTTCCCACAGCGCAGGGTTTGCCAGTAATGGATTCGCGGTATTGCCGGTGTTGAACGCCAAATAGTTTTGCTCGGCTGAAGGAATGCTCATCACGTTAATACCGGCTTGATTCTGCAACGCCGAGGTTTGGTCTGCACCAAGCCCACGGGCAATATCGGCGTCCCCCTGTTGGATCAGCAAACGACGAGACGCCGGATCGGGCACGTTCTTAATGATGATATTGGCGATTTTAGGCGCGTCGTTTGATAGCGGATTGGCATCCAAAACGATGGCCTGATGCGGCTGATATACGCGCATTTTGAACGGCCCGCTTCCCGCTGAATGCATTTTGAGCCACTCATTACCAAAGTCGTCTTTTTTGATATTAGGCGTGACGGTTTTTTCGTCAACGATAGAGGCAATCGGCGTCGAGAGGATGTTCAGCGCCACGTCGGGGCTCACATTCGCGGTCCACGTGAGCTGTAGCGTATGGTCGTCAATTTTCTTCAGATGACTGGCGACGTTATCCGCTTCCCAGCCTAATACGTTCAAAATAAACGCTGGCGATTTATTAAGGGTTACGGCGCGGGTATAGGAAAAGATGACGTCTTCGGGGCGCACAGGGTTGCCGGAAGAGAATTTGGCATCGGGGCGCAGCTTAACGGTGAGTGTTTTATTGGCAGCGTCGCCTTGCCAGCTCTCGGCTAACACGGCATCAATCTTGGCTGGATTATCGCGGTTGGCTTGGATCAGGCGTTGGTAAAGGCTCGGCACCGTTTGAATACTGGAAAGCTCGTTGCTCTCCGCAGGGTCGAGGCTGGCGATATCATCCAGCGTTTGTACTACGACCAGCGTTTTCGGTGGCGTCGCCGCCCATGCGCTGGCGCTTAACGTTCCGGCGGAAAGTGAGGCCAAAATCAGCACAGGTAATAGTTTGGCTTTCATTGTTATTGTGTTTTGCATCGTTGAACAGCTCCGTGATAAGACTCGATTCGTACTACTTGGCAATATAACTAGCTGACACCACACTAAAAAAGCGCAGCTAAGCATGCAAAGTCCCAAAAGGAGTTTGCTAGAACCAAATAATCTATGATCAGTCGCTGATTATTTATAAATCGGCTGCCAGCACACGTCTGAGCCAAGCCGAGTCCTTATCACATAAAAAGCTGGCTACATCATACAATTGATTGTGTGCGGTTTGAAATAAACATGCAGAAATGTGGGAGCAAAGACAGGTTCTTGCGAGAATTATCAGTGTGATAGAGAAGGCGTTGCAGATAAGAAATCGCGGTGGAGGCGATTAAAGCTCCACCTCGATGTCTCCGTCTGGATGGCAGCAACAAGGCAAAATTTCACCTTCGTTGATGAAAGCCAGTGGCTGTTGGCGATACACCACGCGCCCCTTGGTCATTTTGCAACGACAAGAACCGCAATAGCCTGAACGGCATTGGTACTCGACCTGAACATTATGATGCTCAAGGGCTTCAAGCAGCGAGGCTTTGCCGTGCGTGAATGCAAGCTTAGCGCCAGAAAGCGCGAGTGTGATAGTGGGCGTAAGCGGCTCAGCGCTGGCATTTTCAGTCTCGATGCTAGCGGCATCGTCTGCCGCCAGCGTCGAGTCTTGGTAGGGTGAAAAGCTCAAGGGATTACAGCTCGAAGTCGCTCAGGTCATCAGCGTTGACTTCGGAGTCAATCTGACCAACCAGATAAGAGCTCACTTCCACTTCCTGCGGTGCCACTTGAACGTTATCAGACACCAGCCAAGCATTGATCCACGGAATTGGGTTAGAGCTCGTTTGGAACGGCAGCCCCAAGCCAACGGCCTGCATGCGGATATTGGTGATGTATTCAACGTACTGGCACAGGATATCTTTGTTCAAGCCAATCATGGAGCCATCGCGGAACAGATATTCTGCCCACTCTTTTTCCTGCTGTGCAGCGAGCACAAACAGGTCATAGCATTGCTGTTCGCACTCTACGGCGATTTCGGCCATTTCAGGATCGTCCTGACCTGAACGCATCAGGTTCAGAATATGCTGGGTGCCGGTTAGGTGCAGGGCTTCATCGCGGGCAATCAGTTTGATGATTTTGGCGTTGCCTTCCATCAGTTCGCGTTCAGCAAAGGCGAAAGAGCAGGCGAAGCTGACGTAGAAGCGAATCGCTTCCAGCGCGTTGACGCTCATCAGGCACAGATAGAGCTGTTTCTTGAGGGTACGCAGATTCACGTTGACGGTTTTACCGTTGACGGTGTGAGTGCCTTCGCCCAGCAGATGCCAGTAACCGGTCATCTCAATTAAATCATCGTAGTAGCCGGAAATGTCTTTCGCACGCTTGAGGATTTCTTCATTGGTGACGATATCGTCAAACACCACCGCCGGATCGTTAACGATATTACGGATAATATGCGTGTAAGAACGTGAGTGAATAGTTTCAGAGAACGACCAAGTTTCGACCCAAGTTTCGAGCTCAGGGATAGAGATCAGCGGCAACAGCGCGACGTTCGGGCTGCGTCCTTGAATGGAATCCAACAGAGTTTGATATTTCAGGTTACTGATAAAAATGTGTTTTTCATGTTCCGGCAGCGCTTGATAGTCGATACGGTCGCGAGACACGTCAACTTCTTCGGGGCGCCAGAAGAAAGAGAGCTGTTTTTCGATCAGTTTTTCAAAAATTTCATGCTTTTGCTGGTCGTAACGCGCCACGTTAACCGGCTGACCGAAGAACATAGGTTCGAGTAACTGATCGTTTTTGTTTTGAGAGAATGTGGTATATGCCATAAAACTATAATCCTACCGTTTAGGATAAAACCGCCGATGGATATCGGCGGTTTCGTGCTGGTCTTGGTTAAATCTTGCAAGCACCGCTTTCGCAACCGTCGTCTTCGGCAACGGCCTGCAAATCGTCTTGCACATCTTCTGCGCCATCACGGGTGTTTTGATAATACAGGGTCTTAGCCCCAAATTTGTACGCCGTCAGCAAGTCTTTTAACAGCTGCTTCATCGGAACCTTCCCTGATGGGAAGCGAGACGGATCGTAGTTGGTATTAGCGGAAATCGACTGATCGATAAATTTCTGCATCAGACCGACGAGCTGCAAATAGCCATCGTTGTTTGGCATTTCCCACAGCAGCTCATAAGCGTTTTTCAAGCGATCATACTCTGGCACCACTTGGCGCAGGATACCGTCTTTCGACGCTTTGATACTGATATGGCCACGCGGTGGCTCAATGCCGTTGGTTGCGTTAGAAATCTGCGAAGAGGTTTCAGACGGCATCAGCGCAGACAGCGTAGAGTTACGCAGACCGTGCTCTTTAATCTCGCGACGCAGCGTTTCCCAATCGTAGTGCAGAGGCTCGTTGCAAATCGTATCCAAGTCTTTCTTATAGGTGTCGATTGGCAGTACGCCCTGTGCGTAGGTGGTTTCATTGAACCACGGGCACGCGCCTTGTTCTTTGGCCAGCTCGTTAGACGCTTTCAGCAGGTAATACTGAATGGCTTCAAAGGTTTTGTGCGTCAAATTGTTTGCGCTGCCGTCGGAGTAGCGCACGCCATTCTTCGCCAGATAATAGGCGTAGTTAATCACGCCGATTCCCAGAGTACGACGTCCCATCGCACCGCGCTTAGCCGCCAGAATCGGATAGTCCTGATAGTCTAACAGGGCATCAAGGGCACGAACGGCTAACACCGCCAGCTCTTCTAAATCGTCCAGCGATTTAATAACGCCAAGGTTAAACGCCGACAGCGTACACAGCGCAATTTCACCGTTTTCGTCGTTCACGTCGCTCAGCGGTTTGGTTGGCAGGGCGATTTCCAGACACAGGTTGGACTGGCGCACCGGTGCAATAGCCGGATCAAACGGGCTATGGGTGTTGCAGTGGTCAACGTGCTGGATGTAGATACGGCCCGTTGAGGCGCGCTCTTGCATCATCAGCGAGAACAATTCCACCGCTTTAACTTTCTGCTTACGAATGCTGTCGTCGGCTTCGTACTGCATGTACAGGCGTTCGAACTCGTCCTGATCGGCAAAGAAAGCATCGTACAGGCCCGGAACGTCTGATGGGCTGAACAGCGTAATGTCGCCGCCTTTAATCAAGCGCTGATACATCAGGCGGTTCAACTGCACGCCGTAGTCCATATGGCGAACACGGTTACCTTCAACACCACGGTTGTTTTTCAACACCAGCAGGCTTTCAACTTCCAAATGCCACAACGGGTAGAACAACGTTGCCGCGCCGCCGCGAACGCCGCCCTGAGAGCAGGATTTAACCGCAGTCTGGAAGTGTTTGTAGAACGGAATACAGCCGGTGTGGAAAGCTTCACCGCCGCGAATTGGGCTACCTAACGCACGGATGCGACCGGCGTTGATGCCGATACCGGCACGCTGGGAGACATATTTTACGATAGCGCTGGACGTGGCATTGATAGAGTCCAAGCTGTCGCCGCACTCGATCAGCACACAGGAGCTGAACTGGCGGGTAGGGGTACGCACGCCCGCCATGATTGGCGTAGGCAGCGAAATTTTGAACGTTGATACCGCGTCATAAAAGCGTTTTACATAGCTCAGACGGGTTTCACGCGGATAATTAGAGAACAGGCACGCGGCGACCAGAATATACAAGAACTGGGCGCTCTCGTAGATTTCGCCGGATACGCGGTTCTGAACCAGATATTTCCCTTCCAGCTGCTTAACCGCGGCGTAAGAGAAATTCATGTCGCGCCAATGGTCGATAAACTCGTCCATCTGGGCAAACTCTTCTGTGGTGTAGTCTTCCAGCAGATGTTTGTCATATTTGCCCATTTCGACCAGTTTAACCACGTGGTCGTACAATTTAGGCGGTTCAAACTGGCCGTAAGCTTTTTTACGCAGATGGAAAATAGCCAGACGCGCAGCCAGATATTGATAGTCTGGAGCGTCACGGGAGATCAGGTCTGCGGCGGCCCTGATGATGGTTTCGTGAATATCCGCGGTGCGGATCCCATCATAAAACTGGATGTGAGAACGTAATTCCACCTGAGAAACTGAGACATTACTCAAGCCTTCAGCAGCCCAATCGAGTACGCGGTGGATTTTATCAAGATTGATACGTTCTTTGCTTCCGTCACGCTTAGTGACCAGCAGACTTTGATTCATAGGGCTATTTACCTGTCCGTGTGCGATCTCATGTTCAAGCCGTCATCGTGTCTATAAAAACCATGCGCGTTAAATCAATGCAAAATCATTGTTGCATTAACTTGACGTGTAGTGTCGATTTCGTGTTGTGAACACAAGATATGGTGTATTAATCAAGGAGTGATAACAAGATAGTGTTCTTGGCTCAGTTTTGCAAGTGAACAAAACGCCGCAAAATTGTGGATAACTTGGGGGTGAATTGTTAAGTCTGGCGCTCACGTACCGTCATTACTGGCGGCAGCGGTTGAGAGGCGAGGGGGATAAGATTCCACTTAAAAATAAAATAAATTGATCGACTGCTGGTTTCTTATTCGGAGTGGAAAAGTCAAATATTGATCGTGGAATTGTGAGGTGAATGTTTGTTCGTTTTTCGATTATGGGCTTGTGTAATATTTTAGAACGGGAAAGGGGTTGTATGGCCAGTCGTAGTATATGTTACTACTGCGACGGTTTCGTCCGCCAATAAGCTAATACGTTTCTATGCAACTACAGGCGTAGGCGTCCGATGAGAGTCCCGTTGCGCGGGGACTCTCAACTCGCGCGCTTTTTACCGCGTCGTTTGGCCGACCGGTCTCAGAGCGCACGTCCTGTGCGCCCTCGACCTGCCACCAGCATCCCTGCTGGCGGCTCTAAAATGCATTCTTTCAACATGAAAAAACAAAAGACATTTTTGTCTTCTTATCTTCTTATCTTTTGATTGTTTAAGTCTTGGTAGAGAGAGCAGTAGAAACAGGATGTTTCTACAAGGGGAGGAGGCGCCAAGGATGGCGCATGCCGACCCGACGCGGAGATGGCATCTCGGATAAAAGCGCGCGAGTGCAGAGACCACGCGCTGGTGGTCTCTGCCCGTACGCCTTCATTTCTGGCACATGATAATTCGGTATTGACAGGCGGGCGGAATATTACACAAAGTTGTCATAAACAGCAGGCGTACGAAATCTCATCCCAAATCCCTAACCGTATGCACCATATAATTCACATCCACGTTCGGTGCCAGCTTGAACTTATCTGTTAACGGGTTGTAGTGCAGGCCAATCATATTGCGTTCGCGCAGCGGGGTTTCGTCGATCCAACCGATCAATTCCGCAGGGCGAATGAATTTTTTCACATCGTGAGTTCCCTTTGGCACCATCTTCAGTACGTATTCAGCGCCAATCACCGCCATCAGCCAGGCTTTGTTATTGCGGTTAATCGTTGAGAAGAAAACGTGTCCACCGGGTTTTACCAGCTTGGCGCATGCCAACACCACGGAGCGCGGATCGGGGACGTGTTCCAGCATTTCCATGCAGGTGACAATATCGTAGAGACCCGCATGCTCGTCGGCGTGCTGCTCAACGGTTTCCTGAACGTAGGTGACTTTGATGCCGGTTTCCAGTGAATGCAAGCGGGCGACCTGCAAGGGCTCTGCGCCCATATCCAAGCCTGTCACCTCGGCGCCTTCACGTGCCATGCTCTCGGCCAGAATGCCGCCGCCGCAGCCAACATCGAGGATTTTCTTACCAAATACACCGTCGGCGCGTTGCTGGATATAGTTCAGGCGCAGAGGGTTAATGCGGTGCAGGGGTTTAAATTCCCCTTCGAGATCCCACCAGCGCGATGCAACGGCTTCAAATTTAGCAATTTCCTGATGGTCTACGTTTTGTTCAGACATCGAACACTCCTTCTAAGATATTTCTGGTGGCGTGAATCATTCACCGGAAAATAATTTTTTGAGAAAAGTACTGCTGTGGATTATACAGATTCTTGGCTAAATGAGGTTAATTCCGCCATGCATTGAAAAGCGCACAGGGTTTCGCACTAAATCCGGCTTTATGATATAATTCGCGGTCTTTGTCATCGTGTATGCGCTTTGATCTATTCGATGAATATACCCAAGGGTGTCTGTTAGGGTAGCGGCAGCAGATGAATCATCAGAAGTCAGTAGAGGGATAGCAGCTCCATGAGCGACCTTGCCAGAGAGATTACGCCGGTCAACATCGAAGAAGAGTTGAAAAACTCGTATCTGGATTACGCCATGTCCGTTATCGTCGGGCGTGCGCTGCCGGATGTTCGTGATGGACTGAAGCCAGTTCACCGTCGCGTTCTGTTCGCGATGAATGTATTGGGCAATGACTGGAATAAAGCATATAAAAAATCGGCCCGTATCGTCGGGGACGTTATCGGTAAATACCATCCACATGGTGATAGCGCGGTATACGATACTATCGTTCGTATGGCTCAGCCGTTCTCGCTGCGTTACATGTTGGTTGATGGACAGGGTAACTTCGGTTCTGTTGATGGCGACTCCGCCGCAGCAATGCGTTATACCGAAATCCGTATGTCCAAAATTGCTCACGAACTGTTAGCGGATCTGGAAAAAGAGACCGTTGATTTCGTGCCTAACTATGACGGCACCGAGCAAATCCCAGCGGTGTTGCCAACCAAAGTTCCAAACCTGCTGGTAAACGGTTCTTCCGGTATCGCCGTAGGTATGGCAACCAATATTCCTCCACACAACCTGAATGAAGTGATCAATGGCTGCTTGGCCTATATTGATGACGAAAACATTACGGTTGAAGGCCTGATGCAGCATATCCCTGGCCCGGATTTCCCAACTGCCGCGATCATCAACGGTCGTCGTGGTATTGAGGAAGCGTATCGTACTGGGCGCGGCAAGGTGTATATCCGTGCCAAAGCCGAAGTTGAAGCGGACGAAAAAACCGGCCGCGAAACCATCATCGTGCATGAAATTCCTTATCAGGTGAACAAAGCTCGCCTGATCGAGAAAATTGCTGAGTTGGTAAAAGAAAAACGTCTGGAAGGCATCAGCGCTCTGCGTGATGAGTCCGATAAAGACGGTATGCGTATTGTTATTGAAATCAAACGTGACGCCGTGGGCGAAGTGGTTCTGAACCACCTCTACTCACTGACGCAAATGCAGGTGACGTTTGGTATCAACATGGTGGCGCTGCATCAGGGACAGCCTAAACTGCTGACGCTGAAAGACTGCCTACAGGCATTCGTTCGCCACCGCCGCGAAGTTGTTACTCGTCGTACCATCTTTGAACTGCGCAAGGCTCGCGATCGTGCGCACATCTTGGAAGGTTTGGCGATTGCGCTGTCGAACATCGACCCAATCATTGAACTTATCCGCCATGCACCAAACCCTGCGGAAGCGAAAGCACTGCTGGTTGCACGCGGCTGGGAACTGGGCACCGTTGCAGCGATGCTGGAACGTGCTGGCGATAACGCTGCGCGCCCTGAATGGTTGGAGCCAGAGTTCGGTATTCGTGAAGGTCATTACTATCTAACTGAACAGCAGGCACAGGCTATTCTGGATCTGCGTTTGCAGAAACTGACCGGCCTTGAGCATGAGAAGCTGCTCGACGAATACAAAGATCTGTTAGAACAGATCGCTGCGCTGATTTTCATTCTGGAAAGCCCAGATCGCCTGATGGAAGTGATTCGCGAAGAACTGATCGCGGTTCGTGACCAGTTTGGCGATGCGCGTCGTACCGAAATTACTGAAAACACTGCTGATATCAACATCGAAGATTTGATTTCGCAGGAAGACGTAGTGGTGACCTTGTCGCATCAGGGCTATGTGAAATACCAGCCTCTGACCGACTACGAAGCACAGCGTCGCGGTGGTAAAGGTAAGTCAGCTGCACGTATTAAAGAAGAAGACTTCATTGACCGCCTGCTGGTGGCCAACACGCACGACACCATTCTGTGCTTCTCAAGCCGTGGTCGTTTGTACTGGATGAAGGTCTATCAGTTGCCTGAAGCGAGCCGTGGTGCGCGTGGTCGTCCGATCATCAACCTGCTGCCGCTGGAAGCCAACGAACGTATTACCGCCATTCTTCCGGTGCGTGAATACGAAGAAGGTCGTCACGTCTTCATGGCAACCGCGAGCGGTACCGTGAAGAAAACTGCGCTGACCGATTTCAGCCGTCCTCGCAGCGCGGGTATTATTGCCGTGAATCTGAACGAAGGCGATGAGCTGATTGGCGTTGATCTGACCGACGGCAGCAACGAAGTGATGCTGTTCTCTGCGGCCGGTAAAGTGGTGCGTTTCCCAGAAAGCCAAGTGCGTTCTATGGGCCGTACCGCAACGGGCGTGCGTGGTATCAACCTCAACGGTGAAGACCGCGTTGTCTCACTGATCATCCCTCGTGGCGAAGGCGATATTCTGACCGTGACCGAAAATGGCTACGGTAAGCGTACCGGCGTTGCAGAGTACCCAACCAAGTCCCGTGCGACTCAGGGGGTTATCTCTATCAAGGTCAGCGAGCGTAATGGTAACGTGGTTGGCGCTGTTCAGGTCGACGAATGCGATCAGATTATGATGATCACCGATGCTGGCACGTTGGTACGTACCCGCGTTGCTGAGGTGAGCGTTGTTGGTCGTAACACCCAAGGTGTTACGCTGATCCGCACCGCTGAAGACGAACACGTGGTTGGCTTGCAGCGCGTTGCTGAACCAGAAGAGGATGATGAAGTTCTCGATGGTGAAGAGAATGCGGCGGTTGACGGCGATGTTGCTGATATTGCAGACGATGCTGAAAGCGTCGATGACGCATCAGAGTCTGATGATGAAGAGCGCGACGAAAACGCCTAATTACTAGCGTTTCGTTGACTCGATAAAAAGCCAGTGCAGATGTTTGTACTGGCTTTTTTTATCTCTAGTGACTAGTGTGATACTTGAATGTAGGCCTTTCGTTTAACTGACCGTCTTCTGCAATGGTAATCCTTTGAAATATCTAGCCTCTTTCCGAACAACGCTGCGAATTTCACGCTATCTATTCCGATCGTTGGCGCTGATGCTGTGGATCTTGGGCGCTTTGCTGACCACATTTTATATTCTCAATGAATTTCATGAGAAAGAGTCGGACATCCGCCAAGACTTCAACCTGAATTTTGATCAGGCGCAGGGGGTGATCAAGCACTCCGCCAGCATCATGCGGGATATTCGCTATATTGCGGAAAATCGACTGAGTTGGTCCGTTACTGGGCTGGATATGATTAACGGCGTATTCAGTGGAAAGAATACGCTTCCGCCGCTGACGCCGATTTTTCCTGAGTCTGACTGTCAGTTGCTGAGCGATAATTACCAGAACTCGTTAGAGTCGCTGAGTAATTTCATCAACTATTGGAAAGAGAATTTCGTTGCCGCATATGACCTCAACCGAATCTTCTTTATCGGTGGTGAAAGCTTGTGTCTGGCTGATTTTGGTATTCGTAATACACCGCTCGACCAAAGCAATGTGTTCCGCAATTTACATCAGCGGATTTTGATGTTCCAAAACAGCAATAATAAAGAGAAAGAACACACGCTGTTCTGGGTGATCCCCGGTACTCAAAATGACGTGGGGGCGCTTTATGTTATTACGCCGGTTTACATCGCCAACAAGCTGGAAGCGCTGCTAGGCACCGAGCAAAATATCCGTCTGGAGGATTTTACTAATCCTTCCACGCTGCCGGTGGGTGTCACGTTGTTGAATGAAAATAATGACGTATTAATGACCTACACTGAAAACGGCGGTGAGCAACCAGCCCTTTCAGGTATTCCGAACGACGATAACTATTTTGGCTATAACAGCGGCTATGACACCCTGTTGCTGAAAAAGAAACTAAGCCCGTCGGGATTAAGCATTGTCTATTCATTGCCGACTAGCGTATTGCTCGAGCGTTTTAATCTACTCTTGATTAATGCGGTGATATTAAACTTAATCAGCGCGCTTATTCTGTTTGTGCTGACGTGGTTATTTGAGCGCAAGATGTTTTCTCCGGCAGAAAATAACGCATTTCGCCTTGAAGAACATGAGCAATTTAACCGTAAAATCGTGGCCTCTGCGCCGGTTGGCATCTGTATTCTGCGCATTAAAGACGGTAGTAATATTCTGAGTAATGAACTGGCGCATAATTATATCAGCCTGTTTACCTCTGAAGACCGCCATCGGATCACGCGCATTATCTGCGAGCAACCTAGCAGCGTGGTCGACGTCATCACCAGTCAGAACCAGAACCTGCAAATTAGCTTTGTTCACTCTCGCTATCGCAATGAGGATGTGGCGATTTGCGTCATGATTGACGTAAGCGCACGCGTTAAAATCGAAGAGTCATTGCAAGAGCTTGCCAATGCCGCCGAGCAGGCCAGTCAGTCGAAGTCGATGTTCTTGGCGACGGTCAGCCACGAGCTGAGAACGCCGCTGTATGGCATCATTGGTAATCTCGACCTGCTACAGACTAAGTCGCTGCCGGAAGAAACCCAGCGTCTGCTAGCGGCGATGAGCAACTCCTCGGGTCTGCTGCTTAAAATCATCAGCGACATTCTCGATTTCTCAAAAATAGAATCCGAACAGCTCAAAATAGAGCCGGGAACCTTCGAGCCGCGTAAGGTGATCCCGCATATTATCGGCAACTACTTGCCGCTGGTGGTGCGTAAGCGCTTGGCGATGTACTGCTTTATTGAGCCCGAAGTACCGGATTCCGTTGCTGGCGATATCATGCGTATTCAGCAGGTGCTGTCGAACCTGCTAAGCAATGCGATCAAATTTACCGATACGGGCTGCATTATTCTTCAGGTGCGGGTACAGGATTTCTATCTCGAGTTCCGCGTGCGTGATACCGGTCTTGGTATTCCATTCCGCGACGTGATGAAGTTGTTCGATCCTTTCTTCCAAGTCGGAACCGGTGTGCAGCGCCATTTCCAAGGAACCGGTCTGGGGCTGGCCATCTGTGAAAAGCTGGTCAGTCTGATGGACGGCGACATTGCCGTAGAATCGGAACCGGGAATGGGCAGCATATTTACCGTGCGTATTCCGATGTATCAGGCGGTGGAATCAGCGCCTGAAATTGCGGCATTGGCACAAAAAACCGTTTGGCTTGAGATCCATAATGCGCGCTTGGAAGCATATCTGTTGAAACTTCTGACCATGGCCGGTGCAGATGTTCACCTATGCAGCGCCAGCGAGCACTGCGATGAGCAGGGGATTTTGATTTCAGATCATGATGTGACGCTAATTACTCCGGTTAAGACCCACATCCGCCTATCCGCAGAGTATTTAGGCCATGCGAAACGCAAAGAGGACGGCTCATGGGTGCTTAGCACGGCGGCACCGCTGGAGTTGTTGAGTATTCTACGCCGTATCTTTGTGCCAGAAGACACGGCATTACTCCCCGATCTTTCTGAAGATAATGGCCCTATTGAAGTTAAAGATTACAGCGATGTGCATATCCTTATCGTTGACGATCATCCGATCAACCGCCGCCTGCTGGCCGATCAGCTGATTTCATTAGGGTATCAGTCGGTATCAACCGCAAGCGATGGTTTGGATGCATTAGGCGCCTTAGCGAAACAGCAGGCCGACATTGTACTGACCGACGTGAACATGGCAAACATGGATGGTTATCAGCTGACTGCACGTCTGCGCCAGCAAGGCCGCACCGCGCCAATTATCGGCGTAACGGCGAATGCGCTGGCGGAAGAGCGGGAGCGTTGTATTCAGGTTGGTATGGATAGCTGTTTGTCGAAGCCAGTGACGCTGGAAGAGCTACAAAAATCACTGCATCATTTTGCTGAGGTGGTGAGGAAGGGAAGAGCGAACTCAATTTAGAGTGATTGGGTCTGCAAGTGTAAGATTCTGTATGCGCTATTCTATGACGCTTATAGTGTAAGATTTCGACCGCCTGTTGATTGCAGTTTTTATATTTAGCCTTAGTTGAAGGCGTTCGATGAGAGCCCCATCGCGTGGGGGCTCTCAACTCACACGCTTATTACCAATTCGTTTGGCCGACCGGTCTCGGAGCGCACATCGTGTGCGCCCTCGACCTGCCACCAGCATCCCTGCTGGCGGCTCTAAAACGCATTTCATCTAACACGAAAAAGACAAAAGACATTTTGCCTTCTTATCTTTTAATTTTTTTAAGTTTTGGTAGATAGAGCAGTAGAAACAGGATGTTTCTACGAGGGGAGGAGGCGCCAAGGATGGCGCATGCCGACCCGATGCGGAGATGGCGTCGCGGACAAAAGCGCGAGGATTGAAGGGGCGCGCGTTGGCGCCCCTCATCGGTCGCCTTCACTCAGTTTATAGGCAAATGCCGTTGCTGATAGGCGAACGAAACCTTACACCGTCATGGCATAATGCCATATTGAGACTCGGTCTAAACTTAGTCTTTATCCACCGACATAATATTGACGGAAGAAAGATAGTTCAGCAGTGCAATATCGTTATCGACGCCCAGTTTCAGCATGGCTGATTTCTTCTGGCTACTGATGGTTTTAATGCTGCGGTTCAGTTTTTTAGCAATTTCTGTTACCAAGAAACCTTCGGCGAATAAGCGGAGTACTTCGCTTTCTTTTGGTGATAAACGCTTGTCTCCGTAGCCGCTCGCACTAATTTTTTCCAGCAGTTTGGACACGCTTTCTGGGGTGAATTTTTTGCCTTTTTGCAATGCAGCCAGTGCCTTCGGTAAATCAGCCGGTGCGCCTTGCTTAAGGACAATCCCTTCAATATCCAATTCCAGAACTGCGCTTAAAATGGCAGGGTTATTGTTCATAGTGAGAACAATAATGGACAGGTGCGGATAATGGCGCTTGATATATTTAATCAAGGTAATGCCATCGCCGTATTTGTCGCCCGGCATGGAAAGATCGGTGATCAGTACATTCGCATCCAGCTTAGATAAGCTATTGATTAATGCCGTTGAGTCTTCAAATTCCCCGACAACGTTAACCCATTCGATTTGTTCAAGTGACTTCCTAATACCGAATAGGACAATTGGATGGTCATCAGCAATAATTACATTTAGGTTATTCATGTTGTTGGCTACCTAGTAGAAGCAGTCGGCTGACAAAAGTATCAATCTGACTGATCAAAATCTTTATATTTGTTACATCGCTTTCTTTAATGGCGAGTTCTAACTGTTCACATAGAGTTTTGCCGGTGGGGATATTAAGCATGGCAAAAACACCTTTAAGTCGGTGTGCAGTCAGAGAAAGCGGGGATAAATCACTCTGTTCGGCTTCAGTATACAGTTTCTGTACATCTTCCGGTACTGTTTCCATAAACAGAGAAAAGTAATCCTTTGATTTAAAAGGAGAGCTATCAGATGCAGGATCTGCATTTTCAGCATATTCCGCATCGATTGGCGATTCTGTGACCGCTATTTGTTGTTCAATCAACAGCAAAATGGCGTCAATGAGTGGTTCGGTGAGGTTGAAGTTAGCCTTAATACGGTGCGGCGCGTACTCTTCAAAGCCGTCAATATCGGAAACCAGCAGCAGGGTGTAATCTTCCGCATTCTCTGGCGCATCGGTGAGCGTAATATCATATTCTTCGTTGGCATCGCGGCCATCGGCAATGATGGAGGCGGCACCAAACGCGGCAAGTTTATGCATGATCAGGCTGCGAATTTCATCGGAGGTGATTTGCAGATAGGCTGTGATCCCGTCCAGCAGTTTTTCCGATTCTTCTTCTGGATGCTCCACCGGATGCATAATGCAGTTAAAGCTGTAGCGCGTTCCGATATCGTCTTTGCTTTGGATATCCAATCTGCCGCTCATGCGCTTGCATAGCTGGGCACAAAGATAGTAGGTCATCCCTGAGCCTCTGGCGAAGCGATCGCTTTGCGGCTCACCGAGGTTTGGATAGCGTAATCCATTGATCTCTTTATTGGATACGCCGGTGCCGGTGTCGCTGAGCTCAAAACAAATATGGTCAGGAGACTCGGGTTTCTGCGTCACTTTCAGGGTGATTTTTCCATACACCGTGGTAATGATGGAATAGTGCAGCAGCATGGAAAGCACTTGTTCTAGCGAGCGAATATCACCGATAAACTCTTTGTCGGGATCGATATCCGTGTGGTTAATCAGCGTAAGCCCTTTACGGCGCAGTTCGGGCAAGCTACGTTTTAGCAGCTCATCAATGCGCTTGTTAAGGTTGAATGTTTCAGTTACCGGACGCCAGTCTCGATTTTCAATTTCGGTGAGCAGCGTGATTTCATCAATCAGAGCCTGTGCATGGCGCGTTTCTGCCCACAGTAAATCTAGCAGGCGCGGATCTTCTTTATTATTTTTAATATCAGCGACCAATTGCTGAATATTAATCATCGGCGCATTAAGCTCGCGGCTTAAATTAGTGGTCATGATTTTACGTGCGGTCAGATTTTTCTCATATTCACTCTGCGCCTGTTTCAGCTTTTTGCTGACCATCATTTCTTTATCCAGATCGCGCATTAAGAACAGGGCAGATTTAATATTCTGCTGGCTGCGCACCATCTGGATTTCATACATTTCATTGTTAACCGTTGCCTGAATTCGCCCCTGATGTTCTTGAGCCATACTGGCAATTTTGCTCAGGCTAAGATGAGGCAACAGGTGGTCGGCAATTTTGTTGCTGGCGACCACGGTATCGGTGTCAAAGCGATAAATCAGTAGGCCAATCGGTAAATGGGTAATAATTTCCTGATTCATTTCCTGCTGGGCGCTAAGCTGCGCAGCCATGCGTTTACCTGGGCGAATATATTGGTGGCGCACGAAATAGAAGCCGGTGAATGACAGAACGAGCACCAATAAATTAATCAGCACCAGCCAGAAATTATTCCTCAGCATATCTACGGTCAGCGTGGTCATCGGAATATTAAAATCGATTTTTAGCGGCGTGTTATACAGCGGCGCGCTGATCGTTAACCACGGCCATCTCAGCGTAGAGAACGCGTCTGGCAGCTCTTCACGCGACATCAATTCTGACGGTGATTCAGGGTTTTCAGTGATCAGGAAACGTTGAACCGGCAAATCACGCGGCAAAATATCGCCGATAGGCAGATCGAAAGCTACCACGGTCGCTAAATGTCCGGGGTTATTGAAGGTGGTGCGCAAGGTGAAATAATAAGAGTTCAGGAAACGAAACTTGCGTAATCCCGAGAAACCTTCGCGTTCATCTAATGAATTGGACTGTTGCAGCATTTCGGTTTTGCGAGATTCGACGACGTTGCCCAAATATCCCTCTTTATAACGCGCAGAGAGATCTTTCATCGGCATCGTCGAAACTAAGATCAGGCTATTATCCTGCCCGTTCAGATAATACATCGAATAGGTTTCGGTTTCCGCGCCCCACAAAATATCGAGATAGTTCGACATGCGCAGCGCTAAATCGCTGGTGCTAGCATCATGCTGGCCAAAAATCAGCGCGTCGGTTTTATGGCGGCTCTTTTCCAATAGATAGATATCAGGGCGTAACCGAATTTCATTGATCGGAGAGGGCAGTTGCACGGAGTTAGACGCGGAAAGGTTGTCATACACCTGATAGGTCACAAATCGGTAGGTTTCGATACGCTTTTGCAGCTGATCGGCAACCGTTGCCAGCATGGTTTGCTTGCTGTTGATGTAGGCATTCACATAGTTATAGCCGTAGAGCAAATTAGCCAGAACCAGCAAAAAAATAAACAGCATATAGCTGCGCGTGATCCCAGAAAGAGAGGCATCGGTACTATTAGATGATTCCTTCGAACTTAACATGATGCTGATCTAACCCTATCTAAGATGATGACATTGCGCCTGCGGCAAAGACTATGCCGCAGTATAGCAAGAGTCCTTATCCCCTTCATCCTTGAAGCTGCTCACTTGCCGCCTTCAAGCCGCTCCAATTATTTTGGGGATATTCTTCATCCTTGAAGCTATTTACGCGTTTCGCTACGCAATCTTACGTCTAAACATCGCGTAGGCGGCGCTGCCGGTGGTTAGGGTTATCACCAGAAGCGGCCACAGGCTGTGCCAGATAATATCGAAACTCACATCCTTCAAATAAAGCTCTTTGGTAATATCGGTGAAGTGACGAATCGGATTTATCCATGTGAGGTTTTGCAGCCAAACCGGCATGTTTTCTACCGGCGATACATAACCGGATAGCAAAATCGCAGGCATCATAAACACAAACACGCCAATAAACGCCTGCTGCTGCGTTGAGCACAGCGAAGAGATCAGCAGACCAAACCCGACTAACGAAAGCCCGTAGATCAGCATGGTGAAGTAAAACAGCAACAGGGAACCGGCAAACGGAATTTGGTAGGCAAAAATCCCGATCAACAACACCACGGTGGCCTGAAACGTCGCGACAATCAGGGCTGGAATCGCTTTGCCAACGAATATTTGCCAAGTATTCAGCGGGGAAACGAGCAACTGTTCCAGCGTTCCCTGCTCGCGTTCGCGTGCCACCGACAGCGACGTAACAATTAACACGCCGATGGTGGTGATCATGGCAATCAGCGACGGCACCACAAACCATTTGTAATCCAGATTTGGGTTATACCAGTTGCGAATAACGAGCTCAGAGTTTTTCTGGGCTAGATCGTGAGTGGATACAGGCTGTCCGCTGATAAGCTCTTGTTGATAGTCTCGAACGATTTGCTGAACATAGTTAGCCGCGATTTGCGCGCTGTTGGAGCTGCGTCCGTCCAAAATTATCTGTAACGGTGCCTGATGACCAGACAAAATATCGCGTGAGAAATTAGCCGGAAAGCGGATCAACAGCAGCGCTTTACGGTTATCAATCGTGGGTGCGATCTCGTGCGGGCTGTGTAGGAGTAGCACGTTGCTAAAGGCTTCGGCCTTGGCAAAACGTTGGGTGAGTTCTACCGACGACTGGCCGGTATCCTCGCTATAGATCGCGATGCTGGCATTGGTGACATCTAACGTTGCGGCAAAAGGAAATAGCACCACCTGTAAAATGACCGGCATAATCAAGATGGCGCGAGTTTGCGGATCGCGCAGCAGCGATTGAAGTTCTTTAATGATTAATGTCCACAGTCTATAGAACATGACAAATCCTCAATCCAGTCGGCGCTTGGTTTTCCACGCGGTAAGTCCAATAAAGACCACGGCAGAAATAATTAAAAACAGCAGGTTAACCATCAGCACGCTGCCGATATTACCGGCCAAAAATAGGGTCTGTAAGGTGCTTACGAAGTAGCGGGCAGGGATCACATAGGTCACGGCCTGAACAATGGCGGGCATACTGTCAATTTCAAAGATGAAGCCAGAAAGCATCACGGCAGGCAGGAACCCCGCGTTGAGCGCCACCATCGCCGCATTAAACTGATTACGGGTAATGGTAGAGATGAGCAATCCCATCCCTAGGGTGCTGGCGAGAAACAGCGTGGTCATCACGAACAAAATCAGCAGCGATCCTCGATACGGAACCCCTATCACAAAGACCGCCACCGCCATGCACAGCGCCATGGCCAGTAGCCCTAACACGTAATAAGGCAGCAGCTTAGACAGCAATAATTCCGTGCGCGTCACCTGCGTAGAAAGTAGGGCTTCCATCGTGCCGCGTTCCCACTCGCGGGCAATGACCAGCGATGTCAGGATGGCGCCGATAACCGTCATAATAATGGTTATCGCTCCAGGAATAATAAAGTGCTGGCTGATGGCGGCAGGGTTAAACCAATAGCGTAGCTGGACGTCGATTAGCGGCTTGAATTCGCCCCCTTTATCAACGGCGCGCTGCTGTAACCATATTTGCCAAATGCCTTCCGCGTAGCCTTGCACAAAGTTTGCCGTATTTGGCTCACTGCCGTCGGTAATCACCTGAATCGGGGATTTTCCCTGCGGACGAGCCAGTTGTTCAGAAAAATCAACCGGGATGACGATAAGCCCGCGAATTTTACCCGCCTGCATTTGCTTAATCAGCGCCTGTCGGTTGTCGCTGACTGTGGCTGCGATATACGGCGAGCCAAGAAACGTATTGGTGAGATCGCGGGCATCTTCTGACTGTTGCTCCATCAGAATACCCACGTGCAGTTTGCTGGAGTCGAGGTTGATGCCGTAGCCAAAAATAAACAGCAATAACAGAGGGATCACCACCGCAATCAGCGCACTGCTGGGATCGCGCAGGATCTGAGCTGTTTCTTTGCGGCACAGGGCGCGCAATCGCCGCCACGAAAAGTGAATACTGTTGGCGCTTTCACTCATGCCGTTTGCTCCTTGTCGTAGCCCTGAACCAGCTCAATAAAAGCCTGCTCCATAGTCGGATTTGGATTGTCATCGCTGGCGACGCTGTGTTTGAGCTGATCGGGTGAGCCCGCAGCAATGATTTTCCCGCGATAGACTAACCCGATGCGATCGCAGTATTCGGCCTCATCCATAAAGTGCGTGGTCACCATCACGGTAACGCCTTTATCCACCATGCCGTTGATATGTAGCCAAAACTCGCGGCGGGTGAGGGGATCGACGCCCGACGTTGGCTCATCCAAAAACAGAATGTC